>NZ_JBTLRW010000006.1:0-367863 GCF_054483875.1 Paenibacillus sp. BAC0078
ATGACGTCCGTCTTGTGTTTGACCCGGATTTTGGGGAACGTGGCACGGACTTTGTGAACGACACAGTGCTGTACATCGGCCTTGGGGTACACTTCTTTGAATGCGGCATCCAGTCCGGGCAGACCGTCAAATACACCGAGCAGGACTTCCTGCGCTCCACGGTTGTAAAGATCTTTGAGCACCTCTCTCCAACCGTTCGAGCTCTCTTGACCCCCGACGTAAAACCCAAGAATTTGACGGTGTCCGTCTTCATCAATGCCCATAGCAAAATAGACAACTTCACCGCCGACGGTGCCTCGTTTGAGCTTCACGTACAGCCCATCCAGGTAAATCACGGAGTAGCGTTTGGCGAGTGGACGCGACTGCCAGTTCTGAATGTCCTCCAGTACCGTGGCGGTAATATTGCTCACAGTCGCTGCGGAATAATGGCTACCAAACATACTTTCAATAAAACGGGCAACATCCCGCGTACCCATGCCGCTTTTGTACATCTGGATCACCGCCTCTTCCAGCCAGCCGTCCCGGCGTTGGTAGGGCTCAAACATTTGCGTCTGGAAGTGTCCTCTACGGTCCCTGGGAACCTCCAGATCCTCTAGATGGCCGTACTTGGTGTGCAGACTCCGGGTGTAGTAGCCATTACGGCTGTTTCGCTCACCGGCTTGCTCGTTCTCCATGAAGTGCTGAATTTCAGCTCTCATGATGGATTCCAGGTTCTCTTTGACAAACTCAGTGACAAGATTTTCAAATAGATTATTCATTAGATTTTCGGGTACAATAGTCATCGAGTAGGGTTCCTCCTTGGTGGTTTCGCAATCCCGAGGATACCCTACTTTTTTGTTGCCTGGCTAGGCTCCAAATCTTGGTACACAACTTACTTTACGCCATCGGAGATGGAGGAAACAACGGCAGAAATGCCGTTGTTAGGCGATCCGGGGCCGGAGATGGAGGAACAACGGCAGAAATGCCGTTGTTGGACGGTCCGGGGCCGGAGATGAAGAAAACAACGGCAGAAATGCCGTTGTTAGGCGATTCAGGGCCGATGATTGTGGATGATGTGGCCGGGATTCCCATAAGCAGTGGGGACCCAGGCTTTTTTTTGTTGGGACGCATGCCTGGTTGTCAAGTAAAACGGCCGCAAGTTTGACTATTACCGGTGGGACAATTATCATATAATTATGATAGTATATTCTATCAAATGATTGTTATAGCAATCATAAATTGTCATGATATTGATCCAATAGAGGAGCCGCTGATGAAAAAAGAAATGACGGCAGTCAAACAAACGAGGCTTCATTCCATACTGGATGCGGCGACGAATTTACTGATCGACAAGCCGAGTGCATCCATGAATGAAATTGCCGAAGCGGCAGGAATCGGGATCGCGACACTGCACAGGTATGTGGAAAGCAGGGAGCAACTGATGGTTCACCTGGGACTTCGGGCCATTGAGGTGGTAAGCGAGACGATGCGAAGCGTTGCACTAAATGAAGAAAACTGTGAAGCCTACATTCCGGAACTGATCGAAGCGCTTATTCCACTAGGGGATAAAATATATTTTCTCGCCCATGATGCATCGGTTAACTATAACCCGGAAATTGATGCCGCGGACCAGAAGCTGAGAGAACCGGTCATGCATGTGATCGACTTATTGCAGAAGAAGGGCTTTTTGCGCTCCGATATGGATAGAGAATGGATTATGAACGTCC
This sequence comes from Paenibacillus sp. BAC0078, assembly GCF_054483875.1. Classification (NCBI taxonomy): domain Bacteria; kingdom Bacillati; phylum Bacillota; class Bacilli; order Caryophanales; family Paenibacillaceae; genus Paenibacillus; species Paenibacillus sp. BAC0078. The sequence goes on from NZ_JBTLRW010000006.1 coordinate 1,707, forward strand.
TGTACTCGTTGCTATTTTTAACCTGGCAGCAGGTGAAAAGCGGGCACATTGCAATGAAATCTGCGGCGGCGCTGGTGGTAGACACTTTTTACAATGGTGTTCAAATGAAGGCAGTTCAAGAGGCCAAGCGATAAACAGGAGGGGATTGTAATGTTGATTCAAAATATGCTGGGGAGCATCACCATTTCAAAAGAGGTAGTAACTAAAATCATCGGCACGGCAGCAGCCGGCACCAGCGGGATTGCTTCCATGTCAACCGGCATGGTCGAAGAAATTACCAGAAAGCTAAGCGGAACAGCCCTCCAAAGCGGCATTGAGCTTAGCTCTACAGAATCGGGACTCGATATTAATCTGAGAATTGTCGTGCATTATGGCGCAAGAATGAATGAGGTATGCAAGGAATTGCAGATGAATGTCCGGGAAGCCGTTGAGAAGCTCGCCGGACTGTCCGCCCGAAGTGTAAATGTTAGAGTAGAGAAATGCATCGTATGAATATTCTGGTCACCTTAAATTCCGGCTACCTCAAGCCGCTAAAGGTTATGTTGAAATCCATGTTCGTGAATAATCCTGGTGAGGATTTTGCCATCTATCTAATGCATTCCAGCATTGGAGCAGAGGAGCTTGAGGCCACCAGCCGCTTTGTGGAGCAGGAAGGGCACCGGCTGTTTATCATTACAGTGCAGGATGAGCTTTTTGATAAGGCTCCGGTGGTCAAGCATTACTCCAAAGAGATGTACTATCGCATATTGGCCTTCAGATTCCTGCCGGCGGAGATACGTACCATTCTCTACCTCGATCCGGACATGATTATCATCAACAAAATCAGGAAGCTGTACGATATCGACTTATCCGCCCACATGCTCGCCGCCGCCAGCCATGAGCGCATATCACTGAAAGAAATTAACCGCATCCGCCTGCTGCCGTATGATATTACGGATTACTATAATACAGGTGTGTTATTGATGAATCTCGAGAATATGCGGCAGAACATCAACGAAGCAGCATTGTTTGAATTTGTGGAGGAGTATAAAACCCACCTTATCCTTCCAGACCAGGACATTATCAATGCGCTTTATTCTGCAAGCATTTTGAAGATCAATGAGGTTGTCTATAATTATGACCCCCGCTTCTATCTCTATTATAAAATCTTAAGCGGAGGGCAACACGACATGCACTATGTAATACATAACAGCTCAATTATTCATTTTTGCGGAAAACGAAAGCCCTGGAACAAGAATTATACCGGCCAATTTCATTCCTTGTATAAGCATTATGAGAAAATAGCGTTATCCTAGCTGGCAGCCCCCATCTCCTTTTTGGGGCTTTTTTTGTTATGCCGCATTTTCTTGCTTGACCTTAGGTCTGACCTAAGGTGTATCTTTAGATCAAGCGCAGCGAAGGAGTGGGGAGAATGAAAAATGAGATCACAATCAGTGAGCTGGCCAAGCTAATGAATGTGTCTGTGCATCAGATCCGTTATTTCGAAGAAAAAGGAGTTCTGATGCCTTCCTATACGGGCGACAATCAGTATCGAATGTACGGCATTGAGCAGATTTATCAGCTGGCGCATATTCTGTTATTGCGTAAGCTGGGCCTGTCCGTGCAGTCGATCAAAGAATGTATGACGAGCTTTGGGCCGGAGCAGGTCCGGCAGATGCTTCAGAGCTATTTGAGCGAAACGAATGCGGAAATCATCCGGCTGCAGTCGCTCCAGCAGTTTATCAGCAAGGTTCTTCATGAGCACCAGGACTTCAGCCAAGAAAACACAGCTTACCAGGTGAAGTGGCGGGAACCGGTGAACTTGATGTTCTGGTTCGAAATGAGCACACAATCTGCGCTGCATGCCAGAGAGCTGGCCGGGCAAACCGGACAGATTGCCAATCTGTTCGAAACGGATATTCATTTTGTATACAATGGTGCGGGCAACGTCTCACTGTATACGGAGGTCAAGGAGCAGGGCAGCCGGGTCTTACCTGCGGGAGAGTACCTCTCCTCCCAATTCGTAATTGAACATGAAGCTGAGCTTGACCAGCGGATTGAGCAGTTCTATGACTATGCAGCAGCGCAACCCTATACTGTGACAGGGCCGCTTGTTCTCATTGAGAAATCGTATCTCTCCCTGTTCAGTCAGGATAAGCTTCATTACGAGCTGCTGATGCAGCTTGAAGCGGGCGCACCTGCCGAAAGGGGGAGTGCACCGTGACGAATGCCCCTATCACCATTGAACCGATGGAGGCCAAGTACAACCGGGAGGTCAGCTACCTGCTTGTGGACGGGTTCAGCAGCAAGTTTGGCCGCTTGTCGGGGCTTGCCCATAACGAGCTGGCGTTATTTTTCGAAAGGCTGCTGGATTTCTTCCCGGAAGAAACCGCCAGTCAAAGAATGGTGGCGCTTCAGGAAGGAACGGTCATTGGAACCCTGTCCATCAAGTGGAAGCCGGGGGTGGATTCGGGTGATGCTGCGGCCCGTTCCCCCGCCAGACTTCCGCTAATACAGGAAATTAATCGGTTTGGAAAATGGAAGGTATTCAAGCTGACAGCCGCTTTGTACTTTCTGGACCACAAGCCGCAGGCCGGAGAATGTTATATTGCGGACCTCTCTGTTCATCCTAAGCATCGCGGGAAAGGAGTAGGCAAGCTGCTGCTGCGCTGGGTACAGCAATATGCTCTTGGCCAGCCTTTGCTCAATTTTTTGAGCCTGCACGTTTCCGGCGGCAATCAGGGCGCCAAACGCCTGTATGAACAGCAGGACTTCCGCACGCAGGGGAAGGAGCACAGTCTGCTGAGCTATGTTCTTTTTCATGAATGGAAGTGGGAGTATATGATTCGGAAATTTTAGCTATAAGTTGAACTGGAAAAATCATAAAAAGGGCAGAAGTGACGGAGGGGAAGTTTGGAACTGGAGGAGCATCAGCGTCCGCCTTTGTTCACAGATTTCAACCGCCAGTAGCGGCCTCAAATCAGGAAATCTGTGAACAACAGCGGCCGGAAGTCCAAACATTCCCCGTAGTCACGACCAGCCCCCAATATGTAAATATTAAGTTCAACTTATATAGCATGAACTTTATTCTTGGAGGAAGCAGCTATGAGAAAGAAAATTGGCATAACAATCGTCGGTATTGTTCTGATATGCATAGGGGCGGTGCTCTATATACTGAAGCAAAACACCTTTGACATGGTGGAGGAGTCCGTTGAGATCCCCTCCCCTCAGGGCAAATTGACGGGCACGCTTGTCCTGCCTAAGCAAGAGTATGACAAGCTGGGATTGGTGCTGTTCATTCATGGCGACGGGCCGATCAATGCGTCTCATGATGACGGATATAAGCCGCTGTGGGAGAAGCTTGCTTCCCAGGGCTATGCTTCACTGTCTCTTAACAAGCGGGGTATTGATGGCTCTGAAGGGAACTGGCTCGATCAGAACATTGACGACCGTGTAGAAGAAGCCCGCCAGGCGCTGGCCTGGGCGAGAATGCAGCCGATGATTGACGATGCGCGCATCGGTGTGTGGGGAGCAAGTCAAGCGGGGTGGGTAATTCCGAAGCTTGCGGGGAAGGAGCCGCTTGCCTTCAGCATTCTGGTGTCCCCTGCTATCAACTGGCTGACCCAGGGGGAATACAACACCCGCGAGCAAATGGCAAAGGACGGACACTCTGAGGCTGAAATTTCTAAGCAAATTGAGTATGAACGGCAATTGAAGGAGCTTTTGAAAGAGGGAGCATCCTATGAGGAATATGTAACAGCAGCGCATAAGGACGACGTGATGTCCAAGGAACGCTGGACCTTTGTCAGCAAGAACTTTAAGGTCGATGCCGCCGCCGATCTGCATAACTTCAATACTCCTGTGCTCCTGCTCCTGGGAGACAAGGATATCAATGTGGATTGGAAGGAGACGGAGCAGGTGTACCGTAAAGAGGTGAGCCCTTCTTCCTTGCTTTCGGTCAAGGTTTTCCCGGATACAGAGCATTCCATGCTGACGACCCAGACCGCAGATTCAGAATTCCGCGCCTTGCTCATCAGCCTGTTCGCACCGAGAAAAATTACAGTGAACGGCTACATGGAGCAAATTGCACAATTTCTGAAGGAGCTGCCTTGAGGTTCCTGGTGCTTGCTGATGCTACAAATTATTGAGGAAAGGACATGAACCATGCCAAGACGGAGAAGGCTGAAGCCGGAAGTGCGGCGCAGCACGATTTGAACAGCGCCCGGTTCAAGGCCCGTCAGGCCGAAGTGAAGGCGAGGCTGCTGCGGCTGCAGTATTTTAGCAGCCTGTGCAAGATTGAAGCGATGGAGAAGGGGCTTATCCTAGCGGCTCCCAATTAGGTTAAACCAATATGCAGCAAAAAGACGGCGTACATTCTGTTACTCTCGAATATACGCCGTCTTTTTTTTCAGAAAATATTAATATCTGGATTGACTAAAGCATTGGGATAATACCATATTTAAGGTCTGGTGGTCATACTTTTGTCTCCGTAAATTGCCCTCCAGAATCTTGTGAGCCCATGCTAAGCATTTATTATAGTAATCGGGTTCATATATACGTATTCTAAAATGGCAAAAATCCAAGTGAATCTGGTACTCCTCAGCTGAGGGTTCAACGTCGAGCAGACGTAATTGATTTCTGCGGATGTTTTCAGACTGTATTTGTTGTGCATGTTGTTGAGTACTTGATATCTGATTGGAATGCTGTCTGTACATGAGCAACACATCAGGAAGATTAACTACCTGCGTAACTGCCGCTAATCGATTCCATATTTCATAATCCTCGGCATGATAATAATACAGATACCTGATACCATGGTTCTCTAGTACGGATTTTCGGATCATAGCGGTTGGATGCACGATCGTACAGTGGAATAACTGCCAGCATCTGATTTCCTCATGATTTAAAGGTTTCGTGGAAACACCATCTTTTCCCAAGAAACGAACCTGAGAACCGCAAACCCCGCAATGCTGGTGAATGTCCATGAATGTCACTTGACGTTCTAAGCGATGGGGCAAAGCGATATCATCACCATCCATTCGGGCAATATACTCCCCCGTACATAAATCGATGCCTTGATTTAAGGTCTCAATTAATCCCAGGTTTGTCGAATGCTCAATCACTTTAATTCTGCTGTCACCGAATTTTCTAATAATATTTAAGGTTCCATCCGTTGATCCGTCATCAATAATAAGTAATTCGAAGTCCTTATAGGTTTGCGTTAATATACTGCAGATTGCTTCTTCGATATACGGGGCCACATTATAAACCGGCATGAGAACTGATATTTTGGCCAATATCTACACCGCCCATCTTTTATTCTAAAATATTGTATGTGAGACTCGTGTTGTACGAACTGCATACTTGTCTATTTAGCTGAATATAGTCCGGAGTGTCCCAACTTTTCTTCCCATTCCGATATCCATCTGGGGTCAGCAAATGTTAGAATCTGGAGCCAAGGTGTTTTATCCGTTACAGGGAGCGGGCTGTGTAAGCTCCGTCGAGACGCTGCAGTTCATGGGTTGTCCAAGAGAGTACTATACAATCCACTTGCAGTTGAACAGCCTGATTGCGTATGTTCCGACAGACAATGCCGAGAAAATGGGGCTTCGCCGGCTTGCATCGCCAGATCAACTGGAGGAAGAGAGAAAGCTTTTTTTCTCCAAATCTGCCAAAATGCTAAGCTGCTGATCAAGAAGGTTACTGCGGAAGAAGCCGGACTGCTGGTACGGGAAGACATCCGGTAGAGGGAAGCGATTCTCGCGGATTAGGCGCATAGTAGATTTGATAGTTCTACTCAAAATAATTCTCAATAGAATAACAATATATGGTAAAAATACTTGACATGCATATGATAAAATTAATTTATGAAGAATGAAACGCTGCTTGGCCCGGGCTGATATCAGGACCTTATCCGGCGGCGAGAGCCAGCGCATTCGTCTGGCAACACAGCTCGGCTCCGGGCTTATGGGCGTGCTGTATATTTTGGATGAGCCTTCGATTGGCCTGCATCAGCGTGACAATGACCGCCTGCTTGCGGTTTTGGGGAAAATGCGTGATCTCGCCAATACCTTGATCGTAGTGGAGCACGATGAAGATACCATACGTCAAGCGGACTGGATCGTGGATATTGGCCTTTATGCGGGAACGAACGGAGGCAAGGTCATTGCACAGGGCGCTGTGCAAGACATTATGGCAGGGCGCGCCGGAACCGGTAACAAGCTGACTATCGTAGGTGCAGCCGCCAACAATCTGAAGGGATTAGATGTGTCTATTCAGCTGGGCACCTTCACTTGTGTAACAGGAGTATCAGGGTCCGGGAAATCCAGTCTCGTCAACGAAATATTGTACAAAAAGCTGGCCGCTTCCCTGAACAGAGCGCATACTGTTGCCGGCGCCCATTCGAGAATAGAAGGGCTTGAGCATCTCGATAAAATCATTAATATCGACCAAAATCCGATCGGACGCACGCCGCGCTCCAATCCGGCCACCTACACCGGTGTCTTTGACAATATCCGTACGCTCTTCTCGCTGACGAACGAAGCTAAGATTCGTTCGTATGGCCCCGGCCGGTATTTGCGAAAAGAGCTGGAAAAGGAGTATTAAAGAATGAATCTGATGAAAAAGCAGGTTTCTCATGTCCGTTTTGGTTCTGGAACAGTTTCAAGTAATGACGGCGGGCGGATCACGGTTGTATTTTCTGGAGAGGCTGGGGAGAAATGCTTTTTGTACCCGGAGGCCTTCGAGCATCATCTGAGCATTTCCGACCCGGCGATCCATGAGGAGATCATGAAGGATTTACAATTGAAGTCCGAGCAGGCTGCGGCCGAAAAGCTTCGTCAGGAGCAGCAATATATAGAAGAAATGGGCAGGCTGGCGGAGGAGAAGCTTGCTGCCAAGAAGAGACCGTTGCGCCGGAAAAAGCCGTAATCCTCCTAAAAGGGGCTGAAGTAATGGAGGGGAAGTTTGGAGGAGCGATAGCGACCGCCTTTGTCTTCAAGTTTCATCCGCTAAGAGCGGTATAAATCAAGAAACTTGAAGACAACAGCGGCCGGAAGTCCAAACATTCCCCGCAGTTACGACCAAGCCCCCATTATTAATAGTCTAAAGTTCAGTTTAAATAGAGACGGCGATCTTTTCCCAGGCTACAATTGGAGAAGATCGCTAAGTTTATGATAGGAGGCAAAATAGTGTATCAATACAAGGATCGGGAATTTACTGAAATCCGTTTTGACGGGCAGGATTTGCGTTACGGGGAGCTTGTCCGCTGCACGTTTACAAAGTGTACATTTATGAATACTTCTATGGAAGAAATTGATACAAGCCATTGCCGGTTTATTGAATGTGATTTTAAAGGTGCTGCCTTAAATGCGTCCATCCACACGGAATCGGCCTTCGAGAATTGCAAGTTCACCGGCGCTAATCTCTTTGTCACCAAATTCATCACCTGCAAAATGACCGGATCGGATTTCGCGGGCGCTCAAATGGACGGCATTACGCTAAGCGGGGGCGACTGGTCCTATACGAATCTGAGGCACACCAAGCTGGGTAAGCAGGATTTGCGGGGGATTCGTTTTTTTGAAGCGGACCTTTCGGAAAGTGATTTGACAAAGGCGGACTTAAGAGACTGCGACCTGACAAGAGTGATGCTGGGCAAAGCGAAACTGCTGGGAGCCGATCTGCGGGACGCCAAGCTGGAAGGCATTGATTTGAAGGCACTGGATGTCAAAGGCGTGCGAATGGACAGGGAGCAAGCGGTGTTGTTCTTGCGTTCCTATGGCGCGAAGGTAGATTAAATACATAACAAAAGGGCGGTTTCTTTTTGTGGTTTTAAAGAGATTTTTGAAACTTGTTCCGCTTAAACAGCGGACAGAACGGACTGATTGTGGAAAAGCGGCAGCGGTCGCCTTTGTCCCCGGATTTTCACCGCTAAGGAGAATAAAATAAAATCTGGCGACAACAGCGATTGGAACAACGGTCCGTTCGCGGAGCGTCCACACCAAGCGCTCACGTTAATCCTACAAGAGAGATGTTCCAAGCCATTTCCGGCTTCGGGACATCTTCTTTTTTATGGACACATAATGAACAAACCGATTAGTTATAATAGACAAATAGAGCTGATATGCAAGGAGATCCTATGAAAAATAGAAGCATTACGTTCAAGCTGTTTATGATCACGGTTTTGTTTTTTGCATTTTTTTATATGATGATCATTCTATCGCAACTGCTGCTGTTTAATAACTTTTACGAGAATCATAAATTGAACAAAGTGGAGCAGCGTCTGAAGAAGTTCGCGACTGATTATTCCCGCAAGGATTGGAGCTCAAGCCAGCTCACGCGTGAAATGCTCAAATTCATGACCAGCAACAGAAGCCAGCTGGCGATTATGGATATAGATGGAAAACTGATGGTTGATGATCCTTACCATATGGTTGTAACGCAGGATGACGGTCAGAAAATTCTTGTATCCTTATCTCTCTTTATGACTCTGTATGGAGACGAGTTCAGAGCTGCAAACATTCAGAAGGGGGACAGGATAACACTTTTGGGAGATGTTGAGCAACGGGGGAAAGAGAATACCGGCGTGCTGTACCCCGAGAAGATTCTCCTGTCGAAATCGAAAGCGATTGGCCAATACGAGGGAGAAGTCTCGTCTCAGATCTCAGGGATTGTAACCGATATTGAAATGCCTTACTTCAAAATCTGGAATCTGCGGCAAGGTCTGCTTATGCAGGCATTGTCTGAGACGTTCCCGTTATCCGGCGAATTAAAAAAGCGGCTGAGCAATATGGAAATGCAGCAGTTTCCGTGGTTTGAATCCTGGAGCGGAACGAACAATGAAATCATTTTGCAGCCTTTTCTGAAGAATAATGGAGACTTGGAAATACTGTTCTCGGTTACCTCTATTCAGGAGATTGGCGATGCCAATGATGCGCTTCGTGAGTTCTTTATCTATTTGGGAATCGGGGGATTCATCCTTATTCTCATTCTTTCATTATTCTTCTCAAAAATCGTGACCAAACCGCTGATCGCCTTGAATCAGATGGCCAAGCGGATGCTTAACTTCGACTTTACGGCCGTCTCTCCGATTCGTCAGAATGATGAGTTAGGCAGCCTGTCGGGCAGTATGCTGGAGATGTCCCAGAAGCTGGACAAGGCGCTCAGTGATCTGAAGGATGCCAACGTCAAACTACAGGAGGATATTGAGCAAAAACAGAGACTTGAGGTGCTCCAACAGAGCTTTTTCGCCAACGCTTCGCATGAACTAAAGACGCCGCTGAGCATTGTCAAAAGCTTCGCAGAAGGCTTGCAGGATGGTGTGAATGTTAATAAACGCGAGCACTATACTTCGGTTATTATCGAGGAAGCGGGCAAGATGGAAATGCTGATTAAGGATATGCTCGATTTGGCGAGGCTGGAGTCAGGGACGATAGAGCTGAGAAAAAAGATGTTTTTGCTCAGTGAACGGGTTGAGAAGGTTGCAGACAAGCTGGTGTATCTACTCAAGGAGAAGGAACTGGAAATTATCGTTGTGCCTGTGAATGAACAGCATGTGCTGGCTGATCCGGAATGGATTGAGCAAGTCATTGTCAACCTAATCATGAATGCCATTCGCCATGCGGAAGAAGGAAGTGTCATTACAATTGAAATTCACAGCGACACCAGTACCAGACTCTACGTAGATAATATAGGTGAGGGAATACCGGAAGATCAGCTCAAGCTGATTTGGGATCGTTTTTATCGGGGAGAGCCTTCACGCAGCCGCAAAACCGGAGGCACAGGGCTGGGCCTGTCGATCGCTCAGCAGATACTCGAGATGCACGGCTTTGACTATGCGGTGGAAAATTTGCCGAACGGGGTCCGGTTCATTATCCATTTCAGCAATTGACCCCAGTCTTAAGATTGAAAGAAGGGAACGCAGTGCCTAAGAAAGTTCTTATTGTTGAAGATGAGACCCGAATCCGGGAAATTATATCAGACTATTTCATTCAGGATGGCTGGGAGGTCATTGAGGCCGAGAACGGAATGGATGCGCTGGATGATTTCGATACGTTATACCCGGATTTATTGATTCTCGACGTGATGATGCCCAAGATGAACGGGTTCGAGGTATGCCGGAAGGTACGCAGCCGTTCAGGTGTGCCGATCATTATTCTCACAGCTAAATCAGCGGATCATGACAAGGTGTACGGCTTTGAGCTTGGGGCGGATGACTATGTGACCAAGCCGTTCAGTCCCAAGGTGCTTATTGCCAGAGCCAACTCGCTTATGAAACGTGTGATTGAAAATTATAAGCCGCAAGGGCATATGCTGAAATTCGGGTCTGCGGTTCTGAACACGTTAGCCCACAAGCTGGAGGTGGACGGCAGAGAGGTGGAGCTGACACCGAAAGAATATGAGCTGTTATTGCTGCTCATCAGTAATGAGAATGTAGTGATTTCGCGTGAGGCGATCATTAACCGGGTGTGGGGCATGGATTTTGACGGAGATCACCGGGTTGTGGATTCACATATTAAGAAGCTGAGAGCGAAGCTTGGGTATGAATCGAGCTTTATCCGCACGGTTATCGGGGCAGGATATAAGTTCCACCAAGAGGTTAGGGATTAGCAAGGGTTCAGGAAGGAGAAGACTCACATGATTTTGAAGTATATTCCAACTATTTGCACTGTATTCAATTTAGGAGCTGGAGCGGCTTCGCTGATTTTTACGATTGAAGGATATTATAAGATAGCTTTCATTCTAATTTTAATCGCGGCTTTTTTTGATGTACTGGACGGACTGTTAGCCAGATTAATGAACTGTACGAGTGATTTCGGCAAACAGCTCGATTCTCTGGCAGATCTGATTTCATTCGGGGCTGCACCTGTTTTCCTGATCCTGCTGCACCATTTGGGGGACTTGCACGGGGTAGAAGCCGTTGCGGCCATTGTATTTATAATATGCGGCGCTCTGCGGTTAGCACGGTTTAATATATCAGCATCCAGTACGGAATTTACGGGTATGCCGATCACAGCGGCGGGAGTCATTCTATCTTTCTTTTCCCTGTCTAAACTGCGTATGGAACCGGCTGCAATCATTGCGTTAATTGGCGCCCTTTCTTTTTTAATGGTTAGCCGTATCCGATTCCCATCGTTGAAGAAGATATCTATCAGGAAGTGACAATCATGGAAATGGCTATGCAGTATATATCGCAATACGGGTATGCGGCAATCCTAGTCTTACTCGCTCTCGGAATTATAGGCCTTCCCATACCGGATGAGACATTAATGGTGTTCGTTGGGTATTTATCTTCTATGCATGTGTTAAACTACTTGCTTGTGATCCTGTTCAGCTTCATTGGATCAGTAACAGGAATGACAATCAGCTATACTATCGGGAGAAAATTAGGCTACAGTATTATTCATAAATGCGGAAAATGGGTGGGACTGACGCCTAAACGATATCGAAAGGTCAAGAAATGGTTCGCAAAATATGGAGCCTGGACCGTTTTTTTCTCCTATTTTATTCCCGGAGTCAGACATGCAGCCGGATACATATCAGGAATAACTGTGATGCCGTTTAAAAGGTATTTTTCGCTATGCTGTATCGGAGCGGTCGTCTGGACCGTATTGTTTGTATCCATTGGCTTTTTTGTCGGGAATAAGTTTTCCTTCTAAGGGATAATGTCCACGATCTTCCATATGATGTTGAATATAAATGCTATACATATATTCAATACTTGCACGGAAGAGGTGGTCCGCGATGAAAAAGCTGGTAAAGTCTGGCGTCAAACGAAGTCTTCCCTCCAGCATCAGGCGTAAACGCAGCTTAAAGCCCGCAGTGAAGGCTCAGGTTATCCAATTTGCGGTTATAGGCGACAGTCATGTGGGATACGGGAACAGCTCCAGTATTTTCAAGAATCTCTTGCCGAAGACCGTAAGCAGCGGGAATAAGAGGTTTGTTATTTTTGGCGGAGATAATGCGCAAGCGGGAGCCGATCATGGAAGTCATGCGGATGAGTATTACAAGGATTTCAAAGATACGGTTACGGGCACACTTGGAGCTATTCCATACAAAGCTTCAATTGGAAATTGGGAGGCAAGCACCCGGCCATTGTTCACCAAATATTTGGGGGCTGCTGCCGGACAAATGAACTTCCCGGGAACACAGACCAAGGTGAAGTATGTATGGCTTGATTGTGCTCTGGGCGTATTCAGTCCAGCCAGCATTAAATTGCTCAAAAGTTTGGATGACAAGCATTATTACATTATTGATTTTCATTGGCCTTTGAAGGTGGCAGGTATCACTGTAGATCCCAGCCATGTGTTAAGCGGGGCGGAAACGAGCAAATTTTTCGGTGCGATCCCACTGAAAGCAAGGGACAGGGTCCTGGCAATTTTCACTCATCACGGACATTTATTTTACCGGAAGCTCAACAATATTTATCCAGGTTACACCAAAACCAAATTTTTCGTCTGCGGCTGCTCGGGGGATTATAAATGTAAATCGAACGGCAGCAGGGGATACTATGATGCCACATTGACCATCAACGGGAGTAACTATAGTGTCAATGCCTTCCGGGTAAGCGTGACATAGTAAACTAAAATCCATTTAGAGGCTAATAATGTGTTAGGTAATATAACATTAAATACAAATAACAGGCGTTTCTGGAATATTCCGGGAACGTTTTTTTTGATGTGTTATGATGTCCTTACGCGGAACCGGAGGGAATGGGGTAGGGCTAATTATAGGGATAAACCGGTCAATCCGGGATTAAAATAAGCTTGAGATCAGGCGGGACGGGCATTCGTGCGAGTTGTGGAAAGCAGTTTATTGTGGCGATAATTGTTTATCTCCCTTTCTGAAAATGATTTTCGTCTTTCTGAAAATGGTTTATTGTGCAGTTTCATATTCACGTGTAATACTAGGTGACATCGAAGGCGTAGTGAATATCAGGTGAAGCATTCGATGGTATGTTAAGTAACATTATAAGGGGAAAGGTGATGAGAGAATGACAAAAGGTTGGTCAAAAAAATGGGGAAGCCCCGCAATGGCAGTCGTATTAATCTCCTCAATGCTGTTATCCGCATGTTCTTCCAAGGAGGATGCTTCCAGCGGGAATGCAGCGTCAGATTCCTCAAAGCCTACTACATTAAAGGTGGAGCTGTTCGACCGGGGGAATTCACCTGCCGGCTATACCATCACCGACAGTTATTTGACAAGACTTGTGCAAGAGCGCTTCGGCAAGCCGAACAATATTGATGTACAGTTCGTGCCGGTGCCGCGCTCCGAAGAAATTCAGAAGCTGAACGTACTGATGGCCAGCCAGAGTGAAGTGCCGGACATTGTGTTCACTTACGATTCGGGTACTTTTAACCGGTATGCAGAGCAGGGCGGTCTGACGGATCTTACAGATTTGCTGGATAAAGACGCGCCTAATCTTAAGAAATTTCTGGGCGAAGATACTTTAGCCTACGGACAATATAAAGGAAAGCAATTCGCACTTCCAGGCAGAAGACTTGTGCTTGGCAAATACGCCGGCTACATCCGTCAGGATTGGCTGGACAAGCTGGGCCTGCCGGTGCCGCAGACAACAGATGAGCTGTACACTACGCTGAAGGCATTTAAGGAAAAAGACCCGGGCAATACCGGAGGAAAGGTTATTCCGTTCGGTGTGAGCCTGGCATCGGCCCAATATGAGCCGCTGCTCTGGTCCTTCATCCAGCCGCTCACCGATGAGCAGCGGTATACACTCACCCAGCAGCTTGGCTCCAATGATTATCCAACCCTGCTTCCGGGCTTCAAGGATGGTCTGAAATTCATGAACAAGCTGTACAATGAAGGCCTTATCAGCAAGGACTTCGGCCTGGATAAAGACAAGAAGCAATTGTGGCAGAATCTGCAGAACGGTCTGCTCGGCTTCTACACAGAGGATGCCGGAGAGCTGTACTTCAGTGCAAATGGCGGCTATGAGAACCTGCAGGCCAATGTTCCCGGCGCTGTGATTACTCCAGTCGATGTCTTCACGAACTCGGAAGGCAAGCATGCCAAACCGGCTTATGCACCAAACGCGATGTATGTCATGATTCCGAAATCCAGCAAAAATGCGGAAGCGGCGCTGAAATATCTCGATTGGATGGCTTCCGGCACAAACCTGTTCGATATGCAGTTCGGGGTAGAGAACGAGAACTATACGCTCGTAAACGGAGTACCTGTAGTGAAGCCTGATGCGACTCAGGAAGCGATGGACCGGATCTACAACTTCGGCGACCTGGCAATCATCGTTAATGGTAAATATGCCGGAGACGATGCCAAGAATGAAGCGGCGTACATTGCACAGACACCGGAGAAATACCAGGCAGACATGCGTAAATCGGTGGAAATCTCCAACACGGACAACATTCAGCCGGTGCGGTTCGTTCATCCGATTGAAGCGGAAGCGAAATACGGCACGGCGCTGGCCGACAAGTTCCAGGAAATCATCGTTAAGCTGACTATGATCAAGCCGGATCAGTTCGACAGCACATATGATTCGATGATGAAAGACTACATGGCCAGCGGCGGCCAGGCGATTCTGGACGAACGTACCGAAGCATACAAGGCAATGGGCTCCAAATAAAAAAAGCTGAATGACGGCGGATTATGGTGGATGGGGAGCCGGGGCCGGCTCCCTGCCATCCGCTGCCGCAGGGCGGACGAGGAGAGTGAAGGCAGTGAAGAATTCCGTTTACTTACGCAGACACTGGCAGTTGTATGCACTACTTATGCTGCCGGTCATTTACTTCATCATTTTTAAATATGGACCTATGTACGGGGTGCAGATTGCCTTTAAGGATTTTAACTTTTTCCAAGGGATTGGCGGCAGTGAATGGGTTGGGCTGGATGTCTTCCGGGAAGTGTTCCAGAACAACAACTTCTTTGTAGCACTGCGCAACACGCTGATGCTGAATTTGCTGGACCTGATCGTTTCTTTTCCCGCACCGCTGATTCTGGCCATTATGCTCTATGAGCTGAGAATTACCTGGTTCAAAAAATTCGCTCAAACGATCCTGTATATCCCCCATTTTATTTCATGGGTCATTATCGGCGGCATTGTGCTGCAGGTATTCGGAACCCAATCGGGATTTATTAACAATTTGTTGACTGGCATGGGGCTGGAGGCCATTCCTTTTCTTTCCGACAAAAATTATTGGCTTATCACCTATCTTCTAATTGGCGTATGGCAGAGCGCAGGCTGGGGAACGATTTTGTACCTGGCGGCGCTGACCGGAATCAATAAAGAGCTGTTCGAGGCAGCGGAGGTGGATGGGGCAGGCCGGTTCAAGAAGATTCTGCATATCTCCTTGCCGGGCATCAAAACTACCATCGCCACACTGCTTATCATCAACCTGGGTAATATGATCTCTATCGGCTTCGACCGCCCGTTCATTATCGGCAACGTTGCGGTGCGGGAATATTCGGAAGTGCTGAGCACCTTTGTATACCGCGTAGGGATTGAGTCCGGGCAAATTTCACTGGCAACGGCTGTAGGGCTGTTCCAAGCGCTGGTAGGACTGGTCTTCCTGCTCGGTTCAAACTATGCATCCAAGAAACTGGCGGATGAGAGCATACTCTAGTCCAGAGCCGGAACAAACAGAGAATGAGGGGGAAACTAAATGAGTGAGCGCGCAACCAACCGGGTATTCGATGTTGTTAATATCCTGTTAATTACTTTCGTTGTCATCTTGTGCCTAATGCCTTTTATTCATATTATTGCGATATCCTTAAGCTCCAGCCGTCCGATTATGGCGGGTCTGGTCAGCTTTTTCCCCAGAGAAATCAGCTTTGAAGCGTACACTCAGGTGTTCTCCGATATGTCTATGATCCGTTCTCTTGGTTTCACGATCTTTCTGACTATTCTGGCTACAGTGCTGTCTATGGCCATGACGATAGCCGTTGCGTTCTCGCTCTCCAAAAAGGATCTGCGGGGACGAAAATGGTTCATGATGATTATTGTAATTACGATGTTCTTCAGCGGCGGGATTATTCCCGATTACATCCTGGTGCGCAATCTCCATCTGCTGGATACGGTCTGGGCGCTGGTGCTGCCCGGGCTGATCAGCCCCTTCTATATGATTATCCTGATCTCCTTCCTGAACGGCATTCCCAAAGGCCTGGAGGAAGCGGCGGAAATTGACGGCACCACCCATCTTGGCACCTTGTTCCGTATTATTCTTCCATTGTCGCTCCCGGCGCTGGCTACGCTCAGCCTGTTCTATGCCGTGGGCCGCTGGAATGGATTCCAGGACGCACTGATGTATATCAACAATACAGATTTATATCCGCTGCAGCTCAAGCTGTACCAGATGATCCAGAACAATCAGGTCAGCGATTTGATGCAGCAGGAGGGTCTCGGCATGAACAAGCTGATGCCGGAGAGCCTGAAGGCGGCGAGTGTTATTTTCACAACTCTCCCGATCCTGATTGTGTATCCGTTCTTGCAGCGTTACTTCATCAGCGGTATGATGGTGGGCGCGGTTAAGGGCTAAGACAATAGGAGGGGGAAGCACAGAATGACCCAGGCAATGATGGACCGGCTTACAGAAAAGCAGCGTTACTTGATTGTTCAAGCCTTGGAGATGATGGACCCGCTCTATGATGAAGACATGGAGCTGCTCAGAGATGAAGAAGAGATAGGACACCACAATACCCGCAGCAGCGCACACTATGCGCTGGCTCTGCTTATCCGAAATAACCCTGGCGATGTACTGCGGGCCTGCAGGCTGCTGGACAAAGTGATGGACCTGCAGTATCACTGCCCGGACGAGATTTATCACGGTACTTTCCGCACCTCGCCACAGGCGGTCTACCCTCCGGCGGGCAACTATGACTGGAAGAAATTCGCGCTGGGGTTTGCGTTCTTCCTGAGTGAGACGGTGGAGAAGGTTGGCAAGAAGTTAACCGGGCAGCTAGCCGGTCAAGCGGATTTATCGGCGGCCGGTATGGATGACAAAGCCATCAGACAATCCCTGCGCAGCGCGGTGGATAAGGTGCTGCCCCCGGTATGGAAAAGCTATGACCCGAACTGGCGTGAGTTTATTGCCTGTACCTTCGCTGTGATTCTGGATGAATTCGAAGACTGGCTGCCGCAAGGGCTGGTCCGCCGGATGAATGAATCTATGCTTGCAGCCGTCGGGGCTTCGATTGACCGGCGCCTGTCCGATGCTATTCCGATGAACTCGAATATCCTGCTCATGCATATCTTCATTGTCCATTATTACGGACACCGGTTTGGGGCTAGCAGCTGGATTACGCACTCGGACAGGGAGGCAGCGGATGCACTTGCCGCATACGAGGAATTCGGTTCCTTGGCGGAGTTCAATACAACTACCTATTACGGTGTGGATCTGACTGTTCTGGGCATGTGGAGAATGTACGGTAAGTCTGTTGCCATCCGCCAAACCGGAGGCAAGCTGGAGCATGGACTGTGGGAGAATATCGCCCAGTTCTACAATCCGAATCTGGAAAATCTCTCGGGGCCGTTCTCCCGTGCCTACGAGATGGAGATGACCGCCCACAGCTCTATCGGCGTTTTTCTCTATCTGGCGCTGGGAGCAGGCTATGAACATATGACCGGCGTTAACTGTGAAACCAGCCATGATCCGCTGATTGCCCTGGTGGGGGCAGACCTCCCTGAAGTGCTGCTTCAGCAGTTTAGGGAGCATAGCGGAGACCGCAAAACGACGAAGCAGTTCCGCGAGCTGTGTGAGCGGGACAATCCTGAAGCGAACCGTAATCTGTGCACCGCGGCAGCCTGGATCGGACGGGACCGGATGCTTGGCGCCATGTCGGGCAGCCGGAACACGAACGGCCAGATGCATCCGGCGACGATTCACTGGAAGAATGCCGAAGGTGAGAAATGCTACCTGCGGCTGCTCCGCCGGGAGAAGGGCAAGGGCTGGAACACCCATTTGCGGGGAATTATTTTCGAAGCTTCTGTGGACAAGGATCTGCTGGCGGTAGAGGTAGAGGTGGATACGGATACGGAAATTGAAGTGTATTTTGAAGTCAGCGGGCCCGGATTGTCCTTCGCCGAGATTACTCCTGAATGCTGGAGGCTGCCAAATCTGGGCTGCAAGGTTTCTGCTGTGGCGCCGGAGCCGGCTGTTATCTGGAACGAAAGTGACAAGCTGCTGGAAATTGTCTATGCGTACCATCCGAAGGACGGAAACGTGAAGATGAGCTTCACCCTGCAGCTCGACCCGCTGAACCCATAGCAGACAGAAGCAGGCAACGGATGGCCTGAGCTTGCTTGAATAAAGGCCGTCCTAGATAGACCTCCAGCCAGGCTGTGGCGGGGTCTATCTTTTTCTAAGCGACTATCTTGTGATGAAGGAAGAATGCAACATGGAAAATGCGGCGATAATACCCATGCAAGCCAAAATGGAGCTGCTCAAGCTCCGCTTGTTATATTTGATCACAGGTTTGGCGGGTGGACTGTTCAATCCTTATTTGACTACCTTGTTTGTCCATCAGGGTCTTGGGGCAGATGTTGTGGGAGTGCTGATGTCGGTTGGCACGCTGCTGTCCATTCTGGTGCAGCCGGTTTGGGGTCTATTGGTCGACCGGTACCGCCAGACGAAGCTCGTGCTTATTCTGAGCATCTCTATACCTGCTATCCTTTCTTATTTGTACAGCTTGAAATTGTTCATAGTGATTGTGATGGTGTATATCATCTCCATTGTCTTTCAGGCTACGCAAAGCCCGATTGCCGATTCCTATGCAGTCTCCGCAGCGCGGAAGGGGCGCACCTCCTATGGAACCATCCGCAGTCTGGGCAGCCTGGGGACAGCGCTTGGGGGTTATGCCGGCGGCTTCTATCTGTCGAGCTTCGGGATTACCGAGCTGTGGATACCTTTTCTGGCGCTTAGCCTTGCAGGAGCTGCTACCGTACTCAGCTTGTCCCGCAGTACGGAGCGAAATGCTGCCGCGATCTCTTTGTCACAGGGATTTAAGGAGCTGCTCGGCAACCGCATGTTCGTGATGTTTCTGGTTGCCTGTTTTTTCGTGAATCAGACGCTTACGGCCTATAACTCCTTTTTTGTGCTCGCTTTTCAGGATGCCGGGGGCAGCTACTCTCTGGTGGGCACCGCTTTGCTGCTGGCTTCTCTGACCAATATCCCTTCCATGCTGCTTGCGGCCAAAATTCTCCGCAGAATCGGCCATGAACGGACGCTGCTGCTGGCGGCATTTTTCTATGCGCTGCGGTGGGGCATTCAATGGCTGTTTCCGGTTCCGGCCGTGATGGTCGGCGTTCAGGTGCTGCATGGCTTGTCCTTCGGCCTGTTCTATGTGGCTGCGGTAGAATATGTGGCTAACGCTTCCGGCAAAAAAATGCAGGCCACCGGTCAAAGCATATTTAATATGGTATTCTCCGGCCTTGGGGGCATCGTGGGCAATCTGCTGAACGGCTATTTGTATCATGCGGGCGGCGCGCAGGTGATGTATCTTGCCTGCACTCTCAGTGCACTAATCGGAGCCGGCATGTTATATTGGATAAACAGAATTGCGAAGTTGTCTCCGAGGTTGTG
Organism: Paenibacillus sp. BAC0078; assembly: GCF_054483875.1. Taxonomy (NCBI): domain Bacteria; kingdom Bacillati; phylum Bacillota; class Bacilli; order Caryophanales; family Paenibacillaceae; genus Paenibacillus; species Paenibacillus sp. BAC0078. The sequence continues at coordinate 21,236 of NZ_JBTLRW010000006.1, forward strand.
AGTATATAAGCTGAATTTAAGATAAAAGGACGGAAGTGACGGAGGGGAAGTTTGGATACTTACGGAGCGTCAGCGTCCGGAAGTCCAAACATTCCCCGCAGTTATGACCAGTCCTATTACGAAAGTCTATAGTTCAGCTTATTTAACAGAGCATAGAGGCAGGTCTCGGGTTCAAGTCAAGAGGGCAGGGGGAGTTCATATGAAGCGAAATTGGTCCAGCAGAATGATGTTCTCCTACTTTCCTATTTTTCTGCTGACCGTATCGATTCTCATCTTTCTCTCCTTTCTCATTGTAGGCGAGCTGTCGCGCAGTGAGACCAATAAGGCCAACCGTATCTCTACTGGCTTTGTAGTGGATTCCGTGCAGAATGCCTTGAGTGAAGTGGAGCTGGCGGTGCTGCAGGAGATGGAGACCAATCATGATTACAGTGATTATCTAAGCGGGCTGAGCGACCAGGGCGACCGTACCAGGCTGTACAGCACCGTGAAGGATATGAGAGGGATGCTGTACCGCAATCAGTTGATTGACTCCATCTACATTTACCGGAAGCTCGATGAAAAGGTGCTGACGCTGAACGGCTTGGTGGACAGAGATGTTTTTGCCGACCGGGATTATCTCAAGCAGGCGCTGACCGGGACGGATACTGGACAATGGAGTGAGGTCCGCAAGCTCCAGATGTTCAGCTCGGACCCAACTTCACGTGTGATTAGCATGTATAAGCGGCTGCCGCTGCCGTTCGGCTCCGAGGGTATGATTGTGGTTAATCTCAGCATGTATAGGCTCGAGCGGATGATTGCTGACATGACGAGCGGTCAGGTTTCTTTCATGCAGGTGGTCAATGATCAGGGAGAGCTGGTCTATGCGGCTCACGGGGAGAAGGAAATTCCGCAGGGAAGTGTGCTCACCCGTATCCACATGGACAATATAGGCTGGACCTTCGAGAGTGGCATCCGTGCGGGTGAGCTGTTCGCATGGATGTCGGTGGTTTCTTATATCTGGATTATTATCGGGATTCTGACCGTTATTCTGGGCACACTGTACATCCTGTACATCACCCGCAAAAATTACCGGCCGATCAAAGCGATGATGAACCGGATTCAGGCGCTGCAATTCCGCGAGGAGAGTCTGGATGGCACCTCAAGAAATGAGCTTGTGCTGATCGACCGGGCGCTCGAAACCCTGATTAATCAAACCATGGATTATCAAAAGCAATATGACGAAAATCTGCTGGTGCAGCGACGTCAGTTGTTCCTGGACCTGCTGGAGGGGGAAAGAATCACCTCTCTTGCGGACAGGCTGGAGCGATTCACTCCGTTCACCGGGGATTCGGTGCAATTTGCCTATATCGCAGCCGAAATCAACCACTACGATGATTTCCGCAGAAAATATCCGGCCAAGGATCAGAATCTGCTCAAGCTGACGCTTATGAATCTGTTCCAGGAGCTGGCGGGCGAAGAAGGTCTCCAGGGCTGGGCGGAATGGGTGAGCGGCAACCGGATTGGACTCATTGTCAGCTCTGGAGAGAGCCTCAGCGCGGACAAGCAAGCTCTTCGCGTATTGGCGGAGCGTTGCCTGAGATGGGTCAGTGATAATCTGGGGCTGTCGCTGGCTATTGGCGTAGGACCGGTGGTTGACGGGCTGGAGGCCATTCCTGAATCCTGCTCGGCGGCTGACATGGCCCTGCAGCATAAGCTGTCGCTCGGCAGAGACATGGTTGTGTTGAGTGACAGCCTGCCGGACAGGGCCGCGCTGCAGTCGTACAAATATCTGCAAATGCTCGGTGAAATTGTGCGGGAATTCCGCATTGCGGACGAGAACTGGCGGCACAGGCTGGATGAGCTGTTTCTCTGGTTCAGCGAGGACCAGGTGAAGGATGAGGAGATTCACATGCTGCTTCACACCCTGATCCAGATGCTGGACCGTGAGCTGGGGCAGTTGTCGGACAGTCTGAAAAGAATCTTCAGCGAGCCGAGCCTGCGGGGTTATTACAGTGAGATCGAAGCGGAAACAACTTTGTCGCAGGTACATGCCGTCATGCTGAAATGGCTCGCAGAAATTTACCGGATTTATGTATCCGTCAATGAGTCCAAAAGCTACCGCGCGATGATCAGTGAGATGAAGATATATATAGAAGAAAATTTTGCTAACCCTGACTTATCGCTCAAGCATCTAAGCGACCGGTTTCAGATTTCGGGCAAATATGCCAGCCATCTCTTCAAAGAGGAATTTGATATGAAGTTCGTGGATTTCCTGACCCAGCTGCGGATGCAGCGGGCGGAATATTTGCTCGCGACAACCAGCGATAATCTGCAGGATATCGCCCAGCAGCTTGGTTATGCCAACTCTATCACCTTCGGGCGGGTGTTCAAGCGGGTGGTTGGGGTCACACCTGGAGATTACCGCAAGCTGAAGCTGAATCCGGGAGAGCAGGAAGAGGGCGAATAGAGTACTAAGGGACGCACGGGAGCTGCCTTTGCTGAAATAACAGGAGCTTATCGCTGGTCAATAAAATCAATAAATTGTTTGGCCGCTGCCGGAAGGTAGCGGTCTTTTCGCCATTTCAGGCCAATCTCCCATTCCCAGCCTTCCTCGGTGATCGGAATCCAGGCGAGCCCCTCCAACATCAGCCCCGGTGTTTGCGGGAGGACGGATACGCCGAGCCCTGCCTTGATGAAGCCGGCTACTGTAACCAGATCCTCGGCATCGTAGGTGGAGGCGAGCTGAAACCCGGTATTTTCGAAGCGGGCGGTGATGGTGGCCTTTAAGCCGCAGTTCTTTTTGAGACCGACAAAAGGCTCGCCGGACAAGCGGGTTAGGCTGAGGGAGGACTGCCCGGCAAAGGGGTGCTGGGCAGAAACCACGATATATAAAGGAACTTTCAGGATCGTCAGCCATTCGTGCTTCATAATTGTGGACTCCTTGGAGGTGATCATCAGATCGGAGCTGCCCTGGTCAAAATGCTCATCCAGATCGCCAAGATTACCCTGAAATAATTCAAAACGGACCTTGGGGTGGTCCTGCTTATACTCTTTGACAAGGCTGGGAACCAGATCTACGCCTAAAATATTCAGATAGGAGATAGATATAACGCCAGTATCGGGATCGGACCACTCCCGGATCTCCTGCATGCCGCCTTCAATACTCCGCAGAGCCTCTTCTACCCGCTTGGCGAACTGTATCCCGTAACGGTTGAGCCGGATATTCCGTCCGCCCCGGTCAAACAACGGCAGCCCCAATTCATCCTCCAGCTTGGAAATCGCATGGCTTAAAGCGGGCTGGGTCAGGTTAAGGGCCTTGGAAGCCTTAGTCATATGCTGAAGCTTGGCGACTGTAATGAAATATTCCAATTGTGTGAGTTCCAGGAGAAACCCCTCCATTTTATATGAATAATAATAATCAATAATATGAATAAGATAAATTATACTTATGTAAAAGCGGATTGTAAAATAACACTGTACCTGCCAAGCAGACAATACAGCACAGGAATGGAGGGGCGCAATGAGCGCATATGTCATTTTTATTCGTGAGCAGAGCCTTGACCCGGAGGAGCTTCGTATCTATTCGCAAAAAGCGCCTGGAGGTCTGGCGGGGCATCCCGTAACCCCGCTTGCGGTGTATGGAACCTATGAAGTGATCGAAGGCCCTGCTGTTGAAGGAGCGGCCATTCTTGAGTTCCCGAGCTTCGAAGAAGCCAAGGTCTGGTATTACAGTCCCGCTTATCAGGATGCGGTGCAGCATCGGCTGAGGGGCGGGACCTACCGCGGGATTATTGTTGAAGGCGTGTCCCCAGCAGCAAAATCATAGGAGGAATCAGAAATGGCCGTAATCTATAAGGACCCAGCGCATGAATTTGCAGGAAAAAGAGTACTGGTAACCGGCGGTACCCGGGGAATGGGGGAAGCCATCGCCAAACGGCTGGCAGGCAGCGGAGCAACCGTGATGACCACTGCCCGCACCCGGCCAGCCGATCTGCCGGAGCCGGAGCTGTTCGTGCAAGCGGATATTGCCACACCAGAAGGGGTGGAGAAGGTTATCCATGGGGTGAGGGAAGTGCTTGGCGGCATTGATATTCTGGTCAACAATGTGGGAGGGTCCAGCACACCCCCTGGTGGAGCGCTTGTCCTGACCGATGAAGACTGGCTCCAAGCCTTGAACTGGAATCTGCTTGCCGCCGTCCGCTTGGACCGCGGGCTGCTGCCGATGATGCTGGAGCAGGGCTCCGGAGCCATCGTTCATATCTCCTCGATACAGAGACGTCTGCCGCTATATGAAACTACACTGGCCTATGCTGCCGCCAAAGCAGCCCTGACCAACTACAGCAAAGGCTTGTCCAATGAATTCTCGCCGCGCGGCATCCGCATTAACACAGTGGCGCCGGGCTTCATTCAGACCGAGGCGGCGGACGCGATGATTGACCGGATCGCCCAGGCCACAGGAAGCCGGGAAGCTGCATTGAAGGAGCTGATGGATTCACTGGGCGGCATTCCCCTTGGCCGTCCGGGACTGCCGGAGGAGGTCGGCGAGCTGGTGGCGTTCCTCGTTTCCGACCGGGCCGCTTCCATTACTGGTAGTGAATATGTGATTGACGGCGGGACGATTCCGACGGTGTAAAGGAGCTATTCACTCATTCAATAATTCAGCCGATGATATACTTGGAATATACTGGTTGTTCAAGGCTGGTTATTGAGAAGGCTCTGAAAGTAGGGAAGTAGTATGAAACGATCAGATAAGGTTATTTCGGGCGGTATTCTTATTATTCTTTGCATAATTTGCTTTGGAGTGGGCCGTGACGTTTTTAAAGAATTAGATGAGAAGCTATCCGGCCACTCCAGTGTGCCTGTAAGTGTTTCGATTATGTTTGTTGTTTTGTTAATTGGCATTGGGATAACACTGGGGTTTTTGTTAGAGGGGTCAGCCAGAATCAGTACAGTAATTATGACGTGGCCAGGAGTCCAGCTTATTGCTATGGCCGGATTTCTTATCCTAAGCAGAGTATGGGACCCTTTTATTATCGTGGCATTCGCCCCTCTTTTATGGTTGCCGATAAATCTGATTGGTGAGGGGATATCCATTGGGTTCCTGATCACCAGATTGTTTATTAGGAAAGATGCAGACATGAATTTCCTCTTAGTGGTGATTATCAATTTACTCATTATCAGTCTTGTTGTTTTTGAAATATCCAGTGAGAGAAGGGCAGAGCTCTTTATGTAAGTAAGTCAAAAACAAGCCTCCATCCGGCTTTGCCGATAATGGACGCTTGTTTTTTTTACCCATGATTTCATTGCAGATTCCTGCTGTTATATGATGCTGGCAGAGTGGCCTGCCTGTTCTGCGGATGAACGGCGGGGGATTACCAGCAAACCCAGAGCGACAGCAATCAGCAGCAGACAGCCCCAGTAGGCGTTACGGTATCCGAACCATTGCGCTGCCGCCCCTCCCAGCAGGTTGCCTGCCAGTCTTCCGATGGTGGTTGAGTTCGTGAAAAGCGTTGAAGCATATCCCGGCAAATCCGGGAGCAGGTCCTGAATATAGCTGATGCCGATAGCGGAAATGACGGCTACAAAAAAGGCCAGCAGCACCTGCCCGGCAATAATCTGCCATAGAGCTGTTGAGGTAAGCACTACTATGTAATAGACGATACCCAGCACGCTTCCCCAGATCATGAGCAGGCGGGCGGAATATTTGGCGGATAACAGGCCCAAGACAAGCATCAACGGAATCTCAAGCAGCGCACATATACTGGATAGTGAGGCGACATTCTGCGTGTTGCCTCCAAGTGTATTGGTGATGAACAGCGAAATATTTAAATTGTTCATCCATTGCCCTGAATATAACAGTGTCACCACGAGAGAAGGGATAAGCACTCTGGGGTTCTGATGCAGCTTGACCGGCTGGCGCGGGCTGCTGGCTGTTGGCCGCTGAACGGCGGCAGGGCTTTTTACAAAGCCAAGCATCAAAAACGCATTTAGAAGAAATACCAGCGTAGTGCTCATAAAGATGCCCTGAAAGTCGAAATGAGCAATGAGAATCGAGCCGATCAGCGGACCGGCGATGAAGCCTAAGGAAAACATCGAGCGAAGAAATGAATTGGCAAAAGCATGATCGGCGGACCGGCTGGCATTAACTGCCTCGCGCGCACTGGCGAACAGCTGCGGCATAGCCGGAGCGCCGATGGCTGTGAATACGGTCATATAAAGCAGCAGCCAATAAAAATCATGAATAAACAGGTAACCGGCAAAAGCTAGCGCATTAAAAAACATGGAAGCAACCATTAACTTTTTGCGGTTCAGGCCGCTGTCGGAGCGCTTGGCAATCGCCATGCTGAGCCACACGCCGCTTACGATAGTCACTGCGGTGAAGACACCGAATGTTCCGGCGGAGACACCCAGCTCTGTGGTAAAATACACTGCCAAAAAGGGTGCGCTAATGGAGATTGCCATTCCTTGCAGCAGCATGCAGGCCATAAAAACAGGATAGCTTGGAATCAGCAAAAGATTGCGGGTTCGATTCAACATAACGTGAGAGACTCCTTCAGGTACAGCTTGCGGCTATATCTTTTATTTGATTATAGTATAGATAATTATCGGTGTTTACAGAATGTTTTATCTGCTTGAATACCTCTACTATTTGGCTGGATGGTGATAAGCTTGGACTTGAGGCTGCATGCCTGTGCGTATTCTTTTCATACTCTTCCGTTTAAAACTTCCTTTAAGCCGCCTCCCTTTTTTCTGCTTCGCCTGCAGGTGGTAGGCAGTTGCCGGGCACTGGTGAACGGGAAAATGAAGCTCATAGAACCCGGTGATCTGCTGATTTACCGCCCTGGGGAGCCTTATCATTTAGAGGTAGGGACAATGGACGGGAGACTTGAGAGCGGCGATTATTTTATGCTCTGCGAAGGCTCATGGATTGAAGACTGGTGGAAGGCGAAACCCCGGCCGATTCAGCAAAAAATTCATCTGGACGCCGGCATGCTGAGCTTATGGCAGCAGCTCAACATCGAGCATCACCGGCGTGTGCAGGACAATTCTGAGCTGATCCGTCATCTGCTCTGCGCCTTATGTTTGTCGCTCGACCGTCTGCCGGTGGATTCCGGCTCTCGTGAGGATGACCAGGGCCATTCTAACGAAATAGTGATGCTGATGCGGCGGTATATCAATGAGCATGCGCTGCGCCCGCTGCGGGTAAAGGATGTTGCCGAGGCTGCAGGACTTAGCGTGTCCCGGGCGGTGCATCTTTTTAAAGAGCTGACGGGTTATACTATTATTCACTATGCGCAGGAAATCCGGTTGTCGAACGCCCTGGAGCAGATTCGCTATACCGACCTTGGGCTGGAAAACATCGCCGGGAGCTGCGGGTTCGGCACGTATTCCTATTTTCACAAGGTGTTCAAGGCGAGGTACGGGTTATCCCCCAGCGAGGTCCGCAGCCGTCCGCTTGAGCCTGGTCTGGAGGGGGCTTTTGCCACTGCCAGCGGCGCAGTGAACCGCGCCAACCTATCGCCGGATGCGCGGAGGTTTTTGACGAGTTGAGTGACGCTGGACTGAAATCTCTATGTGAGACAAACAATTCAGGACGTACGTAAACTAATTTATTGACAGCCGCTGTCCGTTATACCTATACTAATTTCCAAATAGGACGAAGCACGTCCCGTACTCATGCTTACATGGGTGCGGGATTTTTTTGTGCCCAAAGGAAGGGGATTGTATATTATGGGATTTCAAGAAGAGTACAGTAGATGGCTTGAGTATCATGCGAAGCGAAGAAAGGGCGAACGCCGGGATAGGCTGGAACGGGGACATGGCCATGGAGAGCGGATGTTTCTGGAGCAGGTGTGGTGGCCGATGATGGGGTCCCTGCAGGATTTGCACCCAGAATATGAGGTCGTGGACTTTCGGGGCCGGCCGTATTTTGTTGACTTTGTCTGGAAGCCGGGACAGGTGAAATTTGCATTTGAAGTGAAGGGATACGGGCCCCATGTGCAAAATATGGATCGCCGCCGTTACCGTCAGGAGCTTAACCGGGAAACTTTCCTGCAAATTGCCGGCTTTCGGGTAGCAGCGATTCCTTATGATGACCTTGAAGATACCCCGCAGCTTACGATTTCGCTGATGAGGTCACTATTGGCCCCGTTTCTAAGCGTGAAGCACACAGTGGAATCATTTACTCGTCTGGAACGCGAGATCATCCGGCTTGCGGTCTCCAGGGATGGAGTAATCCGCCCCGTTGATCTGGTCAAGGAGCTTGGAGTCAACCTGCGGACGGTTCGAAATGCGCTGCAGTCGCTGTCTGCAAAAGGCAGGGTCCGGCCTGTGCCAACGAATAGCGGCAAGAGGGTCTGCCGTTATGAGGTTATTCATTCATTCTCGGACGACCAGCTATGGTGAGCGAAGTGTGCGGGATGTCCATGAATAACGGCAAAAATGCCGTTGTTGAAGTCGCCGCGAGTGGGATGCCCTGTAACAACGGCAGAAATGCCGTTGTTGGACCCGCCGCGAGCGATATGCCCTGGAACAACGGCAGAAATGCCGTTGTTGAAGCTTGCGCGGCCGGAATGGCCTGGAACAACGGCAGAAATGCCGTTGTTGAAGCCGCCACGGCCGGAATGGCCGGGAACAACGGCAAAAATGCCGTTGTTGTCCCGCCCCCCCGGAGCTCTCGTCCCCAGACCCAGCTCGCCACCGCAAATCTCTAATTTTGAACTGATTTTTCTGTCAATTGTGCTGGTGTCGCTCCTGGAGGGAATCTTTTATGATGGAAAAGATAATCTGAAACCGTTGTCATAGAGAACAAAAGGAGTGTCTACTTGAATGGAAACAGCAATATATCCTTTTCAACAAATGGAGCTGCAGCTGAATGAACGCGTTCAGGACCTGCTATCCAGATTAACGCTGGATGAGAAGGCAAGCCTGATGCCACAATATCAAGCAGCCATCGAGCGTCTTGGAATCGGCGGCTACAAGCACGGTACGGAGGGAGCGCATGGCATTTCCTGGCTGGGCAAAGCGACCTCTTTTCCACAGCCTAGCGGTCTCGCTTGCACCTGGAACACGGAGCTGCTGCACAAGATTGGTGCGGCGATCGGTGACGAAGCCAGAGCTTTTTACCGGAAAAATCCTACAGTTAACGGCCTCACGCTTTGGGCGCCTACAGTAGATATGGAGCGCGACCCGCGCTGGGGAAGAACGGAAGAGGCTTACGGCGAAGACCCTGCATTAACTGGCCGTCTTAGCACCGCGCTCGTCAAGGGGATTCAAGGGGATCATCCCAAATATTTGAAAGCGGTAGCAACGCTGAAGCATTTTCTCGGCAACAACAACGAGATTAACCGTGGAGTGGATTCATCCAGCATTGATCCGCGCAATATGCGCGAGTATTATCTTGAGGCGTTCAAGCCTGCCTTCAAGGAAGGCGGCGCGCAGTCGATGATGACCGCCTACAACTCGGTGAACGGTGTACCGGTGATTTTGCATCCGGCGGTTATGGAGATTGTGAAGGGCGAATGGGAAATGGATGGCTTTATTGTAAGCGATGCCGGGGATTTGTTCGGGATTGTGAAGGACCATAAGTATTATGAATCGTTCGCCCAGTCTATGGCTGAATCCATCCAGAACGGCATCGACAGTGTGACTGAAGAGACGGAAGAGACGATTAAGGTTATTCATCAGGCGCTGAATGAGGGTCATCTTACCGAAGCGGATCTCGACCGTGCGCTCTTCAATACCTTCCGGGTCCGTTTCCGTCTGGGCGAGTTCGATCCGGAGGAAGGCAATCCGTATGCAGCTATCGACGATTCCGTAATTCTCAGCAAGGAGCACAGCGAGCTGTCGCTGGAAGCGGCGAAGCAGTCTATTGTACTGCTTAAGAATGACAATGCCACCCTCCCGCTCAGCAAAACAAAGCTGTCCAAAGTGGCGCTCATCGGACCGCTGGCGGATGAAGCCTTCAGAGACTGGTATTCCGGCACTTTGGCATATGGCGTTACGCCTTTGCAGGGGGTACGCAAGAAGCTTGCCGGGAAGCAGGTAGCTTTTGAGAGCGGTGATGACCGGATTATTCTGACATCGGCGGCAAACGGCAAAGCCGTGGGAATGACCGGCGAGGATGGCAGGCTGGCTGTGCTGTATGATGCACTTGAGCGCGGGGAGATGTTCCGCCATACGGCTTGGGGCTGGACAGCCCATACGCTGGAGGCGACCAGCCGGGGACAGTATGTTACGCTGAGCGATGCCGATACCCTGACAGCCTCTGCAGATGAAATCTATGGCTGGTACGTGAAGGAATCGCTGAATCTGGTGCCGGAAGCTGACGGCGCTGTAAGTCTGCGGACCTGGAATGACAAGCTGATCTCTATTGATGCAGAGGACGGGACGCTCCGGGTTGGCGCAGAGGATGCCAGCGCTGAAGAACGTTCCTTCCGCAAAAATACAGTCGTGAGCGGCATAGAAGCTGCGGTTGCTACCGCTAAGGCTGCTGAAGTCGCAGTTGTATTCGTAGGCAACCATCCGCTGCTGAACGGCAAGGAAGAAATCGACAGACCGGATATTGTGCTGCCGGAAGAGCAGGAGCGTCTGGTCAAAGCGGTACACGCAGCCAATCCGAATACGGTAGTAGTGATTGTGGGCAGCTATCCGATTTCTTCCACCTGGATTGACGAGAATATTCCGGCGGTGCTGTATACCTCCCACAGCGGACAGGAGCTGGGCAACGCGGTAGCAGATGTGCTGTTCGGCGACTATAGCCCGTCAGGCAAGCTGAATATGACCTGGTACCGTTCCGTGGAGCAGCTTCCTGATCTGATGGATTACGATATTATCAAAGGCAAACGGACCTACATGTACTTTGACGGCGAGCCGCTGTATCCGTTCGGGCATGGCCTGAGCTACACGAAGGTTGCCTACAGCAATCTGTCACTGGCAGACAAGGAACTGAAGCAGGACGGAAAGATTCAACTGTCGGTCCAGATTGAAAATACCGGTGATACCGCCGGAGACGAGGTCGTTCAGTTCTATGTGCATGCCTTGTCCTCGCGGGTTAAGCGTCCGCTGAAGCAACTGAAGGGTTTTGAAAAGCTTCATCTCGCCGTCGGTCAAAAGCAGACGGTAACCTTTACGCTGCCGGTGGCCGAGCTGGCCTTCTGGGATGTGACACGGGAACAATACTGTGTGGAGACCGGTGAATACGAGCTGATGATTGGCCGCTCCTCAAGCGACATCCAGTTGACCGGCAAGGTATACGTTCATGGAGAGACGATTCCTGCGCGTAACCTCTATCAAGAGGTCAAAGCAGAGAACTATGACGATTATGAAAAAGTATATCTGGATGAATGCAAGGCGGGCGGCGCATCCATTCATCCGGTAGCGGACGGGGCCTGGATCGCCTTCAAGGATGTGCAGTTTGACAAGGGCGCGACAGTGTTCCAGGGGCTTGTGTCCTCCGCGAAAGGCGGCAGCATCGAGATCAGAACCGGAGGTCCATCAGGAAAAATGGCGGGTACGCTTGAGATTCCGTCAGGCGGCGGGCTGCAGGAGTGGAAGAGTCTGACCGTTCTTGTGGGCATCGGAGCCGGGAATACGGACGTCTATCTGAGCTTTACCGGCGAGGTTCTGCTTAGCCGCTTCAAATTCAGCGTGTAGAATAACTTTTCGCAAAATAAAAATGCCCCGTACCCTCAGATTATTCAGACGATACGGAGCATTTTGCTCCGAATTTAATCCCCGCCTCCGCCGCCACCGCCGGAATCCCCGCCGCCAAAACCGCCGCCATCATGACCACCCCCGCCATAGCCGCCGCTGTCATGACCGCCGTGGCTGTGTCCGCCGCCATCCCAGCCGCCGTGACTGCCATGGCCGCTGCCCCAGCTGCTGCCGCCACTGCTATGGCCGTGATGCCCGTTGCTTCCATCATGATGATTGCCGGAGTGAGGCTTGTGATTGTCGTCCGCAGTGAAATCCATCCCGGCACCGGTATAGAAAAAACTGTCTGCGGAATCATTCCTGTACCTTCCGCTTCTGCGCTTTTTGTTGCTGTTATCTTTTACAACGGCTTGAACGACGATGTAGACAATCACTCCAATAAAAATGATGCCAATCCCCAATAGTATCACTCCTAAAAGTTTTGTTAGCCAAATACACCTTCGATTTACTTCGACAAAACTTGCTTCGGAAGCATAGACTTAGTTTTGTTAGCCTAATCTTCTTCGATTTACTCCGTACAAAACTAAATTCCGTTCTATAGAATTGTACCATATTATTGAAGCCTTGGGGCATTCTGAACCGCTGCTCCTTAGATGGTTATGCCCCGGTCTTGCCGGAACTGCTTGGGCGTCATGCCGGTATATTTTTTGAACACTTTGGTAAAATAGCTCTGGTCGTTGAAATGGAGCCGGGTGGCGATATCCGACAGAGTGATGCCCGGCAGCTCCATCAGGCGCTTGGCCTCCTCAATCCGTTCCCGCTGGATGTAATCGCTGACGGCAATGCCGGTCTCCTTCTTGAACTGCTGGGAGAGGTAGCTGGCGTTAAGTCCGGCGACCCCGGCAAGCGTACCCAGCGTAAGCTCTTCATACAAATGGTTAAAAATATAATTCTGGCACAGCGCGGACGTGCGGGAGAGCTTCGACCTGCGGTTGTCCTTCACATGATCGGCAAAATCGCAGAGTGCGGCAAGCTGGGCGCGTTCCACAGCCGGAATATCCGTCAGCTCTTCGATGTGCTGAATATGAAAGTCGCTCAGTGTGTAGGCGATTTCCCAGAACAGCCCTCCTTCAATCGCGGCGCGGGTCGCAAGTGTAATTGAGGAGATGGTGAGATTTTTTTTGCTGCGGAGCTGGCTTTTCTTGGAGAGACGTCCAAATTGCTCTTCGGAAAAGGTGGCATGGGTCCGCAGCAGCTCGGCTTTATTCCCATTGCGGATGTGCCGGAACAGCTCGCGCTCCAGCATCGGGTCATGGTGCAGCCAGATGTTTTCGCGCCGGTAGGACAGGTTAAGATCACTACCTTCTTCGGGAAGCTGCATGGGAGGGGCGGACTGTGATTGCAGCAGCAGCTCGCTGAGGGATAAGGCTTGGCCTGTAACTAGCGTATGCAGCAGCATAGCGGCATGATACAGCCGCATCCGGTCCAGCACGGGCAGCCCTTGATAATAGCGAAGCCAGCCTTCCTGCCGTCCCGGCGGAATGTTATGGTCGTGCAGCAGGCTTGCCGCATTCCCGCTGGTGAAGGGGGCGAACAGTGAAGGCCCGACGATGATGGCCCCGGCCTGCTTCAGCTCTCCGGCAAGCGGGAGCACGATGAGATTTTCCAGGTAAGCCGTGGTGTGGATGAGTGGAAGGGCTGCTCCCGTTTTATTGTTGCTGATAGGAATGGCTTGAATATGCTCTGTTATTTCGGCAAGCAGTCCTTTGCCGCCTTCAACCGGAGGCCGGTCCTCGAACGGCTGCGGCAGCAAGCCCTTGGCTTCACCCTCTGCATCCAGCCAAATGGCCGGAACCCGGCAGGACTCAGACATTAGTCTGCAGATATACGGTATTCTCTCATTATCCGCTATATTATCAAGCATGGCTCTTTTGGCTCCGATCCACAATGAAAATACCAGACATACAATGATAATGCCATAAATCGCTGGGGAAGTATATTAGAATGGAGAAAAGTAAGCACTTTCAAGGAGGCCCATAATGAAGACTGACATTCACAACCTGATCTCGCAAATGACGCTTGAAGAGAAAGCCGGACTCTGCTCCGGACTGGATTTCTGGCATACCAAAGGTATTGAACGGTTGGGTATTCCCTCATTGATGGTCACGGACGGTCCGCATGGCCTGCGCAAGCAGGCAGAGAGCGCAGACCATCTTGGACTCCATAACAGTGTGCCGGCTACTTGTTTTCCATCTGCGGCAGGCTTGGCTTCTACCTGGAACCGGGAGCTGATCGGCCGGGTAGGCGAAGCGCTAGGCAGAGAATGCCAGGCGGAGGATGTATCCATCCTGCTCGGACCAGGTGCGAATATCAAGCGCTCACCGCTGAACGGGCGCAATTTTGAATATTTTTCGGAAGATCCGTATTTGTCCTCCGAAATGGCCGCGAACCATATCAAGGGTGTGCAGAGCCAGGGCGTGGGCACGTCGCTGAAGCATTTTGCCGCCAATAACCAGGAGCACCGCCGTATGTCTACGGACGCTGTAATTGATGAGCGCACGCTGCGGGAAATTTATCTGGCGAGCTTTGAAGGGGCAGTGAAGAAGAGTCAGCCGTGGAGTGTCATGTGCTCTTACAACCGCGTTAATGGTGAATACGCTTCGGAAAGCGAAACGCTGCTGACCCGGATTCTCCGTGATGAATGGGGCTTTGAAGGTTTCGTGGTGTCTGACTGGGGTGCGGTCAATGAGCGGGTAAAGGCGCTGCAGGCCGGGCTGGAGCTGGAAATGCCGTCCAGCGGCGGCATCGGCGACGCCAAAATCGTAGCCGCCGTGAACAGCGGCGAGCTGTCGATGGAAACGCTGGATTTGGCTGTGGAACGGGTGTTGTCCTATGTTTTCAAAAGTGTGGAGAACCGCCGGGAGCAGGCGGCAGTTGATCCCGATCAGCATCACCGTCTGGCCCGAGAAGTGGCCCGTGAGAGCATGGTGCTGCTTAAGAACGAAGACCATATACTGCCGCTTGCCAAAAAAGGCACGCTGGCTGTCATCGGTGAGTTCGCCAAGAAGCCACGTTATCAGGGTGGAGGCAGCTCGCACGTAAATCCAACCAGGTTGGATGATGCTTTTGCCGAACTGCAGTCGGTGGCGGGAGATGCTGCAAGCTTCCTGTACGCGCAGGGCTATGAGCTTGACAGCGATGGGATCAATGAGGCGCTGCTGCAGGAAGCGCGGGAAACAGCGGCCAAAGCAGATGCTGCCGTACTGTTCCTTGGCTTGCCGGACCGCTATGAGTCGGAGGGCTATGACCGCAGCCATTTGTCGCTGCCGGAGAGCCATATCGCGCTGATCGGCGCGGTCGCTGAAGTTCAGGAGAATGTTATCGTCGTGCTGAGCAACGGCTCTCCCGTGATTATGCCCTGGATCGGCAAAACCAAAGCGATTCTGGAGGGCTATCTGGGTGGTCAGGCCTTCGGTGGAGCTGTTGCCGATCTGCTCTTCGGAGAGGTGAGTCCAAGCGGCAAGCTGGCCGAGACATTCCCGGTGAAGCTGAGCGACAATCCGTCATTCCTGAACTTCCCGGGCGAAGGTGACAAGGTGGAGTATAAGGAAGGTCTGTTCGTCGGCTACCGCTATTATGATAAAAAAGAAATCGAGCCGCTGTTCCCGTTCGGCTTCGGTCTGAGCTACACCGAATTCGAGTACAGCGGGCTGAAGCTGGATAAAACCAGCATCAACGATACGGAAACCGTGCATGTTAGCGTAACCGTGAAGAATACCGGCACCCGGACCGGCCAGGAAATCGTGCAGCTTTATGTCAGCGATGTGCAGAGCAGTGTCATTCGTCCGCTGCAGGAGCTGAAGGGCTTCCAGAAGGTGGAGCTGCAGCCCGGAGAAGCGCGGGAGGTTTCTTTTACACTGGATAAACGTTCCTTTGCCTATTACAATGTGGAGCTTAGCGATTGGCATGTGGAGAGCGGCGGCTTCCATATTTCTGTCGGGTCCTCTTCACGCGATATCCGGCTGAGTGCTTCACTTGAAGTGAGCTCCAGCACCGAAATTGCAGTACGCTTCCACCGCAACACAACAGTCGGCGACCTGCTGGATAATCCGCTTACGGCAGAGAAGGCGAAGAAATACAGCAGTATTTTTGGGCTGGAGAGTGCGATGGAGGATAACCCGGACATGTTCATCGCGATGATGAAATACATGCCGCTGCGGGCGATGATCGGCTTTGGGCAGGGCAAATATACCGAGGCTGATTTGGCTCAGGATTTGCGGGAGCTGAACGCGCTGGTGGCGAAGTAGATTTTCTTGGAAACAGGCAGTATTTTCGGATTAGTTCATGCAAAAGCAGCGATTCCCATTTACGGATGGCTGCTTTTGCATTTTTTGCAGATATGTAAGGTTAAAAAAGTCCAATCCCGGATTGCCGGATTGTCCAATTCACCTGATCTCAATCTCAAGTTATAATGAAAGCGCAACCATTCGGTGTCTATTTCCATTTCAATTGATTGAGCAATAAAATTATAAAAAAATACAGCAATGGAGGTTTCACAATATGTCTACACTAAAGCTTAATTGGTTCTCCAGCACGGAGCAGTCGCCCTGGACTGAACGTGACGTGCCGGAGGCGCAAGCTCCCGGAACAGAGAACACTGCGGCGGCGAACCTGACGTTTACAGGCGACACCTATCAAACGCTGGAAGGCTTCGGCGGGTGCTTCAATGAGCTGGGCTTTGCCGCACTGGGTCATCTCCCGGATGATGAACGGGCCAAAGTGATGCATAATTTGTTCCATCCCGAGGGAGAGCAGCGCTTCAGCATTTGCCGCCTGCCAATCGGGGCCAGTGATTATGCGCTGGACTGGTACAGCCTGAACGAAACGGATGGCGACTACGCCATGGAGCATTTCTCTATTGAACGCGACCGGAAGCTGCTGATTCCTTATATCAAGGAAGCTCTGGCGCTGAACCCGGAGCTTAAATTATTCGCTTCTCCCTGGAGCCCACCGACTTGGATGAAGTTCCCAAAGGCTTATAATTACGGCACGCTCCGCTGGGAGCCGGAGATACTTGCCGCTTACGCGCTGTACTTCGTGAAGTTCGTTGAAGCGTACCGGGCAGAGGGGATCACCATTCACCAGGTGCATGTACAGAATGAAGTGGTTGCTGATCAGAAATTCCCGTCCTGTGTCTGGACCGGGGAGCAGCTGAGAATTTTTATCCGCGATTATCTTGGTCCGGCCTTTGAAGAGCATGGACTGGAGACCGAAATCTGGCTGGGCACCATCAACGCCCCGGAGCCGTGGGATGAATGGCTGAAGAAGAAATCGAGTGATCATGACGCTTTTGCCGGAGTGGTGCTGGGTGATCCTGAAGCGTACAAATACGTCAAGGGCGTTGGCTACCAATGGGCCGGCAAGCATGCAATTCAGCGGACGGCGCAGAGCTACCCGGAGCTGCGGTACATGCAGACGGAGAATGAATGCGGCGACGGCGAGAACACCTGGTTCTATGCCAAGTATATTTTTGGACTGTATCAGCATTATTTCACGAACGGTGTAAACGCCTATATTTACTGGAATATGGCGCTTGAGCCGAAAGGGCGCAGTACCTGGGGCTGGGAGCAGAACTCCATGCTGACCATTGAACCCTCAACGAGACAAGCCATTAACAATCCAGAATACTATGTGATGAAGCATTTCTCCCGCTTTGCTGTTCCAGGTTCGGTAAGAGTAGGGCTGAAGGGGCCTTGGACCGGACATGCGATTGCGTTCCGTACGCCGGAGGACGAAATGGTAGTCGTCATTGCCAACCCTTACAAAGAAGCGCGGATGCTGCACCTGAACAGCGGATCAGATCAGTATTCTTGTCAGCTTGAGGCAGAATCCTTTCATACCTTTGTGCTTGGTAAATAAGCATTATTCTCTTGAAACTAACGTCCGGCTTGCGGGACGTTAGTTTTTTGCTGCAAATATGCTGCACGCTGCAGGCTATCCTTCTATACTTAGAGAACGGAAGCGGTTTCTTTTAGAGGAAGGCGAGGCCGGTTCTGTTACTATTAATCTGCTCTGCCTTGGGTAAACTACGGCAAGAGAAACAAGGAGGCTGGGGCGCGTTATGCTTGCCAAATGGATGATGAAGCTGTCCGGTCCTTTCCGGCGCAGTATCCGCAATAAGCTCATTTTGACGATGATTCTTCTAGCCACCCTTCCCATTGTGGCAATAACGGGGCTTGCTGCCGAGAACAGCCGCCGCTCGATGGAGACCGAAGTCATTAACACGAATCTCTCCAATATGAAATGGACAGGCATTTATTTGGGCGACCAGTTCGCCCAGCTTAACAATCTGATCTACACAGTGATGATCAGTCCGCACTTAAGCGATTATCTGGCAAGCGCCGAAGAGCCGAATCTGTCCAGCCAGTTCACTGCACAGCGGAATATTATTGATACCTTAACGAATCTGTTCTACTCGGCCGGAAATCATGTGGTCGGGGTGGAGATGTATTTGAAGGAATACAACAAGCTGTTCACTGTCAATGCCTCAAGGAATGATATCCAATCACCGGCAGTTGTTCCGGCTCCCTATAAGCAGCTGTTCGACCAGGACAAGGACTTCATGATCACCACGGACAGCAGTGACGGGACCAAGTTCCAGCTCATCCGCAGCATTAACCGTTTTGAGAATCAGGAGAAGCTGGGCGGCATTTCATTGGCGATCCGCTGGGGGATGCTTGACCAGACGCTGAACCTCCTGGGAAGGGGGAACGACCATACGGTATTTATCGCCGGGGCTGACGGCAAGGTGCTGTATCAGCCCTGGGGCAGCGCTCCGTCTTCCCGAACCTTGTCCCGTATCGCTGACACCAGCGAGACTCAGGGATATTTTCGCAGCGACCATGAATATGTGTTCTACAATACCATTGATCCCGTGGGCCTCAAGCTGGTCACCGTCATCCCGGACAGCTTCATTAATCAGAGTGCAATGGCGACCATGAACTTCGGCTTGATTGTAGGCGCTGTCTCCATAGGTGTGGCGGTCCTGCTTGCCGTCGTTCTCGCCTGGCGGCTGGCTACGCCAATCGTCAGTCTTGCCCGTTCCATTCAGGGCTTCGGCATGATGAAGGATCGGGGTGTGCGCCATAGCAACCGTGTGGATGAGATCGGCCTCTTGGAGACGAAGCTGGATCAAATGTCGCACCGCATCCGCGAGCATATCCGCACGGAATATATGATCAGCCTGGAGAAGAAGAGCAGCGAGCTTAAGGCGCTGCAGGCGCAGATCAATCCGCATTTCCTGCAAAATACACTGCAGATGATTGGTAGCATGCTGTTCAAGAACAGTCCGGCAGAGAGCTACGACGTGCTGCGCTCGTTAAGCGATATGTTCCGCTATATCATCCGCGAGCCGGAGGATCTTGCGCCGCTGCGGGCGGAGCTGAACCATTTGAACAACTACATGCAGATCCAGCAGCAGCGCTTTACCGCCCGGCTGGACTACAGGCCCCAGGTGGATGAAGGAACGCTGAACAGCTTAATTCCGAAGCTTAGCCTGCAGCCCATTGTGGAAAATGCTTTTTTTCATGGCCTGGAGCGCCAGGAGGGCCCTTGGGAACTGGAGGTCAAAGTGAGCCGCGCCGGTGAGGACACGGTTATTGTTATCCGCGACAACGGAGTGGGCATTGAGCCGGACAGGCTTGCCGAGCTGCAGCGCAGGCTTACGAGCCGCAGCGGGAAGCTGTGGACGTATGGCGAGCGGATCGGGCTGAGCAATGTCGCTTCGCGGATTCATCTGCATTTTGGCGGCAGGTACGGCATCTCCGTCGAGAGCAAGGAAGGCCAGGGAACTACGATAACCGTGAGAATTCCACTTGAAATAACAAACAAAAAATTGAGTTTGTGATTTATTTAAATTCGGGCAGAAGTGGCGGAGTGGAAGTTTGGAACTGTAGGAGCGATAGCGTCCGCCTTTATGGTTGGATTTCTACCGCGAACAGCGGTACAAATCAGGAAATCCAACCATAACAGCGGCCGGAAGTCCAAACATTCCACGCAGTCACGACCGAGCCCACTTTAAATAACAAACAAAAAATTGAGTTTGTGATTTTTTAAAATTCGGGCAGAAGTGGCGGAGTGGAAGTTTGGAACTGTAGGAGCGATAGCGTCCGCCTTTATGGTTGGATTTCTACCGCGAATAGAGGTTCAAAATCAGGAAATCCAACCATAACAGCGGCCGGAAGTCCAAACATTCCACGCAGTCACGACCGAGCCCGAATTTGAGAACTCCCAAACTCAACTTACACCCCCCGAAAGGATGAACGCCATGATAAAAGTGCTGCTGGTGGACGACGAAAGCTGGAACCGGGATATTGTGCGGACGTTCGGCTCCTGGGAGGAGCATGGGATGGAGATTGCCGGCGAAGCCGAGGACGGACGGGAGGCGCTGCGCCTGACAGACGAGCTGTCCCCGCAGATCGTCATTACCGACATGCGCATGCCCGGCGCGGATGGCGTCATGCTGATGAATAATCTTCATGAGAGCTACCCTGAGATCAAGGTCATCGTGGTCAGCGGCTATGATGATTTCAAATATGCCCAGAATGCCATCCGGTATGGGGCCGTGGATTATTTGCTGAAGCCGATTGACCCTAAGGAGCTGAACGCTGTGCTGGATAAATGCCGGAGGGAGCTGCAGGAGGCTGGGCGGGAGCAGAGTGCATACGCGCTGGATATTGATGTGTCGCTGTGCCTCTCTTCCTATAAACAGCTAATGCGGGTGCATTTCAACGAATTGAATGCCGAGGGAGTAAATTCGGTTCTGGAAGGGGTACGCAGAGAACTGGAGCTTGGGGGAGCCAAAGGACCTGGAGCACTCCGGCAGGCGGCAAGCGAGATGCTGCTGCTGCTGAAGGAGCTGATGCGGGGGAACCGGCTGGAGGATGAACTGCTGAAGGCGGAAATATCTCATGAAGCACTTACTTCAGCGGCGAATGTCGAGGCGTATCTGAAGGCGCTCTATGGGGGCAGCCTTGAGCTGCTGATCGGGCAGCGCAAATTCAAGAATAAGCTGAACCTTGAAGAGGTGAGGCAGTATATCGACGGGCATTTTGCCGAGGCGGTGACGCTGGAGGGACTGGCGCGGGCTTTTTTTGTCAGCAAGGAATATTTAAGCAAGGTGTTCAAGCTGGAATACGGCTGCAACGTTACGGACTACATTCTCGGGCTGCGTATGGATAAGGCGAAGGAGTGGCTGGCTGATGAGAATATTCCAATCAAGACGGTCGCCGAGCTTGCCGGGTACGAGGATGTAGGCTATTTCTACAGAGTGTTCAAAAAGCATTACGGCGTCGCTCCGGGTGAAATGCGCAAGCAAAGCTCCAGTTTAAAAATGTCCAACTCCGAAGGGTAATTCCGTCCAATTAAACGCTTTCATAATCAAGGTACAATGAAAGCGTAAACAAAACATAGACATTGGGAGGTCTTACAGCATGAAAAAGATGAACAAAGGTCTACTCTGCACATTCCTCGCCGCTACTCTGCTTGCAGGCTGCAGCAGCAACAGCGGTGGCGGCAACGAAGCCGCTTCAACCGGAGAAAATACAGGCAGCGGCAGCGCTGCCGCCAAAAGTGTAACACTCAAAATGTTCATCGCACAGCCCCGCTTCAAGGAGCAATACGATAACTATATCGCTGAGTTTGTGAAGAAGGAAAAGACTGACAAGAACATCGACGTCTCGGTGCAGCTCGAAATGCCTACGGCGGACAACGCCTCGCAAATACTGAAGACACGGCTTGCTTCTAATGACGCGCCCGATATTTTCGCCATTCATGCCGTTAACGAAATCCCATCCTACTATAAAGCCGGATATTTGGAGGATCTGAGCAGCCAGCCGTTTGTCGGCAAGCTCCTTGATAGCGTGAAGCCTTCAGTGACCACTACAGACGGTAAGGTTGTGGCGCTGCCGCTGGAAACTCTCTCCTGGGGATATCTGTACAATAAGAAAATTTTCAGTGAGCAGGGACTGACTCCGCCTACAACTCTGACAGAAATGAAGACGGTCATTGAGAAGCTCAAAGCTAAAAAAATCACCCCATTCGTACTCTCCTATAAAGAGTCCTGGATTCCGCAGCTGGTGCTGCCGCTCGCCGTGGGCGGGATGATGAAGACAAAAGATCCTGAGTTCGTGAACAAAATGAACAAGGATGAAGGCTCCTTTACGGAAATGAAATCGGCGATCTTCGACGTGTTCGATCTGATCAACGCTAACGGTACGGAAAAAGCGACCGAGGTCGGCGGCGATGACGGCGCGGCAGCCTTTGCTGCAGGCAAAGGAGCTATGTGGCTGATGGGCCCTTGGTATGCTGAAACAATCCTGAAATCGAATCCTGATCTGGACTTCGGCGTAGCTCCGCTGCCAATCAACGATGATGCCAATGCAACCTTGATCAATCTCAGCGCTTCGACATCGCTTGCCGTATCGCCAACCAGCAAGAACAAAGAAGTAGCGCTTGATTTCCTGAACTATGTGCTGGACGATCAGGCCTCCAATGCCTTTTTCCAATCACTCAAATTCAACCCGGTATCCACGGTCCACACCTATGAAAGCTATCCTTGGATCACTGAGGCTACCACCTATGTAAAAGCGGGCAAATCCGTGCAGGACCCGGCTATTCCGCAATCGGTCAAGGATGAAGTGGGCAAGGGGCTGCAGGCGTATTATGCCGGACAAATGTCGCAGGATGATGTTCTGAAGGCGCTCGACAAAGCTTGGAAGTCCTACAACAAAGTAAACAAATAAGCTGCGGCAGACTGCCAGGGATGGAAGAACAGAGGGGAACCCCAGCTTCGTCCATCCCTGTTTGCTGCTGCCCACATCATGGAGGAGAGGAGCGGTTACTGTGCCGATTAAGAGATACAAAAATGTTCTTTCACTGCTTGCTTTCGTCGCGCCCGCATTTATTATCTACTTATTGTTTCTGATGATTCCCACGATTGGCGGTATGTATTACAGCTTTACGGACTGGAATGGACTGAATCCCAACTATTCCTTCATTGGCCTCGGCAACTTCATTGAAGCGCTGCGTGATGACCCGGATTTCGTGAATTCTCTGTTGTTTACGTTAAAATATGTACTGTTCATGATCGTTCTGCAAAATGTATTCGCGCTTGTGCTTGCTGTGTTCATTGAGACGAAGACCCGAACCAAGGGCTTCTTCCGTACGATTTTCTTCATGCCAAATATGATCAGTACCATTATCAGCGCCTTCATGTGGACCTTCGTGTTCTCTCAAGTGCTGCCGCAAATTGCCGAAAAAACAGCCATGTCCTTCCTGGACCAGCTGTGGATCGGAGATCCTAAGGTATCCTTCTATTCGATCATAATCGTATCGCTGTGGAATGGTGTCGGCTATATGATGATTATATATCTGGCCGCCCTGCAGGGTGTGCCGCAAAGTCTTAAGGAAGCCGCTGTCATTGACGGCGCAAGCCCGTTCCAGACCTTCCGCAAGGTGACGCTGCCGATGATTACGCATGCGGTGACCATTTGCTTCTTCCTTACGCTTAACGGAGCGTTCAAGGTATTCGAGGCGGTGTACGGCTTGACCGGCGGCGGTCCGGGACGCAGTACGCAGGTAATCACGATGAATATTTATGAAGAGGCGTTCTCCAACAACTTCCGTTACGGCTACGCCAGCGCCAAATCGGTCATTCTGTTCGTGATTATTCTGCTCTTCACCTTCATCCAGATTGGTGTCATGAAACGAAAAGAGGTGGAAGCATGAGACTAAGAAAAGGGGCCTCGTTATTTATTACCCTGTTTCTCTGTGTCGGCGCGGTAATTTCCTTCTTCCCGATCTATCTGGCGATCATTAATTCGGTGAAAACCCAAGGGGAAATGTTCGCATCCTTCATGGCGCTGCCGACCAAGCTGCATTTCGAGAACTACAGCCAGGCCTTTGATAAAATCAATCTGCTGCACAGCACGGTGAACTCAGTGATTGTATCCGTGATCGGCATCGGCGGCATCATCTTCTGTGCGGCCCTGGCCGGCTACAAGCTGTCCCGGACCTCCGGCAAGCTGAGTGCTGCTATCTTCTCGCTGTTCATCGCTTCGATGCTGGTGCCGTTCCATTCAATCATGATTCCGCTGACCCGGATGGCCAAAGCGCTGCATGTCAGCGGCAGCACCTACGGCTTGGCCCTGATTTATATCGGCCTTGGTGTGAATATGGCGATTTTCCTGTATCATGGATTTGTGAAATCCATTCCCCGCGAGCTGGAGGAGGCGGCGCGCATTGACGGCTGCGGCGAGTTCCAGACCTTTTTCCGGATTATCTTCCCGCTGCTGGTGCCGATTACGGTCACGATTGCGATTCTTGATTTTCTGTGGATCTGGAATGACTTCCTGCTGCCGCTGCTGATGCTTACGGACTCCAACAACTATACCCTGATCCTGTCAACGAACACGCTCTTCGGGGAATACAACAAGGAATGGTCGCTTATCCTGGCGGCGCTGGTGCTGACCGCGCTTCCCGTCATCATCATCTACGGCTTCTTCCAGAAGTTCATTATGCAGGGGATTGCTGAGGGCGCAATTAAAGGTTGAGTTTAAGGTAAACCTCAAGATTATGAATAGGGTTAAGTCGTACTGCGGGGACTGTTTGGACTTTCGGCCGCTGTTGGCGGACGCTGCGCTCCTACAGTTCCAAACGTCCCCTCCGTACTTCTACCCTATTTTTTTATTTTAGAGTTCACCTTATATGGGTGGTGAGCAGGGGCTTCAATCAGAATAACGGCAGAAATGCCGTTGTTGGAGCGAGGAAAGGGAAGTGAGGAAATTCCATCTCAGGTACATGGCAATAGGGTAAATGCTTCCGAAACCAGTTATTCCTGAAACTTTTAGCGCAGGGGTTTAAAAAAATCCGTAAGCGATTGCCCTGAGTGAGTGAGTAGAACAATGACAAGAGAAACAGTGAGGGAGGAAAAGGAAAAAAATGACTACACTTCGCTACGGCGTAGCTTATTACGACGAATATATGCCTTACGAGAGGCTGGACGAGGATATCACCATGATGAAGGCGGCGGGCATCAATACAGTCCGCATTGCCGAATCGACCTGGAGCACGCATGAGCCGCAGAACGGCGTATTCGACTTCACCTCTGTTGACCGGGTGCTGGATGCGATGCATGCTGCAGGGATTGCGGTAATCGTCGGAACACCGACTTATGCCGTTCCCACCTGGATGGTCAAGGAGCACCCGGATGTTCTGGCCGTAACGCCAAAAGGGCCGGGGAAATACGGCGCTCGCCAGATCATGGATATTACGAACCCCACCTACCTGTTCCATGCGGAGCGGATTATCCGCAAGCTGATCGGCCGGGTCTGCAAGCATCCGGCGGTGATCGGCTATCAGACGGACAATGAGACCAAGCATTACGACACGGCCGGAGCTAATGTGCAGCTTCTGTTCGTCAAATATATGCGGGAGACCTTCGGAACGCTGGAGGAGATTAACCGCCGCTTTGGGCTGGATTACTGGAGCAACCGGATCAATAGCTGGGAAGACTTCCCTTCGGTAGTGGGCACCATTAACGGTAGCCTGGGGGCGGAGTTCGCCCGTTTCCAGCGTAAACTGGTGACGGATTTTCTTGCCTGGCAGGTCGCACTGGTGAACGAGTACAAGCAGCCGGGACAGTTCGTTACGCAGAACTTTGATTTTGAATGGCGCGGGCATTCGTTTGGGGTGCAGCCGTCTGTGGACCACTTTGCCGCAGCCCGAGCTTTTGACATTGCCGGAGTGGACATTTACCATCCTTCACAGCATGAGCTGACCGGAACGGAAATCGCCTTCGGCGGCGATATGACCCGCTCCCTGAAGCGCAGCAACTATCTGGTACTGGAGACACAGGCGCAGGCATTTCCTAACTGGACACCTTATCCGGGCCAACTGCGGCTGCAGGCCTTCAGCCATCTCGCTTCCGGTGCGAACATGGTCGCCTACTGGCATTGGCACTCCATCCACAATTCGATTGAGACGTATTGGAAAGGGCTGCTGAGCCATGATTTCCAGCCAAATCCGGTGTATAACGAAGCGATCACCATTGGCCGGGATTTTGCGCGCTTAAGCGGGCAGCTTTATGGTCTGCGCAAGCCGAACAAGGTGGCGGTGATGGTGAGCAACGAAGCTCTGACAGCAATGGAGTGGTTCAAGCTGCCAGACGGGCGGAGCTATAATGATGTCGTGCGCTGGATGTATGATGGACTGTACCGGATGAACGTTGAATGTGACTTTATTCAGCCGGGTTATCCCGGTCTGTCGGAGTATGACCTGATCGTCGTTCCGGCGCTGTATGCGGTTACCGATGAAGCCCTGGAGGGGCTGAACGAATATGTAAGACAAGGCGGACATGCCGTGTACACCTTCAAAAGCGGATTCGCAGACGAAGTCATCAAGGTGCGTACGACCGTTCAGCCGGGCATCATCAGCGCGGCCTGCGGCATCGGCTACAGCGTGTTCGTGACGCCGCATGAGGTGCGGCTGAAGAGTGAGAACGCGGCGATTAGCGCGAAAGACAATAAAGTGGAGTCGTGGATGGAGCTGATCACGCCGACGACGGCGGAGGTGCTCCTCCGTTACGATCACCCGCACTGGGGCGAGTATGCCGCAGTAACGCGGAACCGTTACGGGAAAGGGAGTGCGACCTATATCGGCTGCATGACGAGCAGCGAAATGGCGGAGAGCATTCTGAAGGCGGCTGTGCAGGAGGCCGGATTATGGGGAGCCGACCAGGAGCTGGATTTTCCGCTGATCGTCAAAACAGGCGTGAATCAGCAGAACCAGACGGTGCGTTACTACTTCAACTACTCTGACGCGCCGCAATCCCTTGTGTATCCGCATGGCCCTGCGAGAGAGCTGTTATCGGGACGGACAGTCGCGCCGAGAGAGGAGCTTGAACTATCGCCTTGGGGCTTTGTGATTCTGGAAGAGCATGCAGCAGCACAGGGTGCTGATGAATAAGCTTCAGATGTGCCCAACCCACAAAAGGGTTGCCTTTCGCTACAGAATTTGCTAACATATGATGTAACATTATAGTTGTTTTAAGTTTTCTAGGGTTCCGCAGCACTTTCAGGCTGGCAGGTCCGAGGGAAAACGCACGGAGTTAATATTCCGTGTCTACACGGAGGGATAAAAGCCCGGGAGGTATCGTCGTTAGACGATGGCCTTCCGGGCTTATTTGTTTGCACAAGAGGAGGAGATTTGCAGATGAAGAACAATAGTACATGGGTGACAATCGCAGGGGCCGCCTGCCTGGAGGTTGTGTGGGTAACCGGATTGAAGCATGCGTCCGCTCCCTGGGAGTGGATCATCACGGGGCTGGCGCTTGTAATCAGCTTCTACACCATAGTCGTTGCCAGCTCCAAGCTGCCTGTAGGTACGGTATATTCGGTATTTGTTGGACTAGGCACTGCCGGTACTGTCCTTGTGGATATGCTGTGGTTCGGTGAACCGTTCAAGCTGATTAAGCTGGCGCTTATATTCGTGCTCCTGGCTGGGGTCATTGGCCTCAAGCTTATTACCGGAGATTCCCGGATGAAGGAGGTGTCATAACATGGTTTGGCTAATGCTGATTGCCGCAGGCTGCTTCGAGATGCTCGGGGTGGCTATGCTTGGCAAGCTCCATAAGGAGCGCGGCTGGAAGACCTTTTGCCTGTTCCTGCTCGGCTTTGGAGGCAGTCTGTTCCTGCTGTCACAGGCCATGAACAGTCTGCCGATGGGGACAGCTTATGCGGTATGGACGGGAATCGGCGCTTCCGGAGGAGCGGTGCTCGGCATGGTGCTGTATGGAGAAGGGCGCGGCATACGGCGGATTATCTGCATCGTAATGATTCTCGGATCGGCTGTGGGCCTCAAGATATTAGGGTGAACCTCTATGAGAGTTGATCAATAGTTGATAAATGTGCTATATCCTTTATGGGATATGGAGGTGCTTGCGAAGTGAGCAATCGGATATTAATCGTTGACGACGAACAGGATATCATCAGCTTATTGAAGGATCATTTTGAATACGATGGCTATGAGGTGCTTTCCGCCGGGAGCGGCGAGGAAGCCATTCAACAAGCAGAGCAGCAGCCGGACGTTATTCTGCTTGATATTAATATGCCGGGGATGGATGGCTTTCAGGTTTGTGACCGGATACGCAATTTTGTTGCCTGCCCGATTATTTTCTTGACGGCGCGGATTGAGGATGCAGATAAGGTGCTTGGCTTCGGGCTTGGCGCAGACGATTATGTGATCAAACCATTTTCTCTCGATGAGCTTAGCGCAAGGGTTGCCGCCCACATCCGGCGCGACCAAAGAGGGCTGACCAGAATAAAAGCCAAATTCGAAGATGACTTAGCCATTAATTACGCTGCAAAGGAAATCAGCTATAAGAATGTTCCTATTTTACTGGCAAAAAAAGAAATTGAGATTGTGGAATTGCTGTCCCTAAACCGTGGACAAATCTTCGATAAAGAAAGAATTTACGAAAAGCTCTGGGGGTACGATAGTCCGGGGGATGCGTCCGTGGTAGCCGAGCATATCCGAAAAATCAGAGCAAAAATGGCGGCGGCGGGTGCTAAATCGCATATTGAGACCGTCTGGGGGGTCGGATACAAGTGGGTAAAGTGAAAAAATGGCTGAACGACCTCTCTATCCGCAAAAGTTTTGCGCTGTATATGCTATTTTTTATGCTGCTGGCCACTGTGCTTGGCGGGCTTGCTTTGAAAACCGTTGATATCGCCACAGAGAAAATTCGATCTTCCTACTTTACAGGACAAAGTGAACGCTACTATTTAACGACGGAGGAGGGTAAACGGCTTGGGGATGGTGCCGAAATCATTGAGAAGCCTGTAGAACCCAATTACTCTGCACAAGATAAGCGCAAGCTATTTGCCTTAGGCGCGCTTCAAGAAGTGGTTAGTCCTCTCGCCTATTTACTGTGCATCGGAGCGGCTGCCATGCTTTTTTATCGCAATAAATTGCGTCCTCCGCTGTCAGTATTACATACAGCCTCACAAAAAATCACCGCTAACGATCTGGACTTTTCAGTGGAATATAGCAGTAAGGATGAGATGGGGAGGCTCTGTGCCTCCTTTGAGAAAATGCGGGGTGTGCTCGAAAAGAACAATCGGGAGCTGTGGCGGTCAGTGGAGGAGAGAAAAAGGCTTAACGCCGCTTTTACCCACGATTTGCGTACCCCGCTGACGGTATTGCGCGGATATGCCGAGTTTCTGTCAAGCCACCTGGAAGAAGATAAATTGCCAAAGGAAAAAGTAATGTCCACTATTCACACGATGGGCAATCAGATCGGACGTCTGGAGTCATACGTACAAAATGTAAATGGCATACAAAAATTAGAAGAAATCGAACCCCATCCGCAAAAGATTGCTCTCTCCGGGGTGCTGCAAGCTTTTAGGGAAACTGCGGACATCGTGCGGGGGGAGAAGCTGGTGTGCTTTACACCTTTGCAGCAAGCCGCTGAAATGATTGCAGTAGACCTGGATTTAGTATTGCAGGTATTTGAGAACCTCATGTCCAATGCGGCCCGCTACGCTGACAATCGGATTGATATTGCCGTTATTGCGGATGACAAGGCGCTTACAATTACGGTTGCCGATGATGGGCGCGGATTTAGTAGGGAAGACATCCACAAGGCCGCCGATCCCTTTTACCGTGCTGACGATAGAAAGGATGCACAGCATTTTGGGCTGGGTCTGTATATTTGTAAAATCATTTGTGAAAAACATCAAGGCCAGCTGCTCTTGTCAAACGGCCCCGCTGGAGGGGCAAGCATTGGCGCAACCTTTCATGCCAGTACTTGATAAAAAGTTGAACAATAATGAGTACCATATCCTTAAGGGGAGATGGTGCTTTTTATTTTCCCCTCCAAGATAAGGGAGGATGTAAAGTGACGATACAGGTTGCACATTTAACACAGCAATTCGGCAAGGATACGGTTGCGCTCAAGGATGTCTCTTTATCTATTGACAAAGGGATTTTCGGTTTGTTAGGCCGCAACGGTTCGGGCAAAACAACCTTAATGCGCATATTAACCACACTGCTTGAACCGACAAAGGGCAGCGTTCATGTTCTGGGTATGGAGAGCAATCGCTTAAATGCTATGGAAATTAAAAGGAATATTGGTTATCTGCCGCAGGAATTTGGCTTCTATAAGGAATTTACCGTATGGGAAATCATGCAGTATATCTGCATTATGCGCGGAATCACGAAAGATCAGCAGAAGCGGCTTATCACAGAGGTGCTCGAAAAGGTAAATATGCTGGAGGATAAAAAGAAAAAATACCGTCAGTTGTCTGGCGGGATGAAACGCAGGGTGGGCCTCGCGCAGGCCATGCTTGGAAATCCTCCTATCCTGATTGTGGACGAGCCTACGGCTGGCGTTGATCCAGAGGAAAGAATCCGAATCCGCAAGCTGTTAAGCAAGTACAGCAGGAGCAACACCGTTTTATTCTCTACACACATCATTGAGGATATTGAGTATACCTGCAATAAGCTTGCCATTTTGGAGCAGGGCAGTTTGCTGTTTGGCGGCACGTTAGCTGAATTATTGGCGATGACACCCGGAAATGAAGCCACACTCGAAGCTGCCTATGTATTTATGACGGCAAAAGGGAGAGTGGCGGAGTGAAAGGACTCAGATTGACGGCCTTTGAGGTTAACCACCAACTGCGAAGCATTACATTCATTGCCCTGCTGTGTCTATTTACAATCTTTGTTGCTGATCAAATGAAGGAAGTTTTTCATTATCCTGTACATAACGCTAAGGACATTGAAGTGCTGCAAAAAAGCGGTGCACATGAATATTTGTTCGTTCCGGCTTCGGAGGCTGAATTAAAGTCTGCAACCATACAATACCTTCAGGACAATATAGACACCAGCAGCATTCCTGCGGAGAGAGTGAACGATGCCAGACATGTGATCGGGTTATTGCAGAACAAAACCTTTGATGAGGTGTATACAGCCATGCATGAGGACGAATGGATTAGCGGTTGGCTTCGTGCCGGCAAAAATCAGTTCAGCCAGAAAATAGGCAGCATTGCGGAGGTCAACCAGAACCTGCAAAGGGCTGTAGGAACAACGGGATACGGACCGCAGCTATACGAAAAATATGTTACCTATATGCAAATATGTGCGGCAATGCTGATGTTTCCTCTCTTCTTGCTTTTGTTCACCAGGGATTCAAGGCATAATATGTCCGAAATGATATATTCACAGCCCATATCCTCTGCAAAATATATTTTATCCCGGTATCTAGGGACGCTGCTTTCTCTGCTGCTCTACCTCTATGGGTTCGGAATGGTTCTGAACCTGATTAGCACAGCCCGGTTTGCCTATGCCGGATGGGATATGGGGTACACGTTCTTTTTTAAGGATTTCGTTGTTTATCTATTGCCGACAGTAGTCTTTCTGAGCGCATTTATTATGCTCCTTATGCTGCTGTTCAAAAAAGCCATCGCTGTGTTCCCGGTCTATATTGCCTACGTTCTTTATAATGCAACACCGGGGGTGTTTGAGGGCGGGAGCAGCTTCGGTATGTTGTTCAGAGCGATTATCCGGCTTGATAATCAGACTGTAAGCTTACAGGAGGTCATGCTGAATCGGTGCATCTATCTCTTGTTGTCAGCGGTGATGATTGTTGCAGCCTGCAAGCTGTATGCACGCATGAACAACAGCTTGAGTAAGGG
Source organism: Paenibacillus sp. BAC0078 (assembly GCF_054483875.1). Classification (NCBI taxonomy): domain Bacteria; kingdom Bacillati; phylum Bacillota; class Bacilli; order Caryophanales; family Paenibacillaceae; genus Paenibacillus; species Paenibacillus sp. BAC0078. Next base: position 52,624 of record NZ_JBTLRW010000006.1, read on the forward strand.
GGTAACCCTATGAGATATAATCTGAAGCTCCTGTTTTCTCCAATCAAATGGCTGATCTGTCTGCTGTTTGTTGCCATTCTTCCTGTTCTCATGTACGCGCCGACTTATTTCGATTTTACCAATATCAGCACCCTGTATATGCCCTTTGTGGGGGTCGTTCTGTTCACGGATATCGTGATGATAGATAAGAGCAGCAGCTTTGGGGAAATTGCTTATCTGTCCAACCGGAAGCCTGTACGAACATTTTTGCAGAGATACTGCATTATGGCTGTTCTGCTGCTGGTATTCGTATTGCTTGCGAGCGGAATGTTCAGGCTGTCTCAGCTAATCCATAATGATTTTGCTCCAGAGCCGATTTCTTTGCTGGAATATGTGCTGTTTGCCTGCGGCAGCAGCCTGATGCTCGGAACGCTGTCCATGAGTATTGCTAATGTATTGAGTAATCCCTATGCCGGTTATGGCGCTGCCTTGCTCTATTGGCTGTATTGGAATATAAATTTTGAGAAGCAAGCCCTGCTTAACCTGTTCCCTTTTATCGCCAATCCGGCATCCTACGAAAAAATCCTGACGGCAGAATACCTGCAGGTTGCTGGGCTCTTGATTCTTAACGGCCTGCTTGCCAAGAAAAGCCCGTTTTTCTTAACAAACAAGGTCCAAAGACTTGGGAATAAGCGATCACAATTAAATTAAAAAAATGGACACTTGTACGATGTTTCGGAGGGAGCAACATGGTAAGTATATATGGTAGGTATATTAAGTTACCCAATCCAGTAGAAGGAGACTTTCGCCAATGAATGCCAATATATCTGATGCTACCCGCTTGCCGGATGGAACCTCTGTGCCGAGACTCGGGCAGGGCACCTGGAATATGGGTGACAGCGCTGCCAGCCGGACCGAAGAAATTGCCGCGCTAAGATTGGGTGTGGAATTAGGATTGCAACTGATTGATACCGCCGAAATGTATGGAGAAGGGCGCTCCGAGGAGCTGGTTGGTGAAGCCATCCGGGGAATCCGCGACGACGTGTTCCTGGTCTCCAAGGTATATCCGCATAATGCGGGAAAAGAACGGCTCGCCCGCAGCTGTGAAGCAAGCCTGAAGCGGCTGGGTACGGATCACCTGGATCTCTACCTGCTGCACTGGCGGGGGAACGTTCCCCTTGAAGAGACAGTAGAAGGCATGGAGCAACTGGTAGCCTCCGGTAAAATCGCCCGCTGGGGCGTATCCAATCTGGATACGGAGGATATGCGGGAGCTGATGCGCATCCCTGGCGGTGACCGTTGTACTACGAATCAGGTTCTCTATCACCTGGGCTCAAGAGGCATTGAGCATGAGCTGCTCCCATGGCAGCGCAGCCACAACATTCCTGTTATGGCCTATTCCCCGCTGGCACAGGCGGGCACGCTCCGTAAAGGACTTGCCGAGAATGAAGCGGTACAGGAGATTGCCCGGGATCATGGAGTTACTCCGCTGCAGGTCATGCTGGCCTGGAGTATCCGTGAAGGCAATATGATCGCCATTCCCAAAGCCTCCACCCGCCAGCATGTCGCCGAGAACGCGGCCGCCGCGAAGATCCGGCTTAGCAACGAGGAATGCTGGAAGCTCGATGACGCTTTTCCGCAGCCGGCCTGGAAGGTGCCGCTGGATATGCTTTGAGGTTGGTTTGGTTAGAAGGGGCTGTCCCGTCGTGGGGGCGGCCCTTTATTTTGGTCCGGCGCGGCCAGAAATGCCGTAAACAACGGCATTTCTGCCGTTGTTGGGCGTGCCACGGCCGGAAAGTGCATAAACAACGGCATTTCTGCCGTTGTTGGGAGTGCCGAGGCCGGAAAGTGCATAGACAACGGCATATCTGCCGTTGTTGGGCGTGCTATGGCCGGGAAGTGAGTAAACAACGGCATTTTTGCCGTTGTTAGGCGTGCTATGGCCGGGAAGTGAGTAAACAACGGCATTTCTGCCGTTGTTGGCCATGTTTACAATGTTAGTTTTGGTTTGTTATAAAAACTAAATATAGGATAACAAAATAAGTGTTCAAGACCCTGCTTGCAATTTATAATATAGTAAGTGTTACATAACATATTTGAGGTTTCCAGGAGCAGTGGAAGCACTCTGATTCATGCTAACAAGAATAACAGGAGGTTTTATTGTTTTATGACTAAGATTCAATTTCCGCAGGATTTCACCTGGGGGGCCGCCACAGCCGCCTATCAAATCGAAGGTGCTTACCAGGAGGACGGACGCGGGCTGTCGATTTGGGATACCTTTTCCCGCATTCCGGGCAAGGTTGTAAACGCCGACAATGGCGATACCGCTTGCGACAGCTATCACCGCTACCCTGAAGACATTGTGCTGATGAAAGAGCTTGGCATCAAGGCATACCGGTTCTCCATTGCCTGGCCGCGTATTTTTCCGCAGGGCACCGGCGAGGTGAACCCGAAGGGTCTGGCGTATTATGAGGATTTTATTAATATGCTGCTGGAGAACGGCATTGAGCCTGTCTGCACGCTCTACCATTGGGATTTGCCGCAGGCGCTGGAGGATCAGGGAGGCTGGAGCAACCGCAGCACCATTGACGCTTTTGAAGGATATTGTGAGACGGTATTCAGAGCCTTTCATGGCAAAATCAAACAGTGGTACACGATAAATGAGCCTTGGTGCGCGTCATTTCTCTCCTACTACTACGGCGAGCATGCCCCGGGTAAAACAGATCTGCAGACTGCTCTCGACGTAGCTCATCACCTGATGTTGGCTCACGGCAGAGCGGTCAGAAAATTCAGGGAGCTGGGGTTTGAGGGCGTAATCGGCTATGCGCCAAATGTTACCTGGATGGAGCCCTACAGCACCCGCCAGGAGGATATCGAAGCCTGCAGACGGCAGACCGGCTGGTTCCTGGAATGGTTCATGGACCCGGTATTCAAAGGCGAGTACCCGTCCTTCCTGGTGGACTGGTTCGAGGCCGCCGGAGCGAAGCTGCATATAGAGGAAGGCGACATGGAGCTGATCAGCGAGCCGATTGATATTCTGGGCATCAACTATTATAACGGGACTGTGGCCCGCCATGATAGCGAAGCCGGATTGATGCAGCTCAGCACAGTGGATGTGGGGTACGAGCACACGGACATTGGCTGGCCGATCTACCCGCAGGGCTTTTACACTGTTCTCAGCCGCATTCATGAATTGTACGGAGATATCCCGATTTATATTACGGAGAATGGCGCTTGCTATAATGACGGGCCGGTGGATGGTGTGGTGGCAGACCAGAGGCGGATTGATTATATCCATAAGCATCTGATCCAACTGGAGCGCTGCATCGCTTCGGGCATTCCGGTCAAGGGCTATTATTCCTGGTCGTTGATGGATAATTTCGAATGGGCTTTTGGCTACACCATGCGTTTCGGCCTGATTCATGTGGATTATACTACGCTGGCAAGAACGAAGAAGATCAGCTTTTATTGGTATCAGGATACGATTAAGAACAACGGCATTCATATTTAAAAAGAAGCAGGGACTTCACCTCGGTTTGAGGCTGAGGTCCCTTTGTGTATAGCGGGCCAGTCCAGGCTACCTTTTGCCAAGGTGAACCCAGACCGCGTCCGGGGAGGTTGGGCTGGGACTGCCGCCCATTGGTTCCACGGTCAGGGCAATGTTGTCCGCTTCCCCGAGGTGGCCGCCCTTTACGTACAGATGGCCCTTCGTGTCCTCAATCTGCACCAGCCCCAGCGTATTCCTGCTGCCGCCCTTCACTGCCCAGGCCTGAATCGAGCGATTGTCGCCCAGCGCAACATTCTCGATTAGCACAAACAACTCCTGGGAGCTGCCGTTGTACCATACATTGCCGGAGAACTGATCTGTTTGGCTCCGGTCCAGCGGATAGGCCACTGTCTCCGGCCTGCTGAGCACCGCCATCGCCTGAGGCTCATAGCTGCTTATATAGCGGTTCTGTTCGGAGCTTCCGTGCTGCTCCGTTCCGTACAGGCCGAGCAGCAGCAGCACGGCCGCGCCGCAGAGAGCAGCGGCTGCTGCGCCGCGCCGGTAAGCGGGGCGCAGTTCCGCAAGTCTGCGCCGCCATCCCGTCCGGCGGACGCGGCGTCTTAATTTCCGCCGCACAGCGTCCGGCGGAAAGAGGGAGGGAGCCGGTGCATTCTGAACGGCTGCTGCTCCGCTATAGTCTGCGCCGGTGTCCCCGTTTCCTTCGGCAGCTTCGAAATGTACCGCTGGCTCCTCCGCTGCGGCAGGAAATGGTGCCGTGAGCAGCGGCACCCAGATATCATATATTCCACGGCATGCGGAGCACTCTGCCAGATGCTGGCGCATGTCCTCCCGTTTGCTGCCCTGAATGGCATTTCCGATCCAATCAATCCATTCCTCTTCGCTGAAATGGCGGGAGGGTACACGGGAGCTGCCGCCGTTGAAGTGAAATTCAGGATTTTCGTTTCTGTAACGGTTCATTGCGTGTGTCTCCTTCCGGCTGCTCCATCCAGCCCTGCTTGATGAACTGCTTGCGCATATTGGCGACGCCGTATTTGATCCATGATTTGACTGTGCCGAGCGGAACGCTCCAGGAGTCCGCCAGCTCCTGATGCGTATGTGCGGCATAATAGGAGCCGAGAATGGCTTTCTTCTGGTTGTCGGGAAGACGCTGCATTGCGCTTCCCAGCGCCTCGCTTTGCAGTCTGCGCACAACCGGGTCCTCCTGCGGCGGACCGCTCTCGTCCCGGCGCAGGGCATCGGGATCGGCCAGAGGTTCTATCCGCGCCTTGCGCCGCAGCCTGTCGATGCAGCGGCTGCGGGTCATTACCGCAAGCCAGGCCTTGATCGTGCCGCGTGAAGGATCATAGGCTCTGCCCTTGCGCAGCACCTCCAAAAAGATATCCTGGCAAATATCCTCCGCCTCCATTAAGTCCTGTGTCTGCCGATAGGCGATCTGCATGACGAAAGGCGCATAGCAGCCATAAAATTCATCAAACGCGGCTGTAGAGCCTTCACACATTTGCACCAGCGCTTCGGCCATCGCCTCGTTATGAGGGTCCATCGCTGTTCTTCCTCCCTTACAACTTCCTCGGTCCGTTTCCTATGTTCACTGTCTTCTTTGTACCACTAAAATTATTCTTTTTAAACCCCCGGAAAAATTTATTTCGCAAGGTAAATCCAACGTCTGATTTCGTTCGTATCCTTTACGGATCAATACCGAAGGAGGAATGATTTATGCTGAAAAGATGCGGTAAACCGCTGGCGGCACTGCTGATCCTGCTGCTGTCCGGCCTGGTCTGGAGTTCGAATACAGGTCTGCCGAAGGCAGCGGCGGCGGGAGCGGTGGAGCTGTACACCCCTTATGTTGAATTGTCCGCGGCGCCGGGAGAGTCTGTGTCCTATCCGGTGGATGTGATCAATCATGGTTCGTCAACGGCTAAGGTGGGACTTTCCTTTGATGCAGGCGGGAACTTCTGGAAGTATGAGCTGACGGCCGGAGGACGCCAGGTGCAGCAGCTCGCCGTTAAAGGCGGGGATACGCAAAGTGTCACACTGCAGCTTCAGGTTCCTTTGGAAATCAATAAGGGAAGCTATACTTTTGCCGTAACAGCACCCGGACAGGATTCCTTGCAGCTCAAGGTTAACGTATCCGAGCAGGGGACCTTCAAGACAGAGCTGGCTGTAGATCAGGCCAATATGGAGGGCCATTCTGATACTACCTTTACGTATAGCGCGGTTCTGCGAAATCATACAGCCCAAAAGCAGTCCTACGCGCTTGCCGCACAGGCCGCCGACGGCTGGGATGTACGGATCAAGGCGGACGGCAACAGCGTCACCTCTGTGGAGCTTGATGCGGGAGCGGAGAAAAATATCAGCATCGAAGCCAAACCGCCGGAGCAGGTAAAAGCGGGAACCTATAAAATTCCGGTTACGGCCACAAGCGGCTCGACCAGCACAAAAGCTGAGCTCGAAGCGGTAGTTACCGGAACCTACGGAATTCAGCTCAGCACCTCCGACAATCTGCTGAGTACGGATATCAAGGCGGGCGGGGAACGGCGGATTAATCTGGTGGTTACGAATACAGGCAGCGCGCCGCTTGAGGATGTATCGCTTACCTCACAGGGTACGCCGACAGGCTGGGAGGTATCCTTCGACCCCTCTTCCATCCGCAAGATTGAACCTGGGGCGACGGCAACAACCCAGGCAGTCATCAAATCCAGCGGAAATTCACTGCCGGGGGACTATGTAGTCAGCCTCAGTGCAGGGTCTGCAGCCAAATCAGCGACAGCCGATCTGCGGGTTACGGTGAAAAGCTCCGTCTTCTGGGGCTGGATCGGCGTGCTGATCATTGCCGCCGTCATTGGCGGCATCTACTACCTGTTCCGCAAATTCGGAAGACGGTGAAGCCTATTATGGATACGAACATCGAACCGGTAATTGAACTCAGCGGTCTGACGAAGCAGTATGGAACATTTACGGCAGTGGACGGCTTAAGTCTTGCGATCCGCAAGGGAGAGGTCTTCGGGCTGCTCGGGCCGAACGGGGCGGGCAAAACCACCACCATTCTGATGATGCTGGGGCTGACAGAGCCGACTTCGGGCAGCGCGCGCATTTGCGGCTACGATCCGGCGCGGTCGGCGCTGCAGGTCAAACGCCGGGTGGGCTATATGCCGGATGATATCGGATTCTATGAGGACCGCACGGGACTGGACAATCTGGTCTATACGGCCCGGCTCAACGGGATTGCTGCAGATGAGGCGGCACAAAGTGCAAAGAGGCTGCTGGAAAAGGTAGGTCTGGCCGGAAGCGCCCGTGCCAAGGTGGGCACCTATTCCCGGGGAATGCGCCAGCGGCTGGGTCTGGCCGATGTGCTGATTAAGAACCCCGAGGTCATCATTCTGGATGAGCCGACCTTGGGCATTGACCCGGAAGGGGTCCGGGAGCTGCTGGTTCTAATATCCGATCTGAGCCGCAACGAGGGGATTACCGTCCTGCTATCCTCCCATCAGCTGCAGCAGGTGCAGCAAATCTGCGACCGGGTGGGGCTGTTTGTTCAAGGCAGACTGATTGCATGCGGAGATATCGCCACCCTGTCCAGGGAACTGAATCAGGAGCTGCGGTTCGAGGTGGAGCTGGCTGTGCAGCCCTGGAGCGATGAGCTGGCGGGCCGTCTTCAAGACATTGAAGGCGTGCTGCGGCTGGAAACGGAGAATTGGAGCAAGGAGAACGCGCCGGCGGGCAGCGTGCTTGCCACCTTGACCTGCGACCGGAACCTGACCTCTGCCATTGCCTTTGAGGCGGTGCAGAGCGGTGCGGAGCTGCATTATATTTCCCGCAAAGAATTCGGGCTGGATGAAATCTACCACCGCTACTTCGAGAAGAAGGAGGAAGGAGCATGACCGTAAAAGCGCAAAACGCCGCCGCTCCGCTGCGGACGGGCTGGACCAGACTGCGCGCATTTCTTCAGGGCGGCGGCGAAGCGCCATCCGCTGCCCGGAGCAAGCGGGACAGCAGCAGCGGCTCCGCATTCTGGGTTATGGTGCAAAAGGAGCTTGGGGATCATATCCGCAGCTGGCGTTTCTCGATCCTGATCGGCATTATCGTGCTGGCCTGTATCGGCTCCATTTACTCCTCCATCAGCTCCATCAAGAGCGGAGGACAGCAGGAGCAGGGCAGCACGGCCTTTTTATTCCTGAAAATGTTCACCTTGTCCAGCAGCACACTGTCCATTCCGACCTTCACTACATTTTTATCCTGGCTGGGTCCGCTGATCGGTATTTCGCTGGGCTTCGATGCGGTGAATTCAGAGCGGAACAAAGGCACTCTTGGGCGGCTGCTGTCACAGCCCATTTACCGGGATGACTTTCTCAAAGCCAAATTCACCGCTTCGCTTCTGCTGATTGCCGTCGTGGTCTTTTCTTTGGGCCTGCTCGTTACGGGGCTTGGCCTCCTGACCATCGGCTATCCGCCGACTCCCGAGGAATTCTGGCGTATTTTGTTCTTCCTGATCATCGCCATTGTCTATATCGGCTTCTGGCTCAACCTTTCGATTTTGTTCTCCATCCGGTTCCGCCAGGCGGCCACCTCCGCTTTGTCGGGAATCGCCGTCTGGCTGTTCCTGACCCTGTTCTATAGCATGATCATTAATCTGATCGACAGCGCCACGGCAGTCTCCGAGATGGCTACGGTCAGCGAGCAGCTCCGCCATGCCCATTTCATTCTGGCCCTTAACCGGCTGTCGCCGACCGAGCTGTTCTCGGAGACGATTACCACTCTGCTGTCGCCGGGTGTCCGCGCTCTCGGTCCGCTGACGATGGATCAGCTAGTGGGGGCAATTTCAAGCCCGCTCTCGCTCGGGCAGAGTGTGCTGCTCGTATGGCCGGAGCTTACCGGCCTCCTTGCCGCGACGGTTCTCTGCTTCGGCTTGTCCTATTATCTGTTTATGCGCCAGGAGATCCGTTCGCGGAACTGATGGCATGCCCGGAGCTTCAAATACAATAAAAAACGGGTGGACCGGGAATTATATTCCTGATCCGCCCGTTTTTAGATTTTCATATTGGGTCTAGTCGTAACTGTCCTCTCGCCCTGAACCACAAAGACTCCGTCCTAAGCTACAGCTTTGTACTAGCTATTCTCCAGTATCGTCTGCAGTGTGGTGCGGTCCAGCCCTTCCACCAGCTTGATCAGCAGCTCCTTGGCAGCAGCATAATCATCGCTGTGGATGATGGAGGTGGCTGTATGAATGTAGCGCGAGCAGATGCCGATCACTGCGGACGGCACGCCGATTCCGCTGACATGCACCGCTGCGGCATCCGTCCCGCCCTGGGAGACAAAATACTGATATTTGATCTTGTGGGTCTCCGCCGTATCTTGCACATATTCGATCAGTCCCCGGTGAGTGATCATCGTCGGGTCGAAGATGCGCAGCAGAGCACCCTGGCCGAGCTGGCCGAAGGCCTGGCGGTCACCGGTCATGTCGGCAGCGGCACTGGCATCAAGGCCGAAGAAAATATCCGGCTGCAGCAGATTTGCCGATGTCTTCGCGCCGCGTGTTCCTACTTCTTCCTGTACGGTAGCACCGGCGAAGACGGTGTTCGGCAATTTTTTACCGTGCAGCGCCTTGACCAGCTCAATCGCGAGTCCAACGCCGTAGCGGTTGTCCCAGGCTTTGGCCATAATCTTCTTCGGATTGGCCAGCGGGGTGAACGGGCAGATCGGCACAATCTGCTGCCCCGGAGCTACTCCGAAGCTCTGGGCCTCTTCACGGCTGTCCGCACCGATGTCAATGTACATTTTGCGGATGTCGCTTGGCTGCTTCCGCTCATCGTCGCTCATCAGATGGATGGGTGTGCTGCCGACAACGCCGGTGAGCGTTCCCTTTGGCGTGATGATCTGCAGCCGTTGCGAGGCAACCGCCGCTCCAAGCCAGCCGCCCAGCGGCTGAAAGCGGATCATGCCGGTATCGGTAATGCCGGTAACCATGAACCCTACTTCATCAAAATGTCCGGCTACCATGATCTTGGGGCCATTCTCCTCACCACGCAGCACGCCGAACAGGCTGCCAAGGCGGTCTTGTACGAATTCATCGGTGTATGGGGCCAAGGCATCCTTGAAGTATCCACGCAATTCGCGCTCGAAGCCAGGGGCTGCGGGAAATTCAGTCAATGTTTTGAACAGGTCGAGTGTTTCTGGATTCATTTACATATCTCTCCTTTACTAACAACTAGTATGAACATTGTCGCCCTACTTGTCCATGATTCCGGGGCAAAATGAACACTGGGCACTACCTCTGCGAATACTATGCAATAGTGGCCCTGCAGGCAGGGGCCCTGGAAAGGAAGCGAAGCGAATGAGGGGAGCAGGAAGCATGCCCAAGACGGGAATACACGGCTTCTCCAGAAGTGTGCATGTCCGCAGAATGCAGAGATACCGCCGCCGGTACAGCCGGGAGCAGGAAGCTGTGCTTATTATCGTTCTGTTCATGCTGCTGATCTTTGTACTGCTGTATTTTTCCTGAGCTGGGGAAGACATAACGCGGCGGCATACGGCAAACAATAAGGATAACTTTTAACAAAGTAACTCCGAAAGGGAAACAATCTGTGCTGAAGCATAGGGTTGAGGCCCTTTCCCATCCTGCTCAGGAGGTGTTCTTGTTTGCCGTCAAAAACTAAAAAGTCGGGTGTCAAGCTGCGGCTTGACACCTTGACCCCGAAGGATTATGAAGATTTGTCCAAGCCTTACGTCCCTTCCCGTCCTGTATTCAAGAACTGTGTCCGGGCTTTTCTGTCGGGCGGTCTGATCTGTGTGATCGGACAAGGTGTTCAGGAGGCCTTTATGGCGATATTTAATATGACCTCCAAACAAGCTGCAAGCCCGACGGTTGCGGTGATGATCCTGATTTCCGTGATCCTGACCAGCTTTGGCGTATACGACAAAATCGCTCAATGGTGCGGTGCAGGCACTGCGGTTCCCGTTACGGGCTTTGCCAACAGCATGTGCTCCGCAGCGCTCGAACACCGCGCGGAAGGTCTGGTGCTCGGAGTCGGCGGGAATATGTTCAAGCTGGCCGGCTCAGTTATTGTGTTTGGGGTGGTTGCTGCTTTTGTCGTTGGCGTTGTGTCTGCCATCATGGGCTGGGGAGGTGCGCATTAAATTATGAAGCAGCTTGGCAGCCAGACCTGGGAGTTCACTACCCGCCCTGTTATCCTCGGATCATCTGCGGTTGTAGGACCGGAGGAGGGGGAAGGTCCCCTGACATCTGATTTTGATTTTATTTACGATACATTGAAAATGGATGAGAAGACGTGGGAGAAGGCTGAGCGCGCTCTTTTCGAAAAGGCCGCGAAGCTGGCGCTGATCAATGCGGCGGTGGAGGAGGAGAATCTGGAGTTCTTCGTCGGCGGTGATTTGATGAACCAGATTATCAGCAGCTCCTTTGCCGCCAGACAATTGGGTGTGCCTTATCTAGGGGTATTCGGGGCCTGCTCCACTTCGATGGAAAGCCTCGCCATCGCTTCGATGATCGTGGATTCCGGCGGCAGCAAATATGTGCTTGCGGGAACGTCCAGCCATAACTGTACGGTAGAGAAGCAGTTTCGGTATCCAACCGAATATGGCTCCCAGAAGCCTCCAACCGCCCAATATACCGTGACCGGCTCGGGATGCGCCGTCGTTGGCCGTAATGACGGCTCCTCAAAGGGGCCGCATGTTATCATGGCGACAATGGGCCGGATTATGGACCTGGGGCTCAAGGACCCTTTTAACATGGGGGCTGCAATGGCCCCGGCGGCTGCGGATACCATAACCGCACATTTCCGCGATACGGGCTTATCCCCCGGATATTACGATTTAATAGTAACCGGAGACCTTGCTTCTGTGGGCCTGCCGATTGCCAAGGAATTGTTAGCCAAGGAAGGCATTCCGATGGAGCAGACGACGTTCCATGACTGCGGCCTGCTGATCTATGATCTTAACAAGCAGAAATACGTAATTGCCGGAGGGAGCGGCTGCGGCTGTTCTGCGACGGTGACTTACGGGCATATCCTCAAGCGTATGAAGAAGGGCGAGCTGAACCGGGTGCTGGTTGTCGCCACCGGAGCCTTGCTGTCACCCTTATCTTACCAGCAGGGGGAGACCATTCCGTGCGTGGCTCACGCTGTGGCCCTGGAGATGGGAGGTGATGGGGCATGATCTATTTATGGGCCTTTCTGGTTGGGGGCGCCATATGTGTCATCGGCCAGCTGATGTTTGATGTGCTGGCGCTGACACCCGCCCATACCATGAGTACGCTTGTAGTGCTGGGGGCAATTGCCGACGCTTTCGGGCTGTATGATCCGCTGGTGAAATTTGCCGGCGCCGGCGCCAGCATCCCGATTACGAGCTTCGGGAATTCCCTGGTGCACGGAGCGCTGACCGAGCTGCAGCGTGACGGCTGGGTTGGAGTAGTTACTGGGATTTTTGACGTGACCAGTGCAGGGATTTCGTCCGCTATTGTGTTCTCGTTCCTGGCAGCACTCGTCGTACGTCCCAAGGGCTAGGAACATTCAACAACTTATTTTGTTACCTGAGAAGGCCGCCGGCAGGCGGCTTTTTTTGCAATATAGGCTTTTTTCAGAGGACAGCGCAGCCGTTTCTACTGCATAAATAGGCTCATGGGAGAAATAAACATAATTATTGTTAAAAACCTGTCGAATAATGACGATATAGAAGTGAGAAAATAGGTTTCATATACTATGACGGGGGAAGTGCAACAGTGCAAAATCAAAGACTGACAGAGATTATTTGGATGAGAAACAAGATTATTATCAGCGTCTTCTGGGTTGTGACCGCGATTGGCGTAATACTGGCATTTCAAGAACCGGAGCTGTGGACGACAAGTGCGTTTTCGGTCCCTCTTAGTGTTGTTTTGACTGTGCTTAACCTGAAGAAAAAGGGAATCCGCGTCATTCCGTGGGTGTTCACCGGCATTCTTACATTATTGTCGGTCTATTTGAACTTGGAGACTGTTAGTCTTCCGGTAGCGATCCTGCTCTGCTCGATGCTGCTCTTTTATCCGAGCTATGAGTATTTTGCGATTGCGGCTGGTGCGAATGCGATCAATATATTCATTCAGCTTCAAATGGGGCATTCGGGGACCGGTGCTGCTTCAACCTTATTGGACTATGTAGATTTCCTGGTCGTATTTGTTATGATCAGCGCCGTATTGCTGGGTGTATCTTTCTTGAACCGTAAATTGTTTCTTCAGAGTGAGCAGCAGCGCGATAAGGTGGAGGCTTCCGGCGAGCAGGTTGAGTATCTTTTGGGCCGTGTAAAAACGGCAGTGGACGGCCTGTATGCTTTTACGGGCAATTTCAAAGAAGAAGTAGAGATGGTAGAAGCCATCACAAGCGAAGTAGTCATCGGCTTCCAAGAGGTATCCAAAGGCATCGAATACCAGGCAAGCAGCATTTCGGACATTACGGAGTCTATCTCGGTATCGGATCAGCACATCCGGGACGTGGCGGGCTATTCGCAGGAGATGAAACAGTTGTCTGCGGAAACGGCAGGGGCCAGCGAAGAGGGAAGCGGGAACATCTCCATGCTGACGGTGCAATTTGCCGAGCTGCAGGAAGTGATGGACAGCACCTCGCAGCAGATGCAGGAGTTCTCTAAGCGCAGTCTTGATATGCATGAGATGCTGGAGGGAATCACACAAATCTCGCGGCAGACCAATCTGCTGGCATTGAATGCTTCTATTGAAGCGGCCCGCGCTGGAGAGCATGGCAGAGGGTTTGCCGTCGTAGCGGGAGAGGTCCGCAAGCTTGCCGAGAGCTCCGGGCAGACGGCTGACTCGATCAGCGAAGTGCTGGCCAGCTTACAGCAAGAGACAGAAAAGATCATTGCGCAGTTTGAACACAGCCGTGACATTCTTCAGATCGGCACCGAATCCGTGCAAAATACTGAGAAAATGTTCAAGTCCATCCAGTCCAATGCCCACAAGGTGCTGGCGCAGGCCGGGGATGTGGAGCAAAGCTCATCGGGCATGAAGCATTTCTCCGAGAAGATCGTTACCGAAATTACGGAATTCTCCAGTGTCACCGAGCAATCCAGCGCCGCAACGGAAGAGATTCTGGCAGGTGTGGAGGAGCAGCGCAATATGACCCATCATATGGTGGAGAGCTTCAAGCAGCTTGAAAGCTTGATTGTTAGTCTGAACGAGCTTGTCTCTGAGGAAACAAAATAAGCGCACCTGAGAAAACTCCAGATGCGCCGGATGCTGCTTGTATTAAGGCTGTACTAATGTGCGGATGGTCTTAATCACCAGTTCCGGCTCATCATGAATAATATAATGGCCGCTTTTCTCCGCGACAATCAGCTCGCTGTTGCTTGAAATCTTAAGCATCTCCCTTTGACCGGCCTGCCAGATAGCCTCTATCTTCCTGCCGCTTTCAGAGGAGATACCGGAAGCAGGATAGTCTGGAGCCATTCCGCGGGCAATAATTTTTACCGGAAGGTCGCCTAAATTTTGACCGCGGATGGCATCCTCCGTCGATGAGGCGAGCTTCCCTTCCTCTTCCTTGGCCTTGAAGAAGCTTGGTTTCGCAATGACATTGATAAACTCTTCCCGGTCTTCCTTAGCCACACTCCCTTCCAGCAGCTGGTTGCGGAACAGCCTTAATGCGCCTGAGCTCTTCATCAGGCTCAGCAGAGCTGCGGGCGGATTGCCGCTGAAATGCTCCTGCTCCAGAATTTTCTTCGTGTCCCGTTCATCATTTTCCGGCCTCGCATCAATCAGAACAAGTCCGCTCACCTCATCGGGGTAGGTTTGTGCGAACAATCGGACGTACATTCCGCCTAGGGAATGACCTACTAACAGATAGGGGCCTTTTATTCCCTCATGATTAAGTGCATCATGCAGCTCTTTCACGATATTGCTTCCCGTTCTTTCCCGAGTGGCTGCCTCGCTCCAGGCATAACCTGCCCGGTCATAGCTGACTACCGTGGCGAATTTGGCCAGCTCCTGCGGGATATCACGCCAGGACAGGCTTGTCTCCCCGCTGCCCGCTTCAAGAATAATGGTGGGCGAACCGTAACCGGCCTGATTGATATGGAGCCGGTAACCGCCCACATCCACCAGTTTACCGGGCGGCGGATAATCCTGAGCGGCTTGCTTGGAGGCAATCCATTCATAGCAGAAGCCGGAAGTGAGAATGAGGACGATTGCGCCCAGCAGGGTGAGCAGTGTTCTTTTAATCCTTCTTTTTAAGGGGGAAGCTTGTTTTCTTGGCACTTCTGGGTTAGGTGCATTCATTGTTGTCTAATCTCCTTTTTTAGTACATTGTATTATAAAAATCATTATAGCACGTTGTATTAAAAAAATAAAATCAGGTATAATAGAAACATGCCAAAAATCGTAGATCATGATAAACAGAGACTTATCGTCGCCGAAGCCGCACTGCGGATCATTCAGGAATCCGGTCTTGAACAGGCCACTGTCCGCAATATCGCCAAGGAGACCGGGCTGTCTGTCGGCTCCATGCGCCATTATTTCAGCTCGCAGGTGGAGCTGTTTGCCTTCTGTATGAATCTGTATGTGGAGCGTATAGAGCAGCGGGTTCAGGAATTGACCTTTGAGGGGCCTTTGCTTCAGGATTTGAAGAACGCTTTATTGCAGTTTTTGCCGGTTAATGAGGACAGAATCAAAGAAATGGAGGTTTGGTTTTCCTTTAACGCCAAAGCGTTAATCCATCCGGAGCTGCAGCAGCTATCAAGTGAAATGCAAAAGAAGCTATACAAGGCCTCACGGGATGTTGTTCAGACACTGATCGACAGCGGCCTGGCCAGACCGGGAATGAAGGCGGAGCTGGAAGCGGAGAAGCTGTATGCCTTGGTAGACGGACTTGCTTACCATCAGCTTATGCAGCCGGGCCGGCTCTCTCCGGAGCAGCTTGAAGAGATCGTTGAGCAGCATTTAGGCACATTGTGCCACAAGTCCGAATGAATCGGGGGAAAAGCCATTTATGGCTTTTTTTGCTTTTTAATAGTTTCAGAGGAAGTTGACTTCCATAATAATGTACTTTGGGGTCCCTGATCATGTAAAATATAATTATTCTGCTTATTCTGACATAGGAGGTTCACCCTATATGCCCGTACGTCAAGAATCCATGCAAATTATGAACGCTGTCCGCAATAATCTTGAATCCTGCATCCTAGGTAAAACATTTGAAATAGAGCTGCTCCTTACCGCTCTCCTTGCCGGCGGCCATGTCCTGATCGAGGATGTGCCGGGGACGGGCAAAACCCAGCTGATACGGGCGCTGTCAAGATCCATGTCCGGGGAATACCGCCGGATTCAGTGTAATCCCGATATTCTCCCAAGCGATATTACCGGTGTATCCGTCTATCATCCGCGCGATGAAATGTTTCATTTCCGCCCGGGTCCGGTCATGACGAATATTCTGCTTGCCGATGAGATTAACCGGGCCACAACCAAAACGCAGTCTGCGCTGCTGGAGGTCATGGAGGAGCGGAATGTAACGGTGGATGGTGAGACGTATCCGCTTCCGCATCCGTTTATGCTCTGCGCGACGCAGAATCCGATTGATTTCGAGGGCACCTATACGCTGCCCGAAGCCCAGCTTGACCGCTTCATGCTGCGGATCAGCCTTGGCTATCCGGATAGCGAAACCGAGAAGAATCTGCTGCTGAGCCATCAGGAGGGCCAGCCGGTGGACAGGCTGTCTCCGGTAACGGGCATGGACCAGATTGCTTCCATTCAGGAGGAAATCCGCTCAGTCTATATCAGCGATCCCGTCCTGAACTATTTGCTGGATGTTGTGCGCCAGACCCGGGAGCATCCGCTGGTGCTGCTCGGGGCAAGTCCGCGTGCGTCCTTGTCGTTCATGATGGCCTGTAAAGCGTATGCGTTCCTGCAGGAGCGTGATTATGTGCTGCCCGATGATGTGAAGATTCTGACACCCTATGCCCTGGGGCACCGCATTCTGCTGCGGCCGGAGTCGCGTCTGGACAACGTCAGTGTGGATTCGCTGCTGCAGAAGCTTCTGCAGGGTATTCATGTGCCAGTCACGATGAGGCAATAGCATGAAAAGCTATCTCTCTGAGGCGGCGGCTCTCATTCAGCCGAGGAAGTTCGCCGGCATACTCGCAATTTGGGGCATCACACTGCTGTATGTGCTTTTTCAGGGCGGCAAAACCTCCTTCATGCTGTTTATTATGGTCACTGTATTGCTGCTTTATTTAATTATTGGGGGCCTGGGCGGGGTACGCCGGGCCAAAGGCACGCGCAGCCTTTACTCCGAGCAGGACAAGCCTGATTTAATATATGCGGGCGGATATCTGCGGGTGAAGCTGAACATCACGATTCCGGGCTTTCTGCCTTTGCCGTACGTGGTGGTCAGGGAAATTCTGAAACGCCATAACGGTGAATCGTGGGTGTTTGAGGAGAGTCTGGTTCCCAGCCTGAAGGGGAAGGGTGAGCTGCTGTTCCAGACTCCGGCCCTGGAGCGTGGACGTTATACTTTCGAGGGGACGGATATTCTTGCCGAGGATATCTTCGGCCTTGTGGAGCATAAGGGAACCTTTCTGGCCGAGGGGCAGTTCCGTGTGCTGCCGCGCGCGGTGCTTGTGCCGCGCTGGCAGCTCTATGAGCGGAGAGCGCGGCTGGCCGGACCCCAGGCGTCTCTGGTCCCGTCGCGGCGGGAGACGACCCAGATCAACGGGGTCCGCGATTACGTCTACGGCGACCGGATGTCCCGCATCCATTGGAACGCAACGGCCAAGACAGGCGACTGGAAGTCGAAGGAGTTCGAGCATGAGTCCGTTCCCAAAACGATACTGGTCCTGGACGGGAGCGCTACGGCCTATGTGAGCTCAAGCCAATTCGAGCTGGCGGTTTCGATTGCCTCCTCGCTGCTGGGCTTCGGCATCCGTGAGCGGATCGGCATCGGCCTGTGCTGTCTGGACAAGAACACCAAGGTGTTCAGCCCTGCCGAGAGCGGAGCGGAACGCCAGAAGATGAACCAATATCTGATCGACATCAACGCCGAAGGCCGGGGACCGCTTATATCGAGACTGGAGAAGGCGCACCGTATGTTCCCGAAAGGCTCGTATTTTGTATTGATCAGCCCGCTGACCGGCCAGCCCGTGCTGGAGGTGCTGCGCTGGGCGGAGAGCCGGGGAATGACTCCCTCTCAGATTCATGTACAGGGTTCAGCAGCGAAGAACCGCACTCAGGAGTGGCTGGATGTGCTGAAATCACGCGGCGTTACAGGCTGCAGCGTGAATTCGCTCCATGAGCTCCCTGCGGTGCTCGGAGGTGACACACGGAAATGACACGCTGGTGGAATGGCATTAAATCATCCTGGCATCGCTCTTTCGGCCTGCTGTGGCTAATGGTGATAGCCCTGCAGTGGGTCTCGTACACAGAGCCCTTCTGGCTTGAGGAGACCACTGCAGCAGTTCTGCTTACTCTGGCTGTGGCAGCGGTCATTGAAATCCTTTTACCCGTAAAAATGATCTATCGTCTGCTCCTCGAAGCTGCGGCAGCGGTCTATCTAACCTACCGCATGGTACTTCATTATGGGGGCTACGTCCCTAATCCTTGGCTGCAGACGCTGGGCGACCGGCTGCAGGATATCCTCTCAAATATGACACCATATATCTGGTTTGCCCTTGGGGCGCTCGTTCTGCTGTTGCTGTCATCCTGGTGGGTGTCCTCGAAACCGCGGATTCTAATGTTTATTGGCATGAATATTGCCGCGTTTGCGGCGCTGGACTCTTTTACTACTTCTATTCTATGGCAGGAAGTCGCCTGGACGGTATTTGCCGGCATGGGCTGGCTGGTGACCCAGCATCTGCGCAGCTTCCAGCTGCATTACCCCCGGGGCTGGACCTATCTGCTAAAGTATCCGTTCAAGGTGGCAATTAATGTCGCTATTATTTTTTCCCTTGTGATTATTACCGGCGTGAATATGCCCGAAGTGCGCCCGACGCTGACTGATCCATACACCGCATGGCAGGAATGGAAGGGGGGCGGCAGCAGTACCGCCTCCGGTACCTCCGGCTCAACCGACAACGGGACCAGTTCAACTTCCTCGGGAAACACAACCTCCGGCTACAGTACGGATGATAATAACCTGGGCGGGGGCTTCAACTTTGATTATTCCCCTATTATGACCGTTAATTCGGATATGCGTACTTATATGCGCGGGGAGACCCGCAGTATGTATTCAGGCACAGGCTGGATTGATGATGACACCATCAAACGGGGGCCGTTTGTGGGGGCCGAGGTGGGTCAGCCGCTGGAGCGGAAGGCAGCATCCAAAGTAGAGACCAGAGAGCTGAAGATAAGCGTGAAGCTGCTCGGGAACAATTCGTATCCGGTCCTATTCGGCGGATATTCGATTTCAACCGTGAACTCCATCAATGGCGAAGCTGCTGGCAGCGGCCTCTTCTGGAGAAGCGAAGGCAGCGAGCTGTTATGGAACACAGCTTATCCCCGGGAATATGTGCTGACCTCGCAGGTCCCGGTTGTTCCTGTTCAGGAGCTGAACAAGATGACATATGAACAGCTGTACGGCGGGGAAGCAATTGACGACCAGTATCTCCAGCTGCCGCAGAAATTCCCAGAACGGGTCAGAGCGCTGGCGCAGGAGGTAACGGCCCAGGGAAAGACGCCTTATGAGAAAATATCGCTCTTGCAGCAGTATTTGCAGCAAACCTTTCCATATACGAATCAGCCGGATCTCTCGCGCCGCAAAAGCAAGGATTTTGTGGAAAGCTTCCTGTTCGAGGTTATGGAAGGATATTGCGACTACTATTCTACTGCACTGGTTACGATGGCCCGTTCGCTGGATATTCCTGCGCGCTGGGTCAAGGGTTATGCGCCAGGCGAGCAAGCGGAGCTGCCGGACAATATTGCCATGCAGCAGGGATCAGCACTGGTTAACAATAACTATACGATTACGAATGCGGATGCCCATTCGTGGGCTGAGGTTTATTTCGGAGAGTACGGCTGGATTCCGGTCGAGGCTACGCCAGGCTTCAATACTCCTCTTCTAACGCAGAGCCAGGAGACAACGCCGGAGGAAGCTGCTGTTCCGGAGGAAGAACCCAAGCCGGAACAAGCTGATGTGAATAATGGAACGCAGGAAGAGGGATTTCATATGGGAGCATGGATAGTGGCGGCAGCTTCGGCTGTGCTGCTGTCATGGCTCGGCTTTCTGCTCTGGCACTACCGCATGAGCCTTCGTTTCATTCTTGCGCGGCTGCGCTACGGCCAGCCTTTGTCTCCGGTGCAAAAAGTTGAGGCGGAAACGGCGAGATGGGTAAGGTATGCCCGCAGGAAGGGCATGCTGAAGGAAGAGCATGAAACGCTGCGCGAATCCGTGGACCGCTGGAGGCAGGAACGGCCAGCCTCTGCCGGCAATCTCTCGGCGCTGCTCGGAATGTTCGAACGGGCAAAATACAGCCCGGAGGTTGTTGAAGACAAAGACTGGCGCAGCGTGTATACTGAAGCTTTGCGGCTTCGCAAAAGCATAAAGTCCGGCAAATAAAGCTATGCAGCGGAAAATACAGGCAGCCGGTTCATTTGCGAAGCGCAAAGAGTATGATATAGTTTGTCGTATGAAATCGAGGTGAACGTATTGTTTGAAAGGTTAATGCCCAAACTCCGGGTGAACACGGTATTTGATATTGCGCTCGAGGAGCTCTACGCCCGTGGATACCGGGGCATCATCACGGATCTGGATAATACGCTGGTCGGCGCCAAAGCGCCTCTGGCCACCCCGGAGCTGATATTGTGGTTCAACAAGGTGAAGGAGCTTGGCTTCAAGCTGATCATCGTGTCGAACAACAACATGGACCGGGTGTCACGCTTTGCCGTGCCGCTTAATATTGAATATGTGCATCAGGCCCGCAAGCCGAGGAGCACTCCGTTTCTAAAGGCGATGAAGCAGATGGGGCTTACTCCCGAGCAGACGATTGTGGTCGGCGATCAGATGCTTACCGATATATTCGGCGGCAACAGGCTGGGACTATATACGGTGCTTGTGCTGCCCATCTCCGTCAAGGATGAAGGCATCGGTACAAGAATCAACCGCCGGGTAGAGCGGATTGCTCTGACACGGCTTCGCAAGCAAGGATTGTGGCATGAGGAGGATAAATCTAAATGAATCAAATGAAAGAAGATCAGCGCCCTGTGAAATGCAGCGGCTGCGGCATCAAGCTGCAGACCACGGACAAGGAGCTTCCGGGCTACATCCCGGAGGTTGCCTTTGAACGGGAACCGGTCATTTGCCAGCGCTGTTTCCGCATCAAGAATTACAATGAAGCCTCTTCGGTATCCGTGGATCAGGATGAGTTTCTTCGTCTGCTGAGCGGGGTAGGGGAGAAAAATGCGCTTGTGATTCATATCGTCGATCTTTTTGACTTTGAAGGCAGCCTGATCTCCGGTCTGCAGCGGTTTGTCGGCAATAACCCTGTTATTCTCGCAGTGAATAAAGTCGATTTGCTGCCGAAGGTGACGAACTGGAACAAGCTGCGCAACTGGATGCAGCAGCGCTGTAAGGAGCACGGCCTGCGGACGGCGGAAATTGTGCTCTGCAGCGCAAAACGCAATCAGGGCTTTGACCGCCTGCTGGAAGCGGTAAGCGAGCTGCGCGGACAGCGTGATGTCTATGTCGTAGGCGCTACCAACGTAGGCAAGTCCACCCTGATCAACCGCCTGATCTCCGACTACAGCGATCTGGAGGAGGAGCTTACGACTTCGCGTTATCCGGGGACTACCCTGGATATGGTGAAGATTCCGCTGGATGACGGCCACTATATTATTGATACACCGGGGATTGTGTATCCTTGGCGTTACAGCGAGCTGGTGGAGCGCAAGGATCTGGGGGCGGTAATGCCGGAAAATCCGCTGAAACCGGCAGCATACCAGCTGAACGAAGGGCAGTCGCTGTTCTTCGGCGGACTGGGACGGTTTGATTTTGTGCAGGGGGCGCGGCAGTCATTCACCTGCTACATCAGCGGGACGCTGAAGATCCACCGCACGAAGCTGGAACGGGCGGATTCTCTGTATCAGGAGCACCGGGGCGAGCTGCTGTCTCCTCCGGGAACCGCTGATATGGATAAGCTGCCGCAGTGGCAGCGGCATGAATTCCGCATTGCACGGAACAGCCAGACCGATCTGTTCATCTCGGGTCTGGGCTGGATCAAGGTGAACGGAAATGAAGGAGCGGTAGTGGCGGTCCATGCTCCGCGCGGCGTCAAGGTGCTGACCCGTCCGTCGCTGATCTGATTCTTAAGGAGGGCGGCGAAGCTGTGACAAGCGCAAATGGCAATGACATGAACAAGGATATTCTGCTCGGGGTAATGGGCGATCCCATCGCCCAATCCAAATCTCCCCTTATGCACGGAGCGGCGCTGAAAGCGCTGGGCATCCCGGGAGCCTATGTCCCGCTGCATATTGCGTCTGACCAGCTCAGTGAAGCGGTGGGTGCGATACGCACACTGGGGTTCCGCGGAGTGAACGTTACGATCCCGCATAAGGTTGCGGTGATGGAGTATCTGGACAAGCTGGATGAAAGTGCGGTTGCCGTCGGCGCAGTCAATACGATTGTCAACGACAACGGTATTCTTACAGGATTCAATACGGATGGTATCGGATATGTCCGTTCCCTCAAAGCAGAAGCCGCGCCGGTCTTGTCCGGCGCCCGCATTCTCGTCATCGGCGCCGGAGGGGCGGCAAGAGGTATTGTTACCGCATTGCTGCAGGAGAAGCCTTCCGCAGTGCTTATCGCCAACCGGACTGCGGACAAGGCGAAGGAACTGGCAGAGGCATGCCATGGCAAGGGCAAGGCCAGTGGTATTAGCATGAACGAGATTGGTGAACATATCGGAGGGATGGATATTGTAATCAATACAACCTCCGTAGGCATGTATCCCCATATAGATGAAACGCCGATTGATCCCGGATTGCTGCCTGCCGGAATAATCGTGAGCGATTTGATATATAATCCATTGCGCACCCGGCTGCTGTCGGAGAGCCTTAAGCGCGGCTGCAGGATTCATGGCGGGCTGGGCATGTTCGTCTACCAGGGCGCTTATGCGCTTGAGTACTGGACCGGACGGACAGCACCGGTGGACATTATGCGGCAGACCATCCTGGATTGCCTGGGCGGCAGCGCTGAATAAATACAAAGAAATTATATTATGTTAATTAAGGAGTTTGTTCATTTATGTTAACTGGAAAACAAAAACGCTATCTCCGCTCTTTGGCGCATCATCTGGATGCCGTGTTTCAAGTCGGCAAGGGCGGTGTTAACGATCATCTGATCCGCCATATCGAAGAAGCTATCGAGAAGCGCGAGCTGATGAAGATCAGCGTACTGAACAATAATGCGGATGATCCGAAGGAAATCGGGGCCGCACTTGCGGAGCAATCAGGCTCCGAATTGGTGCAGGTCATCGGCAAGACGATCATTTTGTACAAGGAATCACGTGACAACAAAACCATCGAGCTGCCCCGCTAAGGCGGCGCCCGCAAGCTTGCGGGAGACGGTAGCTTACCCTGATAATAAGAGGAGGTAGACCTCTTGAGAGTCGGAATTATGGGAGGGACCTTTGATCCTCTTCATATCGGCCATATGATGGCAGCGGAGACCGCCAGGGAGTCCTATGCGCTGGAAGAGGTGTGGTTCATGCCATCGCATATTCCACCCCATAAGCATGAAGCCGGTGCAACGGGTGCGGAGCGGCTGGCGATGGTGCAGGATGCGATCAGGGATCACGAGGCTTTTGGCATTCTGGATCTGGAAATCGCCAGGGGCGGTGTATCCTACACGTTCGAGACGATCGCTATTCTGCAGGAGAAATTTCCACAGCATGAGTTCTTCTTCATCATCGGTGCGGATATGGTGCAGTATTTGCCGAAATGGCATGGGATTGAGGAGCTGGTGCGGCGTCTGACCTTCATCGGTGTGGGACGTCCGGGCACTCCGCTGGACCTTGCGGCCCTTCCGGGCTTTATTGCAGAGAAGGTTCTGCTGGCGGATATGCCGCTGGTGGATATCTCTTCAACGATGCTCAGAGCACGGGCCGCCGAAGGTAAATCCATCCGTTATATGGTTCCTGAGGCTGTATATGATTATGTTCAAAGGAGTGGATTGTATGGCATTCACCCGCGAAGCGCTGATTGAATCGGTCTCCGCACAAATGCCCGAGAAACGCTGGAAGCATACGCTTGGCGTGATGGAAACGTCAGTGAAGCTGGCAGAGCGTTACGGCGGAGATCCGGTCCGTGCGGAAACGGCGGCAATCCTGCATGATGTGGCCAAATATTGGCCGGTGGAGCGAATGAAGGAGATCATCGAGCAGAATGGATTGTCGGCTGAACTTTTGAAGTATGACAAGCAGCTCTGGCATGCCGAGGTAGGCGCTTTTGTCGCCGAGAAGGAATATGGAATAACCGATC
This sequence comes from Paenibacillus sp. BAC0078, assembly GCF_054483875.1. NCBI lineage: Bacteria > Bacillati > Bacillota > Bacilli > Caryophanales > Paenibacillaceae > Paenibacillus > Paenibacillus sp. BAC0078. The sequence goes on from NZ_JBTLRW010000006.1 coordinate 76,560, forward strand.
CTGAGGTGCTGGGGGCGATCAAGTTCCATACCTCAGGACGCGAGAACATGAGCCTATTGGAGAAAATAGTCTGCCTGGCCGATTATATTGAGCCGGGACGGGATTTTCCCGGGGTGGATGACATACGCAAGCTGGCGAAGGTTAGTCTTGAGCAAGGTCTGGTCGCCGGATTTGACTCCACAATCAGCCTGCTGCTGCAGAAGCGCAGGATTGTGTTTCCGTTAACGGTGCTGGCACGCAATGACCTAGTAAGAATATTGGAGGATAAAATATGAGTGTAGAATCAGGCAAGCTCCTGCAATTGGCCCTCAAAGCCGTTGAAGATAAAAAAGCAATGAACGTGGTTGCGCTTGACTTGCGCAGCGTTTCGCCTATCAGTGACTATTTCGTTATCTGTCACGGGAATTCCGATACCCAGGTGCAGGCGATTGTCACCGAGGTTCGCAAGGTCGTTCATGAAGCCGGCGGCATGGTTCGCGGCATTGAAGGAATGGACGCTGCCCGCTGGGTGCTGATGGATCTTGGAGATGTTATCGTGCATGTCTTCCACCGCGACGAACGCGATTATTACAATATTGAGCGCCTGTGGTCCGACGCCAAGGTTGTGGAGACGGTATGAGTCTGATTGCCGGAACTACGGTCACGCTGGAAGTCTTACGGGAGGTATCACCTTACGGCTATTTCCTGGGTGCAGGGGACCAGGATGTCATGCTGCATTATACGGAGCTGGTTGGCAGCAAGCCTAAGATTGGAGCCAAGGTTGAAGTGTTCATCTTCTTTGATACAGAGGATCGCCTTGCGGCCACAATGAAGAAGCCTCTTCTGACTTTGGGGGAAATGGCTTTGCTGGAAGTGGCGGATATTCATCCGCGCCTCGGCTGCTTCCTGGAAATGGGGCTTGGACGGCAACTGCTGCTGCCGATTCGCGAGCTGCCGGAGCTTATAGAGCTGCGTCCGCAGGTTGGGGACAAGGTGTTTGTCATTATGGAGCATGACAAGCAGGGACGCCTTCGCGCCAAGCTGGGCGGAGAGCAGGAGCTTGCTCCGCTCGCGCTGCCTGCGCCTTCCTCATGGATGGGCCAGATGGTTAAGGCCAGAGTGTACAAGCCGCTGCAAATGGGGACCTTTGTGCTTGTGGACGGCGGTGTGCTGGGCTTTGGGATCATTGGAATGGTCCATTCCTCCGAACGCACCCGTCTGCTGCGGCTAGGTGAGGAGTTCGAGGCCCGGGTGTCGCATATCCGCGAAGACGGCCGTGTGAATCTGTCCATGTCCCAGCGCAAGGAAATCGGCCGGGATGTCGATTCAGCTACGCTGCTGGAATTTTTGCAGGAACGTCCGGGCGGAGCGATGCCTTATTCGGATGCCACGCCTCCGGAGATCATCAAGCAGCGCTTCGGCATCAGCAAGTCGGCGTTCAAGCGTGCGCTGGGCAAGCTGATGAAGGAAGGTCTTGTTACGCAGAAGGAGAACTGGACGTACCTTGCCCGCAAGGAAGAGGATGGAGCGGCTCCAGAGCAGAGCAAGGAATAACGAAAAGTCTGCAAATTAAATGCATGATAGAAAGCGGTGTACGTCAGTGTCTTCCTATGGGAAATTTGCATATGTGTACGATGAGCTTATGGCGGATATGCCGTATCCGGATTGGCTGGCCTTTGCGGAGACGGCATGGAGCAAATACGGCAAGCCGCTCACCGTTGCCGAGCTGGGCTGCGGAACCGGGAGCATTACCATCCCGCTTGCCGCAGCAGGTTACCACATGACCGGGATTGATTTATCTTCGGATATGCTGTCCGTGGCTCAGATGAAGATGGAGCAGCACCCGCAGGGACGCCGGTTCCTGCGTGAGGGCAGCGTGCGCTGGGTCCGCCAGAACATGACGGAATGGGAGCTGCCGGAGCCGGTGGATGCCGTGATTTCCTTTTGCGATTGTCTGAATTATGTGCTGGAGGAGCAGGAGGTCCGTTCTGTATTTGCCCGCACCTTTGCCGGACTCAAGGCTGGAGGCATCTTCCTGTTCGATGTGCATCATCCGAACACACTCATCCGCTATGAAGAGGAGCAGCCGTTTGTACAGGATGATCCTTCAGTGTCGTATATCTGGACCTGTGAAATGGATGTTCCGCGCCGCGAGATCGAGCATCATCTGTCCATTTTCGCCCGTGAAGACGGAGGAAGCGGATTATACCGCCGCTTTGAGGAGACGCATATTCAGCGGGCTTATGATCCAAGCTGGATGACTGAGGAGCTGCTGAAGGCGGGCTTCAGCGATGTGAAGGTGTACGCCGATTTTGAATGGGTGGAGGCCGACGACAGTGCTGAGCGGCTGTTTTATGTAGCAGTGAAATAAACCAATAGCTTATGAAGGTCCTTACCCAAGGCAGGGGAGGGCCTTTTTGCTGTCTTATTAATAAGGAACCGGCCAGTACATGCTGTACAGGGCCGGCATCTTCCAACCTTTTTTTAGCGGTGCTCGAATAAATCAATCGCTCCCAGCACGATGTGGGCCAGACCAAATCCAAGCAGACCTGTAGCGGCCATCTTATATCTGCTGCCGAGAAAAGCTGCGCTGGAAGCAGTGACTACAGTTCCAAGAACGGCGGGAATCAAACCTTCACGCATTCGAAACACTCCCTCTTAGCTGGTATGAAAGACACCGTTAGTGTGGGTTAATGTGCAGCGGATTATTAGGAAAGCTCCTGTCCATTTATTGCAAGCTCCGTTCAGTTGCTAAAGAGCATCTATGCAAAACGCAAGGCGATACCCTAGAAAAGGTAGATGTGGCGATAATTCTAAAATCAAGGCATTGGAGAACGAAAAGAAAGTACTCCAGAGCAAATGAAAAAGGCTTATGCTCAGGTTTACGATACATTTTAACTCAACTCGTTAAGCTAACGGGCAGTTATCTTTAGTGACTTACCATAGTAATAATATATGGTTTATATGCATTATTCATTGTTTAAATCTGTTCAAATATAGGTGATGGATAATGAAGTGGAATGAAGTAATGCATGAAGAAGATAGTATCATGGGGTTCATCAATCACTTCCATTTTCTAAGATAAAGATAAAAATTAAAGGGAATCCTAGGACAAGTAATTATAACTGTGAATAATACTAAAAGTTGGAAAATAGCAACAAATCACAGATTAGTTATGCCCACCAGATCCATAAATCGTGAGAGAGCACTGGTCATGTACGAGTCACGACGCCTTATAAACACAGTGGGCACTGTTCTGTACGGTTCCGGTAATGGATGACAGGTAAGTCTTCCCTGCATCCGTGATTCAACCATAGATATTGGTAAGACGGTGACTCCTAACCCGTTTTCAACGCATTTAAGGACACCCTCTAGAGTGCCATATTCCATCACCTTCATAGGAGCATAGCCATTGTCCTCTAGCCATCGCTGCCAACGTCCCAAATAGATGCAATGCGCGAATGACGAAAGCAGTGGTTCATGTAAAATCAATTCTAATTGGAATGGTTCCGGAGAGTAGCTTGTAATCAAAACTAGAGATTCTTCAAAGACAGGGTATTCAACAATTTCCGGATGAAGAATTGGCCCATCCACAAATGCGCCGTCTACCTTATATTTGAGAATGGTACTAACCTGATCCACAGTAGGTGCCATATATAAGCTTAATTCTACTTGTGGAAATTTCTTGTGATATTGTGTAAAAATCAATGGCAATCGTGTAGAAGAAGTTGACTCCATAGCTCCAATGCGCAAAGTTCCCCGCGGGGCAGAAGAAAGCTTAACTGCCTCAATCGCTTCCTCGAAATCGTAAAGCAACTTGTTTACATGCGGCAACAGTTCACGTCCTGCAGGGGTTAAGGATACCTTCTTATGATATCGATATAACAGAGGAACGCCCAGCTCTTGCTCAAGACGTTGTATTCGTGCAGTAACGTTGGACTGTGCATAATTCAATTTCTCAGCAGCTTTTGTAATGCTTTGTTCAATTGCTACTGCCTTAAACACCTCCAAAGATCTAATGTCCAAAACAACTCTCTCCTTTTGCATCACAAAATTTGATTATCTATATACTATTTTTTGATTTTACGTGATGCACCGCAGTATGTAAACTTAGTGAATAAGAGGGATTTACACCAAAACCAAGTGATTGAGTAGCTCGTTATCTGATGATGAGGAGGTGAATGGGGAAAAAGGAGATTCTAGCCGGGGCAAAATACTCCTTTAGAGATCCGCCGCATTCAACTAAAGGACAGGATAGTTAACAACAACCCAAGTCAATAATATGGTATATTGAATATTAATAAAAAGGAGGAATTAACATTAAATACCAATCTATTAATCTGAATGAGAAATTATCTAAGTTCAATGAACATTGGTCTCCTAAAGTCATTGGTGAAATGAATGACTATCAATTTAAATTGGTCAAGATAGATGGGGATTTTGTATGGCACGATCATCAAGATACCGACGAGGTGTTTATCGTGCTCGAAGGAGAGATGTTCATCGATTTCCGCGATGGCCAAGTAAAGATTTCCCAAGGAGAGATGTTTATTGTACCAAGGGGTGTCGAACACAAAACTTTTGCTAACCAGGAGTGTCATATCATGTTGGTAGAGCCCAGGGGCGTAGTAAACACTGGCGAGACTGAGTCAGAATTAACAGCAGTCAATGATGTTTGGATCTAATGCATTTAGCTTCAGTTCGATTACATCGTTAAAGTAACGAGGAAAGATAGTTAAACATAAAGGGTTCCACATATTATACATGAATATGTGGAACCCTTTATTATATCTGGGTTTCCTAAATTTAGGTCTTGATAAACTGAGAAAATATAGTATTAGAGTGTCATGGCTTCAATAAGCTAACGGGCAGGTTAATAGAACGTAGTAGTAAGACATTTATACGTATTATGATTGACCATAACATTGGTGTTATGGTTTATACTTGTGATAACAAATGTAAAAGATGGTGAACTGAATGGAGAAACGAAGTTTGGTAGTTCTATGCATATCCGGAAGTCTTCGCAAGCAATCGACCAATTCACGGCTGCTCTTGACCATCGAGGGAATGATACCCGTGGGTATGGAGTTTCGTCTGTACGATGGGCTGGCAAGCTTACCGCACTTCAGTCCCGACTTAGACGGTGACGAAGTCGAACCCCATGAGGCGGTGTACGAATGGCGGGAAAAGTTGCGGTCAGCGGATGCGATCGTAATCTGTACCCCGGAATATGCGCGCGGAGTGCCAGGCTCGCTTAAGAACGCTCTCGACTGGGTAGTCTCCTCGGGCGAGTTCGTGAATAAGCCAACAGCGGTTATCAGTGCATCCCCGCATGCGGAGGGTGGCGCTACAGCACTAGCATCGTTGATACAGACCCTTAAAATGATGAGCGCGGTGATACCCGACGAAGCAACGCTCGCCGTTCCTTTTGTCAGTAAAAAACTTGGCCTAGAAGGTAGCATGATGGATGTGAATACCTCATCTTCACTGCGCAACCTCGTTCGGGCACTGATACAGACTTTAAACTAACGGAGAACGTTAGCTCAATAAAATCCAGAAACATCAAGAAATCTGCAGACAACAGCGGCCGGAAGTCCAAATATTCTCTGGAGTCACGGCCAATCCCAAAACATAAAAATCATTAGTTCAATCTATATAGCTGACATTTTATTGAGTTATAGTCTATTAACAATTAACCACACCTGCAATGAAATAGCCACACCGTGGTTCTAGTAATTTCGCTAATATAATACTATGATTACGATGAATGGGTTACCGATAGAGATTTATGTCGAGCGACACCTTATAAAGTGAGAAATGAATGGAGATGAAATCTATGATTAGAGTTGCGAAATTGGAGGATAGAAAAGATATATCCAAATTATTGATGCAATTAGGCTACCCGGACACCGAATCTTTTATTAAAGAGAACATGGAAAGGCTTCTTGCTGACCCCAATGAAGAATTGATGGTTTATGAAGCTGAAGGAAGGGTTACTGCCTGCATTTCCCTACACTATATCCCACAATTGGGTATTAAAGGAGATATCGCATCAATTAGTTATTTTGTTGTGGACTCCTCTATTAGAAGTAAAGGAATTGGAAAGGAATTAGAGGAATTTGCCTCTGCCTCTGCCAGAAAAAGGGGATGTGACAGTATCCAAGTTCATTGTCATTCCAGAAGAATAGATGCTCATAAATTTTATGAGAGACAAGGTTTTAAGGAGGCTCCTAAGTACTTTTCAAAAATGTTAGACAAATGACGGACCACTTTTAGTAAATTAACAGCAAAGCTTTTATAGAGAGCTAAAGAGAGCGAGTGGTTCAGAGCACCCAAAAGCCGTTCAACTAAAGGAGAACGATAGTTGAACGTACCAAGGAATCAGGTCCCCGCCGCGGTCGCCATCTTTTTCGTTACGATAGTTTAATAAGGACTCCACATATTATGTTGACTAATATGTGGAGTCCTTTATGTTATTTGATTTTCTTGAAAATAGATACTTTATTTTCTTTGGACTATAATGCATAAAAACATAAAAAGATTTAGTTATTTTAAAAATTACAATTGACTATCTGTTGATACTGTAGTTAAAATAAAACCGAGAAAAGTCGCAATTCGATTTTATGTTTATGTTTATTTAAAACATAAATTCTCTGCATTTTTTTTAGAACTCATTGAAAGCGTTTTATATTGTGCGGTGAAGAATGGAGGATTGGGAGAAGCCAGCTAAACCCATATATCATTGAGTACTCATCCGGTCAGTAATATTTATACTTTTGTATTGGAGGAATTTACACTTTGAAAAAGAACATTGGCAAATTCACTGCTTCGCTTCTTGCATTGGCCCTGGTTGTGCCTTCGGCAATTGTTTCCGCAGCCACGCCTGCAAGCGATTTCAAAGAGCTTGGGCAGGCTGCGCAGAAGCAGGTGACTGACTATACGGGCCACTGGGCACAGAAAGAATTTCAGGTATGGGCGGATAAAGGACTAATCTCCGGTTATGGCAATGGCGTGTACAAGCCTGACCAGGACATCACCCGGCTGGAGTGGGTGTCACTTGTAAATCGGGTTTTTCATTTGCAGGCTGAAGCCGAGGTGAGTTTCACTGATGTTTCAGCATCCATTGCGAGCGATATCAAAAAAGCTGTGGCTGCCGGGTATGTATCAGGCTACAGCGATGGCACGTTTCGCCCGGATCAGACGGTAAGCCGCCAGGAAGCGGCCGTAATGCTGTTCAGATTGTTCAAGTTAACCGCTCCAGCAGGCGGAACCTCACCAAAGGATGCTGCGGATTTGCCGTCATGGAGTCAGGAAGCTGTGCTGTCCTTGTTCGGTGAGGGTTACTTGGGCGGTTATGCAGATGGCAGCTTTAGGGGAGGAAAGTCCGTTACGAGAGCTGAAGCCCTGCGCATGATCGGCAATCTTTCCGGAGAAATTTCCAATCAAAGCGGTACTCTTACTGGCGTTACAGCCCGCAATATGATCATCAGCACTTCTGGTGTCGTATTGAAGGATTCCAAAATCTCCGGGAACCTGTATTTGACTGAAGGCATTGGAGAAGGCGACGTGAAGCTGGACAATGTGACCGTATCCGGCAAGGTATTTGTGAACGGCGGAGGCGAGAACAGCGTAACGCTGAACAATGCCGCCATCCCGGAACTGGTTGTGAATAAGCAGAACGGGAAGCTTCGGGTCCTGACCCAAGGAACGAGCACGGTGAATAACGTTCGGGTTCATTCCGGCGTCAAGCTGGAAGAAGAGGCTTCAGCTACCGGCGGGGGCTTTGGCCCGGTAGTAGTTGAGGGCACATTGCCGGCGAAATCAGCTATTCAATTTAGCGGCAGCTTTCCATCGGTAGATGTGAGGGCGTTGGGCGAGCCTTCGCTATATTTGAACAAAGGCAGCATCGCTGAAATGACAATGAATCAGAAAGCGGAGTTGCATGTGGAAACTGGCGCGGAAATTAAAAATCTCATTGCCAATGGGAACTTCGTTATTAATGTTCAGAATGCCGGAAAAGTGTCCTATAGCGATAAATACAGCGCCAATATCAAACTTGTGACTCCGGGCGCTACGGCGGCCCCGACAGCTACAGCTAATGCAGGCTCCGGCGGCACTTCGGCGACACCAACAGCAACGCCTGCAGTAACACCTGCAGCGACACCAACAGCGACAGTCACTCCAACAGCAACTGCAACTGCAACCGCAACACCGACAGCAACGCCAGTACCAACGCCAGTGTCAACCGCACCGGCTTTTACCAACGTATCTGTACACGATCCTTCGATAGTCAAGGATGGCAGCAACTATTATGTGTTCGGTTCACATATTGATGCAGCCAAATCCAGTGACCTGATGAACTGGACACGGTTCACTAACGGCTACACCACGCCGAACAATGTTCTGTACGGGGATCTCTCCAAGAATCTTGCAGAATCCTTTGCTTGGGCGGGAGAGAATGATTCAGACAGCACGAACGGCTTTTCCGTGTGGGCGCCGGATGTTTTTTGGAATAAGGATTATAAGAATGCAGACGGTACAAAGGGCGCTTACATGCTGTTCTATTGCACCTCTTCCACCTATATCCGTTCGGCAATCGGTTTTGCCGTTTCCCAGAAGATCGAGGGGCCTTACACCTATGGCAATACGGTCATCTACTCCGGGTTTACGCTGACGGAAGCCTATGATGCCAAGAGCAAGATTAACAAACAGTGGGAAAATACGAACATTCCTGCGCTGATCAAAGATGGAACGCTTGAAGGGATGAATCCGAACTGGTTCGATGCAGCGGGTTCGTATAAGAACAAAGTATACACGAATGCAATTGATCCGAATTTGTTCTACGACAAGGAAGGCAAGCTTTGGATGACTTACGGCTCGTGGTCGGGCGGTATTTTCATTCTGGAGATTGATCCTGTTACAGGAAAACCTAAATATCCGGGAAAAGATGGAACGACAGCGGACGGCAGGCTGATCGACCGTTATTTCGGAACCCATATTTCCGGCGGCAATACGAAATCGGGTGAGGGCCCATATGTAACCTACGATAAAAATACCGATTATTACTATCTGTACGTAACTTACGGCGGTCTTGCTTCTGACGGCGGCTACAGCATGCGGCTGTTCCGTTCCAAGAACCCGGACGGCCCATATAAAGATGCAGCAGGACAAGATGCGGCGCAGCCGAACCAAACCAATAATGCGGCATACGGCAACAAGCTGCTCGGCAACTTCATGTTCACGAATGTGAACGGCGATCCGAATTTCCAAACCTATGGCTATGTGTCATCAGGACATAACTCCGTATATTACGATGCGGATAAAGGCAAGCTCTTCAATTTCTTTCACACCCGTTTCCCGCTGCGCGGCGAATCGCATGAGCTGCGGGTGCATCAAATGTTCATGAACGAAGATGGATGGCCGGTGGTAGCACCGCACCGTTACTCTGGTGAAACGATCGGCAAGGTTCAGCAGAAGGAGCTGGCCGGGGCTTATCAATTCATTAACCACGGCAAGGATGTTACAGCAAAAATCAAGCCTACAGTGGATATTGAGCTGAAGGAAGACGGAACCATCAGCGGATCTGTGACCGGAACCTGGGAGCTGAAGGGTGATTATTATGCTCACCTGCTTCTTGATGAGACCGTGAACGGCAGCAAGGTGCAGAATCTGTACAAGGGTGTATTCGTGAAGCTGTGGGATTCGACCCGTCAGGCGAATGTCATGACCTTCACTGCAATATCGGAGCAAGGAGTCGCAGTATGGGGCAGCCAGCTCGAGAGCCTGAGCGATGAGCAGCTGGTAGCCAATGTCGCGAAGGGCTTAAGCTTAGGCGATACAAGCAAGGTGTACAGAAGCCTTACTCTGCCGGTGGAAGGCGTTCACGGGGCAACAATTTCATGGGCATCCTCTAACAATGCTGTAGTTGGAAATGATGGGAAGGTTACCCGACCGGAGCATGGAAGCGGGAATATAGCGGCCCTATTGACAGCTACAATCAAGCTGGGCGCAGCAACGGCAACCAAGGCCTTTACTGTTGTTGTCGTAGAGCAGAGCGGCAGCTTGCTGGAGGACGGCCTGGTAGCTGCATATGACTTCGAGGACAATCTCACTGAAGCCGGAGAGCGTGTTGCAAAAGGCGAGGTTACCGGGAACCGGGCCAATAATACGGGCGGAACCATTAATTATGAGGCTGGAAAAGATGGCAAAGCAGCCAGCTTCGACGGCAGCTCCGGTGTCCGCCTTCCGAACGGACTGATTCATGGCAGCGAGTATACCGTGAGCATGTGGCTCCGTCCTGACACATTGACACCGTTTACGACAGCGTTCTTTGGCGCAAAATCGGATTCGAACTGGATAAGCCTGTTGCCATACGGGAATGGCGGAGCTACAACACGCTTGTGGTTCGGCAGCGAGGCTTGGCTCGACGCGGATCTGGGCGTGCAGATCGGGACAGGCCAGTGGTCGCATGTGGCCTTCACGTATGATGCCGGAACCGTCAAAATGTATCTTAACGGTGTGCTCAAATCTACCGGAACCGGATTTACGGATGTATTCATCGGGGAGGACGGGGTATTCGCCCTTGGCGTCAACTACTGGGATGTTCCGTATAAAGGGATGATCGACAAGCTGCGTGTATATGAAAAGGCATTATCCGCAGAAGCCGTAGGCTGGCTGGTGAATGGCGAGCCGGATACCAATGTCAAAGTAAACGCTATAACATTCGCTGCGGCGGAAAAAGAAGTAGCGGTGAGAAATACTTTTACACCTGTGGCAACCATCCTCCCGGCCAACGCTGCCAATAAGACGCTCGTATGGAGTTCAAGTGATCCTGCGGTAGCGGCAGTTGACCCGGTGACAGGATTTGTAACGGCGCTGAAGCTTGGCGAAGCTGTGATTACGGCAACCTCGACGGACGGAAATAGCGTGTCGGGCAGTTATACTGTAAAAGTTACAGACGGAAAAGTGGCGCAATATAGCTTTGAAGGCAATTTGAATGATTCCTTGCAATTGTCCGGTGCAGGCCTTGTCGCCGGAGCAAAGGTGGATAGTCCGACGGTCGGAAGCATCACATACGGCAACGGCATTGCCGGTCAGGCAGCGATCTTTGATGGGAAATCCGGCATCGTGCTGCCCAAGGGCTTGATTAACAGCAATTCTTATTCTGTATCACTTTGGCTGAAGCCCGAGCAGCTTACGGATTATACGACAGCCTTCTTCGGAGCGGCATCCGGCAATCGCTGGATCAGCTTTGTTCCGCAGAGGGGTGCTGATAAAACGCTGCTGTGGTCCGGCGAGAAGTGGTATGATGCGCTTGCCGGCATGCAGATCCCGGCAAATGAATGGACTCATGTGGCGTTTACAGTCAATGACGGCACAGTGAAGGTCTACATCAACGGGGTAGAGAAGTTCTCGGGCAACAATTTCCCGAATGTGTTCACGGATGATAACGGCGTATTTGCACTGGGCATCAATTATTGGGACGTGCCATTCAAGGGCATGATCGACGAAGTGAAGATTTATAACAACAGTCTCACCGTAGACGAAGTATTGGCTGATTATAACGTGAACTAACAGAAATGTATCAAAGCGCAAAAAAGCGGAGTCGCATAAGACTCCGCTTTTTTGTGCAGGTATGTCCGGCATAGGCGTCAGCCCCTGCTTGTGAGAGTTACTCGCCAGTGGAGGAGGTGAGGCTTTTTTCGCCATCTCCAACCTCATGTACATCGTATAGCACCCGTGCCAGCAGATCCTGGCTGTAGTTGCCGAAATGCTTGCCGTAAATGGTTAGCCCGCGTTTGTTGACCGGCTTGTCGGTAACGGCAATGCGGAAGGTCAGCTCACTTTTGTAATCCAGCTTAATGTCATCCAGCGTAATATCCGAGATGCGGCAGCCGTCGATGAAGCTTCCCTCATTGTTGATGCGAATAAGCTTCAGCATTCCGTATTGATTGAGATGGGGCGGCCACCAGTCAGGATTGAAGGTGCCGCGGGTATCTCCGAAATCACCGGGGCTGGTCCAGAAACCAATCTCGATACCGTTTACATAGAAATACAGATCCGAAGGGTAGTTGTCGCTGAAGCCGGGGGCCTCTGAACCAATCTCCATAGAGAACTGAATTTCGCGGAAGGTTTGGTTGGCCTTCAGATAGTTCGGAATCCGGTATTCCAGAAATCCTTCAGCCATCCAGATAATCTCCGAATCAATCCGCTGGGGATCGGCGAAGTACCGCGGCTCGTCGAAGTCACCGATAATGCTGTCCTTCGTAGCCAGTCCACAGGTAGGCACAGCCTGGTAGTTGCTATAATGCCCTACCTGAATCTCGACCTCATACAGATTGTTAATATCCTTGCTGCGAAGATCCACCATAAGCTTATCCTTGTTCAGATAGCAGACCTTCTGGATGCCGTGTTTGCCTACGGAAGTATTGATCTCAATCAATCCGCTTTCTTCCAGCTTCTTAATGTGCATAGTAATGGCGCCATTGCTGAGATTCAGCCTTTTGGCGATTTCATTCAGGTTGAGTTCCTGGTTGCCGGCGAGCAGCTCCAAAATCTGAATTCGGATCTCCGAGCTGAGCGCCTTGAAGATATCAATGCCACTCATTAGATCTTTAATATAAATCATAATTTCAGTACCTTCCTCCGCAAACGTCATTAGAAAAAAACTATTTTATAAAATTATAAACTAATTGATCTAAAAAGGAAAGCCTCCTTCCTTTATTTGTTATATATAATTAAAATTAAGATATATTTTAGAGTGATCTTAATTTTGTTTTTACATTTATTTGAATGAAAAAGGGACGAAACACCTGAAAATAAGCGAATTATTTCAGAAAAAGCGCCTTTTTTCATTTTACTTTGAATATGTGTGAATAGATTTATATTTTTGTGTTTACATTCAGGTTTATATATGCTATTTTATATCTGTAAGCGAATACATTCAAACATTTTTTAATTATTTAACTAATATGCGAAATGGGGGGGTAATCGCTTATTTGATTCACTAAATTATTTCATTAGGAGGAAAAAGTGTGAATAAAAAGTGGGGTTTATCATTATTATCGCTTGTTCTTTTATCAACATTATTGGCAGGCTGCGGGAACGATGACAAAAAGACGATTACGTTCTGGACGCCGCTTACCGGTGATGACGGTGCTTACATGGATCAACTCGTGAAGGACTACAATGCGACAAACCCAGAGATTAAAGTAAAGCATGTAGTCACCGCGGATATGTATACAAAGATTTCTACGGTTCTGAACTCCGGTAAAGGCGTGCCGGATTTGTCGATTATCCATGCTGACCGGATTCCCGGATATGTTAAGCAAGGTCAACTCGAGCCAATGACAGCGGTAACAACGGCACAGCCTGAAATCAAGCAGGAGAATTACCTGCCGCAAGCCTGGTCAACAGGAACAATTGACGGAACCCAATATTCCGTACCTCTCGATATTCACAGTAACGTAATGTACTACAATAAAGATTTGCTCAAGAAGTACAATGCGGAATCCTTCCTCGATGATAATGTGGTTACCATTGATGAAATGCTGTCCTTGCAGGGCAAAATGCAGGAAGGCGATTATGTTGTAAATGACGCCTTGCTCGGCTGGGTAATTCTTGCGCAGATCCAGGATCTCGGCGGGGATATCCAGGAGAACGGCAAGCCTGCCGTCAATACTCCGGTAATGAAGCAAGCCTTTGAAAATGTGAAGAAAATCAACGATGCCGGCCTGATGACGCCATTTGGTGAAGACGGATACCTGATGTTCCAATCCGGCAAAGTGCTGTTCTCCACAGACGGTACATGGAGCTCAACGGCGCATGCCAAGGTAGAGGGCCTCAACTTCGGTGTAACCAACGTATATTCGCCAACAGCGGATAAGTTCACCAACAGATCCTCTTCCCACATGTTCGCAATGCTGAAGAATAAAGACAGATCCGAGGAAAAGGTAGCGGGCATCGGCAAATTCCTGGAATACATCCGCGAGAATTCGCTTGAGTGGGCCAAAGCGGGACAAATAGTAGCAAGTAAGAAGGTTAACGAAAGTCCGGAATTCAAGAACTACATGCAGTCCTTCTTCACATCCAATGAAAAAGAAATTAATTCCCTCTACATCTATACTTATGAATACTATCCATACATTGCAGAAGCAGTAGATACGTATTGCGGGGATATTGTCCGCGGCAACGTTGACATTGATGAAACCTTGAAAACGATGCAAAAATTCGTAGAAGATAAAATCGCCGAAGGAACGGGCGGAGCAGCCAAGTAGAACTGAAACGGAAATGATTGTATAGAGCAATGTGCCTGATGACGGCACATTGCTTTATGCCAAAGGAGAAAAGAATGCCTATGAAAAAGAAATTAAATTTGGCGCCTGTTTTCTTTGTAGGTCCACATGTCATATTATTTGCTGCATTTATTTTGCTGCCGACGATCTACGGAATTTATGCTTCTTTTACGAAATGGAATTTAATGAATGAACCGGTCTGGGTCGGGCTGGACAACTACAAGACGATCCTTTTTGACAGCACCTCAACCTTCCATACACAATTTAACAACGGCCTGAAGAACACCTTTATTTTTGTTCTGCTGAGTGTGCCGCTGTTAATCGTGCTGCCGCTGCTCATAGCTGTTGCACTTGAGCATAAGAAAGTAAAGGGGAAGAGCTTGATTCAGGCAATTCTTTACATCCCGGGCCTGATTTCCATATCTGCGGGAGCGTTGATCTGGCTGCTGCTCTTCAACAAGCAGCTTGGGATGGCCGGCAATGTGTTCGGTTCCGATGTCTCCTGGCCGTCCCATCAGCCATATGCCTGGATTCTCATTATTATCATCACGATCTGGGGCGGCGTTGGAGGCAACATGATTATTTACCGTGCCTCGATCAGCGGGGTGGCCCAGGATTTGTATGAATCAGCAGAAATAGATGGAGCAGGACCGGTCCGCAGATTTGCGAGCATCACATTGCCTTCCATTCGTTTCCCGCTCATTTATACCTTTGTCATGACTACTGCGGGCGCCTTCAATGTATTCGGCCAGCCGCTGATGATGACAGACGGGGGACCGCGTCAGAGCACACATGTACTGATGATGTATATTCGCCAATTGGCTTTCGGTAACGGAGAGTCCATTGCGGGAATGGCGTCGGCGATGGCGGTATTGCTGGGATTGGTAATCTTGGTCATCTCTGCTCTGCAATATTATGTAATGAACCGTAATGCGGCTTAAGTATTGATCAAGCATAGCCCAGCAATTGAAATCGAAAAGGCAGGTGTACCCGTATGGCAAACCAGGTGGCTGAGCAATACAATAAAAGTCCGCTTGTAAACGGACAAAGCGGCGGGAAAAGTAAAGGTTCTGGTATCAGTGTTTCAAAATATATAGCTTATCTGTTCTTGATTGTGCTGTGTGTAATTTGGATCATTCCTGTTATCTTCGGAATCACCACTTCCTTCCGTTCTCAAACCGAGGTCGTTTCTTCAGGTTTCAGACTATTTCCGAAGGAATGGATTTTTGATAACTATGTCTCTATCTTAGAGAACACTTCTACGGCTCCCATTCTGCGGTGGTTGATGAACTCCTTGTTTATTGCGACCATGCATACCTTTTTGGTGGTTGTGGTCATCTCGATAACCGGCTATGGCTACTCGCGGATGAAATTTAAAGGAAGAGATACACTCTTTTTCACCCTGCTAGGGATTTCGTTTTTTCCTGGTGTAGTGAATTTGATCCCTTCCTACAAAATTATTGATGCACTGGGCTGGGTCAACACCTCCTGGGCGATGATTATCCCGGGTCTGGCAGGCATGGGCAATATCTTTCTGGTTAGACAGTTTATGAACGGGATTCCGAAGGAGCTCGATGAATCGGCCCATGTGGACGGTGCGAGTCATTACAGGATTTATATGTCGATCATTGTGCCGCTGATTAAACCAATTCTGATTGTATGCGCCCTGTTTTCCTTCACCGGATCATGGAATGACTTCCTGTGGCCGGTTATCGTATTCACTGATGTTGACAAAATGCCGGTTACGGCGGGGCTTCTATTACTGCAGGATATCTACGGCAACTACCGTATGATCGGGCAATTGATGGGATCAGCGATCCTGGCGATTATTCCTACCTTGCTGTTGTTCCTGTTCGCACAGAAATACTTTGTTCAATCCATTAATCTGAATTCAGGGATAAAAGGCTAAATATAAAGCTTCTCAAGGAGAGAGAAACTATGACTGCAAAGCTTACCATCCAATCTGATCACCCTAAAAGCATAATCAATAAAAATATCTACGGACATTTCGCCGAGCATCTCGGCAGATGCATCTATGAAGGCATTTGGGTCGGCAAGGATTCGCCTATTCCGAATACAGACGGCATCCGCAATGATGTTATCTCCGCTTTGCGCAAGCTCGACATTCCCGTGCTGCGCTGGCCTGGCGGCTGCTTCGCCGACGAATATCACTGGAAGGACGGCATCGGCCTTCCCGAGTCCCGCAAACGCATGATCAACACCCACTGGGGCGGAGTGGTGGAGAACAACCACTTTGGCACTCATGAATTTTTCCGGCTCTGCGAGCTGCTGGATTGTGAGCCGTACATCTGCGGCAATGTTGGCAGCGGCACAGTTCAGGAAATGTCGGAATGGGTGGAGTATATGACCTTTGACGGTGAATCTCCAATGGCGAACTGGCGTGCCGAGAATGGGCGCGAGCAGCCGTGGAGGCTTACATATTTTGGCGTGGGGAACGAGAGCTGGGGCTGCGGAGGCAATATGCGTCCGGAATATTATGCAGACCTGTATCGCCGTTACCAGACCTATGCGCGTAATTATGGAGATAACAAGCTCTATAAAATTGCCGGAGGCGCCAATGTGGACGACTACAACTGGACGGAAGTGCTGATGCGCGAAGCCGGACAGTTCATGGACGGTCTCAGCTTGCATTCCTACACCATCCCGGGAAGCTGGGAAGAGAAGCGTTACGCGCTCGGCTTCGATAACAGTGAATGGTTCGAGACCATGAAGAAATCCCTCCATATGGATGAGCTCATTACCCGTCATTCCGCGATTATGGACAAGTACGATCCGGAACAGCGGGTGGGATTGATTATAGATGAATGGGGAACCTGGTTCCTTTCCGAGCCGGGCACGAATCCCGGATTCCTGTACCAGCAGAACACCCTTAGGGATGCGCTCGTAGCAGGAATACACCTGAATATTTTCCAGAATCACAGCAGCCGTGTACGGATGACGAATATTGCTCAAATGGTGAACGTGCTGCAGGCGCTGATCCTGACCGAAGGCGACAAAATGCTGCTAACACCTACTTACCATGTCTTTGAGATGTATAAGGTCCATCAGGAGAATGAGCTGCTGGAGGTAGCTTTTGAGAGTCCGGTGTACAGCATGGGAGAGGAATCCATTCCGCAGATTAGCGTATCAGCCTCCCGCGATGAAGCCGGCAAGCTGTACGTTTCACTCTGCAACCTGAGCCATGCGGACAGCGCCAGCCTCACTATTGAGCTTGCCGGTATTTCGGCTGGAACCGTAACCGGGCAAATTCTGACCCACACGGACTTGAATGCCCATAACACCTTCGAGTCGCCGGAGACCGTTGCTCCAACCGCATACAATGGAGCAGTTCTGAAGGACGGAGCGCTGGCCTGCCAGCTTCCACCGGCATCCGTTGTTGTCCTGACCCTAGAATAATAGAACTAGATTAAAGTGAACTTAATTAATAAATTGGGGAAAGTGACGGAGGGGAAGTTTGGAACTGTAGGAGCGATATCGTCCGCCTGAGAGCTTTCCGTAGGAAAGCTGGCATCGTAAGCATTGGCTATATTTGGATTTCTACCGCACCCGGCGGTTTCAATCAGGAAATCCAAATATAACAGCGGCCGGAAGTCCAAACATTCCCCGCAGTTACGACCAGACCCCTTTAATAAAAATCTAAAGTTCAGCTTATATAGATTAAAGGAGAAACCATTATGAGCACGAATAGAGAATACAGCAACCCGCTTGTGGAGCAGCGCGCTGATCCCTGGGTATACAAGCATACGGATGGTTATTACTATTTTACCGCTTCGGTGCCGGAATACGACCGGATCGAGGTGCGCAGAGCCGCGTCCATAGAAGGGCTTAAAGAGGCTGAACCCGTTGTAGCTTGGCGCAAATACGAAACCGGGCCGCTGAGCGCCAATATCTGGGCTCCCGAGATCCATTACATTTCCGGCAAATGGTATATCTATTTCGCGGCTGCACGTACGACGGAGACCAAGGAAGGACTGTTCGATCACCGCATGTATGCGCTGGAGAACGAGTCGCCAAATCCGCTGGAAGGCAATTGGGTAGAGAAGGGCCAGATCAAGACGGCCTGGGAAACTTTTGCCCTGGATGCTACCACGTTTCAGCATAAGGGAGTGCTCTATTATGTATGGGCCCAGAAGGACCCGGATATTCCGGGGAACTCCAACCTGTACATTTCGGAGATGGAGAACCCATGGACGCTGACCGGACGGCAGACGATGATTGCTACGCCTGAGTATGATTGGGAGGTCATCGGCTTCAGCGTGAATGAAGGTGCAGCTGTACTCCACCGCAGCGGCAAAATCTTCATCAGCTACTCAGCCAGCGCTACCGATCACAACTATTGTATGGGGCTGCTGTCGGCGGACGAAGACAGCGATCTGCTGGATGCCGCCTCCTGGAGCAAACACCCTGAGCCTGTATTCAAGACCTGCGAGGAGAACGGACAATACGGTCCGGGGCATAACAGCTTCACGGTCAACGAAAATGGTGAGGATGTGATGATCTACCACTGCCGCAATTACAAGGAGATCACAGGCGATCCGCTCTACGATCCGAACCGCCACACCCGCGCCCAGATCCTGCACTGGAATGAGGACGGCACGCCGAATTTCGGAGTGCCGGTGAAGGACAGCAGGAAGTAAGGACAGGGCAATCGCTTACGAAATAAACCGTGAGATTGGATGAAGTGGAAAAAGGAAACCTAATTTGCGAATTTCACCGATTTTTTGGTGGTTAGATGGAAAAAGTAGACTTAATTCTCTCCATTTCCATTCATTCAGTGATTTTTCAAGGAAATAAGTGGAGTTTTTCCCGATAACCATTCGAGGGGAGGCCACTCAGCGGGATGAAGTGGAGAAATTCCACCTCAGTTAGCGATTTATAATCATTCAGAAGAGTGTTCCGTCCAGCCTGCCAAGGATGGGGAACACTCTTATTTTTTAATTAGTATTAGCAAATTAGCTCCGTTCATTTGATTTCCGCCTAAAAATATAAACTGCATTATCCTCTGACGGAGGTAAAATGAGAGAAGACAATCGCTCGTTCAATTCCATAGTGAACATATCGGCGCTATAGTAGGAATCGAAATCTCCAGTATATGCAGAGTCTCTAGTTCCAATTACGATATATAAGTCAACAGAACTTGTCTTGAATACATGTTTTTCGTACGAATTTTTAGGTACTGGCCAAGAACATAGTACTACTTCAGGGCTGAATTTATGTAGAGCAGTTTTTGCATCCGCTTTCTCCACAAAGGAAGGGTAAGTTATGTAGTGCTCCCAGCTATAGTCATCTGTTGCCTTACAGTTCATATTTTTTTCATTCAAAAATCTAGTTAATGTGCCATCACCTGCCGCTATTTCAAGGCATTTTTTACTGCCTATCAAAATCGAGAGCTCCTTAATTAAAGCTTTCGAGTAGAAACAATATATGCCTTTTTTATTGACAAGTGGCATTAATATCTTCTTATTTATAACAATCCTCCAAAAAAACTTAAATAGGCCAAGTGAAACAGGCTTTCTTTCAAGTCCTTTCTCGAATAAAAGCTTTTGTAGTATAGTCCCGTCCCAAAGATTGAACTTTACATTCTTTGCAGGGGTTTTTGAAGCGATTGCGACATTTAGTTGCTCGAGTAGATAAATAGCAAATCGGGCTTTAATGATATTAGGCAGAAATGTATTTATCGTTTTTTCATTTAGCTCACTCTTATAAATTTTATTGCTGGCAATCTTTGCACTTGCCGTATATCTATCAATAACAGCATGAACCAAATTGGACTCTGTATTACGATTTAAAGCACTAATTTCATTTAATACCTCTTCTTTATACTCTGGATATTGTATTAATAATGTCTCCACATCAATTTCATTTGCTAAGATTTTTTTGGCTGTATGTTTTGTGAAATTTCTCATTATCTTCTCCTATAGATAAGGGCTGAACTCTTTTTCAGAATCTCCTAACGGAGAGGTGTCTTCTCAATGATAGAGCAAAAGCTTGAGGGAAATCAACTCTCTGCATTTGATGGTCCTCTCACATATGAGAGCAGCGGTTGTTTTGTTTTTGAGACAAAGACCGCACCCGCCCAAGATGGACGAATGCGGTCTTTTAACAAAATATAAATGAGTTACGGAATGTACTGCTGAACGATGGATGTTACCTGGCCGTCTTGAATCGTGATGTGGTAGGGCGATTGGCTCAGGTCGAAAATGTCAGTCTTGGCGAATTCCTGAATGAACTTCTGAAGGGTGATGCTTTCGTTCCAGTTAATGTCCAGATCCCCGATGTTTCCGGTGTGATCGTAAATTTGCATTGTCACCTTGGCATTGTCGGCAATTGGATAAGAGGTGAGGGTGTCGCTGTCGTTCACAATATAGTAGCCGTCAGGTGCTCCGCCAATCTCTGCCGCCCCTTCAGGATCGCGTTCAGCAAAGATACGGTCGGCGGCGGCTCCTTCGTACCATTCAATTTCGTCAGCTGTAAGGATGGTGTGACCGTCCTTGGACTGAAGTGCGTGTATATAAACCGTCAGGTTCTGGGTTTTATCGCCGCTTTTCGCATCTACACGTGTACCCGTAGTGCTTGCCGAAGTCACCAGGGAGAGGAACAGCAGGACCAGCACAGGAAACAGATAAACCAGCTTTTTCTTTAACATTATAATTTCCCCCTTAAGATTGAATATGACCCGGTATAAGCCTATATTCCTAATTACCCTTTTGAGTGCTTCTCAAATCGGGTTTGTACCTTTATTAACGATGATTTGGCGGATAAGGTTGCAAAAATTTTTGGAGTCGGAAGTGGAAAAGTTAGGCATGAAATAGAACCGCTCCGGGGCATATTAAACTATCCAGATTACGGCTTAGGGGTGAATGGGAAACATGGGGGCGATATGGCGGATTTATAAAAAGGATTGGGTCAACCTGTTCAAAGCTCCGGTAGCCATGCTGCTGGTTGCCGCGCTTGCGGTACTGCCCTCCGTCTACGATTGGGTGAATGTTGCGGCGGTGTGGGACCCGTACAGCAATACGTCCGGAATTAAAATCGCTGTCGCCAGCCTGGATCAGGGAGCCGCTGTGGACGGAAAAAGCTTCAACATCGGAAATGAGGTACTGGAGAGCCTGCGCGGCAACAAATCGCTGGGCTGGACGTTCACAGATGCCGAATCAGCGGTGGAAGGGGTGCGGCGCGGAGATTATTATGCCAGCATCATCATTCCCGCAGAGTTCTCACAGCGGATGGCGGGGGTCCTTGAAGGCAGGCTGGTGAAGCCGGAAATGGATTATACCGTAAACGAAAAAATCAATGCAATTGCGCCGAAAATCACCGCCAAAGGCGCTTCCGCCATTACAGCACAGATCAGCGAGCGGTTCACAGAAACCCTAAGCAGTACGGTGCTTACGGCCCTTAGTTCCATCGACCGTGAATTCCAGACCGAGCTGCCGGTTATCCGCAAGGTGGAGCAGGGTCTATTTAAGCTTGAGGCCAGTCTGCCGGAGCTTGAAAAGGCAGGGAAGCTGGTGCTGAAGCTGCAGCAGGACTGGCCGCAGATTGCTGGCTCCGCCGGACGGATTGCCGCGCTTACGGACAAGCTGCCGGAGGTAGAGCAGGCAGGCAAGGCAGCGGAGCTGCTGGACGAGCATTGGGGGCAGATCAGCAATGCTGCGGGCAGGCTCCAGGAGCTGCAGGGCAGACTGCCGGAGCTTACCCGCGCGGAGCTGCTGCTGTCCGGGCTGGATGCGGATTTCCGCAAGGTGGAGCAGGTGCTGGACCGGGCCTCGGACAGACTGGACGAGGCCGGGGCGGCTGTAGCCTCGGCTGCGGAGGCGCTGCCAGCGCTGCAGAGCACGCTGCAGCAGTTGACAGCCGTGGCGGGGACTGCCGCCACGGATTTGCAGCAGGCGCCAGAGCGGCTGGCGGCGCTGGATACGGTGCTGGATGAAGCGGGGACCGCCATCCATAACGGGCAGACCGAGCTTGCCAAGCTGCGGGACAATCTGCCCGCGGTTGCGGGCGAGGTACATGCGGCGGCAGCCGAAATGAGCGGCAGGCTGGCGGCGTTCAACGATTTCGCGACGAAAGTGCTGCCGCGCATTCAGAGCGCGCTGCCCGCTGCCGGAGAAGAAATTCACGCGGCGGCCGAATTCGCCCGGAAGGATCTGCCGGGGGCGGAGGAGAAGCTCCGCCGCGCGTCGCAGTTGATTACCTCCGGGCTTCCCCTCGCGGATAAGGGGGTGAACCGGGCGGCGGAACTGGTGAGGGACGATCTTCCCGCCCTGGAGAATGCCGTCCGCCGCGCCGCAAGTACGGTCCGCGAGATCAAGCAGGATGTCAATCTGGAGGAAATCGCCAAGCTGCTGGGCGGAGATATTAAGGGAATCAGCGATTTTCTCGCAAGCCCTGTGGTGATGAAGGAAAAGGCGTTATATCCGATCCCTAATTACGGCTCAGCCATGACCCCGTTTTACGTGGTGCTTTCCTTGTGGGTTGGCGGCACGCTGCTCATTTCCCTGCTGCGGACCGGAGTCGATACCGGAGGAGTAGCATACCGCCGCTACCAGCTTTATTTTGGCCGCCTGCTGACTTTTCTTACCGTAGGCATTCTCCAGGCCCTTGTAGCGGTGCTGGGCAATATCTATCTGCTGAAATGCTATGTCGCCGACAAGCTGTGGTTTGTGTTGTTTGCCGTCCTGATCAGCATCATATTTGTGACGATTGTGTTCACCCTGGTCTCTGTCTTTGGCAGCTTAGGTAAAGGCATAGCCATCGTGTTCATGGTGCTTCAGTTCTCCAGCTCCGGCGGGACCTTCCCGGTCAGCACCACCGGGCGCTTCTTCCAAATCCTGAACCCGTTTATGCCGTTCACCTATGCGATTAGCCTAATGAGGGAAGCGGTTGGCGGCATACTGCCGGCAGTTGCCATCCGTGACGCGGTTGCTTTGATTCTCTTCGGTATTGCCGCCCTGGTGTTGGCGCTTACCCTGCAGAAGCCGCTTGAGCGGTTCATCCGGCGTGCGGCAGAGCAGGCGGAGGAGTCGAAGCTGATCACTTAATCTCCGCATTTATACCCTGGAACGGCTGATTCCTTTTCTGTCAACCACTTTTGAACGCGCAAACGGATATTGACCTGCGTTATATTAGCGCCTAAGATATAGGAATATCTGGATGATAGTTCAAATATATGGTTTCCTAGGGCGGTGTTTGTGTGGAAGCAACAGCAACAACTACAATTCAAGATGAGCTGGATAAGTACTTGAAAAGAGAAGGTATCACAATTAACCAGTTTGCCGGGATGTCCGGGGTTAACTCGGGTACACTCAGCAGTATTATAAATGGAAATCGTCCTATTGCAATGAAGCAGCTTGACCGGATTACAGCGGGTATGGGCCTTGCCGAAGGGGATTTCTATGAGCTGTACATAGATGAATGTGTGATTCACTCCACCCCCGATTGGCGGCGGTTGGGACCATTCCTGCAGCGCTGCGCGGAGCTGGACAAGCTGGAATGCATCCGCCGGGTGGTCCAGAATATTATGGATAATATTTCGTATGCCCAGGTGCTGTTCGACACGGCAGAGGAATTCTTCAGCCAAGGCAAACGGCAAGCGGCGGCCCTGCTGTACGAAGGTGTGGCAGAGAGTGAGAAATACCAGCATTCGGAGCGGCTGGCGGTGTGCCAGTACCGCTTGTTTACGATTGCGCTGGGAAAGGATCAGGATGCCAACCTGCGGACGGCCATGTACTTTGAGTATTTTGTAGAGCGGCTGGATGAGGTGGACCAATTAAATGCGCTTAAGGATCTGGCGAATATCTATGCTTCACTTGGGCGCTGGAATAAAGTCGATGCAATAGCGGAAGAGCTGGGGCGCAAGGCAGCCATTCAATATCAGAACAAATATCATAAAATCAGCCGGCGAGCGGCACACAAAGAACCGGCAAGACCCCTGTGTTTCTACATCCTGTATTCACATTTGCTCCGCTCAGCCGTCTGTGATGAACGCGGTGATTACAAGCAGGCGCTGCATTATGTC
Organism: Paenibacillus sp. BAC0078; assembly: GCF_054483875.1. Taxonomy (NCBI): domain Bacteria; kingdom Bacillati; phylum Bacillota; class Bacilli; order Caryophanales; family Paenibacillaceae; genus Paenibacillus; species Paenibacillus sp. BAC0078. Next base: position 100,872 of record NZ_JBTLRW010000006.1, read on the forward strand.
TCGCTTTATGCAGACGCTGGCTGGGTGAAGGAGGATACAGAGGAAGCCCGGCAGATTAAGGACCAGTTCAAGGAATGGGCTGAAGCGAATACATATCTGTATCGCCTGATGTCCGGGGAAACAGAGGTGCTTGCGGATTATGTCGGGTTCATTGCCTCCAGGGAGAATGAGATTGTTCCGGGGCTAATCAAAATTATGCAGGCAGCCAACCGGTTTCATTTTTCGGTGGATGAAATTATCGAGCGTTTCCAGCCATTTCTGGGCTTTAAGGAGCAGCGGACCCGGATGGGAAAGCTGAATATCCAGGTGAGCACAGATAAATATAAGACACTGCTGTTCGAACTGGCGGTGTATCATTTAAATACGCAGAGATACAAGGATGGTATCGCTTACTTATTCCAAAGTCTGGAGTGCTCTGTTAAAATAAACAGTGATAGAAGCATTATTCAATGCGTAGGATTATTTGAGCAATACAGACATCTCAGCTCCGTCGAGGATCAAGAGCAATATAAACTTCTTATTGGCGAGGTGCGGACGATTAATGAAGAGAAAATTAGCGCTGCTGCTGGCAGCAGGTAGCCTTTTGCTGGCGCTGGAGGTTCCGCCTGTTGCGCTGGATTCAGCTTCCACGCAGTCGGTTATTGAGCCTCTGACACATGGGGTAGGGGCGGAATAATTCTTTCTGTGCCGCATGTGACAAGTGAGTTATTCAGCCGACTGCTTGCGGGAATAACGGGCAGCACAAATACACCCTCATCTTCACGGGAGAGGGTGTATTTGCGTGCAGCCGTATTATCTCGCCGGGGCAAAATCGGCCACCTGCCGGAGAATGCCCTCGATCCGCTCCAGCGTGTCCGGCTGGAGCACGTGCTCTACGGCCCGGGCGTTCTCTTCCACCTGCTCCGGCTTGCTGGCCCCGATCAGCGCCGAGCTTACGCCCGGCTGCCGCAGCACCCAGGCCAGCGCAAGCTGCGACAGCTTCAGGCCCAGCTCTGAGGCCACTTCGTCCAGCTCAGCCACGACGCTGAGCACGTCATCCCGCAGGTAGCTGCGGATGACGCCGTTAACCGAGTCGTCCGCACCGCGTGTGCCGGCTGGCGGCTGCTGGCCCGGCTTGTACTTGCCGGTCAGGATGCCTTGCGCAAGCGGCGAGAAGACGACTTGTCCAAGTCCTTCATGCTTGGACACCTCAAGCACCTCCTCCTCGATGTAACGCTCGAACATGTTATAGATCGGCTGGTTTCCAGCCAGCGGACGCAGATTCAGCCGGCGGCTGATCCCTGCGGCATGGGAAATTTGCGCCGCAGACCACTCGCTGACAGCGGAGTAGAGGATTTTGCCCTGGGAGGTCAGGTCATCCAGCGCGCGCAGCGTCTCTTCTACCGGAGTCTCCGCATCAAAGCGGTGGCAGAAATAGACGTCGATATAATCGGTGCCGAGACGCCGCAGGCTGGCTTCGCATTGCTCCATAATATGCTTGCGGGACAAGCCGCGGTCATTTACGCCCTCCCCCATAGGGAAATAGACCTTGGTGCTGAGAACATAATCTGACCGCTGATAGGAGCGGAGCGCGGCGCCAATCGCTTTTTCACCTTCACCACGGTTATAGGCGTTCGCTGTATCGAAGAAATTGATACCGCATTCAAAAGCTTTAGCTACACAGGCATCCGCCGCCTTCTGTTCCGCCGCCGTCCCATAAGTGAGCCAGCTTCCGAGGCCAATCTCGCTGACCTTCAGTCCGGTATTGCCCAGTCTTCTGTATTTCATATTTGTCATTTCCTCCCTGAAGAGTTTCTGTTATGATGAGAAACAGTCGTGTTAATAGTATCATATCGGCCTAACAATACGTAAGCGTATTCAGTAGATTCCTTCCAATCTGCCGGGTCTATTCAACTTATACAGTCAAAGGAGAGAAATTGTTAATGTCTATTCCAGCATCCAAGGGCGGCAAGGTTTTTCTGTTTCAAGGCGATTCCATCACGGACGGCAACCGCGGGCGCGATGAGGACCCCAATCATATTCTTGGGCACGGCTATGCTTATATCATCGGGGGCAAGCTGGGCAATGAGCTGGCTGAGCAACGGCCCGTATTCTATAACCGCGGGATCAGCGGAAACCGGATTTCCGATTTGTATGCCCGTTGGAACGAGGATGCCATCTATCTTCAGCCGGATGTGCTCAGCATCCTGATCGGAGTCAATGATATCTGGAAAATGACGAATGGTGAGCCAGGCGGCGTAACCGACCGTTATGAACGGGCCTACCGCCATGTGCTGCAAGAGACCCGCGAGGTGCTGCCACAGACGAAGCTGGTTCTGTGCGAGCCGTTTATTCTCAATACGGGAGCTCCGGCGGTAGCCTGGGAGGAATGGTCGAAGCATATTACCCATTATCAGCAGGTGGTTCGTGAGCTGGCCGAAGAGTTTGACGCAGTGCACGTGCCTCTGCAGTCCGTCTTCGATGCCGCAGCACTAAGAACGGATGCTGCATATTGGCTGTGGGACGGCGTTCATCCGACAACGGCCGGCCATGACTTGCTCGCACGGCAATGGCTGAGCGTAGTCGGGAAAAGCGGCATCCTGAACGTGTGAACCGCAGGAGCGGACTTGTCCGATCATTGCCTGCAAAATAGCCCCAGCTTCAGCACAAACAAGCCGCTCCAGTCTCCCGGAGTGGCTTGTTTTGCGCCCGGATATGTATATTTGTGCGCAGGCTTCAGCTTGTGAGCTGATTGAGGATCAGGGCCCCCGCGCCGGTGGCTACCGCGTTATCGCTTAAGGCTCCCTTGGTGAAGCGGACATTGTACTGCTCCCGGTAATAGGTTTTCTCAAGAGCGACGCGTATGGCTTCCTGATAGAAATAATCGGCTGCCGAGAATAAGGGACCGCCAAGAATAACCTCCTCCGGGTGGAGAATATTGATCAGATTGGCGAGGCCGATTCCGCAATAGACCGCTGCTTGCCCGAAAATCCCGGTGACCATAGGGTCCCCGGCCTGCAAGGCCTCGATCAGATGGGAAAAATCAATGCTCTCCGGGTTAGGTGCCAGCTCGCGGAGCAGGGTGATCTTGCCGAGCTTCCACTCCTCACGGGCTTGCATTTCCAGTGTGCGGATGGATACATAGGATTCCCATGCTCCATCATTGCCGCCTGGGTGGCGTGATGGAATGCCGGCATTCTCGATGATCATTTGCCCGGCTGCGCCTTCAGTATCAATCACGCTGTACAGAATCCGTCCTTCGTTCATAATAGCTGAGCGCAGCCCGATTCCGGCATGCAGGTAGAGCAGTTGATGCAGCCGCAGGTTGCCGCCTGCCCAATACTCGCCGAGCAGCGCGGTATTGGCTCCGTTATCCAGGCAGACCGGCACATCCAGAAGCTGCTCAAGCTGTTCCTTGATATGCACCTGCGACCAGCCGGGTGCGGCAAAGCCTGCCGGATGCAGGATGATTCCCTCCTTGCGATCCAGGGGGCCAACCGCCCCAATGCCAAGCCCGATGACCTGGCTGATGTTAATAGCGGCCTGCTCCAGCATACGCAGCACCTGAGAATGGACAGATTCCACCAGACGCTCCGGTGTGGTGTGCTCATCCATTGTCCATGTATACTCATCCAACAGGGATAAATGAAGATTCATAAGCGCAAGCTTGGAATGCGTACGGGAGATTTCCAGCCCGAACACATAGCCATAGACAGGATTGGTTTCATACAGGGTTGGTCTCCGGCCTCCGGTCGATTCACCGTAGCCGACCTCCGACAGCAGACCCTGGGCAAGAAGCTCATCGAGGATGCGGGTCAAGGTGCTGACGGTAAGTCCGCTCTCCTCCAGCAGCGTTTGTTTGGATACCGTGCCCTGTTTTCTAATAGACAAATACATATCTTTGGTTCTGGAGCTTGGAATAATTTCATGAATAGGCAGCACAGGAAGTCTCTCCTTATAACATACATATAACGATCAGGCATAGCCGATAATTCCGACTAAACCTGTTAATACAATGCCATAAAAGAGAGAGGCCCGCAACCTATATAAGATGAACTTTAAAAAAGGGTATTCAGATTTAGGCAAGTTATGGACTTAAGTTTCCTGGTGAAACAGAGGGCGAGTAAAATACGTCACGATGCATATGCTGAATTTTGTCCCAATTGCCGGGATTGGTCGTATCTGGAGAGCGGTGCTCCAGAATGGCCTGATATAGGGCGGTTTTTTGTTCCAAGTGGGCAACGTGCAGTTTGGCTTCTTCGAGCTTAACGAGTGCCGCTTCTTTATGCTCCATCATGAGTGTGCTGCGTTGCGGAATGGTCGAATCCCCTTCGAGACAGAGATCGACGTACATTTTAATGACATCAATCGGCATCCCGGATTGCTTGAGGCATTTGACGCCATGCAGCCAGTTGATCGATTCTTCGTCGAACATCCGAATGTTGTTTTGATTGCGCTGTACGCTTGGCACCAGGCCTTTATCTGTGTAAAAGCGCACGGCGTGCTCGGTGAGTCCCGTTATCTGGGCGGCTTCTTTGACCGTATGCATGTAATCCTCCTTGGAAAATAAAGTGTTGAATATGACTTGACTTCGTGTAACACGAAGGCGATAGGCTTATTATAATGCAAATCGGCCGTAAGCGAAATCCTCGCTGTGGTGCCCGATTCCCGGGATTCGCGGCCGTTTGCCGTTTTAGATTTGAACAATGGGAGGAATTACAATGCAAACTGTAACATTGAACAACGGTGTGAAAATGCCGATCATCGGCTTCGGTGTCTACCAAATTCCCGATGCTGAAGAATGTGAGAACGCGGTATATGAAGCGCTGATGGCCGGTTACCGCCTGATCGACACCGCCGCTGGTTACCTGAACGAGGAAGCGGTCGGACGCGCGATCAAGCGCAGCGCCGTTCCACGAGAGGAACTGTTCATCACGACCAAGCTCTGGGTTCAGGATGCCGGCTACGAGAGTGCCAAGCTGGCCTTTGCCAAATCCTTGAAGAAGCTACAGCTCAACTATCTCGATCTATACCTTATTCACCAGCCGTTCGGCGATTACTACGGCGCTTGGCGTGCGATGGAAGACCTGTACCGCGAAGGCAAGATCAAGGCGATCGGTGTCAGCAACTTCCTGCCCGACCGTCTGATGGATCTCATCGTGCATAACGAAATCGTGCCCGCCGTCAACCAGGTCGAAACGCATCCGTTCTACCAGCAGATCGAGAGCGCCGCTTTTATGAAAGAGCAGGGAGTGCAGCACCAGTCGTGGGCGCCGTTCGCTGAAGGACTGGGCAACATGTTCGGCAACGAAGTGTTGACTTCGATCGCGGAAAAACACAACAAGTCCGTCGCCCAGGTCGTATTGCGCTGGCTTGTTCAGCGTGAAGTCGTTGCTATTCCAAAATCGGTGCGCAAAGAGCGGATCGTCGAAAACTTCGACATCTTCGACTTTGAGTTGAGCGCGGACGATATCGAGCAAATTTCCGCCCTAGATACGCGGGAAAGTCTTTTCTTATCGTACCACGATCCGAAATTCGCCAAGATGCTGGGCACCTTAAGAGTCGATCTGTAACCTTTGATCGAACAGTAAGTTCACCACGCGTTTATCCTCAAATCTATTAAGAAAGGACAGGGCGGCGTGCCTGTCCTTTTCTTTGTGTCTATTCGTAAGCAATACAATTTGTTAGTGCTTCACCAGAAACTGCTAACGATGTGCTACTAAACTAAAGGGGGAGTGCGGAGGGGAAGTTTGGATACTTAAGGAGCGGTAGCGTCCGCCTGAGAGCTTTCCATAGGAAAGTTCGCATCGGAAGCATAGGCTATGTTTGGATTTCTACCGCAATCAGCGGTTCCAATCAGAGAAATTCAAACATAACAGCAACCGGAAGTCCAAACATTCCCCGCAGTTACGACCAGCCCCCAAATGGGTTTATAACCGAACCCTAGAGCGGCAAGTCACGCCGCCGAAACATCTGAATGCCGGCAGCAAAGGCCACAAGACCGATCAGCAGCAGCCAGAGGGAGATTTGCAGCACCTCTGCCGTTCCCTGAACGATATGGCCAGGGCGGTAGAAGCTGAACAGGGTGAAGTACTGCAGGACATCCAGCTTTTCACTGATTTTGCCGAGAAGATCAATGGTGAAGAAGCCGAAGGTAACCGCACCGGAGATGCCGAGCGCTCTCTTCTCGTCATTGCATATGCAGGAGACCAGGAAACAAATTGCGCCGATGGCGAAGAAGAGCAGAAAGGCGACGGTGTTAAGCTCGGTGAACCGGCCCATGTCAAATTCATATTTGGTGCCCAGAAACCAGTATTTTCCGGCGAATCCGGATAGCAGAGTTACCGCCATAATTATAAATAAGGATGTCACGAGCACCATAGCCTGCGTGAACGCTACCTTTCGCCGCGTGGTCGGGGTAGCCAGCAGATAGGCCATAGAGCCGCGGTCCACCAGTCTCGCTATGAGCTGTGTGGACATCTGTACGCAGACGATGGATAGAATCAACACTAGAATGATGCCGTAATATTCCCCGGAGATAAAAGCCTCCGCACTCGCAAAGCCGCTGCTCAGCCCGAACGCCCTGCCGACTCCTTCCGGCATTGCCTTGACAAGCTCATCTATTGCCTTTGTGCTGCCTCCCAGACCGGGATAGAGCCAGATCATGAACAGCATGTAAAAGGCGGAGCCGCAAGCGTAATTCATAATACTCTTCATATTAACGCGCATCATTTCCTTATAGAGTGGGAAATTCATTGTACCTTCGCCTCACGATCGTAATAGTTCATGAAGATGTCTTCCAGATTCTGTGTAGAGATATCAATGCTGCGGACAGCATAGCGGCCAAGCTCCTGCGTGAATGCATTATAATTGCCCTGCACTGCGATCTGCACCCGGTTCCCTTCATGGAAGGCTACCTCCAGACCGGAAGCGGCGAACTGTGCGGCAGCTTCAGGAGTCTCAAAAACAACCTCAAACAGCTTCCGCTGCATCGACTGCAGCTCATGGATATTTTTCACAGTGACGATGCGTCCATCCTTGATAATAGCAGCCCGGTCGCAGGTGCGCTCGATTTCCTGAAAGCTGTGCGAGGACATCAGGAAGGTCGTTCCGGCGGCTTTTTCCTCCAGCACCAGCTCGATAAATACCCGCTGCATCAGCGGGTCAAGGCCGGAGGTCGGCTCATCCAGAATAATTACCTCGGGACTGTGCATGAAGGCAGCGACAATTCCGACCTTTTGCTTCATGCCCTTCGACATTTTGCGGATTGGCGTTGCGGCATCGAATTGGAGGCGCTGGATCAGCCGCTCCCGTTTGCTGTTATCCTTCACTCCCTGCATCGAGGCCATGAAATCCAAAAAGCCCTTGCCAGTCATACCGTCAATAAAGTTAATCTCGCCAGGCAAATATCCGGTAAGCTTCTGCACCGTTCCCTGACCCTTCCAGACGTCCAGACCGCCAATCGTGACTGAACCGCGATCCGGCTGCATGAATCCCATAATATGCCGGATGGTCGTTGATTTTCCCGCGCCATTTGGCCCCAGGAACCCGAACACCTCGCCTTTATCTACATTGAACGATACATTGTCTATGCCTCTCCCATTAGAAAAACGTTTGGTTAACCCTTCAACCTTAAGCATGCTGCCACCCCCGCCGAAAATAATGAAATATTATTGAGTGATTATTTCATATGTTATAATATTCCCGTGACCACACGAAGTCAATACAGTTATGAAATAACTTGCGTTGAATATTTCAAAATAATACATTATATTATCAGGTTAGGGTGAAAGTCATGAACGGCTTTGAGAAAAGAACGGCACGCATCAAAGATAAAATCATGAAGACCACGATAGAACTGCTGAAGACGTGGGAAGTCAAGCGGCTGCGGATTGCGGATATCGCCAAGGCGGCGGGCGTGTCCCAGGTGACGATTTACAATTATTTTGGCAGCAAGGAGGCGCTGATCAGCGAGTCCTTCAAGGATTTTATTGAGGATTCCATTCGTGAGTTCGAGGAAGAGATGAAGCAGAAGAAATCGCTCAAGGAGCGGATTGCCTACTTTATTTTCAAGGATAAGGAAACCTACTCCAGTCTGTCACCGGCGCTAGTCAAAGAGATCATGATCGACGATCAGGCCATGTATCAGTATATTCAGCAGCAGTATGATGACCGGCTCGCGCCGCTGATGGTCCAGATGGTGGAGGAAGGCAAAAAGAGAGGGGAAATTTCGCCGAAGGTTTCGATGGAAGCGGTGCTGCTGATGATCCAGATGTATATCAAGAGCTCGGGAGAAATACTGGACAGTGTAGCGAAGCATGAGGACAAGGATGGTTTTCTGGAGGAGCTGTTCCATATTTTTTTCTATGGGTTGTGTGGCCGGGAGCCTGCGGAATGAGGAGGAATGAAGCGTGGCCCCGGCTGGAGCGTACAAGCTCTAAGACTTGGGTCAGCCGTTCAGGAAGCCGGGTGCCTATTGGTCAATCGAGGAGTATGGAGTATTAGAGCAGCGTTTTGAAGGTATGACGGATCACATCTCCGCGGCTGATAATGCCTACAAGCACACGGTTTCGTTCCACCGGGACTTTTTTGATCTGCTTTTTGCCGAGAATGGTGGCGATCTTCTCAATATCCTCGTCCCAGGAGACGGTGATGACCTTCTTCTTGGCGATAGCCATCACATTCAAATTCAGCAGCCTGCGGGTCCGTTCCTCAAACTCGTCATTATCCCCAATGAACACATTGATCTGAAAAAAAGAATCGACGATAATATCCTCGTGTCTGCCGATATAACGCATGATGTCACCATCGCTCAAATACGCGACAATTTCATTTCTATCATTGACTACCGGCATGCCGCTGATCCTGTACTGAATGCATTTTTCGATAAAGGTTTGCACCGTATCGTCTTCCTTTACTTTGCAGACCTGTCTGATCATAAACTCGTGAGCCTTCATAAGATGTCCCTCCGCAATTTTTCATTCCGGTAAATAACTTGTATAATGAAAGTATATACTTGTATTATACAAGTGGAAATGGTATTGTCAATGATCATACTATGCATTTTTGTGAAGAAAGGACAACACTGCTATGGAGAATTCAGTAGATGTCATAGAACTGGAGCTGGCCATTCTGGTCCGCCGTCTGATTTCAATGACCACCTATAAAAAAATCGCCAATCTGGACCGCTCCGCCTATCTGCTGATGCATCAAATCGCTTCCCACGGCTCGGCCGGGGTGAAGGCTTTGTCAGATGAATTCCATCTGGATATTTCAACGGTCAGCAGACAGGCGGCAGCACTGGAACAGAAAGGCTATGTAAGGCGCATTCCTGACCCCGTTGATGGACGCGCCTATAATCTGCAATTGACGGATGTGGGCGAGGAAGTGCTGCAGGAGAACAGACAGGCGCGGCAGGACCTCATTGACAAAATGCTCAGCAGGTGGAGCGACGGGGAACGTGTGATTTTTGGCGAGCTTTTGCGGAAATTCAATGCGGCGATTCTCGAAGAAGCTCCAGAGTAAGATAAGCCCGCTCCAGAGATCATAAAAATCAAAGCATACTACAACTAAATGCTGATTAAATTTTATTTGCGGACACTTGGAACCCTGAGCAGGTTGGATAACCCCTCGGGGTTTTTGCTGTTGTGAAAAAATATCCGGCTAAGGGAAAGTGGCTGTTCTATCGGGATTTATCCCCTGCAAACCGGGAGAGCTGTACGCCGGACACCGCAATTGTACCTATTCAAAAAGGGCGGCAACCCCCTATGATCATCTCGTGTGGAAAGCGCTATCATTCGGAGGGGAGCTGGGATATTTGAAGTCTTTGGCTAAAAAGATCGGGGTCAGTCTGCTGCTGTTTATGATGGTGGCGGTGCAAGCCGGAGTGACGGGAACAACAAGGAATGTGGCGGAGGCCGCGGACAAATCGCTGGCACAGAAGCCATATATGGGCTGGAGCAGCTACAGCATGCAGGTGTATGAGCCATCCGGCAACTGGATATCGGCGGAGAACATCAAGAAGCAGTCCGATGCCATGCATGAAAAGCTGCAAGCGCACGGGTATGAGTATATTAATATTGATGCGGGCTGGAACGGCAGCATGGATGAATACGGCCGGCCTCTGCCGAATACCGAGCGTTATCCGGACGGCTTGCAGGAGGTTATTGACTATGTGCATAACAACGGGCAGAAGATCGGAATTTATCTGATTCCGGGCCTGCCGATTGAAGCGTATAACAAGGACCTTAAGATCTATGGAACAAACGGGGAATGCTCTATACGCGATATTGCGGTGCAGCCGCTGAAAATCATGGATTACTGGAACTCCTACACCTATAAAATCGACTTCAGCAATCCCTGTGCCCAGAAGTACATCGACTCGATTGCCGATCTGCTTGGGGAATGGGGCATCGACTTCGTAAAGTTTGACAGCGTGACCCCGGGGTCGGGCATCAACAATCTCAGCCGTGATGCACGCGGAGACGTCGAAGCCTGGTCCAAGGCTCTGGACAGACATGATATCTGGTTCGAGCTTTCATGGGCTCTGGACCATAACTATGCGGATTTTTGGAAAAAGTATGCCAACGGCTGGCGGATTCAGTGGGATGTGGAGTCCTATGACAGCAATGTCGGACTGACCCAGTGGGCCAATATTGCCAGGCTGTTCCCCGACGCGGCGATCTGGTGGAGAGATGCCGGACCCGGAGGCTGGAATGATTTCGATTCCCTGAATGTCGGGAACGGCGCCATGGACGGATTGACGAAGGATGAACGGCAGACGGCGATGACCTTCTGGGCGGTCTCGGCGGCACAGCTCTACATCGGAAATGATATGACGCGGCTGGATGATTATGGACTGGAGCTGCTGACCAATGATGAGGTAATCGCCGTGAACCAGGCCGGGCATCCCGCCCATCCGGTGTCGATGGATACCCAGCAGCAGGTCTGGTATGCCAATAACGGGGATGGGACCTACAATGTCGCCTTGTTCAACCTCGGCAGCCGCAGCGCCGCCGCTGAGGTCAAATGGAGCGACATCGGTCTTGAGGGGCCGGCCTCCGTCCGCGATCTCTGGAGCCACAGTGAGCTGGGCACCTTCGATACGGGCTTCAGCGGCGGAGTGCTGGAGCCTCATGCCTCCCGAATGCTCAAGGTGACGGCCAAGAGCGGAACCTCCATCGTCAACGATGACGATACAAATTTCCGCTATACCGGGTCCTGGCAGCGCAACGGAGGCAAGGAGCAGACTCCTGGATCACAGGACATTGCAGTGAAGATCACGGATACGCTGGCGGCTCCAGGCGAAGGGCAGCCAGGCGGGGGCTCTCCCGGTGATCCATCGGGCGGAACCCCGGTTACCGCTTCAGTCTATATCAACGACAGCGACAGCGGCATCGTATACAATGGCTCATGGTCCTCGCAATCCGGCAGATCAGCCGGGGATTACAGGGCGGATGTGCATTATACCGAGACGGACGGCGATTCCTTCGAGTACAGCTTCAAGGGAACGGGCATTGACCTGCTGACCGAAAAGGATTCCTCGCAAGGGGATATACTGGTCTATCTGGACGATGCTGTGAGCCCGGAAACGGTGAGCACGTACACGGCTGGAGCCAAGGAAGCTCAGCAGGTGGTTTACAGTGCCGCAGGACTTGCTGATGGAGAGCATAAGCTGAAGGTCGTCAAAGCTTCAGGACAGTACATGCTGCTGGATGCACTGAAGATCAGGGTCAATCAACTGATTACCCCTGTTACAGGAACCTTTGATAAGGCCCCTGACAAGCAGGCCGATGTAGCCGTCACGCTGCCGGCGGGCAGTGATTCCCTTCTGGAAATCAAGAACGGCGGGACCGTTCTGGCGGAAGGAAGCGATTATTCCGTGGGCGGAGGCATTGTGAAGATCAAGAAGGAATATCTCTTCAATCTGCCTTCAGGTGTGGCTGAGCTTGAGTTTATCTTCGACGGAGGCGCAAGCGAAGTACTGAAGCTTACCATTACAGGCTCCGCTTCGGTCCGCTACTCCTTGATCAATAATGACGATCCGGGCATCGTGTACAATGGCTCCTGGTCACGCAGCACCGGCAGAGGAATGGGCGACTACAAGGATGATGTGCAGTACACCGAGAAGAATGGCGATTCCCTCGAATACACCTTCAGAGGCACAGGCATCCAGCTGTATACCGAAACGGATACCTCACAAGGCGACATGGATATTTATGTGGATGGTGTGTTCCAGCAGACAGTCAGTGCCTATCATGACGGACGCCAGGCCCAGCAGAATCTGTTCAGCATTACAGGTCTGACCGAAGGCTTTCATACCCTGAAGGCTGTTAAGAAATCGGGGGCCTTCATGCTGCTGGATATGCTTAAGGTGGAAATTCCTGATCTGGTGAGTCCGGTGGAAGCCACCTTCAACAAAGCTGCCCCGGCAGATATCGAAGTGAAGCTGCTGCGTCAGCCGGAGCTGTTCGGCGGCATCAGCCAGGGCAGCTATAAACTGGTGGCGGGCAAGGATTACACACTTGCTGGAGATGCTGTAACGCTTAAGGCTGAGTATCTCGCTGCCCAGCCAGCCGGCAGTCTTCAACTGAAATTCGCCTTTGCTGGAGATTATCAGAACGATGTTCATTATACAGAGGCGAACGGTGATTATTTCGAGTATACGTTCAGCGGCACAGGGATCACTATGACTGGACCGAAAGGTCCTGATATGGGCGACATCGAAATCTATCTGGACGGTGAGCTTATTCAGACGGCAAGCGCATATAACGGCAACCGGCAGATTCTGCAGAAGCTCTTCAGCCTTGCAGATCTGAAAGACGGCAACCACGTGCTGAAGGCTGTGAAGAAATCAGGCGCGCTGATGTTCGCGGACCAGCTGAAATTCACCGTCAGCCCACGGGGCGGTTCGGTCGAACCGACAGCTCCGGGCGGGCAGCCGACGCCAACAACGACACCAACAGCAACACCGACGCCTGCCGCTACGGCAGCTCCGGGCCCAGCTAACCCGGGACCGGCGGCGACAGCGGCCCCATCCGCAGCTCCATCCGCGTCTCCAACTGCCAGTGCTTCATCGGTAGCAGGCCAAGATGCGGTGAAACAGCATGCAGCGTATATAAGCGGTTATCCGGACGGCTCCTTCAAGCCGGACCAGAAGATTACACGCGCCGAGATGGCGGCGCTGCTCTTCAAGGCCGCTGCCCGGGAGAAGCAGGGAGCAGCACCGGCATTCAGCGATGTCCGCTCCGGTTACTGGGCAGCGGAAGCCATATCCGGCGCAGCGGAAATGGGACTGATGACCGGCTACCCGGACGGTACATTTAAGCCGAACCAGCAGATTACGCGTGCGGAAATGGCCAGTCTTGCTGCGCTGCTGAGCAAGAATAATGCTGCTTCTGGCAGCGGATTTGCAGATGTTGCCGCCGGTCACTGGGCAGTGTCCGCGATCCTGCAGGCACAAGGGGCAGGCATTCTGAATGGCTATGCGGATGGAACCTTCCGTCCAGGCAAAACGCTGACCCGCGCCGAGGCGGTAACGGCCATGAACAGGGCGCTCGGAAGAGGACCGCTCTTCGGTGTAGAAGCCTCTCCGTGGAGCGATGTGCCGGCCACACACTGGGCTTTCAAGGATATCCTTGAAGCTTCCACCGCTCATGCTTACAAGGATAAGGCCGGAGGCGGCGAAGAGCTGAGCGATTAGGCAGGCGATTTTCCCGCAGCGTTGATCTTATCAGAGACAGGCGCAGATGAACTCAGAGGAGCCGGCAACGGCTCCTTTTTTAGAAATATATCCGGAAAGCGGGACCGCATCATTTCCCAGGCAATGAATACAGTCGAATAATGTCATGAATCCTTTCTGTTGATGCGGATACAGAAGACCCTTTGAAGCGCAGCATGATGTCCGATAGCGTGTGAAGCGGATTCTGTGTCCGCCTGGACAGAAAAACTAGTGGTTTTTTACGAAATAACGCTCATCTGTCCATATGGAACTCTCCCGCTATGCTCCAGGCTGGAGCCATCTTCCCAGAGAGGCTGCGGCAGACAAATACTTGACTGTGAGGCAAATTATTTTAAGCTTATTCTATGAGAGCGCTACCAACCGAGAGGGGAATCCAACCATGCTCAAATACTCCAAGGTTTTCCGCAGATTTCTAATCTCCTATGTGGTTATTCTGATTATTCCAAGCATTGGGGGCTATATGTCCTACCGCACATCCATCTCCGTTACGAAGTCCATTTCCATTGAGAACAGTGTGATCCAGCTGCAAAAAAGCAAGGAGATTCTGGAGCGGCGCATGGCTGAAGTCGAGGGGCTGACCAGACAACTGGCGGTGAATCCCGAACTGAACGTCCTGCTGAATGAAAGGGGTGAGGGGACCAATGTCTACGGGATCTGGAGTACGATGCGCAATGTTCTGACCTTCGGCCAGACGAATGATTTCCTGCAGGATTATTATATTTACCTGGCCAATTACGATCTGGTGCTGACCCCCGGCTCCTCCTACCGTCCTGAGCATTACTATGAGATATTCCATTACAGCGATCTGCCGTTTGCGGATTGGAAGACACAGGTTCTGGAGAAAACCCACCGGAGCGAAATCAAGCCGCTGAGCGCTTTTGTCAGCAAAGGGGCACAAACCTCGGTCATTACCTATATGCAATCACTGCCGCTCGACAGCTTCAACGATTCTTCTCCTGCCATAGTGGTTGTGATGATCGACGAGAAAATAATCGCCAGCCTGTTGTCGGGCCTGACTGAGCGTTACGGGGGCTGGGTTCATATCAGCGACGCGGAGGGGAGAACCATTGTGCTGCAAGGCAAGGATGAGGCTTATATGAATAAGCTGAACGCGGATTCCTCGTTTGACAACAGCAAGGTCAGCCAGTTTTACCGGGATGATCTGGTGATTTCGACCCGTTCGGATTCGAACGGCTGGGTGTACCAGGCGGGAATCCCCCGCAGCATCTTACTGGAGAATGCCAACACAATCAAATATATGTCCTGGCTGATCACCGGGGGCGCGCTGTTCCTCGGACTGCTTGCAGGCCTTGTGCTTGCCTACCGGAACAGTGCCCCGATCAACCGGATGCTCAGTGTGATGAAGGAGCAGTTCGGCAAGGAGGAGCGGGCAGAGCAGAGCGAATTTGACTTCCTGAGCGGCAATATTGCCAACATGATTACCAAGAACAAGCTGCTCGAAAGCGAGCTTAACCGTCAGCTTCCCCTGGTCAGGGATGCTTTTATCAAACGTCTGATCGCCGGAGAGTTTGAGTCAAGGGAGGAAATCGTCTCTGCAGCGGCCCAGGCGGACATCGGGCTGGACCAGGGAACCGGCTATGCCGGAATGATCCAGATCCACGGCTATTCCGGCATGGACAGCGTGGAGATCCTCAATGAGCTGAACGCTGCCCGGCTGCTGGTGAAGCAGGCGCTTGCGGAGCTTGCCGGACCGCTGCCCATGACCGATATGGGCTCGGACAAAATTGTCGCCCTGTTCTTCTCCGGCCCGGAGGAATCTGCGGCGGACCAGGAGGCGGAGATCACACGCATTATGGAAGCCCTGGCGCAATTTGTTCTAAAGGAATACCGGATATCGGTCCAGTCCGGCTTCGGCGGCTATTTCACATCGGTAACAGAGGTCAGCGGGTCGTTCGAGCAGGCGAAGCAGGCGCTGGAATATGCCGTGTATATGAATAAAAAAGGTATCATGTGGAATCACGAGGCGCAAATCGAGAACACGACCTACTACTATCCGCTCGATACGGAGCAGCGGCTGATCAGTACTCTGCGCGCCGGGGAGCTGGCTGAGGCCAAGCGGATTATCGACGCGACTTTTGCGCAGAACCTCGGCGAGCGGGAGCTGTCCATCGAGATGAAGCATCAATTGATCGGGGAGATGAAGGGCACCTTCCTCAAGCTGCTGGATCAAAAAACGTTCATGGAATCCCCGCTGTTTGAAAGCGCCAAGCGGAGCATCATCGACATCAGCTCCTCAGAGCCGCTGGACAGCATCCAGGCCGAATTCCATGCCATCATGGAGGGGCTGTGCGGATACATATCCAACAAGAAGAAGGATGCGCATACCCGGATCATTAAGCAGATCTACCAGTATACCGAGGAAATGTATTCGGACTCCGAGCTTACTCTGTACCGGGTTGCCGAGCATGTAGAGCGGCCGGAGAAATACATCTCCCAGCTGTTCAAGGAGGTGACCGGTGTGAATTATTCCGATCATCTGGTGAAGGTACGGATGGACCGGGCGGCGGTTCTGCTGAAGGACAGCAGGTATACGGTGGATGAGATCGCGGCAAAAGTAGGCTACAACAGCTCGCACTCCTTCCGCAGAGCCTTCAAGCGGTTAACCGGCATTTCTCCCAGCACTTACAGACAATCACATGCCGAATAAAAAAGTGCTCTGCAGCGGCTGCATTGTCCACCCGGACGGTGCAGCCGTTTCTGCCGACAGCGGACACAAGAAATGTATCCGCTTGCAAAAAACGCGGAATTAAGTTCGTACCAGGAAGCGTTGCCCCCTGCAAACCGGGCAATCTGTACGCAAAATACGGAAGTGTACCTGTTCAAAGCCGGACATTTTGCCCTATGATCAACTCGTGTAGAAAGCGCTATCACACATACTTGCAAACACTAAGCGTAGGCTTCTGAAGCGAGTTTTGCGCGAAGTAAATCAATGAAGTAACGCTGGCAAAACTAAGCGTATGCTTCCGAAGTAAGTTTTGCGCGAAGTAAATCAATGAAGTAACGCTGGCAAAACTTTTAGGGGGAGATTCATCTGGAAAAGAAACTGGCTATGAGCACCCAAACGGCGCCAAAAACCAAAGGCCGGGGCTGGCTGCATACCGCCGGAAGAAACATGCTGAAGCACTGGCAGCTGCACCTGCTCGTCATCCCGCCTTTGCTGTTCTTTTTGATCTTTAAATATTATCCAATGGCTAATGCTGTGCTCGCTTTTAAAGACTACAACGTAATCAAGGGAATATGGGGCAGCCCTTGGGTTGGCTTCAAGCACTTTGAGCTGTTTTTCGAGAATCCGCTGTTCTGGACATTAGTCAAGAATACCATCCTGCTGAGCGGCTATCTGCTGCTGGCCGGATTTCCGATTCCGATCCTGCTAGCGCTGATGATCAATGAGATCCGCGGCGGCAGGTTCAAGCGGTTCGTCCAGCTTGTATCGTTTGCACCGTATTTTATCTCAACCGTGGTCATGGTTTCGATCATTATGCTGTTCCTTGCGCCGCGCCTCGGATTCGCCAACATCGCCCTGAATTTTTTTGGCCTGAATTCGGTGAATTTCCTGGGCGAGCCCGGCATGTTCCGCTCGATTTATGTCTGGTCTGACATCTGGCAGACTGCGGGCTACAGCGCCGTGATCTATCTGGCTGCGCTGGCCGGCATCGACCCTACGCTGTACGAGGCGGCCAAGGTGGACGGCGCTTCGCGGTTTCAGAAGATCCGCCATGTTGACCTTCCCGGGATTGTGCCGACAATTGTGATTATTCTGATTCTGAATGTGGGCAATGTGATGGCGATCGGCTTTGAAAAGGTCTATCTGCTGCAGAACCCGCTGAATATCGCCAATTCCGAGATTATTGCCACCTATGTCTATCGGATTGGCTTGCTGAACGCCAATTACAGCTTTGCCACCGCGGTCGGCTTGTTTAACTCACTGATCAATCTGGTTCTGCTGGTTACCGTGAACGGGCTGGCCAAACGAATTACCAATAACAGCATCTGGTAAGAAAGGAGTTTCTGTATGGCAGCTTCGGCAGCAGTTCCCCACAAAATTAAAGAGTCCTTCGGTGACCGGATATTTCTGACCGTCGTGTACACCGTGCTTATCCTTGTAGTCATCGCTGTACTCTATCCGCTTATCTTCATCATCAGCAGCTCGATCAGCAGTCCGGCAGCCGTCACCTCCGGCCGTGTCTGGCTCTGGCCGGTCGATATCTCCTTCAAGGGCTTCAAGGTCCTGTTCAGCACGCATGAGATTATCAGCGGGTATGCGAATTCCATCTTTTATACGGCGGCAGGCACGCTGATCAGTGTCACTTTGACGATTATGATTGCCTACCCGCTGTCGCGCAGAGCCTTTTTTGGCCGCAATGTGTTAATGATGATTATTACCTTCACGATGATCTTCAGCGGCGGACTGATTCCCACCTACATGGTGGTCAAGGAGCTGCACCTGATTGATACGCGCTGGGCGCTGCTCATTCCCAATGCGATCTGGGTGTGGCAGGTGATCATCGCCAGATCCTTCTTTCAATCTTCGATTCCTGAAGAGCTGCTGGAGGCCAGTGAGATTGACGGCTGCAGTGATATGCGCTTCATCCGCAGCGTGGTGCTGCCGCTCTCCAAGCCGATTATCGCAGTGCTGGTGCTGATGTATGCAGTCGGCCAATGGAATTCCTATTTCGATGCCCTGATCTATCTGAAATCAGCAGACCTGTTCCCGCTGCAGCTGGTGCTGCGCAGTATCATTATTCAGAACAACAGTGCTGGGGCTATGGATGCGATGGCGATGGTTGAACGGCAGCAGTTGGCTGAATTGCTGAAATATGCGCTGATTGTCGTGGCTACCTTGCCTGTGCTGGTCATTTATCCTTTTGTGCAGAGGTATTTCGTGCAGGGCATGCTGGTCGGCTCAGTCAAGGGGTAAGGCAGCTCTATGAACCGGTAAGGGGGTGAGGCCCTTCTTAAGAGGACGGCGAAGCCGTTTCTGCTTGGCAGTAAGACATATCCACCCTGTCCAACTACAAAGAGGGAGTTGATCGGCTTTGAAGAAAAGTTTGTTAGCTTTGTTAATGCTGGTTACGGTTTTTACAGTGGTGATCAGCGGCTGCTCGGGCAAAAACAATACAGAAAGCCCATCCGGCACAGCGTCCGGCAGCAAAAACGCGGCTGATGCGTCCAAACCAGTGGAGGTCAGTGTTTTTGCGGTCCAGGAATCAGGCATTGATATCCCCACCAATAAATTCACCACATTCGTTCAAGACAAGTTCGGCATCAAGTTCAACTGGCAGATTAACCCGTCAGACGGAGCCAAGGAGAAACGCCAGATCTCGCTGGCCAGCGGTGACTATCCCGATGCTTACCTGCTTACCTCCTACATTGATGAATTCTCGCAGGGAGATGTGCTGAAGTATGGCCAGCAGGGCGTGCTGGTTCCGCTGAATGACCTGATTGATAAATATGCGCCGAACATCAAAGCAGCCATGGAAAAGACTCCTGCGCTGAAAGCACTCAATACTGCGCCTGACGGCAATATTTACGGGCTTGGTGCCTACACTGAGTGCTTCCACTGCTCCTATCCGAACAAGATGTGGATTAACACCGAATGGCTGAAGAAGCTGAAGCTGGAAGAACCGAAGACCACCGAAGAATTCAAGCAAATGCTTGAAGCGTTCAAGACGCAGGACCCGAACGGCAACGGTAAAGCCGATGAAGTGCCGCTGAGCGGCTCTACGGAAGATTTCGGCGTGCGTATCATTCCTTATCTCATGAACAGCTTCGTCTATGATGATGACCGCAATTATCTGAATTTGACGGACGGCAAGGTGGAATCTGCCGCGATCAAGCCGGAATGGAAGGAAGGCCTGACTTATATTAAATCACTGTATGACGCGGGTCTGATCGACCCGGGGGCTTTTACCCAGAATGCGGAAGCATTTAAGAAAATCGGTGAAAATGCGGATGCCGAAATTCTAGGCGCAGGTGCGGGCATGCATCCGGCTATCTTCGTCAACATTGACCCGGGCAATAAGCGCTCGGCGCATTACAATCCGCTTGCTCCGCTTACCGGACCGGCAGGCATCTCCTACGCGACTCATGATGCCGGCGGCGTGTCGCCGGGAGCCAAGTTCGTCATTACCAACAAAGCCAGCGAAGAAGCAAAAGTGGCTCTGATCAAAATGGTGGACTACATGTTCACACCGGAAGGCCAGACGAATGCGGCAAGCGGCATGAAGGGCATCGACTGGACCGATCCGGCCGAAGGCGATGTTGCGCTCGGCAAGGATGTTAAGCCGATGATCAAGCAGATTCCGATGGCGGAAGGCGAAGCGCCGCGCAATGCGGGCTGGAGCGGAATGGGGCATTTCTACATGCCGAAGGAATACCGCGACACCTTTGTTCAGGCGACCGACATTTACGCTTCGAACGGCTACGAACGCAGACTGTATGATGCCTCGCTGCTGTATCAGGGACATGAGCCCAAGGAGCTGTTCCCGCTCTGGTCGATCTGGATTGATCCGGGCGAGATTGACGAAGCCAGCATGCTGCAGACGAACCTGAGAAACTACATTGAGCAGAATGAGCTCCAGTTCATTACCGGCAACAAGGATCTGAATAAGGACTGGGATGCTTACGTCAAAGGCCTGAAAGACCTGAAGCTGGACCGCTACCTGGAAATTCTGCAAAAAGCGTATGACGCTTCGGTGAAATAAAGCTAATACGGGAGGAAATCATGGTTTATCAGAACGGCGGCGGCAATTCCAGTATTGCACCGCGCCGGGGCTTGCCCGGCATGAGGAGAAAGCTTGCGGGGAACGCCCCGCTTACTGTGGCCTTCCTGGGCGGTTCCATTACAGAGGGGGCAGGCGCTTCCGACGCCGATGCTACCAGCTGGCGTGCGTTGACCGGACAGTATTTGCAGACGTTATATTCGGATCATCCGCTACGCTGCATCAATGCCGGGGTCGGTGGGACTACCTCTACCTTCGGGGCGCACCGGCTGCAGGAGCATGTGCTCCGTGAAGGTACGGTGGATCTGCTGTTCGTTGAATTCAGTGTCAATGACGGGGAGGACAGGGAGGAATCCATACGCGGCATGGAGGGAATTGTCCGCCAGTGCCGGAGGCTGTCGCCGGATACGGAGCTGATCTTCATCTACACGGCGGCCGGCAAAAACCTGACCGGCTATAAGCCCTTCAATATCGCCGTGCATGAGGAGGTAGCCGAATATTACGGCATCCCTTCGGTGGATTGCGCCGCCCTGGTGTATTCGATGATTCACACGGGCAGGCTGGATTGGAAGGAATTCGCTCCTGACGGCTACCACCCGCTGGATGCGGGGCATGCGCTGTATGCCGACCTGGTGCGGGATTATCTGGAACAGGCTCTTGTGCAGGGAAGCCTTCAGCCTGACAGGCTGGAGGAGCCGGCAATGCCATCCGTTCCGCTGGACAGCCGGAACTATGAATACGGCCGGATGCTGGATTACAGCGCTGCAGAGTATTCAGCAGCCTTCGGCATCCGGGAGCTGCAGCCTGAAGAGCCGCTGATGAATTGGAGATTCTCCACCGCGCATATATCTACAGGTGACCCTCAGGCTTCCTTCAGCTTTACAGTCTCCGGTCAATGTGCAGGACTGGTTCTGCTGTACGGGCCGGACACGGGGATTTTCGAATATTCACTGAACGGCGCGCCTTTTACCGAAGTGAATTTATTCGATGACTGGTGCCTGAATGCTTACCGTCCCGTATTGGCGTTATTCCCGGTACAAGAGGAGCGGGGCCTGCTGCGGGTTACGGTCCGCAATACGGAGCGCAGGGACAGCCGCAGCACAGGTACCGGCCTTCGGGTGCTGAAGCTGTTGTGCAACTGAAGCTCCGCCAGTACTGAGATTGTACTGACTATCATACAGACAGGGGAATATTGTATGAACGATTTTAAGCTGTGGTATTCGACTCCTGCGCAGGACTGGTCCCAAGGACTGCCGCTGGGCAACGGAAGAATAGGCGCAGTAGTGATGGCTGCCCCGGACCGTGAGGTGTGGAGCATGAGCGAGGTCACCTACTGGTCAGGACAGACCGACCCGGAGCCTGCTTCTACAGGGGGCAAGGATGTGTTGACAGAAATACGGCAGCATTTCTTTGCCGGGGATTATGAGACAGGTGACCGTCTTGCCAAGCAGTATCTGCAGCCGCAGAAGCAGAATTTCGGCACGAACCTCGGATTATGCGAGGTTGTCATTGATTTTGCAGGGCAGGGTCAGAGGTCCGGGGAAGCCGGGAGCTTCCGGCGAGAGCTGGATTTGACAAATGCGGTGGCAGGGGCGGTCTATGAGGGGAACGGCGCAACCCTGCACCGTGAGGTTTTCGCCTCGCATGCTGATCATCTGGTGGCTTCAAGGATTTGGAGCGATCATCCAGGTGGCGTAGCCTTTGCACTTGGTCTGGAGGGCGGGACTGAGTCGTTCACTGTCCTAACTGTGGATGACGGCACGCTGGAATTCAAGGGCCAAGCGACAGAAGCCGTACACAGTAACGGGGCTTGCGGGGTATGGGCCAAAGGAATGGTCAGAGTGTCCGTATCCGGCGGCACGATTCATAACAGGGATGGCCGATTTACAGTCGCCGGAGCGGATGAGGCCTGGATTTACTTTGCTGTCAGCACCGATTACCGCCGTATTGGCGCAGATTGGGAATCGGAAAGCCGCTATGCGCTTGAGCAGGCGATTGCCAAAGGTTATGACCTGCTGAGACAGGATCATATCGCAGATTACAGCCGGCAGTATGGCAAGGTGAACATACGGCTGGGGCACTCAGGCAAGGCCAGTCTCCCTACAGATCAGCGTATTCAATTACTGGCCCAGGAAGACGGCGAGGATGATCCGCAGCTCTTCGCCCTGTTCCTGCAGTACGGACGTTATCTTACTATCGCCGGCTCACGGGGGGATTCCCCGCTGCCCATGCACCTTCAGGGCATCTGGAATGATGGAGAAGCATGCCGGATGGGCTGGAGCTGCGACTATCACATGGACATCAACACCCAGATGAATTATTACCCTACGGAGATTACGAACCTGGGGGACAGCCATCTTCCTCTGATGCGTTATATTGAAGATCTGGCACAGGCGGGAAGAGCCACCGCCCGCAATTTATATGGCAGCGGGGGCTGGGTCGCGCATGTATTCTCGAACATCTGGGGCTTCACGCTTCCGGGCTGGGAGACTTCATGGGGACTCAATGTCACAGGCGGACTGTGGCTCGCCGCACAGTTGATCGAGCATTATGAATACAGCCGGAACCGTGAGTTCCTGGAGCGTCAGGCTTATCCTGTGCTCAAAGAAGCTGCAGCCTTCTTCCTGGACTACATGAGTATTCATCCCAAGTATGGCTGGCTGGTGACCGGGCCTTCCAACTCGCCGGAGAATTCATTCTATCCCGCTGATCCGGAAGAGGGTGCGCAGCAGTTGTCTATGGGAGCGACAATGGATCAAATACTGGTACGTGAGCTGTTCGAGTTCTGCCTGAAGTCAGCGGAGCTGCTGGAGAGGGACGAGGAGCTGCAGCGGAAGCTGCAGGAAGCGATATTCAAGCTGCCGCCGCTTCAGATCGGCAAGAGAGGGCAGCTGCAGGAATGGCTGGAGGATTATGCGGAAGCACAGCCGGAGCATCGGCATCTGTCCCATCTGGTTGCCCTGTATCCTGGCAACCAGATTACACCTGACCGGAGACCGGAGCTTAGCAGGGCGGTGAGAGTCACGCTGGAGAACCGGATGCGTCAGGAGGGGTTGGAGGATGTGGAATTCACGGCGGCCTTGTTCGGGCTTGGCTTTGCCAGACTGCGTGACGGGGAGAAGGCTTACAAACATATCTCCCACTTGATCGGCGGCCTGTGCTTCGATAATCTGTTCACCTACTCCAAATCGGGCATTGCCGGAGCGGAGAGCAATATCTTCGTCATTGACGGGAATTTCGGCGGTACAGCTGTCATTGCAGAAATGCTGCTGCAAAGCCATGCGGATGAGATTCATCTGCTGCCTGCTCTTCCTGAGGCATGGAGCACAGGAGCGGTGTCCGGGCTGCGGGCCAAGGGAAATGCTGAAGTGGACGCTGTCTGGGAGAATGGCCGGCTGACAGAAGCCGAGATTCGTACCTTCTCTCCGGGAACGGTGAAGGTGCGCTGGGGAGAGCAGAGCACCACCTTCCGGGCGGAATCAGGCGGAAGCTACAAATTCAACAGCAGGTTAGAGCTGGTGTAATTATTAAAGCGGGATGCGGAGGCGGTTCACGCTTCCGCATCGCTTTTCCTGCTGCGCTGTCCATTTTCGGCACCTCCAGCTTGAGGGTCAGAGCTCCGGCGGCGTCCCAATAAAACTGCCGCCGGACCCTGGAAAATCAGGTCATGCCGTGCCGCCGCAGAAAATTGGAAAGCGCTATCATTTATGAGGCGTATGATGCTGCAATTTTATTGAGGGGGATCATGAACCATGTCCAAAAAAAACAGTCCACAAACCAAGGCGGGCAATCTGGCCAAGCAAGCTAAAGCTGTGGAGCCCAAGAAGCTGACCGTTTTATCCCAAGCAGCCCGCCTGACCCAGTCAAGCAAACGCACCAAGCAAGCAGGCCGTACCGGGCAGGTCGGATCAGGATCTAATTTTGTGTTATCCGTTGTAATCATCGCCGTGCTTGCGGTTGCCGCCTCTGTCGTTTTTCTGAAGCCGTCGAAGGCATCCTCCGGTCTCAGCGGACTGCCTAATTACACGGAAATCCGCGGGGAGTATGATGCAGAAGGCTTGAAATATGAAAAGCAGCCCCATCTGGGCAGCAGTACAGCCAAGGTGAAGGTGATTGAATTCGCGGATTTCAAATGCCCTTCCTGCAAGAAGTGGAAGGAAACCTACTTCGAACGCTTCAAAAAAGAGTTTGTGGATACGGGCAAGGTGGAGCTGTTTTTTATGAACTTTGCGTTTATAGACCGTGATTCAATTATGGCCGCGAGCGCCGGCGAAGCTATTGCAGCACAGGATAACGATAAATTCTGGGAATTTATGAGTAAGCTGTACGATCACCAGGGGGATGAGACCAGGATTTGGGCTACGCCGCAGTTTCTGCTTGATTTCGTCAAAAACAATATCGGCGGCATAGACTATGACCGCTTCGCCAAGGATCTGCAGGAGCATACTTACATGCTGCCGGTGAAGGAGGATTTCAAGACTGCGGGTAATTACGGAGTCAACGGAACACCGCAGTTTATGGTGAACGGCAAACTGCTCAAAGGGTCTTCGTATGAGGAATTGGCGGCGGCTATTGACGACGGGCTGGCCTCTTCTGCCGTCCAGTAAGCTTTTACAGCTTCCAAAAGTCATAGTGAAAAGGCAGAAAATCCTTTATTATGGGGTAAATCAAAACGGAACAAGAAAAGGGATGATCGGACCATGCTGACAATAGCCACAGCCGGGGTAGAGAACCTTGAAGACATGTGTAGACTGCTCGGAGAACTGTTCGCAATGGAGCAGGATTTCGCCGGCGCTGTCAATATCGGCAAGCAGAAAGCCGGACTCCGCTTGATTCTGGACCATCCGGACCGGGGAGTGCTCCTGCTGCTGAAGCGGGAGGAGCAGGTTGTAGGGATGGTGAATCTGGCTTTTGGCTTCAGCACCTTTGAAGGCGGACCGGTAATCATGCTGGAGGATTTTATTATATCTGCGGCGGAGCGGGGTAGAGGGAGCGGCCGGTTTTTTATGGACGGGATTGTGGAATATGCCCGGGAAAATAGCTTTCTGCGGATTACGCTGCTCGCCGATGCCGGGAATGCGCGCGCGCTGCATTTTTATGAGGCTGCGGGCTACCGGTACTCCAATATGAAGTGTCTGCGGCTCCCGCTGAGCTGAGCTTGGAGCGGCTTGAGCCTCTGGGCGGCTGCACGTCAAGGCCCTTCTATGAAATTTCATCGTCTGAAGTGCCGGGAAAGAGCGGCATGGATGACTGCTGTATTTTCTGCAATAGATTGTCTTCGAATCCGCCGGAAAACAGCTTCTGCTGTATTCTGTGCAGCAGATTTCTGCGGAGATGCTCTCTCGGGCCGAAATCCGGGGAAATGATTGCACGAAATACAGCAGAAGGAGATTTACTACAGGAATATATGTTTTCTATCCTGAAATAACGATGTCCGTACAGAGGACATTGTTATGGAAGCCTCGAATTTGGCGAAGCCAAATTGAGGGCCATCTATGAAATTTCATCGTCTGAAGTGTCGCGAAAGAGCGGCATGACTGTCTACTGCACAAAATGCAATCACACATATGCCAAGTATCCCCTAGTGGGGTACGCGGAATGTGGTCAGAGTATGCAGACTGAAGCTACTATCCTTTTCAAGGGAACAGCGGATTTCCCTTCATGCCCACCCACAGCTCTGACTGCTCAAGCTGGGCGGCAAGCTGCAGCAGCAGCTCTTCGCGGCCCTTGGAGGCCATAACCTGAACGCCGATGGGCAGCCCTTCCGGTGTAAGGTGTACCGGAACGCTCATCGCCGGCTGACCGGTCAGATTGGCGAGCTGCGTGAAAGGTGTGTAAGTCAGGCTGGGCTCGAACATTTCATAGATCATCCTCCGCTGCTCTTCCTTGGGCAGCCCGCTTACCTGCAGCAGAGCTTCAATTTCATCCGGCTGCTGGGTAAGCTCTCCGACCTTAGGTGCGGAATCGGCATTGGCAGGCGTGATATAGAGGTCGTAGCGTCCCAGCAGAGCCGCCATTTGCGCGGCAGCTACGTCCCATTCGTTCAGACTGTGCACAAATTCTGCTGCGGTGACCTTCTTGCCGGCTTCGCCCAGTACCCAGGTTACGATATCAACCTCACTTGCCTTAATGCTGCGGCCTAGTCCATTCTCCAGCGATTGGAACATCGCTGCCACTTCTCCGGCATTCATCGTATAATAATTCTCCATCAGCCTTACACCATTTACCGGGCTTAGCCTCTCTTCCACCTCATGCCCCTCTGCCTGCAGCCACTTTACGGTTTTTAACACGGCTGTTACAGCTTCTGCTGCTACAGGCGTTCCGACCGGCGAGGCCGTTGTGAATGCAATCCGCAGCTTCCTCTGCCCGAGCTTCAAGAGGTCGTCCAGATAGGCCCCACTATAGAGCGGTGTCTGAAAAGCAGCCTCCGGCTGCAAAATCTGCAGCAGATCGAGCATCGCTGCACTGTCGCGCACCGACCGCGTCAACGCGAAGTCGATGGAGGCGCCCTGCCACTGGCGGCCAACTCCCGGCCCTACCGGCGTGCGTCCGCGAGTCGGCTTCAGCCCGAACAGGCCGGTGAACGAGGCCGGAATGCGGATTGAGCCGCCCCCGTCGCTGGCTCCCGCTGCCGGCACGATCCCTGCGGCAACCGCCGCTGCCGCCCCGCCGCTTGAGCCTCCAGGCGAGAATTCAGTGTTCCACGGATTTCGCGCAGGCCCGTGCAGAAGGGGCTCGGTAATATTTTTAAGTCCGAATTCAGGGGTGTTCGTGTGGCCGAGCGGAATAAATCCGCCGCTTCTGATCCGGGCCACAAAGTTCGAATCCCTCTTGGCGATATGGTCCTTCATCAGCATTGCACCGGAGGTGAGCGGCTGCCCGCCGATGGCTTGCGATATGTCCTTCAGCAGGAAGGGAACTCCGGCAAACGGCCTCGAGCTGTCTTGAACCGGCATCTCATCAGCCTCTTTCAGTGCAGCCTCCCGGCGGGTGCGGACCACTGCATTCAGGAGCGGATTCACTTCGTCCATCCGGGCGAACGCAGCTTCGGCAAGCTCGCGCGGCGAGACTTCCCTTGCTCTCACCAGCGCTGCAAGACCCAGTGCATCATAAGTGGAATAATCGGAAAACTTCATGATGTATAACCTCTTTCCGGCAGGGATGCTATAGCCGCAATCCACTGATCTAGTTTAATAGAGTGACTCTTGCATTATACACCGGTTTACAGATGGACAACCTTTGATACTCCAGCTTCTTTTGTCAAATCAAGGGAGATGCATGTAAAATGTTATCTGGGATAAGTGACATCTTCCTTGAAGGGGGGACAATGATATGGCCAAAATACTTATTGCGGACGACGATGGGCACATCCGAGAGCTGATGAAATTATTTTTGCAGAACGAAGGGTTTGAAATCGTGGAGGCGAAGAACGGGGCTGATGCGCTCTCCATTGTAGAAGATCAAGGCATAGATCTGGTCATCCTCGATATCGTAATGCCGCTCTTGGACGGCTGGGATTTGTGCAAGGAGATTCGGAATCAATATCCCGATATCCCCCTCTTGATGGTGACGGCCAAGGGAGAAGTGGGGCAAAAGGTAAAGGGTTTCCAGTTGGGAACGGATGATTACCTGACGAAGCCATTCGATCCGCTGGAGCTTGTGATGAGAGTCAAAGCGCTGCTGAGACGTTACCGGATTGCCTCCTCCCAGACCATACAGTTGGGCGGGATCATACTGGACAGGCGGACCTACAAAGTCATTCGCGGTAACGAGGAATTGACCCTGCCGTTAAAAGAATTTGAGATCCTGTTCGCGCTGGCCAGCCATCCGGGGCAAATATTCACACGGGAATTTCTGATTGTCCAAATTTGGGGGATGGATTATGAAGGCGATAACCGGACCATTGATGTGCACATCAAGCGGCTGCGTGAGAGGTTTGCCGGAGAAACACAGCATTTTCGCATCGAAACTGCCCGCAGTCTCGGATACCGGCTTGTGGTGAATGCCGGATGAAGACATTATACGTCCGTGTCGTGCTTACGTTTTTGGCTGCGATTATCATTGGCTTGCTTGCGTCTTTTTTCATAGGATTCGCTATATTTGAGAAAGAACTAAATAATTTGGAACAAAACGATATGATTGCTGAAGGTAATAACATCATTCGCCTCTATGAACAGACGGAACCCCAAAATTTGGACGGATATATGAAACAGATCGCCACGTTAATATCATATCCTGTTCAAGTCTTTACCGATTCCGGTGAGATGAATTCGTACGGAGTGGAAGAAAATAAGGATGCTGTTGCAATTGCCCCGGAAACGATTCAACAAGTGCTGGAAGGCAACCCTTACCGGTCAACGGTAAAAGCTGAAGGGGTGGTGTACATCGGCCTGCCGTTTTCATTTGAGGGAAAGCGCTGCGCCTTATTTTTACTGCCGTCATCTGAGAACGAAATGACCATCATCCGGTTAATCATAACTTTGTTGCTCCTTGTGCTGGTTATAGGCAGCTTGTGCATTCTCATTGCCGCCAGGTATCTGGTGAAGCCTCTTAAAGCATTGACGAAAGCGACCAGACAGCTGGCAAAGGGCGACTTCAATGTGGAATTGAAAATGAATCGTAAAGACGAATTGGGTATCCTGGCCCAAAGCTTTAACGAAACGGCGCGTGAACTCAAACAACTGGAACTGATGCGGCAAGACTTTGTTTCCAATGTATCGCACGAAATCCAGTCACCGCTAACATCTATTTCCGGTTTTGCAAAAGCATTAAAGTATGAGCATCTTGTAACTGAAGACAACCGCAGCCGGTATCTGGATATTATCCTTATGGAAAGTGAAAGGCTGTCCCGGCTAAGCGATAATTTACTCAGGCTTGCTTCCCTCGAATCAGAGCATCATCCATTTGCGGCAACAACGTTCAACCTCGATGAGCAAATCAGGCAGGTAGTCGTCACCTGTGAACCCCTATTGCTGTCCAAAAATATTCATATCGTACTGGCTTTGCCTACTGCCATCAAAATAACGGCCGACCCGGATCAGCTCAATCAAGTGTGGATGAATCTGCTTGGAAACAGCATCAAATTTACGCCAGAGGGCGGAAAGATTCGCATCGGTCTCATTTTAGACAGCAATGAACATACCGTCACGGTCACCGATTCAGGAATCGGCATTCCCCCGGAGGAACTAAACCATATTTTTGTGCGATTCTATAAAACGGACCGGGCGCAAAACGGCAGCGGCCTTGGCCTCGCCATCGTTAAGCAAATTATTGCCCTCCATCATGGAAGTATTGAAGTACAAAGCTCAGTCGGACAAGGCACGACGGTTACCGTCAAGCTCCCGGTCTTTCCGCATGAGCCGGCACATTCCCGCAAATCCAAATAAAATTTTTTAGTTCATTCTCCGTTCATATTTCTTTTCTATGCTTCCAAGGAAACGTAATCATGGACTGGAGGAACTGATGATGTGGTTGACCGTTTATGAAATGATTTTATGTTGTATTGATTTGATAGTTCTGGCAAGGTACGCTGTTCCAATTCGAAGATATTACAGATGGTTAGATTTTTTGCCGGGTGCAGGCGTCATTGTTTCTATTGTAAGTGTTTCATCTGGGGATACGACAATACTGGGGATGATGTTCTACTCGTTAACCCTAATACTTTTCATATGTACAGTGAAGCAGTTATTTAAGCCGGCCTATTCTACTCTTGTTCCCAAGCATAGAATTGTAAAAGCCATCCTTTGTATAGGCGGCGTTATCCCCATTGTAATTGCGCTGATGTATGCAGGCGAGTTGAGATACAATCCGGTTAGTCATTTCAGTAAAATGAGCTATTCCCAGGCTTTTGAGCAATTGAATGAGCGGTTATCCAGAGAATACCCGTTTGGGGAATGGAAACAAGTGAACTGGAAGGAATTGGAGGATAAGTATAAACCGGTATTTCAAAAAGCGGAGCAGGATAAGAACAAAGATTTATACTATAAAACGTTAAGAGAATACCTTTTTTCTTTTAGAGACGGACATATCAAAATAGAAAATGAAAATTTGTATGACAATAATAAGGTTTTTAAAAATGAAGCAGGGGGCGGCTTTGGAATAAGCACGGTTCAATTGGACAATGGCAAGGTGCTGGTTGATTTGGTCTTAGCAGGCAGTCCCGCTGAACAAAGCGGAATGAAGCTTGGGACGGAGATCGTTGCCTGGGATGGAACAGCCGTTAAGGAAGCTTATCGTAGTACCTTTTGGAGCGAAAGCCCACCGGCTACAGAAGGGGACAGGATATATAACCAAGGGCGGTTTATGGTAAGAGCGCCAATAGGAAAAGAAATTCAAGTGGAGTATAAAAATATGGGCGAGAGTCAAACGAGAAAAGTGACATTAAAGGCTTATGATGACAACTATGAGACACTAAAGGAAACGAAAGTAAAGCTGAATAAAGCGGATGCTCCAATTGAAGGCAGACTTCTGAGCAACGGATACGGCTATGTGAAAATAAGATACTTTCTTTCCAGTGAAACCATAGCCAGTCCCGAAAAATGGCTGAAGGAAAAATTGAAATGGTTCCAGGAGCAGCGGGTAAAAGGCTTGATTATTGATGTCCGCGATAATCCGGGCGGCAGTGATGATCTTGTTTCTTCAATGGCAGGTTTTTTTGTAGATAAGAAGAGGTTTTATGAATATGTCAGTTATTATAACCGGATTACAGGGAAGTTCGAGATAAATTCTCCTGAGACCCGTACTATTAAACCTGCAGCTCCTTATTATGCGGGGAAGATAGCCATATTAGTTAATAATAGAACCAAAAGCTCAGGAGAAGGCTTGCCCATCCTGTTAAAGGGGTTACCCAACGTTAAAATTGTGGGATTCACGGCTTCAAACGGTTCATTTGGGGTGATAACAAGTCCTATACAAGTTGAAATGCCGGAGGGCTACCATCTTATATTCCCGGACGGCAGATCGCTTAATCAAGATAAAGTGATTCAGGGCGATAGTG
This sequence comes from Paenibacillus sp. BAC0078, assembly GCF_054483875.1. Taxonomy (NCBI): domain Bacteria; kingdom Bacillati; phylum Bacillota; class Bacilli; order Caryophanales; family Paenibacillaceae; genus Paenibacillus; species Paenibacillus sp. BAC0078. The sequence continues at coordinate 132,331 of NZ_JBTLRW010000006.1, forward strand.
ATTACAGCGGGCATGGCGGGGAAACTCCCGATATTAAAGTTCCATTAAATGAGCTGACTTTCAAAGAAATGTATATCCAAGGACAAGACGTTGAACTGAACTATGCGATAGAAGCATTGGAAAATATGAAATAAAAGATTTGCCTGCTGAAACGGGTGCTATTCCTAACAAAGGACGCACCCGTTTCTTCTTGGCTGTGAGCGGTCAATTTCTGCGCTTAAGGCTCAATTCCGGACACTAGCGCATCGTTTTGGTATAGAGTGACATGATTCCAGAGGCTGTAGGCTGTCTTGGCTGCGTCAAAGGAATAGTCGTTGGCTTCGTTAAAATTGCTCCAGTCGCTTTTGAACAAACGAAGCTGGATATCCCCGGTCTGCGCTCCGGCCGGGAGACTGCCTGCTCCTGAAGTAAAGCCGACTTCCACGTAGGAATCTGCACCCGCAGCATTTGCGGTTCCAAAGGTAAGGGTCACGTTGGCCGCACCAAGCTGCGCCCAGTCAACAGCGCCGCTAAGCGGCTGTGATCCGTCTTTGGTGAAGTAGTAGCGTATTTTCAGCCCGTTTAGGCTGACGGCGGAGTTGCCGTTGTTTTTAATATTGAAATGGGGCTTGATCTGGCTGTCGTTAACATTCGTATCCGCAGCCCGGTAATACAGCGCAAGCCCTCCAGGTGCTGTTGTAGGCATCGCGGTTGGCGTAGGTGTTACAGTTGCAGTCGGTGTCGCGGTAGGTGTCGGTGTTGCGGTAGATGTTGCAGTCGGTGTCGGGGTTGCTGTAGGCGTAGCGGTTGGAGTAGGCGTCGGGCCGTTATCAGGAACAGGTACATAACCGGGAGTCGTGTAGATTTTGCTCAGCACAGAGGTTGCGAGTGTTCCATAGGAGCCATTCACAACGGTTTTGCCCCAATCGGTTAGGTTGCCGGAAGGTCCGTTAGACAAATCGAGATATTCGACCCCGCCGCTGTTTCCATACCAGGACCATGCCAGCCAGCCGACGCCTTTTTCTTGCGAATAGCTCATAATTGTAGCTTCGTCCACATCTCCGCCGGTATGCTTGTTGCCGAACTCACCGATAATGACCGGCACGTTAGTGGCGAGGGCGTTGTCGATGTTGCTCTTCACTGTTGCTGCCGTTCCGCCGGCGTATTCATACATATGGATGGAGAAGATCGTATTGTGCAGGGGGTCGGAATTGAACACGGCATTGCCGCTTGTGAAGATGGAGTTTGGATATTGTCCCCATCCTGCGGCATCCACCACCAGCGTGTTCTTGATTCCGGCAGCCCGGAGGGCGGGAATGGCAGACTGGTAGGCGCTGGCCCAGGAGGCTGTACTCCAGGAGCCGAACCATTCGTTCGCAATGTTGACGATGACCCGGTCTTCTTTGCCAATCAGGGCATCCTTGATGCTGATCCAATAGTTCACGGCCGCGTTCAGGTCAGAGGCGTTGTCCGAGCCGGTCGCGTCATGCACCTCAAGCATGGCGGTTAGCTTGTATTGATCGCACAGTGCGAGGATGCTCTTCACATCAGACAGGCTGTCGAGGGACCACTTGCTCCCATTGGAGAGCACGATGCGGATTGTATTGGAGCCGGTTGCGGCAATGGCCGGAATGGCGGTTGCCAGATCGTTTTTGTACCAGGTATGGGCATGATTGACGCCTCTCATTACAAAAGGGCTGCCGGTTGCGTCATATAGCTTGGTACCGCTTACATAAAAGCCCTTGACCGAGGTCCCCGCCGCCGCTGCTTGCTTCTGAGGAATAGAGAAGGAGAGGAGAAGTGCGCAGGCTAGAGCTACAAGACTAAATCTTCGGAACGAAAAATGCTTGCCGGATTTCATTACAAGTTCCTCCTTGTCAAAATTGGATTATTCACTTTGTCTGCGTATACTCTCAGAAGTGTGTGCCGAACCTGGCTCCTTACCACCTCCTGACATCCATATATATCCAACATAACATAAAAAGGTTTGTTTGGATATGTTTATGTAGTTATGATAACAAAAAAATATCTTCAAGTTTTAAAGGATTGTAATGTAAAATGATTCCTTCTAAAATATACTGAGAAGTATTCTCAAATGGAGGCGTCGTAACTATGAACGCTATTCTGAATGACATGTCCTGCTATCTCTACAGACTTGCCAGCCTGCTTCCGTTGAGCAAGTATCTCATAGAAACGGGAGAGAAGGAGCCGCCCTATCTGCATAAAATGCTTCTGTTATCCGGCAGGCCGAAATCTTTTGTCCGGCAGAAAAGCTATCGCTCAGAGCTCCAAAAGCTGATCATCACGCCGCCAGGAGAAAATGTCTCAGGCTATGTGGAAGGCTGGGAGAACGGGCTGGTGCTGAGCTTCTCCATTCTTCGGGAAAGCTCGGGCGGAAGGCATGTGCCGGTCTGTCTGGAGCAGCCTCTTGAGTATGATGCGGTACCCGGTCTCCTGCTTATGAATATCGGACTCGATATCATGGAGAAGCTGGGCGGAGATGCCCGGCAGCGCATGAAAGCAAATATACTGTTCCAGGATCTGCTGTTAAGTCTGTTTGAAGGCTGCTCGGGCAGCAATGAATCGGTCCAAGAGCGGGCGATTACCAAATCGGTGGAATATATGCACCGCAATTATAAACTCAGCGTTAACCGGGAACGCCTGGCGGAAGTGGCGGGCATGAGTGTGGATTACTACTCCAAAATATTTAAAAAGCAGCTTGGCAAGACGCCGGTAGAGTTTCTGACCGAAATCCGGCTGAAGCACGCCAAGCAGGCGCTGCTGTCAACGAAGGATTCCTTTCGCGCCATTGCCCAAAGCGTCGGATACGCCGATGAATTCTATTTCAGCCGCAAATTTCGCACGGCGACGGGTTTATCTCCTTCCCAGTACGTCCGCCGGGTCAAAGCGGCAGACCGGATCGTGCCGCTGCAGCATCATCTGACCGGCCATATGCTGGCGTTAGGCATAGAGCCGTATGCCGCCTTGATCAACGGCTATTATCCGGTCGAGCTGAAGAAGACCAGGGAAATTGGCACCTTCCGGCCGGATCTCGACAAGCTCACAGCGGCGGAACCGGATGTTATTCTTACCTGCGAGGTGTACGATGAGGAAACGTCAGTGAAGGCGAGAATGTTCGAACACATTGCGGAGACCGTTACCATTCCGTTCTTTGATGATTGGCGCACACAGCTCCGCAAGGTGGCTATTACCACCGGCAGGGAAGAGGCTGCAGAGGACTGGCTGATGCAGTACGAGCTCAAGGCACAGAAGATGCGTGCTGATCTTGCATCCTTCACGGAGGGCAAGTCGCTGCTCATCGTGGGAGTTGGCAACGGAAGCTTATGCCTCTTCGGACATAGGAATGTAGGTGCGGTCGTATATGGCGATTTGGGGCTTCAGGCGCCGGAGGATCTTGGAGATATCCGGCTCTACCGCGAGATTAGCTATGGCGAGATTTATGGCTATAATACCGACATTCTGCTCTTTGCCAGCTTTCGCAATGACGGCAGTCCGCTGACGAAGATGTCCATCCGGGAGATGATGCAGAGAATCCAAGAGGACCCGCGATGGATGGAGATGAGGGCGGTACGCAGCGGGAGGGTCTATTCCTTGTTCGAGCATCAGCATTTATACACACTGTACTCCGCCTATTCTCATAATTTGCTGCTCGACAAGCTTTGGGAGCTCTGGAGGACGGATTTGTCCAAATAATGAACGTAAACGGCTATGTTCACGCTCTGCTCTTTTTCTATAATTAATAATGAGAATCAATATCAATAAAGTGTTCTCAGAATTATAAAAAAAGATGGGGGTAGACCAGTCAATGATGAGTCAAAGATATAGCTGGAAAAAAGCATGGATGGCAGCACTGCTGCTTATCGTTATGCTGATTGCTGCAGGCTGCGGCCAGAATAAGAATACAGGAACGGCAGCGGAGGAATCGGCGGCGCCGGCTGCGGCGCAGGCGAGTGCTGCTCCGGCAGACAAAACGGAAGCCGCAGGAACAGACGCGGCATCTGACGAGGTGCGCACAATCAAGCATGAGATGGGAGAAACACAGATCAAGGGAACGCCCGTCAGGATCGTCACCTTGTACCAGGGGGCGAATGACGCCTCGGTTGCTTTTGGAGTGAAGCCTGTCGGTATCGTGGAATCATGGCTGGAGAAGCCGGTCTATGAATATCTGCGTGCCGATCTTGGCGGCATTCCCCAGCTCGGGACAGAGGACCAGCCCAATCTGGAGGAGATTTACAAGCTGAAGCCGGATGTGATCTTTGCGAACAAAATCCGCCATGAAGCGATCTACGACCAGCTCAGCCAAATTGCGCCTACAGTGATGAGCGGCGAGGTCTATGACTGGAAGGGAACGGTCAAGCTGATGGGCGAGGTGCTGAACCAGCAGGACAAGACGGCTGAGCTGATGGGCAAATGGGACAGCCGGGTGGCCGACTTTAAGCAGAAAATGGGTGACCGTCTGCCGATTGAGGCTACGATCACCAATTTCCGTGAGGATCATGCGCGGATCTTCTACATGGGGTTTGCAGGTGGCATTCTGAAGGAGCTTGGCTTCACAAGACCTGAGGGTCATGATGCGGATATCTGGGGCGTGAAGCTGACCTCCAAGGAGAGTATCCCGGATATGAACGCCGATGTTATTTTTAACTTCAATTCCGGTACGGATGAAGCTGCGGTTAATAAGCTGTATACAGACTGGACGAGTCATCCGCTGTGGAAGAACCTGGACGCGGTCAAGAACAATCAGGTTCATATGGTAGACGAGGTGGCCTGGAATATGGCGGGAGGCATCCTGTCGGCCAATCTGATGCTGGACAGCCTGTACGAGATGTTCGATCTGGCGAAATGAACAAGCGCAACACTGTTCTGCTGCTGATTCTAATTCTGCTCCTGTGCGGAGCGTTCACCGCCAGTCTGCTGCTCGGAAGGACTGCGGTATCCTGGCATACCCTGGTTCTGGCCTTCACTGATTATGATGCCGGTTCCGTCGGGCAACTGATCGTCCGTACAGAGCGCTTGGCACGTGCTGTAATTGCGCTCTCGGTGGGAGCCTCACTGGCCCTGGCCGGGACGCTGATGCAGGCGATGACCCGTAACCCGCTGGCCTCGCCGGATGTGTTCGGGATAAGCTCCGGCGCTATCCTGATGGTTGTTCTGGCGGTGCTTGTGAATCCGGCTACACCGCTGATCATCCTCTCACTCTACGCCGTAGGCGGTGCGGTGCTTGCAACCGTTATTGTCTATGCGCTAGGGTCGCTTGGGCGCGACGGCCTGACACCGGTCAAGCTGGTTCTGGCCGGCTCGGCCATTACCGCTTTATTCGCTTCCTGCACGCAGGCGCTGCTGGTGATGAATGATACAGGCCTGCAGGATGTGCTGTTCTGGCTGGCCGGCTCGATCAGCGGCCGGACGCTCGAGAATGTGCGGCCGCTGCTACCGTTCATTGCGGTTGCAGGGATCTTTGCCCTTGGAATGGGCCGGGCGCTGAATCTGCTGACAACCGGCGAGGATATCGCCAAAGGCCTGGGCCAGCGAACGCTGCTCGTTAAGCTGCTGCTGGGCGGGCTGATCGTCATCCTCGCCGGAGGCTCGGTCGCTATGGTAGGGGCGGTTGGCTTCATCGGCCTCTTCGTTCCCCATCTGGCCCGGGGACTGGCGGGTAATGATTACCGCTGGGTGCTGCCATTCTCCGCGCTGCTGGGAGCGGGACTGCTGCTGCTGGCGGATGTCGCCGCGCGGCTGCTGATTCAACCGTCGGAGGTGCCCATCGGGGTGATGACGGCTGCAATCGGGGTGCCGTTCTTTATTCATGTGGCCCGCAAGGGAGGTGCGTGGAAGTGAGCAAGCCTGTTCATTCGCACACCCGGAAGATGGGTGTTCGTTATCAAGTGGAGCGCAGAACCGTTTGGACGCTGGTCATCGGATTTGCGCTGTATATTATAGCGGTTGCTGCGGGAACCGGGTGGGGCGACAGCTACATCTCGCCTTCGGATGTGCTGCGTACGATCTTCGGCAGCGGACAGGGTGAGTATGACTTTATTATTATGACGCTGCGACTGCCGAGAGTACTTACCGCTCTGCTGGTCGGCTCGGCGCTGGGGGTCTCCGGTGCGATTCTGCAGGGAGTTATCCGCAATCCGCTGGCTTCGCCGGATATCATCGGGATCACCGGCGGCGCTTCGGCGGCGGCAGTAGCCTTCATTACCTTTTTGAGCGGCAGCGTGAGCATCAAGCTGCTGCCTGCCGCCGCCGTGGCAGGGGCGCTTGTGGTGTCATTGTTGGTCTACAGCTTGTCATGGCAAAAGGGCGTAACGCCCATTCGGCTGGTGCTGATCGGCATCGGGCTGTCGGCGGCGGCGAAGGCGGCTACAACGCTGATGATCGTGATGAGCCCGGCAATCGTCGCAAGCAAGGCCTATCTGTGGATGACAGGCAGTGTATACGGGGCTTCATGGGACAATGTGTACACCGTGCTTCCGGCTGTGCTGATTGGAATTCCGCTTGCCCTGTATTTTGCCCGCAGCCTGAATGCCCAGGAGCTGGGCGACGATGTGGCCGGAAGCCTGGGGGTTGCCGTGCAGCGCCACCGCCTGGTGCTGGTGCTGATCAGCGTGGTGTTGGCCGGCTTTGCCGTATCGGTGTCCGGCGCCATCGGCTTCATCGGCTTGATCGCTCCCCATCTGGCCAGACGCTGGACCGGAAGAATGTTCGGCGGCCTGCTCGTGATGTCGGCGCTGACCGGTGGCCTGCTTGTGTTTCTGGCCGACCTGATCGCCCGGACGATTTTTTATCCGCTGGACATTCCGGCAGGGGTATTCACGGCGGGAATCGGGGCGCCGTTCTTTATTTATATGCTGTTCCGGAACCGGAACCAATTGTAGCAAAGGAGGCGAAAGCATTGGCGACGCTGGAAGCGAGTGATTTGACAGTATCCTACGGTTCCAAGACTGTGATCGGGAGGATGAATTTGCAGATCCCCGAAGGGCAGATCACAGTGCTCATCGGGGGCAACGGCTGCGGCAAATCAACGCTGCTGCGCACGCTCGCCCGGCTGCTGAAGCCCGGCAGCGGAGAAGTGCTGCTGGACGGGCAGCGGATTGCGCGCATGTCCACGCGGGAGGTGGCGAAGGCCATGTCGATTCTGCCTCAAGGGCCGACGGCTCCCGAGGGCTTGACGGTGCGGCAGCTGGTCCGCCAGGGAAGATATCCGCATCAGAGCTGGCTGAAGGCATGGTCGGAGGAGGATGAGGCCATGGTCCGCTCCGCGCTGGAATCAGCCCGGGTGCAGGATTTGGCCGACCAGACGGTCGATTCCTTGTCCGGTGGACAGCGGCAGCGGGTATGGATCGCCATGTCGCTGGCGCAGGGGACGGACCTGCTGCTGCTGGACGAGCCGACAACCTATCTTGACCTGTCGCATCAGGTAGAGATTCTCGATATGCTGTATGAATTGAATGAGCGCGAGGGGCGCACGATTGTCATGGTGCTGCATGATCTGAATCTGGCCTGCCGGTATGCCCATCACATGGTAGCTGTGCATGCGGGGGACATCTATGCCGAAGGGCCGCCGGAGAGCATCATAACTCCTGAAACAGTGAAGAAGGTGTTCCAGCTCGACTGCGAGGTCATCCGCGATCCGCTGTTCGGCACACCGCTCTGCATTCCGCACGGGAAAGGCAGACGGATCGCCGGTACGGCTCCGCTGCTGCGGGAGAACGAGCTTTTGCATTACTAACTTAGGCGAGAAGTTAGCCTCTAAAGGAGCTGAGCGCATGGGCATTATGGATTTTGAACTGCTGGATCAGCGGTACGGCATCACCCTCCATCCGCCGGAACCCGAAGCTATAGTCATTCCGATAGCAGAGCTGCTGCAGGCTTCGCGGATGGAAGAGTTTCTTAACCATTACCGCAGCCAGCTCCGGGCGGAGAACCGGAAGCCGGCTGCGGCTTTTACAGCCGGGTTCTTCGGCGATGTGGCGATGGCGCTGCAGTATACTATATCTGTGCCTGGAAGCGCGCCGGATTTCTCGCTGGATAATCTGGAGCTGCAGATGACGACAGGGAACAAACGGCCTGAGATCACCTTCCGCCCGCTGCGCTGGCAGGAGCGGGAGGGACCTGATGGCGGACTACCCCGGCGGCAATGGCTGACAGAGGTGCTGTCCGGTTTCTATGGCGGCCAGGCCAGGCCGTTCATGGAGAGCCTGTCTGCCGCAAGCGGTCTGCATATCAGCCAGCTCTGGGGCCAGTTGCCCACCCGGTTCTACCGGGATATACATGGGCTGCTGCAGGAGGAGCAAGAAGAGCGGACGAAGATCAGGATCACTGGCGATTACCGTTTTTTGTGCGAGGAGCTGGATGCGGCTGCGGTGTTTGGCCGTTCCAGAAATCCGTTTGCTGCGGTAATCCGCACCGTAGAGCCGCTGATCGACCCGAACCGGCTGACCGCAGTCAAAACCGCCTGCTGCCTGAATTATTTGACCGAGGATCACGGCTACTGCTATACCTGCCCTCGTCTGACCGAGGAGCAAAGAGCCACTCAGGCGGAGAACTATCGGGCGCGGCATTGACAACAAATTTGGAATTGACTATACTTTCAGTAATCTTATAGCTTACATACGTTGAACGAGACAGTAGCAGCCTTTGTCCCTGTCACAGAAAGCCGGGGGGTGATGGAACCCGGTACACACAAGGATTGCGAATTACACTCTGGAGTATCTTGGGTAATGCCAAGCGGAATCAAGCGAACGTTAACTCGCTGTGAGTGGTGCGGATCTGGCCGGCAGGCTGTCCGCGCAATTTGGGTGGTAACACGGTTAATTATAGTCGTCCCTGTGTCTGATTAGACAAGGGGGCGATTTTTTTGTGGCCTGAACCACCGGAAGCTGCAGGCGGCGCTGCTTGCTCAACGTGTATATGGATACGAAAAACTAATAAAGGGGCTGTACAGCTTGAACATTATTGATGAACTGGAATGGCGTGACGCGATTAACCAGCAGACGGATGCAGAAGGATTGCGCGAATTGACAAATACAAAGGCCGTGTCGCTCTACTGCGGCGTCGATCCTACGGGAGACAGCATGCATATTGGTCACCTGATTCCATTCATGGTGCTGAAACGCTTCCAGCTCGCCGGACACCGCCCGGTGATCCTGATCGGCGGAGCCACAGGCACAATCGGCGATCCGAGTGGCCGCCAGAGTGAGCGTTCCCTGCAGACGATGGAGCAGGTGCAGGAGAATGTGGAGGCGCTGACCGCGCAAATGAAGAAGCTGTTCGTGACCGAAGGCGACAATCAGGTGCGTATGGTTAACAACTACGACTGGACGCAGAAGATTAACGTCATTGAATTCTTAAGAGATTACGGCAAAAACTTCAGCATCAACACGATGCTCGCCAAGGATGTTGTCTCCAGCCGTCTGGAGAGCGGAATTTCGTTCACTGAATTCTCCTACCAGATTCTGCAGTCCATCGACTACCTGCATCTGTACCAGCATGAGGATGTGCAGCTGCAGATCGGCGGCTCTGACCAATGGGGCAATATCACAAGCGGCCTGGACCTGATCCGTAAAAAAGAAGGCGGCGAAGCCAAGGTCTTCGGTCTGACCATCCCGCTGATGCTCAAAGCGGACGGTACCAAATTCGGCAAAACGGCCGGCGGCGCCGTATGGCTCGATCCGAAGAAAACAACGCCGTACGAGTTCTACCAGTTCTGGGCCAACACTGACGACCGCGATGTGGTGAAATACCTCAAGTACTTCACGTTCCTGACGAAGGAAGAAATCGAAGCGCTGGCGGAGAAGGTGGAGACCGAGCCGCATAAGCGCGAAGCGCAAAAAACACTGGCGGAAGAAATGACCCGGTTCGTACACGGCGAGGAGCTATTGGAGCAGGCGAAGCGCATTACCGCAGCCCTGTTCAGCGGGGATATCCGTTCACTGACTGCAGAGGAAATCGAGGAAGGCTTCAAGGAAATGCCGACCTACACAGCAGGCAAGGATTCGAAGAACATCGTAGACTGGCTGGTGGACTTAGGCATTGAGCCGTCCAAGCGCCAGGCGCGCGAGGACATCACCAAGGGAGCGATTTCGCTGAACGGCGAGCGCGTTACTGATGTCGCGGTGGAAGTGACTGCCGGGGATGCCATCGGCGGACGTTTCATCATCATCCGCAAGGGCAAGAAGAATTACAGCCTGGTCAAGCTGGGCTAAGGCTGCAAGCGGACGATCCTCAACAAGCACAAGCCGTCAACCTCAAAAGGGTTGGCGGCTTGTTTTTGCTCACTGATATAGCACAAGTTCAAACGCAGTCCGGCTGGCACGGTTATCCAGCACCAGCTCACCGCCCTGCCGCTGCATCATTTTCCTGGCGATGGCAAGTCCCAAGCCGGTTCCTCCGTCACCTTGCCTAGAGGAATCTCCCCGCACAAAAGGCTCAAAGATTACCGCCTTCAATTCATCGGAAATGCCGACACCGTTGTCTATGATGGCAATCCGCACCGAATCCCTCTTTTGCTCTAGCCGGATGGTGACCTCCGTACCTTTGGGGTTGTAGCGCAGTGCATTCGACAGCAGATTGGAGAGGGCGCGGCGTATCAGGACAGCATCATGGGGGACCCGCACTTCGTCAGATGGAATATCTACATTCAATACGAACTGCTTATCCTCAAATTGTTCATAATAATCCGCCGTTGCTTCCCTTAGCAGCTCTGCAATATCCCCAGGCTTCATGCTTACAGGAAAATCAGGGCTATCCAGCTTGGACATTTGGAAAATATCATCAATGAGCGTGGTGACAAACTGGGATTTACTGTATATGAGCTGCAAATACTTCTCCCTCTTGTCCTCATTGTCGGCAAATCCGAGCTGTAGCGCCTTAGCGTAGCCTTGAATGGTGGTGATGGGGGTCTTCAAATCATGGGAAAGGTCTACCAGCATCCGGTCCTTGCTCATCCGCAGTCTGTGGTTCTCGGCTTCTGTCCGCTGCAGCGATTCGGCCATGTCATTGAAATATTGCTGTACCTGTACAAATTCATCGCTTGCCTTGATATTAAGCCGCTTCTGAAACCTGCCCTGCTGCATTTCCCGGATGCCTTCGGCAATCTGCCCCAGCGGCTTGGTGATTCTTCTGGACGTCCACAGACTGTAGAACAGGACATTTAGGCCGAACAGGAGCAGCAAAGACAGCAGCGAGTACAAAGAAACCGTAACGGTTTCCTGAGCCACGTCGACAACCACTACCAGGAATCCTACAAAGACTGCACCGAGTGTACAGGTGAACAGGATATATGATTTGACCAGCCTGGACAAAAGGGTGTTTGCGTTCACCGGAATTCATCCTTTCTTGCGAACTTGTAGCCAAGACCCCGTATGGTGCGGATAAATACCGGCTGTCTGGGATTGTCTTCGATCTTCTCTCTGAGCCGCGACATATGAACCATAACGGTGTTGGCATCTTCAAAATAATCATCGTCCCAGACCTGCTCGAATAGCTGTCTTTTGGTCCAGACCCGGCCCGGAGCTCCCATTAAGGTCCGCAGCAGCTTATATTCGATGGCGGTCAGCGGGATTTCATTATCCTCCTTGTACAGCATGCAATCCTGATGGTCCAGCTTCAAGGGGCCGACGATGGTTGGCTCCACATGCTCCTTGGGCTCTTCGGCAGCGGGCTCATTAAATTCATAAGTCCGTCTGAGCATGGCCTGCACACGAGCCACCACCTCCAGCGGATTAAAGGGCTTTGCTATGAAATCATCCGCACCAAGCTGAAGGCCGAGAATTTTGTCGCTGTCCTGATTTTTGGCGGAAATAAAAATAACCGGAATGGTGTATTCCGCACGCAGCTGCTTAAGCAGCCGGATGCCGTCCATCTCGGGCATCATGATATCAATGACGGCCAGGTCTATTTGTTTTTCACAGATATGCTTCCAGGCTTCAGCGCCGTTTCGCGCCTCGAGCACGTGCAGATTCTCCGTCTCCAGGAACATCCTCAGCAGCTCTACAATATCCGGATCATCATCCGCCAGCAAGACGGTTCTGCTCATTGTCGCTATACCCCTTCCAAGATAGCTTGCTTTTTCCCAGTGTAGCATCCTTATCCCTGTATCCAGCTATTGTAAGGTAAATTTAAGGTTGAGGGAAGATTGGAGACAGAAGCGGGCCTTATGCTGAATCTGTAAAACTTAAATATGATGTGGAGGTTATATGGATGAGGACAATATCCCAGAGGCTGCTTATTGTGCCGGTTATATTTACTTTGCTGCTTGGCTTTGGTGGGGGCGGGGCTGAAGCGGAGGCTGCACCTGCCGCCTTGACTGCCGGCCAGCTTGAACAAATTGTTGATCCGATTATGCAGGATGGGCTGGACAACCGGCATGTTCCCGGTACGGCGGTGGTTGTGACCCAGGGAGAGCGGATTATTTGGAGCAAGGGGTATGGCTACGCAAATGTGGAACGCAAGATTCCAGTGGACCCTGCCCGGACGGTCATGCGTGTAGGTTCACTTACCAAAACGTTCACTGCCGTAGCCGCTATGCAATTGGCAGAACAGGGAAAACTGACGCTGCATGATGATGTTAATCAGTTTTTGCGCACGTACAAGATTCCGGTCTTCAAGGATCAGCCCATTACACTGCATCACTTGCTGACGTATACTTCCGGGCTGGATGAAATTATTTACAGAATAAGTGCTTCTTCGCGCGAAAAAGCGTTGTCCGCAGATCAGTTTCTGCGCGAATATGTAAGCTGGAAGACTCCGGTAAGGGAGCCGGGCCAGGAATATGAATACAGCAATGCGGGTATTGGCCTCGTGGGCAATATCATTGAACAGGTTTCCGGTTCAGACCTGGGCGATTATATGAGCAAGAATTTGTTCGCACCGTTGAACATGCCAAGTGCAAGCCTGACGGTTCCTGAGAGCGGTCCGGACGTGGCGAAATCCTACATGTATTCCGGGGGAGCTTACCAAGCAGTTCCGTTCTCTTATGTTAATCTTCCAGGGGCAGGGGGGCTTAGTGTCATCCCCAATGAATTTGCCCATTTTATGATCGCAATGCTGAACCGGGGGGATTTCCAGGGTACGGCTATCCTTGCGCCCTCCAGCGTGGATGAGATGCAGCGGCGTCAATTTGCCGAATCCCCCGATGTGGCCGGAATGGGATATGGGCTCTTTAGGGGAAAGCTTGCCGATGGAAGCCTGACGCTGAGGCATACCGGAGACATTGAAGCCTTCAGCGCCAAAATGGAGCTGATTCCCTCGCAGGAGCTCGGTATTCTGATCGTCAGCAACGGAGCTGCGGAGGGCATGAATATAAACGATAAAATAACGGATGCGATTACCGGACTTTTTACAGGAGATACACCCGATGTTAAGCCACTCGCGCTTTCCTTGGAGCAGCTTCGGGAATATGAGCATACCTATTTATTTGCTGCTGCTCCGCAGCAGGGCTGGGGCAAATGGCTGTATTTTCTTGGCGGCAAGGAATTCAAGGTTACAGCGGCTGATGGCGGGCTGACCCTGAGCGGGGTATTCCCGGATGGAACAGGGGAAAAGCGGGAGAAGTTTTTTGTACCGGTTGCAGAGGATCTGTTCCAGGAAAAAGGCGGCACGCAGCAGCTATGGTTCGACCGGCAGCGGGATTTACGAATGACCTTCGTCCAGGAAACCACTATGGCAGAGACACCGGAATTCTGGCAGCGTCCTTCCACGCTTATTGCGCTGTACCTGGGCTGCGGATTATTAATTATTGTGCTGTCCCTGATCTGGCTGATCCGTTATGTTCTGCGCTTGTTCCGCAAGTCCAATAAGCCTGTATCCTTGCATATGGGAATAATTACATTATCACTGTCAGTTTTTCTGATTATTCAATTAAACTATGGCAATTCCGCAATCACCTTCGGGTATCCGGCATGGTTTGTCTGGGGAGTTTCTTCACTGCCATTCCTCGCTGTGATTGCTGCAGTTCATTTGATCTGGCGGGATGGCGTTAAGGGCTTCCGGGAAAAGGGGGCTCCACTCGCACGCTGCGCCGTCGCAGCCGGTTCCATTGCGTATACAGCGTTTTTGTTCTATTGGAATATGCTGTCCATCCATTTCTCATAGGTTGCGGAGTTAAGTATAGGGATATGGAGGCGCTATACGTTACTGGTGGCTGGGTTGCGGCTGGAATATGCCCTTGGTCAAGCCTTGCGATGGATGAATAAGTGGAAAAAAGTGAATTAATCAGAGAAAAACGACGATTTTTAGAGATTTAGGTGGAATTAGTGCAATTAATCAGGCGAATATCGTTGAAATAATCAAAAATCGCCGAATTTAGATGGAGGAATTCCAGTATGGTCCCGAATTTAGTGTTCCTCCACATTTTTAGGTGGAGAAATTCCAGTTTGGGGAGGGACAGGGCCATTATTCCGGGCAGCCAGGTAGTGGATTAGCTGCGCCTCACATAATAAGTCCAATGAGGCGCAGCTGGTAGCTTTTATAGGACAAGGGAATGAACACGGATGATCAGGTGCGCTCGTCCGTTAGGTATGTTTTCACTGGTGGAGGGGAGTAGTTCAAAAATTGCCGGATCATGCCCTCGGGTGTGGTATCGGTGAGAACCATTGACCGGTGCTTCTCCGGCATGAACTGTTCCCTTGTGATCTGGTCAAGCAGGGCAATGAGCGGGTCGTAATAATGCTCGACATTTATGATCCCGCAAGGCTTCTGATGCAGCCCGAGCTGCGCCCACGTGAAAATCTCAAAGTACTCCTCCATCGTACCCGGCCCCCCCGGCAAAGCGATGAAGCCTTCGGCGAGTTCTGACATTTTTAATTTGCGTTCGTGCATGGAGTCTACCATGATCAATTCCGTCAACTGCTTGTGTTCAATTTCCCGGCGTTTGAGAAAATGGGGCAGCACCCCGATCACGCTCCCGCCAGCCTCCAGAGCAGCGTCCGCCACCTCGCCCATCAAACCGACGGTCGCCCCGCCATAGATCAGAGTGATGCCGTGTTCTGCCAGTACTTTACCCAGCGCGTGGGCACTTTCCTTATAGACGAGAGAAGCACCGTCACGTGATCCGCAGAATACAGCGATACTTTTCATGGTTGAACACTCCTCTTAACGTAGTAAGATCAACTCACCGGAAGCCTCTCCCGGAGCACACATCTTAACGGTAGCACATCACTGGGCGGATTGCACATCGGCAACCCGAGAATGACTTATTGCTGCGCCCCGTCAAAAAAACAAAGGAAGCGGACGAGGATCTGCGCGCTCATTTGCAAATGCTGCTCTCAAAAATAAAACCGGGCACATCTCATGACGAGGTCGGTCTTGGAGCTGAAGGAGACGAAATGTTGTGTCATGGGGAAAGCATCGTCTCTTTTTTTGTATTCTTTTGGTCTATACTCAGATCCATAGCTTCAGCCTGGGAGCGTGATCAGTGTATGTGGCCCTGATATCCGCAAAAACGGGACAGATGCCAAATGAAGATTCGTGTTATGAAAAAGAAGGGGTTTACCCGGCAGTGGATCGTTCTGCTGCCGGTGAACCCCTTCTTTTACCGTTTATAGAGGCAATTGCGAATGTAACAGATTAACACTACAGTTCGATGAGTTTGTATTCGTAAGGCGCAAGCGTCAGCGGGCCGGGTGCGACGGTATTGCCGGTCAGGGCATCCCGCCCGCCGCGCGGCAAGGTGACACTGCCACCGTGTCCGTCCATGTTAACTACGGTCCAGACTTCACCGGCAGCGCCGCGTCTTGGACAGACGACCGTGCCCCGGGTGACATCGGTGCGCAGGGATACACCGGCCCGGCAGGTATAATGATTAATCAGCGCGCACAGCAGCTGATCGCCTGCTTCGCCGGCCGGCAGGGAGCCGAGCAGCACGATGGCTCCGCTGCCGTACGGCTGCTCGGTGAGGAAGGAGAGGCCTGGCGTCCGGCCCTCCGTGATGTGCCCGATGCTGGCGGCGCCGCCGGGCAGCGGCTCAAACACCGCGCTCCACAAGGACAGCGGTGCGGAGATGCCGAAGGCGTGCCCGATGCTGCCGGTCCCTTCCATCGGGTAGACGTATTTGGTCTTCACCCCGGCGACGCGCTCCAGCTCTCCTAGGGCCGCGTCTGTATGCAGGGTATGCTCAGCCGTCCGTCCTCCGCTCAAGGGACCAGCGATCCAGATGCCGCCTGCCTTAACGAACGCGAGGGCTTTCTGTAAATATTCGGGCGACAGATAATGGACAAATGGAGTGAACAGCAGCTTGTAGCCGCTGAGATCGCCCCCTTCAGGCAGCAGATCACGGTGAATGCCCATATCCAGAATCCGTTTATAGAAGTCCCCCAGCAGTCCACGGTAATTCAGCTTCCGGTGCGGTTCTGTCGCGAGGAATGCCTTGGTCCGGTCTGAATAGGTGATCGCCACCTCGGCCTGAACCGGCCGGGTAGCCAGCATGAGCGGCTCGATGCTCAGCCGTGCTGCGGAGGCTTCCCGCACATTGTCATAGCCTAGAGCCGGTTCACCCCAGGCGCTGATCACCGAGCTGTGCGGCTGCTCGCTGCCGGTACGCTGCTGCCGCCACAGCCAGTAGCAGAATGCGCCGGCTCCCAGCGCATAGGCGGACACGGCTTCAGCCGTGAGATATCCGTCCGGATGCGGCTCGCCATAGCTCTCCAGCGAGGCGGCGAAAGCAGGGCTTGTCTCAAGCAGCCAGAAGTCTTTGCCGGGCTTGAAATTGCGCCACAGATCGCAGTTAAGCAGATAGGCATGCCTATTGGCCTGGGAGGCGTAGGTGTCATAAGCGGCGAAATCCAGTTCCCGGAACAGCTGCTCATTATCCAGGTGAAAAGCAACGCTGCTGTTGTGGGTGATTGGAGCATCCGAATAGCGGCGGAGGATGGCCGCCTGCTCGCCTGCGAACTCGGCGATCTTCTCCATTTGGAAGAGGCGATACATGGTCTTTAGGGACGAGTTATGCAGAAATGGAGTAGCCACCGGCTGCGGCACTTGGTCAAACCGCTGGTACGTCTGGCTCCAGATTCCTGTGCCCCAGGCTTCATTCAGCTGCCGGATGGTGCCGTAGCGCTTTTCCAGCCACTCATGCCATAGCGCTTTGCAGGTTTCGCACATGCACTCCGCCACATGAGCCTTGAATTCATTGTCGAGCTGCCAGGCGACAAGTCCGGGAAGCCGGCCCAGCTCACGGGCCAAATGCTCGGCAATGACGGCGGCCCGCTGCCGGAAATAGGGATGGTTCGTGCAGACATGCTGCCTGGACCCGTGGCTCATTACCGTTCCATCTTCTCTGATGAACAGACGCTCCGGGTGTCCGTGCGTCAACCAGACCGGCGGTGTTGGTGTCGGTGTGCACATGATCGTGTCAATGCCGTGGTCATGCAGCAGCTTGATGTGCTCTGTGAACGGCCGGATATCAATCGCGTCTTCCTCCGGCTCCAGCTCCGACCAGATGAACTCGCCCATGCGGACCAGATTAATCCCGGTCTCCTTCATGAGCTGAAGATCCCGCCGCCGGGCCTCTTCCCCCCACAGCTCAGGATACCATGCGGCTCCGTAATACAGTTTATGCTTCACTTTGAAGTCCTCCCTCTGGAATCAGAATGCGGGAATTGATCTTCTGGCATCATAGATGCTCGGCTTTTGGCCGGCAATAGTAAAGTTTTGCAGGCTTTGGACTTTTTTGAACAGCCGTGATTTGTGGCTGAAGCCGCGTACAGCCAAAAAGTCCGATTGCCGGAAAAATGCGCCGCAACCATAATAGGAATCGCAGCCGGCAAGACGGCGAGGCGCGGCTGCATATCCAAACGGAGGTGAACGAAATGAAGCAAGGAGCGGCTATGGGAGCAGCGGATATACGGCCCGCTGCAACGTACCGCAGCAGGCGGGAGCTTCGCTTCAGACGTCTGAAGCGGGACAAATGGCTCTATATTCTGCTGAGCCCCGGACTCCTGTATTTCCTGCTGTTTAAATATGTGCCGATGTGGGGAGTGCTGCTTGCTTTTAAAGATTATCAGCCCTTTCTGGGCTTTTGGAAAAGCGAGTGGATCGGCTTTGAGCATTTCCGCGTGTTTTTCCAGAATCCCGATTTCTTCATGCTGCTGCGCAATACGCTGGTCCTGTCGCTCTATAATCTGGTGTTCTTTTTTCCGGCACCGATTATCCTCGCGCTGCTGCTGAACGAAATCCGGCTGTCTTTCTACAAACGGACGATTCAAACGATGATTTATGTGCCCCATTTTATCTCAATGGTGATTGTCGCCAGCATATCGTATGTGTTCCTCACGACAGAGGGCGGTGCCGTCAACGAATTGCTGTATGCGGTTACAGGGAGGAATATTGATTTTCTGGCCAGTCCGGACTGGTTCCGTCCGCTGATTATCCTGCAAACGATCTGGAAGGAATGCGGCTGGGGGACGATTATCTTTCTCGCCGCGCTGGCGGGTGTCGATGTGGAGCAATATGAAGCAGCCGTGGTGGACGGAGCAAGCCGCTGGCGGCAGACCTGGCATATTACACTGCCCGCGATCCGCAGCACCATTGTCATTTTGCTCATTCTGCGGATGGGGACGATTCTGGACAACGGCTTTGAGCAGATTTACCTGATGATGAACGCACTGAACCGCGAAGTGGCCGAGGTGTTCGACACGTATGTGTACGCGCTGGGGATTACCCAGGGGGCGTTCAGCTACAGCACGGCTGTCGGCCTGTTCAAATCGGTCATCGGCGTAGTGCTGGTGCTCGGCACCAACTGGCTCGCCAAGAAATCGGGCGAATCGGGACTTTATTAAAAAGGAGGCTGTGTCCGTGGCTAAACGCTATCGAAGCGCCGGAGAAATCACATTTGACGTATTTAACTATTTTATACTCGGAATTATCGGAATCGCCGCGATCCTGCCGTTTCTGTTTGTGGTCTCCGGTTCGTTCGCCACCGAGGCGGAAATTACCAAACGCGCCGTTTTTCTGATTCCGACAACCTTTTCGCTGGATGCCTACCGGTTCATTTTCTCGACGGATACCATTGTGCGGAGCATCGGGGTATCGCTCTATGTAACGGTGATCGGAACGATTGTAAATTTATTCTTTACGGTAACGATGGCCTACCCGATGGCCAAACGCTATCTGATGGGCCGCAATCTGATTCTCAATCTGGTCATTTTCACGATGCTGTTCGG
Organism: Paenibacillus sp. BAC0078; assembly: GCF_054483875.1. Lineage (NCBI taxonomy): Bacteria > Bacillati > Bacillota > Bacilli > Caryophanales > Paenibacillaceae > Paenibacillus > Paenibacillus sp. BAC0078. The sequence goes on from NZ_JBTLRW010000006.1 coordinate 151,494, forward strand.
GGGAGGGATGATTCCCACCTATCTGGTGATCCGCGAGCTGCACCTGCTGGACACGTTGAATGCCCTGATTCTCCCGGGAGCGATCAGCGCCTTTAATCTGATTATCGTCAAAAATTTCTTCCAGGAGCTCCCGGTGGAAATGGAGGAGGCGGCCCGGATCGACGGCTGTACCGAACTGGGTCTGCTTTGGAGGATTGTGCTGCCGCTCTCGAAGCCTGTGCTGGCGACATTTACGCTCTTTTACGCGGTCGGGCACTGGAACAACTTCTTTTCAGCGCTGCTCTATATCAATGATCCGTCTAAATGGCCGCTGCAGGTCATGCTGCGCCAGATCGTCATGCTGTCCCAGTCGGCTGCCGGCGACATCAGCTCTATGGATCCGAATTTTGTGCAGCCGCCCGAGCAATCGATCAAGATGGCGGTTATCGTGGTCGGCACACTGCCGATAATGTGCGTCTATCCGTTCCTGCAAAAACATTTCGCTAAAGGGGTGATGCTTGGTTCGGTCAAAGGATAAACCTGTTCCGCCAAAATAGTAAAGGGAGGCATGTTATGAAGACCCAACGTCCACAAGGCACCATACATTTGAAAAGATGGTTGTTTATGTTATTAGCTGCTATTATGGTGATAAGTATGATTTCCGGCTGCTCCGATGGCCAAGAGAATTCCACAGCAGGGGACAAAGAGAGCGCCGGCGGCGAAGGCAATGCCCAGGCTCCGCTTGCGCTGACGCTGATGCTTCCGATTTTCAAGACGAATTATCCGAAGGACGGCAGTCCGGTTGCAGCCCAGCTCGAGAAGCTGACGGGTACCAAAATTCATTTTGAATGGGTGCCGAATGCTTCCTATGCCGATAAATTCAACATTACGCTCGCTTCAGGCAAGCTGCCCGACATTATCTATGTAGGCGATGTCAAGGCTTCCAGCTTCGTCAACGCAGCCAAATCCGGCGCGTTCTGGGAGGTTGGCCCCTACCTGAAGGATTATCCGAACCTGAGTCAAGCCAACCCGGTCATTCTGAGCAACTCGGCGATTGAAGGCAAAAACTACGGAATTTACAGGGGACGGGCGCTGGGGCGCAACGGCATGGTCTTCCGCAAAGACTGGCTGGAGAAGCTCGGGCTTGAGACCCCGCAGACCGTCGATGAATTCTACAATATGCTAAAAGCGTTTAAGGAGCAGGACCCGGACGGCAACGGGAAGGACGATACGTACGGCATGGTGCTGGTCAAGTGGAGCGGCCAATGGGCCAGCGGCTTCGATACGATAAAATTGTGGTTCGGAACGCCGAACAAATGGGGCATTCGGGACGGAAAGCTGGTGCCGGAGCATGAATATCCCGAATACTTGGAAGCGCTTAAATTCATGAAAAAGCTGTATGACGAGAAGCTGATCAATTCCGACTTTGCCGTTATGGACAGCTCCAAATGGAATGATCCGGTCGTCAACAACAAAGCCGGAGTGATTGTCGATGTGGTTGACAACGGGGCCCGGCTTGACGATAAAATTCATGCCGCGCTGCAGAAGGAAGGCACCGACGAGCCTGACCGCCATTATGTTGATGTCAGCGGCGGGGTGAAGGGTGCGGACGGAAAGCTGCATACGCTTCCGACTTCCGGCTTCTCCGGCATGCTGGCAATTCCGAAATCATCAGTCAAAACCGAGGAGGAGCTGAAGCAGGTGCTGACCTTCCTGGACCGGCTGAATGAAGAGGATCTCCAGACGATGCTTGGCTACGGTCTTCAGGATATCCACTACACGTTGAAGGACGGTTATATCGAACGTTCAAGCGATACGGCACTGCTGGAATCGGAAGTGGAAGGGCTGAACCAGATGCTGCCGTTCATTCCAGAGGACCGCGCGAAGCAGGTCAAGCAGACGCCGCTGCGCGTGAAGCAGCTGGAGGTGCAGAAGGCGAACGAAGCAACGATTGTGGTCAATCCGGCCGAGGCGCTGATCTCTGCGGTATATACCCAGAAGGGGGCGCAGCTTGATAATGTCATCAACGATGCGCGCATCAAATTCATTGTCGGCCAAATTGACGAAGAGGGTTTGAAGTCGGCTTTTGAAGTATGGAGGAAGACAGGTGGAGACGAACTGGTAAACGAAATGAATGAATTGTACGAATTGTACGCGAAGACGAGCAAGTAAAGCCCGGCCCCGCTCCACCGGCCGGTGTGTACCCGTTAAAGCCACAAGGCTGCTACTCTAAACTACGGATTCGGCTGGTGAATAGCATGGAGAATAGAATGGTGGGGAAAAGCAACCGCTATGCGGGGGGCCGGACGGGCCGCAAAGGCCGGTATTACCGGAAAAATCTAATTATTGTGCTGATCGTTTCGTCCATCCCGGGTCTAATCATCGGCGCACTTGTGTACTTTATGGCCGGAGGAAATCTGGAGAAGGAGCTGCTCGACATGCATAACCGGCAGATCGAGCAGCGCGCCGGCAACATCAACGATCAGCTGTCGAATCTGGAATTGATGCTGGCCCACTGGGCGTTTGATCCCAAGTTCGACTACAGTCTAAACGGCCTGGATTTTACCTTGAATCACGAACGGGCCTGGGACATTACCAAGACGCTGGTGGTCATGCAGGGCTCGAACCCGATGAGCAAGTGGGTAGAGCTATACTTATCAGGGGACCAGCCGGTGCTGTTCGGTCCGGAGTATGGGACGGTTGCCCCCGGGGAAGCCTCCGCTGTGTATGACAAGCTGCTGGAGACTGAGCGAAGCACCTATTGGACCGAGTGGGCGTTTGATCCCGCGCAGCCGAATCAGAAGGAGCTGACGCTGGTGCACCACATTCCCGGCGGAAGTCTGAAGCCCTTCGGGGCGCTGCTGCTGCGGATGGACACGGAGAAGGTGTCCGCCATGCTGCGGACAATGACCCCGTACAACAGCGGGGAAGTCTTTATGCTGCAAAAGACCGGCGGTCTGTTTATATCCGGCGACGGCAGCGATGCTGCCACGCCTTTTGTAGCTGCGCTGCGGACGGCTATTGACGCAAGGGGCAACGGGGACAGCACATCGTTCCTGTATGACTGGGAAGGAGCTACCTTCGCGGTGACGTACGGCGATTTCCCGCGGATTGCCGACGAGTGGATGTACGTGTCGGCTTCTCCGATTTCCAGTGTGACCTCGCCGGTGGTGTCGCTCTCAAGAATGATCTTTCTGGTCAGCTTCAGCGCGCTGCTGCTCGCGGCTATCCTGTCATGGATTGCTTCCCGCAAAATTTACTCGCCCTTCCGCCGCCTGCTCCAGACGCTGCTCCCCGAGCATGCGGTTTGCGAAGGCAAGGAGGATGAGGTGACGCTGATCGAGCGGCACTGGCAGAACCTGCACGGGCAGCGGCATGCCCTCCAGTATACGCTGTCGGAGCAGCTTCCGCATGTGCAGCGAAGCTTCCTGCATCAATTGTTCCAGGGCTATTTGTACGCTTATTCCGAGCAGGATCTGCAGAGCCGGATGAAACAGTATAAGTGGGAGGTGGAGGGCTGCGTTTTTATTGTCCTGTACATCCAGCTAACAGGCATCTCCAGCTTGGAGGGCAAGTTCCGCAGCGGCGATGAGAGCCTCGTGTCTTTCGCAGCCGTCAACATTATCGGCGAACTGGCCGCCGAGTATTTCGACCGGGCGGAAACCGTCAACCTGCACGATCTTACGGCGGGCATACTGCTGATTGAACCGGGGGAAGGGCCGGAGCCGGCCAAGGTGCAGGATTTTGGTGAAGAATTGGCGGCCACGATCAACCGGATGCTCAAACTGCAGGCTGCGGTGGCGTACAGCGCGCCGATTGCCGGCATTTCGGGCATTCCACGGTCGTTCGAAGCGGCGAAGCAGGCGGTCAGTCACCGTAGATATGGAGGCGGCAACCAGGTGATCAGCCTGGAGCGGCTGGACAGGGAGGGCCAGGGTGCGCATGTGCCGCAATATTCGTTTTCTCTGGAGCGCGGCCTGATCCAGGCACTGCGCACTGGAGAGGCGGAAGAGGCGGACCGGCTGCTGGAAGAGTTCCTGGATACGCTGTGCGAAGGCGGGGCCAAGGTAATCGATGTGCAGCAGGGCATGTTGCATCTGCTCGGCGCCATCCAGCACACGGTGATGGCCCTTGGCATTCATCCGAACCAGCTGTTCAAAGGCCGGAACCTGTATGCCGGATTGTCGCAGATTCACGAGCCAAGGCTTATCCTGTCCTGGTTCCGCGAGCAGGTCGTCGCCCCCTTCCTGAAGGAGCAGTCCGAACGTTCGGATGCCGGTATCCGGCGGACGATCGATCAGGCCATGCTGTACATTCAGGAGCATTACATGGAGAACATTTCCCTGGACAGCTGCGCAGATTATACCGGGACCAGCCCTTTTCTGCTCAGCAAGTCCTTTAAACGGGTGACCGGCAATAATTTTATCGACTATTTAACTGAGCTGCGGCTCGAAAAAGCGAAGGAGCTGCTGCGCGATACTGATCTGAAGATGAACGATGTCGCCCAGCAGGTCGGCTACCAGCAGAGCTATTTTAACCGGATATTCAAAAAACAGGAGGACATCACCCCGACACGCTACCGTGAGCTGAGCCGGAATGAAGGGGAGAAAGATGCCGGAACCCGGTAAGAGGGGACGCGCCCGGGAAGTTTTACAATTTGGCTTCAACAGCGCCCGTCTCCCTCGCAGACCACTGTCCTGGTGATGTCACATAAGGAGATGACAGCTTTGTCCTCAGCCATGCCGATACATTTACAGTGGTTGAAGAAGCCTTCCGCAGCTGCGGGCGTAACATGGGGTGTGCCTTGGCCCAAAGGGGAGCTGGACCGCGCAGAATTGGCGGCTCTTTGCCTTCGCGGGACAGAGGATGGCGCCCGGCTGCCGCTGCAGAGCCGCCCGGCCGCTTATTGGCCGGACGGCAGCATCAAATGGTCCTTTCATTCCGCCGTCTGTCCGCAGGGTGGTGCAGAAGGATACATGCTTGAACGGAATACGGAGTCTGAAGCTGTGCAGATAGAAGCAAGGCTGTCCGTAACAGAGACGGAGGAAGCCTATATCGTGGATACGGGTACTATCGTCTGTACTGTCAACAAGCACGGTGCGGGACCGATTTCCCGGATCATCCGCCGGGCGGTGGAAGATGCTGGGATATCAGCCGAGCATTGCAGATACTACAGAGATACAGAGGATGTTATCTCTGAAGATTCGAAGCAGCAGGTCAACCCGGCACAACAGGCCGTGTGCAGCGGGAGTGAACTGATCTGTCTCCGGGAGCAACGGGATAGGATTAGCGGTGAACGGACGCTGCGGGAGGAGCGGTTTACCGGGGTTACGCTGCAGGCCTGTCTGGAAGAGGATGGACCGCTGCGGGCCGTGATCCGCCTGGAAGGCCGGCACAAAAGCGCAAGGGGAGCGAGGGAGTGGCTTCCCTATACACTGCGTCTGTATTTTTACGCCGGAGTGGATTCAATTCGGCTGGTTCATACCTTTCATTATGATGGCAACCCGCATCAGGATTTCATCAAGGGACTCGGTATTGTGTTCAAGGTACCGCTAAGCGGCCCCCTGTACAACCGCCACATTCGTTTGGCCGGAGATGAAGGGATTTTCAGCGAGTCTCCCAAGACTCTCCATACTCGCAGGACCAAAGGTAAATACGCTGACTGGTTTGCCGGGCAGCTGGAAGGCCGGAGACTGCAGTTTGATCCCGAAGAAGATGCTTATTTTATGGGACTGCTTCAGGACTCGGCGGTATGGGACAGCTTCCGGCTGGTTCAGGATTCATCCGAACATTATGTAATCCACAAGCGGACAGAGGCGGGATGCGCCTGGATAAAGGGGGCGGAAGGCCGGCGGGCGGGTGGAATCGGCTATATTGGCTCAGAAGGCGGCGGGTTGGCAGCCGGAGTGAGAAACTTCTGGCGTAAGTCTCCTTCCGGCCTGGAGCTGGACGGTACTTCCGGTGACGAGGCGGCTTTAACCGTCTGGTTCTGGTCCCCGGAAACTCCGGCGATGGACTTGCGCCACTATGATACGAAGACGCATGTGGAGTCCTCATATGAAGGCGCGGCGGAGCTGCGGGCCACGCCTTACGGCATCGCCAATACCAATGAGCTGACCCTGTGGTGCACAGCGCAGACGCCGGAATCTGCGCAGCTGCAGCACATGTGCACGGAAGCTGACGATCCGGCCCTGCTGGTCTGTGATCCGGCGTATTATCACAGCTGCCGGGCGTTCGGATTATGGAGCCTGCCGGACCGGAGCACTCCGGCCAAATCTTACCTGGAGGAGCGGCTGGACGGCATTCTGGCTTTTTACCAAGCGGAGATTGAACAGCGGAAATGGTACGGCCTGTGGGATTACGGTGATTTCATGCACAGCTATGATCCGGTCCGCCATGTCTGGAATTACGATCTGGGCGGCTGTGCCTGGCAGAATGCCGAGCTGGTACCGAATATGTGGCTGTGGGTGAGCTTCCTGAGGACTGGACGCGATGATATTTTCCGCATGGCGGAAGCGATGACCCGGCATACCAGCGAGGTAGATGTATACCATTTCGGGGAATACGCCGGACTTGGTTCACGGCACAATGTCGTGCACTGGGGCTGCGGCTGCAAGGAAGCGCGGATTGCGATGGCCGGACTGCACCGCTACTACTATTATCTGACCGGTGACGAACGGATCGGCGACGTGATGGACAGTGTGAAGGATGCCGACTACTCCACCGTGACGCTGGACCCGATGCGGGCTTATTTTCCGAAGGACGAATTTCCGACGCATGTGCGGGTTGGTCCCGACTGGGCGGCGTTCAGCTCCAATTGGATGACCCGCTGGGAACGGTATGAGGATACGGCGTACCGCGACAAAATTGTAACCGGCATTGATTGCATCAAAGGGGCCAATCTGCGCCTGATCTCTGGTCCGACCTACGGCTACGATCCGAAGACGGGAATTCTCAGCGCAATGGGCGACGACAACTGGGGACGGCATCTGGCCATCTGCATGGGCGGTCCGCAGGTGTGGTTCGAGCTGGCGATGCTGCTGGAGGACCCGGAGTGGGAGAAGATGCTGGCGGAGTTCGGCGTCTTCTATAACCTCCCCCAGGAAGAGAAAGATAAGCTTACCGGAGGAGCCATCACGGGCAAGCTGCGGTTCGAGCATCCCGTGCTGAGCGTGGCTATTGCCGCATATGGCGCGTGGTACAGAGATGACCAAGCCACGGCAGACCGCTGCTGGTCGATTCTGCTGGAGAATCCGTTCGGCCGTGTCAATCTCAGTCAGGAGCAGGAACGGGTTACTTATATGGAAGAGCTGAATGAAATTGACTGGATGAACACGAATGAAGCTTCGCAGTGGTCTCTCAACACGATTATTGCTCTCGAGCTGATTGGGGAAGCCCTTCCGGAGCGAAAGGCCGGGGCAGGCACTGAGAAGGAGGAAGCAAGCCATGGTTCAATTGAAATACGATGAACAAGAAATCCGTGAGGCTATTGGCCAGGATGTGTGGGGCAGCAGATGACGGCGCGGCAGGATATGGCGCTGATCCCGGAAGGGTGGAGCGAAATCTACCGCAATACACTGGAAAAGCCTGAAGATGTGGCGGATTTCCGGATGGAAGGAGCCGGAGCGCCGACCTTTCCGCTGGACCGCTTAAGGCTGGAGAGCACGCGAAATGCGGAAGAAGGGCAGAAAGCGAACTTTGTCTTCTGGTGCCCCGAGGTTTTCCCGGCAGACCTTGCGGTGTACTGGAAATTCCGGCCGCTGCGGGAGCCGGGACTGGCCATTCTGTTCTTCGCTGCGGAGGGTACAGGAGGCAAGGGGCTGTTTGACCCGTCCCTGGCGCTTCGAAACGGAGAGTATGATCAGTACCATCACGGGGACATGAACTCTTTTCACATTTCTTATTTCCGCCGGATGTGGGCCGAGGAACGGTCTTTTCACACCTGCAATTTACGTAAAAGCTACGGCTTTCATCTGGTGGCGCAAGGCGCGGACCCGTTGCCGGATGTGTCTGATATGACCGAAGCGTACCGGATGCTGGTGGTGAAGCAGGATTCTGCGGTGACCTTTGCGGTCAATGGTCTGCCGCTGCTTCGCTGGGTGGATGACGGCGCGTCCTTTGGCCCGCCGCTGGCGGGCGGCAGAATCGGCTTCCGGCAGATGGCGCCGCTGATCGCGGAATACAGCGATTTGACCGTATACGCCCCGTGAAAGGCAAAGACTCCGGCTGCAGAGATGGCTGTCTGCAAGCAGGCTGCGGACTGACAATTGCAATTAGCAAAGGAGGAGCACAACAATGCCCGGAGTTTATTATTGTTATCCGCAGGGCCGGCACAAGGCGCTGACGATGAGCTATGACGACGGCAGACGGTCAGATGAACGGCTGGCCGGCATTTTTAACAAATACGGCATCAAGGCCACCTTCCATCTGAATTCGGGACTGCTCGGCGAAGGGGACCGCATTACGGCTGATGAAGTTCCTGTCCTGTACCGGGGACATGAGGTCAGCGCACATACGCGGAGACATCCGACAATGGCGCGCTGCCCGCAGGAGTATATCGTCGAGGAGATCATGGAAGACCGGAAAACGCTGGAAGGGCTCATACACCAGCCGGTCCGCGGGATGTCCTACCCGAACGGGTCCTACACGGCAGAGATTAAGCAGCTGCTGCCGCATCTGGGCATCGAATATGCCCGGACGGTGCAGACGACAGGCGGCTTCGCGCTGCCGGAGGACTGGCTGGAATGGCAGGCGACCTGCCATCACAACCGCGGTCTGCTGGAGCATGGGGAGAACTTTATCCGGCTGCACAAACGGCAGTATCTTTATTTGATGTATGTGTGGGGCCACAGCTACGAATTCGATAATGATGACAACTGGGAGCTGATTGAGCGCTTCTGTGCTATGGCCGGCGGGCATGATGACATCTGGTACGCTACTAACCTGGAGCTGGTTCACTATATGAAAGCCTGCGAACGGCTGATCTTCTCCGCCTCCCGGGAATTCGTCTTCAATCCGGGAGCCGCATCGGTCTGGCTGGAGGTTGAAGGAACTGTGGTGGAGGTGCCCGGAGGACAAACGGTGGATTTGAGCTGAAGGCCGGATGGGAGAACAGTGCGACCGCCGGATGGGAAGCCGCCGGACGGGGACAAGGAGGAATATCTGTGGGAAATGAAAGTCATACGGTGTACCGGGTTGCCGGGATTGATATCTCGGCCGCCGGCCCAAGATGTAAAATGCTGCTGGGCGATCTGGACGGGGACGGCCGGGCCGAGCTGCTGCTGGTACAGCCTGATAACCGCCAGGATGTCCGTTACATTCCGCATCAGGTGCAGTGCCTGACCGCTTTTGATCTGGAAGGGCGGCTGCTGTGGCAGACTGGCAAGCCGGATTCCGGCGCAGGCAGTCAAGGCTCGGATTATCCGGCGCAAATTTACGATATTGACGGTGACGGTGCGCTTGAAGTGCTGTGCGTGATGGATGACAAGCTGCAGATCGTAGAGGGAGCGACGGGTAAAATCAAGGCTGTACATCCGCTGCCGGCCAAAGAAGCCCATGACTGCATCATCATAGCCAATTTGAGCGGAGAGGACCGGCCCTCCGACATAATCCTCAAAGACCGCTATCATCAGCTGTGGGCGCTTGACCGCAATTTTCAGTTATTGTGGACCCATCAAGGCAATGTGGGGCATTACCCCTGGGTGTTCGATCTTGACGGAGACGGATGCGATGAAGTCATGGCCGGATACGATCTGCTGGACTCTGCGGGAAGGCCGCTGTGGAGCTGCCACGGTCTGGAGGATCATGCCGATTGCCTGTGGGTCGGGGATGTGAACGGAGACGGCGTGCCTGAGCTGGTGATCGGCGGAAGCGTAACGGTCATGTATGACCGGGACGGAAACGAGCTGTGGCGGTACGAGGGTTCCATTGAATCGCAGCATCTGGCGCTCGGCCGTTTCCGCCCTGACCTGCCCGGTCTGCAGATCGCAGGTCTTGATCGGATGGTCCGCGAGGATGACGGCAAAGGGCTGAAAGGAAAAGATGCAATGTTTCTTCTCGACATGTACGGACAAGAGCTTTGGAAGGAGGAGCGCAAGGAGGACGGCTGGCTGACGATCGTTGAAGCCGTCAGCCGGTTCCGGCCAGACGCCTCCGATTACATCCTGGCTTACCGCCGGGGCGGAGGCGTGCTTCCCGCGCTCTATGATGGATACATGAATGTCGTTGCGCAATTTGCTGAGGAGGGGTATGCCGTACACGGGGATCTGCTGGGCAGCGGCACCGAGCAGGTGATTATCTATACGGATGAACTGGCGGTGGTCTATGCCGGCGAACCGCTCACGCTTCGGGCGGTGCATCCGGGGCGGCCGCTGCGGCAGCCCAAACGGCTATACAGCTCCACGCTGTATCCCGGCGGTGAGGTGGTCCTGTGAAGGAAGCGCAGGCAGTCACTGCTGAGGTTCCCATGTACTTTGATCCATGGAATTCCATTTCCCGTACGAGCGGCAATCACACCGAAGCTGTACTTGCCGCTGTAGCGAACCGGTATATCGGCGCCAATCCGCCGCAGCCGCCGGTGTACCGGGTGCACCTGGAGGACAGCTTTCCGCGACTGTCCGACTGCCGGTACGAGATGAACCTGAAGGAACGGCTGCCTGAACTGAAGGACGGGGAATTCGTCTATGTCTGGGGCAAGCTGTGGAGCGATGCAGAGACAGAGATTCCGCTGGCGCTCAGCTGTTTCGGCCCGGTCACCGTGTATGTCAACGGCTCCGCCGCGTTCCAGTCTAATCTGAATGACGATGTGTTCCCGGAGCGCCGGGCCTTCTTTCGCGCCGGGCTGGACCGGGGCTGGAACCATATGCTGCTGGAATTTGCCGCAGTCGGCACCGGCTGCGGCGGCATCTTCGGCACCGGCAGCGTGAAGGGCGCGCCGCTGCATATTCTGGCCCCCACCGCGCAGCTCAGCGGCTGTGAAGGCTGGATTTACAGTGAGCCGCAGCCAAGCAGATGGACACTGCGGCCAGACTCCGGGCCGCAGCCGGCGGAACGCTGCGGCGGTCCGGGTCCAGCCGGACCGGGGGCGGGGCTGAACGGCGGCGATGCGACCGAGGCCGGACTGGCGTCCCGCTGCGAGTGGCATCCGGCGGCGGAATGGCCGGATACCAAGAAGCGGGAGGGCAACCTCTCGCGCATCTTCGGCGCTGTTCCGGGCGCGAAGGCGCTGGCCTGGAGCAAGCTTGCAGTGACCGTGCCGGGCGGAGCGGACATCCGGCTGCGTTGCCGCTGCCAAGCTATAACCGCACTAGCCGTCTACGTGGACGGACAGCGTGCAGCCATGCAGCCGGAAGGAAGCGGCGGGCTGGATATCCAGCTACGGCTGGGCTTTGGCAGCCATGATCTGGTGGTCGAGGCCGTCTGCGGCCGCGCCGGTTGGGGCTTTGAGCTGGAAGCCGTGGAGACTGCCGCAGGGAGCGGTGAAGGGGAGGCGGAGGCTTCAAGTTGCCCCGCGCAGCCTGATTTCGGGGCTGGAAGGGAAGGCAATGAAGTCCGCAGCGCCGTACGCCTGGTCATGCCGCATCCCGTAGAGGGGCAGACTGATCCCTGGCTGTACCTGGGTCCCTTCCTTGATTCAGCTGTACCTCAAGCTGCGGCGGCAACTTCCATGGATGCGCCCCTCGGAGAGGGAAAGGAAAGAACCTTCTGGCGGGTGGACCGGCCGGGCGGCGTAGTACGGCCGTACCTGGAAAGCCCGCTGTATGGACGCTGGAATTATCCGCTCGGCGTAACGCTGTACGGGCTTCTGCGCACGGGCGAAGCGCTGGACGATCCCCATTACACCGGTTATGCCAGGGGGCATATCGAGCAGTGTACGCGGCTTCATGATTATGCGCTTTGGGACCGCAGCCGTTACGGCGCGCCGGGCGTCAATCACCAGCTGGCACTGATCGATTCGCTCGACGACTGCGGCTCATTCGGTGCCGCCATGCTCGCCGCTCAGCGGGAAGGCCCCCTGCGCGGAGCGGTTCAGACGGCAGAGTATATTGCCGGGTACATTCGTGAGGAGCAGTCCCGTGATGAGGATGGCGCGCTCTACCGGACCCGGGGCACTACTGATTTTATGCAGGGCACCATGTGGTGCGACGATTTGTACATGAGCACGCCTTTTCTGGGCCGGTACTACGAGCTGACCGGGAACGTCGCCTGTCTGGATGACGCGGCATCCCAGTTTCTGCTCTACCGCAAGCGGCTGTTTCAGCCGGAGCTCGGCATCATGCATCATGTCTACGACTATAAATTCGGCAAGCCGAATGGAGTAGCCTGGGGGAGGGGGAACGGCTGGGTGCTGTTCTCGCTGACCGAGCTGCTTGACATCATGCCTGCGCAGCATCCGCAGCGGCCCGAGCTGCTGGCCTACTTCCGGGCGTTGTGTGAAGGGTATCTCCGGCTTCAGGATGCCCAAGGATTATGGCATCAGGTGCTGACCGACCCGGATTCTTATGCGGAAGCTTCCTGCTCCTCGATGTTTGTGTATGCCTTTGCCCGGGGCGTACGCAGAGGCTGGCTGCCGGAGCCGCAGCCGTATACCGCGGCGGCATTGCGCGGCTGGCAGGGGATCAGCGAGTACTTCATTGACCGGCAGGGTAATGTATACGGCGTCTGCCGGGGGTCGGGCTACTCGTTCAACAAGCTGTATTACAAGGAACAGCTCTCCTGGCAGCTCAATGATACCCATGGTATTGGTATTGTGCTGCTGGCCGGTATTGAAACGCTTGAACTTTCGCGGGGACTGGAAGCAGAGCAACCTTTACCTTCCATACGGCTGTAGCCCCGCCGGGCGGTTTGGAGAGAAATAACGGCAGAAGTGCCGTTGTTGAAGCCCCACTGGGCAGTTTGGGTGGAATTAGCACAATTAATCAGGACAACGACGTTGAAATAATCAAAAAACGCCGAATTTAGATGGAAAAATTCCAACATGCTCCCGTATTGGGTGTTCCGTCATATTTTTAGGTGGAGAAATTCCAGTTGGGGGAGGAACGGGGCCATTATTCCGGGCAGCCAGGTAGTGGATTAGCTGCTGCGCCCCACATAATAAGTCCAATGAGGCGCAGCTGGTAGCTTTTATAGGACAGGGCAATGAACACGGATGATCAGGTGCGCTCGTCCGTTAGATATGTTTTCACTGGTGGAGGGGAGTAGTTCAGAAATTGCCGGATCATGCCCTCGGGTGTGGTGTCGGTGAGAACCATTGACCGGTGCTTCTCCGGCATGAACTGTTCCCTTGTGATCTGGTCAAGCAGGGCAATGAGCGGGTCGTAATAATGCTCGACATTTATGATCCCGCAAGGCTTCTGATGCAGCCCGAGCTGCGCCCACGTGAAAATCTCAAAGTACTCCTCCATCGTTCCCGGCCCCCCCGGCAAAGCGATGAAACCTTCGGCGAGTTCTGACATTTTTAATTTGCGTTCGTGCATGGAGTCTACCATGATCAATTCCGTCAACTGCTTGTGTTCAATTTCCCGGCGTTTGAGAAAATGGGGCAGAACCCCAATTACGCTCCCGCCAGCCTCCAGAGCAGCGTCCGCCACCTCACCCATCAAACCGACGGTCGCTCCGCCGTAGATCAGGGTGATGCCGCGTTCTGCCAGTACTCTACCCAGCGCATGGGCGCTTTCCTTATAGACGGGAGAAGCACCGTCACGTGATCCGCAGAATACAGCGATACTTTTCATGGTTGAACACTCCTCTTTGCGTAGTAAGATCAACACTCACCGGAAGCCTCTCCCGGAGCACACATCTTAACGGTAGCACATTGGCGGGCTTATTGCACATCGGCATTTCCTGATGGTTTGTATCGGGATTGCAAGGAATGTATATCATAGGGATATACATCGTAAAGGCGGTGGGGTATAATTGAGCCAACAAAAGGGAAAGGATGCGAGGGTCATGACGACTGTAACACTCAGTAAGTGGGGACACAGCAGCGCGATTCGCATACCCAGTCAATTCATTAAGCGCTTGAACCTGGAAGAAGGAGCCGAAGTCGAAATTATCCTGACACCCGAGAATGACTTATTATTGCGCCCCGTTAAAAAACCAAAGGAAGCGGATGAGGATCTGCGCGCTCATTTGCAAATGCTGCTCTCAAAAATAAAACCGGGCACATCTCATGACGAGGTCGATCTTGGAATTGAAGGAGACGAATTGTTGTGACAGTCCCGGGACGTGGAGATTTAATTTGGCTTGACTTTAATCCTCAGACCGGACATGAACAAGCGGGGCGGCGCCCAGCCATTGTGCTGTCAGAATCCAGTTTTAATGAGTTAACCGGTTTTGCCGTCGTTTGTCCGATTACGACACAGATCAAGGAATATCCATTTGAGGTTGTTTTACCGGAGGGGCTGCCTTTTTCGGGTGTAATTCTGACTGATCAATTCAAAAGCCTGGATGTGGTAAAACGCCGGATCAAAGTTGTCGGACATCTCAGCCCCGAGTCGGATTGTATGAAAGCCGTTCTCCGCAACACGAGATCCATCCTGGCATGAATATATGCTGAGGTATGTTATAAGAGATCATGTTTTCTCCTTACAAAGGGGAAAACATCGTCTCTTTTTTTTGTTTATTTTGAGGAGAGTACCATACTTTCCATTCTCAAACAAAACTAGCGTTGATAATCAGAGTAAATCATAGCTTTGTCAGGTATTTCCGCCGGGGGCACTCATGCTATCGTCATTTATGAAAGCGTTTAAATTCATTGGGGGAGGGAATTGAATGGCGAGAGCTATATCTAAAAAATGCTTTATCCTGCTCGTTGTGGCAGCCATGTTATTGGTAAACTTCTTAGGGCTTGTAGATCCGTATCGGACACCAGTCGCTTCTGCGGCACCCGCGAGCGGCAATTTGCTGGCTAATCCGGGTTTTGAAGCGGATGGAGCGGTGACCACTGCGCCGGCAGGCTGGAAGACGGTTACGACGGCAGGGACAGTGACGACACAGGCTGCGGGCAAAACGGGGTCTTACTCGGTAAACGTAGCTTCGACGAGCAAATCGGGGTCTTTTGACGCGCCTTCGTCGGGGATCTATCAGACCTTTACGGGACTTGAGCAAGGTACATATACCTTCCAGGCATGGATTAAGACGAGCGCCTATAAGGCAGCTTCTTCTTCCGGGCCGGATACAGCCGCTTATCTGGAGGCCAAGAACACGGGCGCGCCTGTTATCCGCTCTTATGTCAACGGTTATCCGAACGCAGACGGCTGGGTATTGATCGTGATGCGCAACGTCATCTCCTACAATGGTCAGGCGACAATCGGCCTCTACCTTCAGAATGCGGCAGCCGGAATGTCAGTCTCTATGGATGATGCTTCCTTCACGCTGGAGCTAAGCGATCAGAATCCGGTTCAGAACTGGGGATTTGAGAATGGACTGAACGGCTGGACCGCGTCAGGGGATGCAGCAGTACTATCCTCTGGAGCAGATTCAGAATTGAAAGCGCTTAAGCTAGCGGCTGGCGCCAAGGTATCGCAAGTGGTTCCGCTTAAGCCGAATACGAGCTATATCGCTTCCGTAAGAGCCAAGGTGGGACAAGCAGCCGGACTGGTGAAAATCGGCGTGTCGGGTATCGCCAACGCGCGCAGCGCTCCATCCGCTACGACGGATTATTCGCTGCTGACAGTTGGTTTCGTGACTGGTGCTAATGATACGCAAGGTACACTCTACCTTGAGAATGCAGGAACCATTGACGCGACCCTTGACAGCGTAGATCTGTTCGAAATGGATAATACGATTATCAAAGGTGTCGATATCTCCTTCCTGCCTTTGATCGAGGATTATAATGGCCATTATTATGCCAACGCTGTACGCCAGGACTTCTTCGACATTATGCAGAACCGGGGAGTTAACGCCGTCCTGCCGATGACATTTGTTGAAGCGGGGAACACGGTACAGGATTATCAGATGCTCAAAGGTTATTTTGACAAAACACATACCATCGCTCTGGCCCAAAGGGCAAAGGAGCACAACATGAAGTTTGTAGCGTCCTTCCACTATAGCGACGGCTGGATGAGCGCAGGCAAGGCGATCAAACCTCAGGCCTGGCAGAATCAGAGCCTTGATCAGCTTCAGACGACGATGTACAACTACAATTATGATTTTCTCAAGAGCATGGACGATGCTGGCGCTCTGCCGGATATAGTCAAGATCGGCAATGAAGAGAACGCAGGGATTGTATGGGATGACGGAAAAATATGGTCAAGCGGGCGCGCGGGTTATGCCAAGCTCATCAATGCCGCCTACCAGGCTATGAAGGACGTATCGCCGGCTATGAGAGGGCATCTTCATGTCAACAACGGTTATGACCCGGCGTCAACCAATGCCTGGTTCGATGCCAACACAGCCGCCGGAATCACATGGGATGGTCAGGATTATTCCTTGTATGGCGGACGGCCTACAGGGTCTATTTACAACATGCTGCGCAACAATCTGGTGAAGTGGCCGGATAAGGATGCTATTTTCGTTGAGACGGGCTTCAGCAACACAGGAACCAACTACGGAGCTTCCAACGGCTCCAATATTACGAACGGATATTATGAGAAATCGGAGCGGGGCCAATATAACTGGCTGATTGATTATATGCAGGCCTTGCAGGATGCGCCGAATCCGACGAACCAGCAGGTGGGCTTCTTCTACTGGGCCGCTGAATGGATTGAAAAAGGCGACGGCTACGATGGCCCGAACAGCCCGTGGCTGCCTGGCGGTTCCTCTGCCGAGTGGGGGAACTCCGTTGGCGACCGCACTTTGTTCACCTATGATGGACAAGCCTTGGACGGAACCTACGCCTATTTGTGGAGAGGCAAGCCTATTGCCAAGCCGTTAGGCGGGGAAGTTGCATTTTCCGATGATTCTGCTTCTTATGCCGTTTCTCCGGCTAGTGTAACAGGGGTTGCGATGAAGGAAAAGAGTGTGGAGGTCGCAGAAGGCGGCATGAAGCAGCTTGTAGCCACTGTAGCTCCTGCGGATCAAGTGACCAGCTCCGGCATGAAATGGACATCGTCCAATCCATCCGTTGCCAAGGTCAATGAAGCCGGTATCGTCACAGGCGTAGTGGCAGGCACCGCTACGATTACGGTTAAGACGGTGGATGGCGGCTTCACGGATACAAGCACGGTTACGGTTACGCAGGCTGTACCTGCCGGCAGTATCACCCTTACCGGCAACGATCTGTCAGGCGGGGCAATGTCGCTGATTGTAGGCCAAACCTCTGCGCTCAAGGCAGCGCTGCCTCAGGTGGCAACTAATCAGATTGTTAAATTCACTTCGTCCGATCCTTCGGTAGCTGTGTTCTTGGGAGAACCTGTGCAGACAGTTAAGCCGGGGATCTTGTACCAGCAAAGCAATGTGACTTCGGGTGTGACCGTTATCGCCAAGAAGGACGGCAAGACGACGATCACCGCTTCAGCAATGGACGGGTCGGCTTCCCAGTCGTTTGAGCTGACGGTAGCTAAAGTGCCGGTAGATGCTGTCACGCTGGATGCTACAGATGTGAAGCTGGCCATTGGCCGTACCAAACAGTTGAAGGCAACGGTCTCACCAGCCAATGCTTCGTTCCCGGGAGTGACATGGGCGTCTTCCGACGAGCAGGTGGCGACAGTAGACAGCACAGGACTTATCACAGGCAAAAATGTCGGCACTGCCACAGTCACGGTAACAACGAAGGATGGAGCTAAGAAGGCTCAAGCTTCCGTAATTGTCACCAATGTGCTGACAGAATCAATAACCCTTAACCTAAGCTCCGTCCGCCTCCGTGCGGGAGAGGCAGCCACCCTCACAGCAGATGTGCTCCCTGCCGATGCGAAGGATAAAGGACTGAGCTGGACTATAGGTGACAGTTCAATTGCCACCGTCAATGACCAGGGAACCGTCACGGCGATCCAGAACGGTACGACGACTGTGAACGTCAATGCTCTTGACGGCGGGGCTTCCTTGACCATTCCGGTTATTGTCGCCGATGTTCTGAACGTAACGGGTGTTACTGTCTCACCTGAAACCGTAACGGTTGAAGCAGGCAAGACGGCGCAGCTCACTTCGGCAGTAGTTCCGGCTTCCGCCGATAATCCGAAAGTGAGCTGGAGTTCGAGCGACCCGGCTGTTGCGGTTGTAGATGAGAACGGGCTGGTTACGACGCTACACTCCGGTACCGCAATTATTACAGCCACGACGGAGGATGGCGGATTTACAGCAGCCTCGACGATTACGGCTACAGACCTCTTGTCGCAAGGCAAGTCGGTAACGGCGAGTAAATCCGCAGCCGCTACTCCTGCAGGGAATGCAGTGGACGGCAATAATGCATCGGCATGGTCGCCAGGCGGGTTCGTGGTTCCTTCGACACTTACGGTTGATCTGGGCCAAACGGCTGTTATTGACTCCACGCTGGTCAATGCCTGGGTAGCGCAGAATTATACGATTGAAGTGTCAGAGGATGGTACGAATTACACCAATATCGCTACCCGCAACGATATCATCAGCGCGCATACGAAGAAAGAGGGAGTCATCACTACCGATGTATCCCCGGCAGGCACTTATGCGCGTTATGTCAGATTAACGGTGACGGGAGTCATCAAAATCGGATCATCCCAGCAATGGACCGGGATCAATGAATTCAAGGTATTTGGACGGTTCGTCGCTCCGGTACAGTCCATCGTCTTCAAGAATGCACCGTCCACGCTGGTTATTGGTGATTCCGCCGCATTGTCGGCCGAAATCTCTCCAGTCAATGCAGATCCGCGTCTCGTCTGGTCCAGCTCCAATCTGAGCGCTGTCACCGTCGACCAGACTGGTAAAATAGCAGCCGCTATGCTCGGAGGCACACAAGGCGACATTGCTGACACAGCAGTCATAGCCCTTACGGCTAAGTCTGGTGTAGCGGCAAGCCAAACCATCGGGGTCAAGATTCCGATTATGGTTGAAGGGATCTCGATCTTTTATAAGGGGACCAACTTGCCCGATGACCGGCTGGACCTGATTCCAGGGCAGAAGGCCAAGCTTCACGCCAATATTTTTCAAGGCAATGCGGATTACAAGTCGGTTGTGTGGTCTTCGGATAAACCGGAGGTGGCAACAGTAGACGCAGCTACCGGCGAAGTTACCTCTATCGGGGAAGGGACAGCCAAGATTACGCTGACTGTGGATTCGTACAAGAATCTGCCGGGCGGCAATGAATTCTCAGCCAGCATTGATGTCCATGTCATTTCTGCCCCGGCAGCTCCGGGCAATCCAAGCGCTGCGGCGAAAAGCGCCAATGCCATCGAGATGAGCTGGAGTGCAGTGAGCGGTGCGACAGGCTACAATGTCTATCGCTCGGATTCAGCGGACGGTGAGTATGTCAAGCTGAATGCTGCACCGCTGCCAGGCACTTCTTATACCAATAATGGGTTGAACGCTTCCACGACCTATTATTACAAAGTGACAGCGGTGAATCTTGCAGGAGAATCGGACAAGTCGGATGTGGCGTCCGCTAAGACGGACGAGGGGCCGGCAACTGTCGTGAAAGTAACTTATGTCAAAGTAACTCCGGCTGAGGTGACGCTGACCGAAGGCATGAGTGCGCAGTTGACGGCTGTGGTAGCGCCGCAGAATGCGACGAATCAAGAGGTAAGCTGGAGTTCCAGCGACACGGCGGTGGCAGAGGTAAGTGCCAGCGGGGTGTTGACAGCGAAGAAGGCGGGTACAGCGATGATCACGGTTACAACCGTTGACGGTTCGTTTACGGCAACCACACAAGTAACGGTAGAGGCCGTGCCGCCAACTGTTGTAAGAGTGACTTATGTCAATGTAACACCAGTTAAGGTGACGCTGACCGAAGGCAAAAGCTCGCAATTGACGGCAGTAGTAGCCCCGCAGGATGCGACGAATCAAGCGGTGAGCTGGAGCTCAAGCAATACAGCAGTGGCAGAGGTGAGCGCCAGCGGGGTCGTAACGGCGAAGAAGGCAGGTACAGCCGTGATCACGGTCACGACTGTTGACGGCTCATTCACAGCAACTGCGCTGGTAACCGTAGAAGCCGCGCCGCCGGCAGCGGTGGCAGTAACGGGCGTTAGCGTAACCCCGTCAGCCGCAACGCTGACAGAGGGCGGGAATTTGCAGTTGACGGCTGCGATAGCGCCTAAGGGGGCAACGAATCAAGCGGTGAGCTGGAGCACCAGCAATGCCTCCGTTGCTACAGTCAATGCTCTGGGCCTTGTTTCCGCAGTAGCACCGGGCACGGCAACCATTACGGTAACCACTGCAGATGGAAAATTTACCGCTTCTGCTACGGTTACGGTGCAAGCAAAGTCCTCCAATTCAGGAAACTCAGGAAACTCGGGAAATTCAGGCAACGAATCGCCGATCAAGGGGACTGCGCCAGCGGTAACGGTTGATCAGAGCGGCAAGCTTAGTGTGGGTGCAGCACCGAATAACCAGGGCACTGTAGCTGTAACCATTTCACAGCAGGACCTGGAGAAAGCGATTAGCCTTACCTCAGGAGGCAAACTGGATATAGCCATCCAGCCTGATGCGGGTACTAAGGAAGTTTCAGTGGCCCTCCCTGTCGCTCAGTTGAAGGGTCAAGGGAACGACAAGGTTAATCAGATCAGCATTAATGTAGGCGGAGCAAGCGTCTCGTTCAGTACAAATCTGCTTAAGGAATCCAGCGCAGCGGCAGCTAATCTCCTGCAATTGACGGTTACGCATGTCGATCAGACCGCACTACCGAATAATTTGCCTGGAGCAATAGGCGGTTCCGCTCAGGTCTATAATTTCACACTAACGATTGACGGAACTCCTATCACATCGTTTAAACCGCAAAATCAAGTTGAGGTCGCTTTGGATTACACGCTTAAGCCGAACGAGAATCCTAAGCAGGTAGTCATTTACTACATTTCTGACAAGGACACGCTTGAAGTTGTCAAGAACGGCAGATATGATGCTAAAACGAAGAAAGTTATCTTTAAAGCAGCCCATTTCAGCAAATATGCCGCCGCTTATGCGCAGGTCAATTTCTCCGATCTGGCAAAAGCCGGATGGGCCGCAGATGCGGTAAAAGCGATGGCAGCTAGAGAAGCGATCAGCGGGTATAGCGATGGCAGCTTTAAACCAGAGGCCGCAGTAACCCGGGCAGAATTTATTACGATGCTCTTGAACGCTTTTGACCTGGTAGATGATCAGGCCGTCAGCCGCTTCAGCGATGTAAAGGCAGGAGCCTGGTATGCCTCTGCTATTGCATCAGCGGAAAAACTGGGTATCGTAAACGGCAAGCAAGATGGCGCCTTTGGTGTTAACGACACCATTACCCGCCAAGAGATGGCGGTTATGGCCTACCGCGTTTCGAAGCTGCTGAACCTGGATTTAAAAGGCAGTTTGGCCGCAGATGCTTTTGCTGACCAGTCCCAGATCGCAGGTTATGCTGCAGAAGCAATCGCCGCTTTGAAGCAGGCCGGATTAATGTCGGGCCTTGGCGCTAACCGTTTCGGGCCGGATATCTCGACTACGAGAGCCCAAGCCGCTGTCCTGATCAATAACGTATTTGAACAAACGAATTAATCCGCACGAGTCCCGCAAGGACAGTTAGGTCTTGCGGGATTTTTTTGTGCTTTGGCAGCTTCGGCTGCTGCACCCTCATCCCGAAATCATCTAAAAAAACCACGGAACAATCTTTAATTTGGTGTATGACGCGCTTTTGTGATTATGCTACGATTTTGGTTGAGAAAGGGGGCGGCTTCTTCCATATATGTAAGCGCTTAACTAGGCTAACCCAAATTCCTACAGAGGAGTGCAGCAAATGAGTAAAATGATCAAACAGGTCTTTTCGGTCTTACTCGCGGCGGCCCTGCTTATTCCGGCAGGCTGGAACGCTCCGGTTGCGAAAGCTGCAGCACAGAAACAGGAAGAAACAAAAACGGTTTATCACGAAACCTTTGCGAATGGCGCAGGCAAGGCTGTTCAATCGGGAGGCGCGAGTCTGACCGCTGTCACCGGCAAAATTTTTGACGGAAATACCGATGGGGCAGCATTATACGTTAGCCAAAGAGCGAACAACTGGGACGCGGCTGATTTCAGCTTCAGCGACCTTGGCCTCGCCAATGGGAAAACCTACACAGTAACCGTAATCGTGTATGTTGACGCAGATGTAAATCTGCCAAGCGGTGCGAATGCGGCGCTTCAAACCGTAAACAGTTATGGAAATTACGCTGAAGCGAATTATGTACCCGGCAAAGCCGTTGCCTTATCTAAAGAATTTACTGTAGATTCGAGTAAGGATAAGGCTTTGCGTATTAACTCCAACGAAGCTGGAGCCACTGTGCCGTTCTACCTCGGAGACCTCCTCATCACCGAGAAGACCGCTGCGGGCGGCGGTGAGGAGCCAGTAAGAGAACCGGCTGTACCTTTTACCACGATTACCTTTGAAAATCAGACTGCAGGCGGCTTCGAAGGCAGAGCAGGGACTGAGAAGCTGACCGTTACAAATGAACAAAATCATACTAAGGACGGTTCCTATGCGCTCAAGGTAGAGGGCCGTTCAGCGACATGGCATGGACCATCCTTGCGTGTGGAGAAGTATGTAGACAAGGGCAGCGAATATATCATTTCGGCCTGGGTCAAGCTGATTGACCCCGCAAGCGCGCAGCTCCAGCTCTCTACGCAGATTGGCAGTGGAAGCAGCGCAAATTATGTGGCTCTATCACCCAAAACAATCAGCACCAGCGATGGTTGGGTCAAGTATGAGGGCAGCTACCGTTATAACAGTGTAGGCGGCGAATTTTTAGCGATTTACATCGAAAGCTCAAACAACGCAGCAGCCTCCTTCTATATCGACGATATCAGCTTTGAGAAAACAAGCTCCACCCCCGTTGTCATTCAGAAGGACCTGATTCCCTTAAAAGATACGTATAAAAATGATTTTCTGATCGGCAATGCGATTTCCGCCGAGGATCTGGAAGGTGTTCGGCTGGAACTGCTGAAAATGCATCATAATGTCGTCACGGCAGGCAACGCCATGAAACCGGATGCGCTGCAGAAGGAGAAGGGCAAATTTACCTTTAGCTCGGCGGATGCAATGGTTGACAAGGTGCTTGCTGAAGGAATGAAGATGCATGGGCATGTGCTGGTATGGCATCAGCAGTCCCCAGAGTGGATGAATGTGGCAAAGGACGCGGAGGGCAAAGATATTCCGCTGGGACGGGATGAAGCTCTTGCAAATCTGAAGACCCATATCAAGACCGTCATGGAGCATTTCGGCGGTAAAGTGATTTCCTGGGATGTTGTCAATGAAGCGATGAGCGATAACCCGCCTAATCCGGGCAATTGGGAAGATTCGCTGCGTAAGTCTCCTTGGTACAATGCCATCGGCCCGGATTACCTTGAGCAGGCTTATCTGGCGGCAAGAGCAGTACTTGACGAGCACCCGGAGTGGAATATCAAGCTGTATTACAACGACTACAACGAAGACAACCAGAACAAGGCTCAGGCCATCTATAACATGGTCAAAGCGATCAATGATAAGTATGCGCTTACACACCCTGGAAAGCTCCTGATTGACGGTGTTGGCATGCAGGCTCACTATAATATCAATACAAACCCTGAGAACGTTAGGTTGTCCCTTGAGAAGTTCATTTCCTTAGGCGTAGAAGTGAGCATTACCGAGCTTGATATTATGGCCGGCAACGACTATAAGCTTTCCGACAAGCTCGCGAATGCCCAGAGTTATTTATACGCGCAGTTGATGGAGCTATACAAGGCTCATGCTGCTAATATTGCCCGGGTTACCTTCTGGGGCCTGGATGACGGTACGAGCTGGAGAGCGGAATCCAATCCGCTGTTGTTCGATAAGAACCTGCAGGCGAAATCCGCTTATTATGCTGTCTCCGATCCGGTAAAATATATTCAGGAGCATCCGCCTGTTGTGACGGATGCTAATCAATCCACGGCGGTTTACGGCACACCTGTAGTGGACGGGACTGTTGACGCGGTGTGGAGCAAGGCACCTGAGCTGCCGGTTAACCGGTTCCAGATGGCTTGGCAAGGGGCGGGCGGAGTGGCGAAAACCCTCTGGGATGATCAAAATCTGTATGTTCTGATCCAGGTTAGTGATGCTCAGCTCGACAAAAGCAACAAAAACGCATGGGAACAGGATTCCGTTGAAATCTTCCTGGACGAGAACAACGGAAAAACTACATTCTATCAAGCGGATGACGGGCAGTTCAGAATTAATTTTGACAATGAAGCTACCTTCAGTCCGGCCAGTCTTTCCACTGGCTTCCAATCGGCAACCAAGGTTTCCGGGACGAACTACACGGTTGAAGTGAAGATTCCGTTCAAAAAAATAACAGCAGGCAACGACAAAAAAATCGGATTTGACGTTCAGATCAACGATGCCAAAGACGGCGCCCGGCAAAGCGTTGCCGCGTGGAATGACACAACCGGCAATGGCTATCAGGATACATCCGTCTACGGTGTGCTTACCCTTACGGGCAAGCCTGCACAACCAAACGACAGCG
Source organism: Paenibacillus sp. BAC0078 (assembly GCF_054483875.1). Lineage (NCBI taxonomy): Bacteria > Bacillati > Bacillota > Bacilli > Caryophanales > Paenibacillaceae > Paenibacillus > Paenibacillus sp. BAC0078. The sequence continues at coordinate 176,006 of NZ_JBTLRW010000006.1, forward strand.
GCAATAACAATAACAATAACAATAACAATAACAATAACAATAACAATAACAATAACAATAGTGGAAGTGCCACACCAATTCCGCAGACAGGCAACGTTGAGAGCAAGGACGGCGTTGTTACGATCAAGCTGAATTTGAAGTCTGACAAAGGACTGGCGAAGGGAACGGTCTCGGGCGATGATTTGAAAAAAGCGCTGGAGCAAGCCGCTCCGTCAGCGGGCGGCAAGAAGCAGATCAACATCGAAGTGCCGAAGCAAGCAGACGCAGCATCGTACGAAGTAGCGCTGCCAATGCAAAGCCTGAAAGGTCAACAGAGTTTTGTTCTATTGCTGAAGACCGAGCAAGCGGTACTCCAGATTCCAAGCAATATGCTGTCTAACGTGACAGACAATTCGGAATATGCGTCTATCCGTATAGCCCGGGCCTCGACAGAAGGTCTGGACACGGCAGCGAGCGTACAGATTGGCAGCCGTCCGGCAATAGAGCTGAAGATACTCGCCGGCGGGCAGGCTTTTGCATGGAACAATCCGAATGCGCCAGTAACAGTTTCCATTCCTTACACACAGGGAGCAAGTGAGCTTGGCAATCCGGAATCGCTTGTGGTTAGGCAGCTTGCGGGCAACAGCAAACCGGCCCCGATCCTGAACAGCCGATATGATGCGGCAACCGGAGCGCTTGTTTTCCAGACTACAGGGGTTGGCACCTATGCAGTAGCATATGCGCCGTTAGCCTTCGAAGACCTGGAGAATGTCGCTTGGGCCAAGCAAGCTATTGCTGCTATGACTGCCCGCGATATCGTTCAGGGAACCGCAATGAACAGTTTCTCCCCTGCTGCTGCTATGAAGAGAGCGGACTTCGTTGCGCCGCTTGTGCGGGCCCTTGGGCTGAAAGGCACAGGCCAGGAGAACACAGAAGCATTCAGCGACGTTCAGAAAGACGTGTATAGCACTGAGCTGGCTATCGCGAAGCAGCTAGGCATCGTCACCGGCTATGGGGACAATACGTTCCAGCCAGACAGCCCGATCTCCCGCCAGGAAATGATGGTGATCGCTTCGCGCGCACTGGCCGCAGCCGGCAAAGTAGCGGGCGGCAGCGGAACTTTGGCTGATTATTCGGATGCGGACCGCATTTCGGGTTATGCCAAAGACAGCTTGGCAGCCCTGGTGAAATACGGAATCATAAGCGGCAAGAACGGCAAGCTGGCCCCGAACGATACGCTTACCCGTGCTGAAGCGGCAGTTATTCTATATCGTATTTGGAAGCTGTAAGCAAAAACTAATATTCTGGTAGACAGGATACTTTGCCTCGATTTCGAGGAAAGGTATCCTGTCTTTTTGTGATAGAATGATTGAGATATAAAGTTAACATGAACGTACCACATACTAAGCTTCATGGAAGTAAACGCTCCTCTTACCTACTTTATTCCAACGTCAGGTACGAGGATTCGATATCGGAAAAGCTAAGCGCTTTCTCCATGCAGGTGCTATCCGAATCGGCGGTAAACGTGTCGCGGGATCTGGCCCAGTATGAGACGCTGAGCGAATCCATCATCGTGAACCAGGAGCCGCAGAACGGGCTGAAGTGGGCGAAAACTATGACCGATTATGAGCGCAATGAATTCCAGACCAACGTGATTACGTTGACCAATTCGAAGATCCGAGAGTGAAGCTGGCGGCCTATGGCCTACTTGCTCCCAACGGACACAATTTGCAGCCCTGGAAGATTCGTCTCGACAAGCAGAATCCGCTTAAGTTCTCTTTGTACACGGACAATACACTTCTCGCGCTGGCATCCGATCCGGTGGCCCGGCAAACCATGGTTTCCCAGGGCACGATGAATCATAAAGTGGTTCAAAGCCGCTTGTTCTACTTAATTTGTGCTGCCATATTAAAGATTATTTCGGCCATTTCATTTGCCGGTTTGGCCAATCCGGATTTCAGCCAGTGCTGTATCAGACCAACACTTCCATTGAGCACAAATATAAAATAAAACTCTCTTGTCGATGAATGTGGTGCCAAAGCCATTAATTCGCATTTCTCATAGATCATCATAAAAAGCTCTTTTGGGAAATTAACGTCCCCCCGTTCACCAAGCAAAATCTGAGTATGCTTGTTATTGTCCGCAATGTATTGCAAAAGCTCTCGGATAATCTGTATGAATTTACTCTTGTCTAGTGGGCCGTGAAGACTACTAATAGCTTTGCTTACCGATAATAGAACATCAGCTTCAATTTTATGAAGAAGGTCGTATGGATCAGTGTAATGCGCATAAAAAGTTGTCCTGTTAATATCTGCTTTTATGCAAAGCTCCTTAACGGTTATTTGGGAAATATTTTTTTGCTCCATTAATTCCATAAGCGCATCTCGCAATACCATTTGTGTATATTGAGTTTTCCTGCTCTGTTTTATTTCCTTCACAAGCAATCTCCTAATCTGCATCAAATTTGTATGATTGTATGCAAAACAGACATATCAGAGTCATTTGTTGCTTACACGACAATTCAAAAACATCTGCAGGTTGCAAAAACAACACCGTGTTGTTATTGTAATTTTGTTATTCCCAATTGTCAAGAATGCACTGAGATTGGAGAATGCCTACTTTGAAAGGAGTGTATCTGATGATTTTATATTTTTCTGCCACAGGTAACAGTCGATATGTTGCAGAGCGAATTGCCAAGGAAACAAAAGATGAAATTGTTTCATTAAACCTATTAATGAAACAAAATAAACAAGACGACCTTATTTCAGACACGAAACCATTTGTATTTGTTTGTCCCACCTATGCATGGAGGTTACCGCGAGTAGTGGAGGAATATATAAGAAAGACCACTTTTAAGGGAAGTCGCAAGGTATATTTTGTTTTGACTTACGGAGGAGAAACTGCAAGTGCAAGTAATCATGTGAAAAAACTATGCCAATACAAAGGCTGGGATTTACAAGGATATGCACAAGTTATGATGCCGGATAGCTACCTTGTCCTGTTTCCTGGTGTTGATAAGGCAGCGGCAAAAGAAATAAATAAAAAAGCAGAATCTTTAATCAATCAGATTTTAGTGGATATACATAATGGAAATCGTTTTTCTTCTATAGATGAAAACGGTGTTGTTAGTCAATTGAAAAGCGGTTTAATAAACAGCATATTTTATAGGTTTTTGGTAAATGCCAAAGGATTTCATGTTGAAGAAACAAAATGTGTTAGTTGTGGTAAATGTGAAAAGGTATGCCCACTGAACAATATTATCTTAACTGACGGTAAGCCCGTATGGGGAAATCAGTGTACCCATTGCATGGCTTGTCTTCAGAGATGTCCCACCGAAGCAATTGAATATAAAAAGAGGACGCAGAGTAAGCCAAGATATTATTTTGACAAAAAATAGACTCTAATCAGTTGAAACGATGTGAAATTTCCTAAAACAAGAAAAACCCTTGATTTCTCAAGGGTTGCAGCAATCTTAGATGGTCGAGACGACAGGATTTGAACCTGCGACCTCTTGCTCCCGAAGCAAGCGCTCTACCAAGCTGAGCCACGTCTCGTAATTATGGGTTAACCCGGTGTTAACCGCAGAATCGCTTTAAACAATCCACATTATACGCCTGTAAGTAAGCGCTGTAAATAACCTTTTAAGTGTGATGGGAGCAATTCGCTCCAGAATTAGAGATAGCTGCAAATACAGTTATCGCTTTGTGGATTGACAGATATAGGAGCGCTGGCTATACTTGAAATGTTAAAATGTAAATTATGCAAAACGTTGATGAAATGAAGTACGCCGGAGGATGGCTTGATCAGAGAAGAGGTTCCTTTACGAGATTCTTCGTAATTGGCTGTGAGAACCTTGAAGACAGGCCGGCGGAAAGCTGATTTCGGAGTGCGGGGCAATCCCGCCGGGGGGCTCCCGTTAACAGCCGTGACAAGGCGATCGTCTGCAATTGTCCGTGTTTTCACACGGGTCAAGGCGATAACCAGGGTGGTACCGCGATAATCATCGTCCCTGAATTTATTCAGGGGCGTTTTTTTGTTTTCCGGCAAAAGTGCCGCAATAACTATGAGACAGGGGCTGTACATGATGAAAGCAAGTGAAATCCGTTCCAAATGGCTGAAGTTTTTTGAGAGCAAAGGCCACCGAATTGAGCCGAGCGCATCGCTCGTGCCGCATAATGACCCGTCGCTGCTGTGGATCAACGCCGGGATGGCGCCGCTGAAGGCGTATTTTGACGGCCGGGAAATTCCCGAGAATCCGCGCCTGACCAACTCGCAGAAATGCATCCGCACCAATGATATCGAGAATGTGGGCAAGACGCGCCGCCACCATACGTTTTTTGAGATGCTGGGCAACTTCTCCATCGGCGATTACTTCAAGGAAGAAGCGATTACCTGGGCTTGGGAGTTCCTGACGGGCAAGGAGTGGATCGGGTTCGAGCCGGACCGCATCTCCGTTACTGTATATGCTGAGGATGAAGAAGCGTTCAAGCTGTGGAATGAAAAAGTCGGACTGCCCGCAGAACGCATCATCAAGCTGGGCGACGATAACTTCTGGGATATCGGCGAAGGTCCTTGCGGCCCTTGCTCGGAGATTTTCTATGACCGCGGTGAAGCCTACGGCAGCGACATGTCCGATCCGGAGATGTACCCGGGCGGGGAAAATGAACGCTGGCTCGAGGTGTGGAACCTCGTGTTCTCGCAGTTCAACCACAACAAGGACGGCAGCTATACGCCGCTTCCGAATAAAAATATTGATACCGGCGCAGGTCTGGAGCGCTTCGCATCCATTCTCCAGGATGTGGACTCGAACTTCGATACCGATCTGTTCCAGCCGATTATCCAGAAGACCGCAGGTCTTGCAGGCGTAACCTACAAGGACAGTCTGGAGCAGGATATCGCGCTGAAGGTAATCGCTGACCATATCCGTACGGTTACTTTTGCCGTGGGTGACGGCGTGCTTCCTTCCAATGAAGGCCGCGGCTATATTATCCGCCGGCTGCTCCGCCGTGCTGTGCGCTACGGCAAGACGCTGGGGCTTGACCGTCCATTCCTGTTCGACCTGACCGAGACGGTGGGCGAAGTGATGGGCGTGTACTATCCGTCGGTGGTGGAGAACCGCGAATATATCGCCAAAATCATCCGCACCGAAGAGGAGCGCTTCCACGAAACGTTGTCCGACGGTCTGGCCATTCTGGGCGAGATCAGCGCCAAAGCCAAATCTGACGGGCTTAGCGTCATCGCCGGAGCAGACGCGTTCAAGCTGTATGACACGTATGGCTTCCCGTTTGACCTAACGGAGGATTTCGCTTCTGAGCAAGGCCTTAGCGTAGACCGTGAAGGCTTTGACGCCGCGATGCAGGAGCAGCGCGACCGCGCCAGAGCCGCACGCCAGGACAATGCCAGCATGAAGATTCAGGGTGGCGCGCTGGCCGAGCTGACGGTTAAAAGTGAATTTGTTGGATATAATGACACGGTAACAGAGTCGAAGGTGCTTGCCATTGTAGTTGACGGCGTGCTGGTGGATGCCGTCAGCGAAGGTGCTGAATGCCAGGTTATTCTTGAAGCTACACCGTTCTACGCTGAAAGCGGCGGACAGGTCAGCGACACAGGTCTTCTGACAGGCGGGTCGGTTACAGCAAAAGTAACCGGACTCTTCAAGGCTCCGCACGGACAGCATGTACACCTCGTTACTGTAGAAGCCGGTGAGCTGAGAGTAGGAGACAGCGTCCGTGCCGAAGTGAACCGCGAGCAGCGCGAGGATATCGTGAAGAACCATACGGCGACTCACTTGCTGCATAAAGCGCTCAAGGAAGTGCTTGGCGGCCATGTTAATCAGGCAGGCTCTTTAGTAGAAGGCGCACGCTTGCGCTTTGACTTCTCGCACTTCGGCGCGATTACGCCGGAGGAGCTGAGCGACATTGAGCACCGGGTAAATGCGCAAATCTGGCGCGCTCTTGATGTTGTGATTGAGAACAAGCCGATTGATGAAGCCAAAGCTATGGGAGCAATGGCCCTCTTCGGTGAAAAATACGGCAACATTGTCCGTGTGGTTCAGGTTGGCGATTACAGCCTGGAGCTGTGCGGCGGTATCCATGTATCGAACACTTCACAGATCGGCATCTTCAAGCTGGTCAGCGAGAGCGGCATTGGCTCCGGGGTACGCCGGATTGAAGCGGTAACCGGACGTTATGCCTACCAGTTCACTGAAAGCCAGCTTGATCTGCTCAAGCAATCGGCAGGACTGCTGAAATCCTCGCTGAATGATGTGCCGAAGCGCATCGAGGCGCTGCATGCCCAGGTGCGTGAGCTGTCCCGCGAGAATGAATCGCTGCAATCCAAGCTGAGCGCTACCTTTGCCGCTGAGCTGACCGGCAGTGTGAAAACTGTGGGCGGCGGTACACAGCTGCTCGCGGTTCAGGTGCAGGCCGGCAATATGGATGCACTGCGTTCGACTGCCGATGAGCTGAAATCCAAGCTGCCTGATGCTGTGCTTGTACTTGGCGCCGCGATGGATGACAAAGTTAACTTTGTCGTGTCTGTGCCGCAGGAGCTGGTCAAAAAAGGCTTCCACGCCGGCAAGCTGGTGAAGGAAGTTGCTGCGGTATGCGGCGGCGGCGGCGGCGGACGTCCGGATATGGCGCAGGCCGGAGGCAAGGACGCCTCCAAGCTGGGCGAAGCGCTCGCGAAGGCTGAGGAGCTTGTAGCTGCTCTGGCGTAGAGCGAGGGCGGAATACATCCGGCGCAGCCGGGTGAAGTGAGGCCGTACCGGATGATGCGGTTCAAGGCCGATAAATCGGGGAATACCATTAAAGTGAAGCCGCAGCGGTACTGAGAGCTACATATCAGTACCGCTGCTTTATTCAAATATAAGGATTTAGATGTTTCACGCCATAAATCATCCTTATATTTCTCGCTGAAACGGATACCTGAAAGCGATACGGAGTATCGCTGCTTCGGAAGCATATGCTCCCTTTAAGGACGGCGTAGCCGTTTCTACTTAAGCTTTCACTTTTGGCAGTAATTGCAATAGCTTAAAAACCAAAAAAATCTCTATTTTTGTAGACAAAATGCCAAAAAAAGCGTTATCACTTGGGCAGGATTTCCTCGCAGGGCTATGAATATGTTATGATGAGGGCAGCAAGTAAGCTGTACAGCAGCAACTTTGCGAAGCCGCCCAAGAAGCGGGTGATTTTGCAGAAGGAAGGTGTCACAAATGGACTCCATGGACAAAACGGTCAAATTCAATGTGAAGGGCGACGAGAAGGAAGCTTCTTCCCAGGAAATACTGCTCGCAGTATACGATGCGCTGGTGGAGAAGGAATATCATCCCATCAACCAGATCGTAGGGTATCTTATTTCCGGAGATCCGGCTTACATTCCGCGTCACAACAATGCGAGAAGTTTGGTCCGGAGAAAAGAACGTGATGAGCTGATTGAGGAACTGGTTCGGTTCTACCTCGCTAGTCACCGGGTGGACAATCCGAAATGACGAAGAAGATGGGTCTGGATTACGGCGACCGCAGAATCGGAGTTGCCACAAGCGATATTTTTGGATGGACGGCTCAAGCTCTGGAAACGATTGAGCGGCGCGGCAACGGGAATGAATTCGAACGTATCCGCGAACTGGTCAAGGAACACGAAATTGGCGAGATTGTAGTTGGACTTCCGAAGAATATGAACGGCTCAGTAGGACCCCGTGGAGAGATCTGCATTGAATTTGCCGATCAGCTGCGGGAGCAACTGGAAATGCCCGTACACCTTTGGGATGAGCGTCTGACGACGGTATCCGCCGAGCGGATGCTGATTGAAGGGGACGTCAGCCGGAAGAAACGCAAAGGGATTGTGGATAAAATGGCCGCAGCCCTGATTTTGCAAAATTTTTTGGATGCTAACAGTAAAAGGTGAGGGGTGCGCTGAAATGACAAACGAGCAGATTGGCCAAGAAGAAGAACCGGAAATTATCTATATTCCCGACGAGGAAGGTAATGAAGAGGAATTCGAGGTCATCATGAAGTTTGAAGTCGATGGTTCGGACGCAAAGTATATGATGGTGGTTCCGCTGGATTCCGAGGATGAAGAGAGCGATGAGGTGTATGCCTTCCGTTATGAAGAGGACGGCGATGATCTGCAGCTCTTTATGATCGAGAATGATGAGGAATGGGCGATTGTTGAAGAAACCTTCAATACTTTGGTAGATGAGCTGGACGGGGGAGCGGGGAATGACTGATTTTTCCGCCGAACACGTGGTTTGGACTTCGAAGCTCAAAGAGGTATATGGAGAAACAGTTGAACTGGAAGACGAGCAGGGCAAATCTTCCGTTTACGATATTGTTGCCGAGTTTGAAGTCGGCGATCGCGCCTATGCGGTGCTGGCCGGTTCCGCAAAAGGGGCCGAGCAGGAGATTCTGCGGATTACGGTTTCACCTGACGGGCTTCCCGAGCTGGAGACCATCGGTGATGATGAGGAATGGGAAGATGTCTCCGAGCTGTATGATGAGCTGACTTTTCCCGGCGAAGATAGTGAATAAGCTGGCTATATCTGCGTTAGGCACGGAAGAGGGCGGAATTTTTCCGCGCTCTTTTTGCTTGAAATAGAGCAAAATATTTTCAATAATAGCATTCTGCCGAAAATATATGTTGAATTTGAGACAATACAATTTTATACTTTATAGTCGGAAAGTGAGGAGTGACCTTTGAAAGCTGCAATCCGCACCTTGCTCATTATGTTTCTTTTGCTGGCAGCAATAGGAGGAGGAGGGGCATGGTACATTTGGAATGGCATGCAGCCGGTGGAGCCTGCAGGACCGGCAGTTACTTTTACGATAGAGAAGGGCATGGGCAGCTCGGAAATTGCCGATCTGCTTGAAGACAAGGGCATTATCCGTAAAGGATTGTTTTTTAAAGGCTATTTGAAGTGGGTCAAGGAAGGGTCAAGCTTCAAGGCAGGCACTTATACCGCGAGTCCCGGCATCACCTATGATTCACTGATTACCCGCCTGAATGCAGGCGATGTCGTGAAGAAGGACACCGTCCAGTTCACCATCCCGGAAGGGTATACGGCGAAGCAGATTGCCGACAAGCTGGCCGCTGCCTGGAACCTGAAGGCCGAGGTTTTCCTTAAAATCATAGATTCGGGAGAAGGTTTGGAAGCGGTAGATAGACTGGGTATCCCTAAGGACAGCAAGCTTCGTCACCGCCTGGAGGGCTATTTGTTCCCGGAGACGTATGAGCTGGTCAAAGAGAGCACGCCGGAGCAGATCATTGAAGCGATGCTGGAGCAGCTTGAGAAGAAGCTGGACAGTATTCCGGATTGGCAAGCGAAGCTGAAGGAACGCGGTTCATCCCTGCATGAGCTGCTGACGGTAGCTTCGTTGGTAGAGCGTGAGGTAGTGGTGGACAGCGAACGTCCTATTGTGGCGGGAGTGATCTATAACAGGCTGGATAAGGGACAGAAGCTGGAGATTGATGCGACCGTGCAATATTTGCTGGATAAGCAAAAGGAGCGGCTGTATGATAAGGATCTGAAGGTGGACAGTCCGTACAATACCTATAAGAACGAGGGTCTTCCGCCTGGACCGATCAGCAGCCCGGGGCTTCCCTCTATCAAGGCTGCGCTTGAGCCGAAAGCTTCGGAATATTTCTTTTATGTAACCAAAAAAGACGGTTCTCAGGGCCATCTCTTCAGCAAAACCTACAAGGAACATTTAGCCAATATCAAAAAAAGTCAACAAAATTCGCGGTAACCGATTAAAATAGAGTGTGATGCGGTTTGAACCGCGAAGTAGGAGGGTGCAACATGAATAACAAACCGGAGCTGCTGGCAACAGCCGCTTCCTTGGAAGAAGCAGCTGATCTGCTGGAGGCCGGGGCAGATGCGCTGCTGATTGGGGATGACCGCTTCGGCATGCGTCTCGCCGGGCATTTTTCACTAGAGGATACAGCGGCAGTTGTCAAGCTGGCTCACGATAAAGGCCGCAAGGTCTACGCAGGTCTGGGCGGCCTGATGTCGAACCGGCTGCTGGACGAGCTTCCCGCATATGTGAAGGCTATCGGTGAGCTCGGTGTGGACGGCATCGAATTCGGCGATCCGGCCGTGCTGGCGGCAGTGAAGCAGGAAGCGCCGGGACTGAAGCTGCACTGGAACGCCGAGATGACCTCGACCAACTATGCGACAGCTAATTATTGGGGACGCAAAGGCGCCTCGCGGGTCGTTTTGGCCCGTGAGCTGAATATGGATGAATTGACCGAAATGGTGCCGCTGCTGGAGGTTGAAGCCCAGGTGCAGGTACACGGCATGACGAATATTTATCATTCCAAACGCAAGCTGGTGGCGAGCTATATGTCCCACCAGGGCCGTCCGAGCGATGGCGGAAGCCTTGGCAAGGAGCGGGGGCTGTTCCTGATCGAAGCGGAGCGCCCAAATGAGAAATTCCCGATTTACGAGGATGCGAACGGAACGCATATTATGAGCTCCGATGATATTTGCATCCTGGAGGATTTGCATTTCCTGCTGAAGGCCGGGGTGCACAGCCTGAAGATTGAGGGTCTGCTGAAGCCAATTGCCTACAACGCGGCAGTGGTCAAGGCTTACCGTCATGCTATTGACCTGTACGCCGCCGACCCGGAGGGCTACGCCTTCCAGGAGGAGTGGATGGACAGCATCCGTGCGCTGCAGGACCCTGAGCGCGAGCTGTCCTTCGGATTCTTCTACAAGGAACAGGTGTATTAATTAAAATAATAAATAATGCTTTGCTGATTTGAAATCGAACTTAAAGCCTAACCTTAAAGATAAAGTGACGGAGGGAAGGTTTGGAACTGGAGGAGCGGAAGCGTCCGCCTTTGTCTCCGGATTTCAACCGCTTCTAGCGGTAATAATCAAGAAATCTGGAGACAACAGTGGCCGGAAGTCCAAACACTTCCCGCAGTTACGTTCATATCTGAAGGGAAAGGTTTAGGTTTGTTTTATACAGCAAAGAAATGGAGGGGAGAACAGGAATGGGAACCATGACAAAGCCCAAGTACAAAGGCAAACGTTACCGTCTGGACAAACCGGAGCTCCTTGCTCCGGCGGGTAATCTGGAGAAATTGAAATTCGCCGTGCACTATGGTGCGGATGCAGTATATATCGGAGGCCAGAAATACGGCCTGCGCTCGGGAGCGGATAACTTCAGCTTCGAGGAAATGCGCGAGGGCGTGGAATTCGCCAAAAAATACGGCGCCAAGGTGTTTGTCGCCACGAACATCTACGCTCACAATGAAGATATCGCCGGGATTGAAGAATACCTGCGCAGCCTGTATGAAGCGGGCATTGCCGCCATTATCGTGGCCGATCCTGCCATTGTCGATACCGCCCGCCGCCTGGTGCCGGGGCTTGAGGTGCATCTCAGCACCCAGCAGTCCACGCTGAACTGGCAAGCCGTGTCCTTCTGGAAGGAAGAAGGGCTGCCGCGTGTCGTGCTGGGCCGTGAAACGAGCCTGGAGGAGATCGCCGAGATCAAGCAGCATGTCGATATTGAGATCGAGAGCTTTATCCACGGGGCGATGTGCTCATCGTACTCCGGCCGCTGTGTGCTGTCCAACCACTTTACGGACCGTGATTCGAACCGTGGCGGCTGCTGCCAGTCCTGCCGCTGGAAATACGACCTGTTCGAGGATGCCCGTCCCGAAGGGACATGGGTCTCCGAGGAAGATCAGGCCATGACGCCGCTTCCGCTGCAGCCTGGGGTGACCCAGCTTCCGCTGCATCAGCCGGAGGATAATCAGTTCTCGATGGGCTCGAAGGATCTGTGCATGCTGGAGAGCATTCCCGACCTGATCGAAGCCGGTATTGACAGCTTCAAGATCGAGGGGCGGATGAAGTCCATCCACTATGTGGCGACGGTCGTCAATGCTTACCGCAAGGCTATCGACGCTTATATGGCTGACCCGGAAGGATATGTGCTGAAGCCGGAGTGGCTGGAAGAGCTGCAGAAGGCGGCGAACCGTCCGCTGAATACCGGATTCTTCTATGATACGCCGGATCACGAGGATCATATTTACGAGCCGGAGGAAAAGGCCGCTCCTTATGATTTTGCCGGACTGGTGCTTGAGTATGATTCCGTAAACGGAACAGCGCTCATTCAGCAGCGCAATCACTTCAAGCCGGGACAGGAAGTTGAATTCTTCGGACCGGACAATACCTTCTTCAAGCAGACTGTAGGCGAGCTATGGGACGAGGCAGGCCAGCCGCTTGATGCCGCCCGCCATCCGCTGCAGAAGGTGCGCATGAAGGTGGATCAGCCTGTTGCCTATTTCGACATGATGCGGAAGAAAAAATAAATATTTTCAAAATAACTCACCAATCCATTGTGGATTCGGTGAGTTTTTCTTTTACCCTTATTCCTTTAAGGACCGGTGCTTCTCTTCGATCGTCTCCAGCAAAGCAAACAGCAGCTTATTCGATTGGCTTAACAATGTTCCGCCTTGCGCCAGCATTTCCGCCGGCTTCTGAATATATATGCCTTCTTCGAGTTCATCTTCTCCATGCTTGATTAATTGTTGAATGCTCTCCCTACTAGATTCCAGATGGAATTGCAAACCAATCACATGCTCGTCATAGACATAAGCTTGATTGGCGCACCCTAGGCTTAAAGCCAACTTCTGCGCTTCCGCAGGCAAGCGGAACGTATCCCCGTGCCAGTGAAAGGGGGTGAACTCCTGTGGAAAGTGGCGGAAAAAAGCCGATTCACCGGCACCATCCGTTAACTTAACCGGAAACCATCCGATTTCCTTCAGATCATTTTTGTACACCTCGCCTCCGATTGCCTCTGCAATCAGTTGAGCACCCAGACAGATTCCAAGTACTAGCTTCCGGGCTTTGATTGCTTCCTTGATAAATTGCTTCTCCACCTTAAGCCAAGGATAATCGCTCTCTTCATAGACTCCCATCGGGCCGCCCAGGACAACAAGCAAATCAAATTCCGAAAGGGAGGGAAGGCGTGGCTGATCGTAGAGCATGGTAATTGCCTGTTCGTGGCTGTTGTTACGTGCCCATTCGTCAATTCGTCCCGGTCCTTCAAAATGAACATGCTGTAAATAATGAATTCTCACATTTTCACCCCCGTTGTATTCCGAACCATACTTTGTTAGTATATCAATCATTGGAATGCTGGAAAATATCCATCTGTCATATTATAGAGCAATCCATATTATTAGTGGTGTGTCATTGGGGGGAAGCAGAATGTTGACAATCAATCGGAATGACGAACGGCCCATATGGCAGCAATTGCTTGACCAAGCGATTCATAATATCACAACCGGGAATTGGCCTCCGGGTGAATTGCTGCTTCCGTCGCGGGAGCTTGCACAACTGGTGGGGGTCTCGCGTTCAACCATTCAAATCGTTTATGAGGAGCTGTACAGCCGCGGTTATACCGTGACCTCCCGGCGTGGCGGAACGCGGGTGAGTGAGTGGAACCATGTCGCCAGCCTTGCACAGGATGTTACGGGGCAAGGGCCGTTGCCGCCCGAACTGCCTTTCTTAAATGCTGCTGTCGATGGATTGCAGGATTGGTTTAGAGGCAAGGAGCATCAAAGCGTGGAAATTGATTTTAGTCCTCATGAGCCTTATTTGGACGAGCATTTTCAAAAGAATTGGCGAAAGTCGTTTTTGCAGGCTTCAGCAATGATGGATTTGAGCAGTTGGTCGTACGGCGATGCCTATGGCTTCGAACCACTCAGGGAACAGATCCAGCGTTATTTATCGCTTGAACGGGGCATTCATGTGCAAACGAACCAAATATTGCTGACTTCGGGGGCTCAGCATAGTATTGACTTAATCGCGCAGTCGCTTTTAAGAGAAGGGGATACCGTAGCCGTTGAAGATCCCGGCTTTCCTGCTGCCTGGATGGCGATGAACTATCGGGGTATGAATGTTATCCCTGTTCCTGTGGATGAGCACGGATTGCAAGATGAGCATGTCCCTCCAGAGTCCAGACTGGTTTTTGTTACGCCTTCTCACCAGTGCGCGGTTGGGGTCATCATGCCGGAATCACGCAGGCAGCAATTGCTGCATCTGGCCGTTCAGAATCAGGCGTGGATTGTAGAGGACGATTACGACAGTGAATTCCGGTATCACGGGGGGCCGCTTCCAACTCTGTTTAGCCAGCAACCCCGGAACACTTTGTACATGATGAGCTTTTCCAAAATGATTGCCCCCGGCATTCGGCTGTCAGCCATTGTCGGTTCAGTTGAGGCGATTGCCCAGCTTGCCCGGGTGCAGGAATTGACTTACCGCCATTTGCCGATTATGGAGCAGCTAACGCTTGCCCACTTCATCGCACATGGCCATTTCATGCACCATATGAGAAGGGTCCGAAATGTATACCGCCGCAGGCACGAAGCCATGACGAAAGCCATCATGACGAGCGGTCTGGGCGACCGGTTCACACTCAGCGGTGTAGAAACCGGACTGCATATGCTGCTTGAAGCCGGGGAATCGTTCGATGAGCATGCTGCAACTTGCCGGGCGCTTGAACAAGGGATTCGTGTGTACCCGCTTAGCTCCTATTGTTATAAAAGCAACCGTAAAGGATGGGTGCTGGGCTTTGCCAAAGTAGATGAAGCTGCAATTCAGCAGGGGATTTACCGGCTTGCTGAGGTATTAGTACCTTAGCAGGGCCGGCATCCTTTGATCTATTCCTCTTGGTTCGCTTTTTCATTCCAATAATAGCTATCCGGCAAATAACGCTCGCCAAATACTCTTGTTCCTACCCGTATAATTGTAGCCCCTTCTTCGATTGCGACCTTGAAATCTCCGGACATTCCCATGGAGAGAATGTCCATTTCCACACCTGGAAAGCTTCTTTCAATTATTTGTGCCTGAATTTGTTTCAATAATCGAAAACAATGCCGGGTCTCGTCGTTAGTCGCATTCAGCTTGCCGATGGTCATCAGGCCTTTTATCCTCAAGGTTTCGAACTGGGATAACTGCTGGGCCAGCTCCAGCGCTGCTTCCGGTGGAGCGCCAAATTTGCTTTCTTCGTAAGAGGTATTGATCTGAACAAGAATGTCCATGGTCTTGTTTTCCTTCATCAGTTGATTATGCAAGGCCTGGCCCAATTTCAAGCGATCTACAGAGTGGATTAAGGTTACATATTTGACAACGTCTTTTACCTTATTTGTCTGGAGATGTCCGATAAAATGCCATTCCACTTGGTTGTATTGCTGCATAAGCGGAAACTTATCCCTAAGCTCTTGCGCTTTGTTCTCACCGAATAAAGTCTCTCCTGCTCTCATTGCCAGCTGCAGCTTTTCAAGCGGAACTGTTTTGGTAGCCAGTAGCAGCTTGACTTCTTCTTTCTTTCGCCCCGCCGCTTGGCAAGCTTGCTCCATTTGTTCATGCACCTCTTTAAGATTTTCTTCGACTAAATGGCTCATTTCTTCCCTCTTCCTCCTTTTTTTTGTCCAGGCACATGATTTAGTTTAATGTAATTTGGATTGTGATAAAATATCCAAAAATCACATTTTGCAAGGTCCATAATAGATGGACATCGTCGGTTTATTTCGCTGGAGATCAAAAAGCCACTGTAATCTTTGGGTTTATATGGAAAATGACTAAAAAATATAAAGAATCAGAGGTAATTTCTAAAGAAAACTAAGTAATTGGACCCATACTGCCGATATATAGGGAGTGAACGCTTACATATTTCTTCTAATCTAACTGGCAGGTGATTGTGATGGGAGCTCCGAAAAAGGAGAACGATGGAGAAAAGCAGAAAGAGAGAAGGATGAACGTGAAAAAGAAGAATAAAAGCAATAAAATGCCACCGCTCGTCCAAAAAGCAGAAACAGACCTCTCCGAAGATGCACAGACAACTGGCAAAGGTGAGGTTAAGAAGAGCAGCAAGTTATCCGGTTTGACCCTAAAGGGTGCGCTACATAGTTCGGTACGTCAGGTAAAGAGAGTCAACCCGATGAAATCGGTTGGCGTTAAGCTGTTCCTTATTTTCTTATCCTCAATCATAGTGGTGGTACTGGCACTAGGGTTGCTGTCCTTTAATAAGGCCAAGAATACTATCAAGGCTAATGTATCGGAAGCGAATCGCCAGACGATTATTCAGGTTTCTGAGAAGCTGGATATTACCTTGAAGCAATATGAGAATTTGGCGCTGCAGCTGTTTTTTGATACGCAGATGCAAAGCACCATTACACAGCTGGCAACTGCAGAATCCAGTTATGACAAGTTTGTTGCGACAGATGTCATCAGCAAGAAGCTTTCCAGCCAGACGACTACGGACTCTAACATTGTCGCGATTTCCCTGATTCCGACTTCGCCTGATTATGATGTTATCACAAGCGGAAGCTCCGGACTGAAGATGGACGGCATAAGAGATCAGGCATGGTTCAAAACGGTAGTAGCCAATGCTGAAAAATATCAGTCCCACTATTCCAAGGAAGAGAAGACTGCGCAGAATTACTGGTTCCCTACAGCCGTATCAGGCAACAACGGGAAGAATATCGCGATGGTAAGATCGCTCAAGAATCTTTCGGCTGATTCAGGATATGTGATCATGCTTGAGCTAAAGAATACGCTCCTGGAGGATTCGTTCAAAAGTGTTATGCTCGGAACCGGTTCACGGATTCAGCTCGTTTCACCGGAAGGTACTGTTGTAGCTTCTTCCATCCCTGAAGAGGACGGCAAGTTATCGGAGCTTTCTTTTATTAAAGAGAGCAAGGACAGCAAGGAAAGCCAGGAGGCCAAATTTTCAAATGGCGATAATGTGCTGGCTGTCTACAATCCAATGGCGAATGCGGACTGGAAGCTGGCGGGTGTTGTTCCGACCGGTTCACTGGTAGAAGCAGCTACTCCAATTCTGTTTACCACCTTCATAGCTGCTGTAGTAGCGGCTCTGCTTGCCGTTGTTCTCGGCGTCTGGATGGTGCGCATGATTGCCAATCCTCTGGCCCGCCTGAAGGATCTTATGATTGTAGGCGCAAAGGGCGATTTGAGCGTACGTACCGAATATGTATCGCGCGATGAAATTGGACAACTGTCAGCATCGTTCAATACGATGATGGAGCGGATTACCGAGCTGGTTGCCCAGACAACGGATACAGCCCGTGAAGTGCTGGGAACGGCAGGCGAGCTTGGGGAGGCTTCCCGCAAGACTGCTATTTCCGCGAAGGAAATTGCTGCGGCTACGGAAGAAATCGCCGGCGGAGCTGGAAGTCTCGCTCAGGAGGCTGAACGCGGAAATGAGCTGACTGATTTGATCGCTACGCAAATGCAGAGTGTTATTGCTGCAAATGCTGAAATGGATGAGGCTGCGCGCGGAGTTGGTGAAGCCAGTGGACATGGAGCGAAGCAATTGGAAGAATTGCTGAAGCAGACCAGCCGTACCGGAGAGATGACTACAGCGCTGGTCGACCGGGTCAACAACCTGAAAGATACGGTATTCTCGGTTATTAAGGTGCTGGATGTGATGAAGAACATCACGCAGCAGACGAACATTCTGTCGCTGAATGCGACCATCGAGGCGGCAAGAGCAGGCGAAGCAGGACGCGGCTTCATGGTGGTTGCCGATGAAGTCCGGCAGCTGGCTGAGCAGTCCAAGGAGTCGATTGCACTTGTAGCTGGAATTACGGATAAGATTATTACAGAGATGAATGAAACTGTAGCGGTATTGTCTGAAGTTGCACCGCTCTTTAAAGAGCAGATGAGCTCTGTAAAAAGCACCTCTGATATCTTTGTATCTGTGAAGGGACAAATGGAGGACTTTATTACCAGTCTGGAGTCGGTTACCGGTGCCATTAACACCTTGAACCATTCTCAGGGCGTCTTGTCGGATGCGATGGGCAACGTGAGTGCAGTAGCGCAGCAATCGTCAGCCACCTCGGAAGAGGTAGCTTCACTGAGCAACGAGCAGCAGAATGTGAGCGATCAGCTCGTTGCATTGTCGGGCAAGCTGGAGAGCGTGTCCACTCAGTTGAAGGACAAGCTTTCACTATTCACAATCAAATAAACTGTCAAGATAGTAGCGTTATCTTCTTCAGAGGCGTCCGCAGCCATGCAATTGGCTGCGGGGCGCCTTTTTGCTGTGGGGGCATAGCTGGAGAACGCGAAGTAATTTCCTTGTGCAACGGCACACTAACACGTATAATAATTTTGTTAGGTAATTGTTATGATGAAGGAAATTGTTAGGTAAAGCTGAACCAAGGAGAAGGACCGGATGAAAGCAAAACGCAGCCACAACTGGTGGTCCTACATTGGGGACATGAGCATGGAACGCAAGCTGCTCTTAGTGTTCCTGATTATCATTACACTGCCGCTTTCTTTTATCAGTGTGATCAGCTTCAAGAGTTATTCTGAATCCATACAGGCTAACACGGTTGCCTACTCGGAAAAGCTGATTGATCAAATGATGGATTCCATTGATGACTACATAGAGGATATGAAGCGGATTTCTTCCATGCCCGCCTATGTAAACGATATCAAACAGAATCTGATCCGCTCCAACCGGTATTATGAACAAAAAAAGATGATGGAGAGCAAGGGGAACAGCCCGGGGCCTGCTCCTGGCGACTTCGATCTGCTGCTGTCCATTCAGCGGGGGATTGAAGGGAATATCTCCTTCATTAACAACATCAAGCGGGGGACGAACTCTGTCTATATATTCGACGGCTACGGCAACGGATATTATTCCGCCAAGGATGGTGGCGTCCGGCTGGATCTGGCACAGAGCTACAAGTTCTGGAGCGAGCAGTCCAAGGATTCGAGCGGAGAGGCGCTGCTCTTCGGCACTCAGGCGTATACAAGCAATCTTCAGAGCACTCGCTACGCATTCACGGTTGTCCGGAGGATTGTTGACGGCTTGTGGAATCCGATCGGGCTGATTGCGGTGGAGTCGAGCGTCAGCAATCTGGAGAACCAGGTAGCCGAGCTGGACAAGGTTACCCACGGCAAGTCGGTGATTGTGGACGCGGACGGCAAGGTCATTTATGACAGCGACCAGAAGCTGCTGACCACGGATATTTCCCGTTCTTCGCTGTTCCGCCAGGCCGAGGGAAGCGCCGGAAGCTTTTATGATACCGTGTCGGGCAAGGAGCGGCTTAATATTTATTCAAGCTCTGCCAAGACGAACTGGAAGGTCATTATTTCGATTCCTGTCGATGAATTGACCCGTGGGGTACAGCTTACCCGTAATGCGACTATCGTTGCAACACTGATTATTATCGTGCTGGCGCTGATCATCTCGATCATTCTGTCTTTTGCCCTGACCAAACCGCTGAAGCAAATGATTCAATTGATGAAAAAAGTACAGAACGGCGATCTGGATGTGACCTTCCGGGTACAACGCCGGGATGAGATCGGCTTGCTTGGCCATCAGTTCAACCGGATGCTGGGCCGCATCAGGCAGTTGATCCAGGATATTTACCGGATTGAGGAGCAGAAGAAGGAGGCGGAGCTGCAGGCGCTGCAGAGCCAGATCAACCCGCATTTTATCTATAACACGCTGGAGTCCATCCGCATGACCGCGGAGATCAACGACGATGTAGAAGCTGCCGACATGATTTCCATTCTGGGCAAGCTTCTGCGCTATAGCACCAGTGAGCTGTCCGGCACAACCACCATGAAGCAGGAGTTGCTGTATGTAAGCAACTATGTCGAGCTGCTCGGCTGCCGTTATCCAGGCAGATTCGTGCTGCAGATCGACGTTCCAGAGGAGCTTGACAACTACTCCATGATTAAGCTGGTTTTTCAGCCGATTATTGAGAATGCCGCCTATCACGGGCTGGATGATACCAAACCCCAAATGCATCTCAGCATCAAATGCGAGATTGCGGAGCAGAAGCTGCTGTTCCACATTCGCGATGACGGCTGCGGGATGGATAAGGCCACTCTGGATAAGCTTAATGACAGCCTGAAGCATGAAATGCCGCCCAAGAAAAGCATCAACGGAGGCATCGGCATGAAAAATGTGCATCAGCGGGTACAGCTGCATTATGGAGCGGCTTATGGCATCGAGGTTTTCAGTGAACCCGGGGAGGGGACAGATGTTATATTATCCCTGCCGCTGTCAGGACCGCAAGGTTTCGGAAAAGAATGGAAGAGAACAGAGGGGGAATCCGCTTGAAACGGATGAAGTTACGTTGGTCCATGCATATCATCCTGCTGCTGTTCCTGCTCCTGCTGTCTGCCGGCTGCAAGAACCGCAGCAATAATGGAGCGGTGCCGCCGCCTTCGCCTGCGGGAGAGGAGGGCATGTCCAGCCTGTCCGGCACGGTTGTTATGCTGACGAACCGGATTGACCTGATTGAGAATGGCACCTTTAAAGGCTATGCGGAACAGTTCAAAAAAAAATATCCGGAGGCGAATGTGGAGTTCGAGGGCTTGTCCAATTACGCCACCGATATTCTGGTCCGCTTGTCCACCAAGGATGCCGGGGATGTGCTCCTGCTGCCGGTTAACCTGCCGGCGAAGGAGCTGGGCAATTTTTTTGAACCGCTGGACAAGACGTTATCTGCACAGGAAAGGTTCACTACATTTTCGACCTATGACGGCAAACGATACGGGCTGTCCACGGGCACGACGACAAGCGGAATAGTCTATAACAAGCGGGCTTTTCAAAAAGCAGGCATTACAGAGGTCCCGCAGACGCTCGATGAATTCTACGCAGCCAGCGCCAAGCTGAAGCAGGCGGGAATTACGCCGCTCTACATGAATTATGGCGCAGTCTGGCCCTTGCGGGAATGGGGCAACAATCTGGTCAATTATATGACAGGCAATCCCGATTATATGAACAACATGGTTCGGGAGGACAACCCATGGAAGACCGGCAATGAATGGGGAAAGGCGCTTGAAATTGCCAGAACCATGATTGCCAAAGGGTATGTGGAGGAAGAGCTGTTCTCGAACAATTGGGAGATTTCCAAGACCAAGCTGGCAAAAGGAGAGGCTGGCATGTATCTCCAGGGAAACTGGACGATCCGCCAGATTCTGGATGCCGGAGCGTCGTCCGATGATATCGGATTTTTCCCGTTTCCCTACGACAATAGCAGCACGCGCTACGCGCCGCTCAATCCCGATTGGTTCATAGGGGTCAGCAAGTTCAGCAAGAACAAGGAGCTGGCGATGGCATGGATGAAATTCTTTTTGAAGGATACTTCGTATGTAGCGGATTGGGGATTCCTGCCCCCGGATGGCTCAGAGGAGCCCACTATGCCGCAGTACCGCGAGTTCCTCTCCTACAATCCCAAGCTGGTAGAGGCTACAGTGCAGACTGATGCTTTTATTGATATGGCGAACCGGTCGAAGCTGAGCTTCTGGTCGGGCGATTATATTCAGGAGCTGATTGCCGCGCCGGATTTGCAAAAGTCCTTTGATGAATTAAATAAGAAATGGAAGGAAGCGCGGTCAGGACAGCAGGCATCACCCCAGCCGCAGGGAATCAATACAGAGTCAAGATAATTTTTGTGGAGGTATTATATATGGCTAAAAAGGTTACTATGCAAAAAATCGCCGATCATCTCGGTGTGTCCAAGTTTGTCGTCTCCAAATCGCTCTCCGGCAAAGGCGGCGTCAACGAAACCACCCGGGAGCGGGTGATTCAGGCGGCATCACAGCTGGGTTATTTTACACAGAAAAATGCCTATGTGCAGAATGTCAAACGTCCCTCCCAGGCAGCGGGCAGTGACCGGAACAAGCAATCTGTCCTCGTGCTGATGCCGAATATCCGCTCACAAACCCAGGATTCGCTCTATTGGGGCAAAATCGTCGATGGCATCGCGCTCGCTCTGGATCAGGAGGGCCTTGGGATGGTTATTGTGTCAGAGCACCGTGCCGATAATTTCATCAATGTCCTCAACCCTAGCGGCCTGCTCGGCCTTATCGGTGTGGGACAGATTCCCACTTCACAGCTGCTGGAGGTGCACCGTATCGGCCTGCCGATGGTGCTGATTGATCATGAGGACCCGCTAATTCCAAGCGATACGGTGTTCGCGGGCAACATCGACTCCATGACCCGGCTCAGCAATCATTTGATGGGAATCGGCCATACTTTGTTTCATTTTATCGGCAATATCCGCTATTCCCGCAGCTTCCGCGACCGCTGGATCGGCTTCCGTAGCGCGCTGGAGGAGAGTGACATGAAAACTCCTGCCGGCAATGACGAGATGCTGCTGCTGGAGGGGATGGATGACGGCAGTTTCCGGGAAGAGTTCAAGCTCTGGATGCTCAAACGCAAAAAGAACAAAACCTTGCCGACCGCCCTCCTCTGCGCGAATGACTCCACTGCGCTTACAGTCTGTGAGGTGCTGCGGGAAGAAGGGCTTGCCATCCCGGCCGACATTTCGGTGACGGGCTTTGATAATATAGAGGATGCTGCGCGGGGCGTGCCGCCTCTTACCACCGTGCATGTGCCCAAGGAAGCTATGGGCCGGGCCGCAGTAGAAAAGCTGCTGAACCGTATCCATAACCCGTCTACGCCGCTGGAGAAAATCCTGATCTCCGCTGATATCGTCCATCGGGATTCTGTGGCGGGGCCGCGGGGGCAGCAGCTATGAGCTATGATGTACATATCACAAGGGCGGATCATTGGATCAATAGTGAGAGTAAGCCAATTTCTTTGGCAGAAGCCAAAGTCTATTTTGCCGCAACAACTGGTTTTGAGTATACGAATGAACTTTCTCACCAGACCCCTTTTGGAACTATGACCATAGGCGGTGAATTTTTCATCTGTAGTGATGGGGATAAGAAGATTCCTTTCCGCTATCATGAGGGACGAATCACAGTTTCTGGAGCGGATGATTTTGCAATTGGCAGGATGAAGAAAGTGGCTCAAGCGCTTGCAGCGGTCGTTCAGGGCGACGAGGGGGAGCTTTACTGATTCGGCTAATTATGTGAACACAGGAGATGATCTATTGAGCGCTGTATTGAAAGATCCGACGACACATCAAGATTGGATTGTACCGCATTCGTTTCAGTGGTATGCCGGACTGGGGAGCACGACCGGGAAATACGCATATCCTTGGAAGTCGACGGTAGCAGGACCGGATGCGGAGGAGATTTTTGCCCAGGAGGTTGCCGAGCTGGTTCCAGGAAAAAGAGTGCTCGACATCGGCTGCGGGCATGGAGATTTTACCATTCAGTGGAGCTATGTCGTTCAGCACATTGTCGGTCTCGATGTCACTGCGGATTTTATTCATACTGCCAGCAGTACGGCCCTTGCCAATGTGTCATTTGTGACGGCTAACACCAAGATCAAGCTCCCTTTTGAGGATGATGAGTTTGATTGTGCCTATAACCGTAAAGGCCCTACCTCCGCATACCCTGAGCTTACCAGGATCATCAAAAAGGGCGGCAGGCTAATCGCTCTTCACCCCGGCGACAGGCTGTCGCCTGAATTGTCACTGCTCTTTCCAGGTCTGTTTGGCCCCTCGCAGGAAGGAACTCCGGTATTGGATAAGGTTAAGCAGCGCATAGAGGCAAGCGGATTCGCTTCAGCTGAAATCGAGACGGTCACTAGCACCTGTTATCTGCATGAACCCATCGACGTTGTTCGCCTTCGCTGCTTCGGGCAGACAGCTGCAGTGCATGAAATGGTGATAAGGGACAGCCTGCCTGAGATCAACCGGATTTTTGCCCGGCATCAGACCGCACAAGGCTTGCCAACTACGGTAGACCATTACATACTCCGCGCAACAGTTTAAGCTAAACAAAGGCGGCCCCAGTGGAATTCCACTAGGGTCGCCTTTATTCATCCTGCCAACACCCCACAAAATGAACTTGAGAAACAACCCCATTAAGGGTGAAGAAACGGAGGGGAGGTTTGGAACTGTAGGAGCGGTAGCATCCGCCTTTGTATTCAGATGTTATCCGCTAAGCGATATAATAAATAAACATCTGAATACAACAGCGGCCGGAAGTCCAAACACTCCCCGCAGTTACGCCACCACCCCGAATGCCCCGCCCTCAATTTCATCCTGCCAACACCCCACAAAATGAACTTGAGAAACAACACCATTAAGGGTGAAGAAACGGAGGGGAGGTTTGGAACTGTAGGAGCGAACGCGTCCGCCTTTGTATTCAGATGTTATCCGCTAAGCGATATAATAAAAACATCTGAATACAACAGCGGCCGGAAGTCCAAACACTCCCCGCAGTTACGCCACCACCCAAAATGCACCACTCTCAAGTCCATCCCCCTACTTCAGATTTCGCTCAATCAAAGCAATCCGCTGCTGCACGCAGGCGTAAGAGCGAAGCGGGTCCTCAGGTGTGTTAAGCACATAATCGAGCATCTGGTCAACCGTTGTAGTTGCCACATGGATGCGGGTGTCGGAGGAGGCGTAGTAAATATAGATGTCTCCGTTGTCACGGGCGATTACGCCGTTGCAGAAGACTACGTTGGATACGTCGCCGACGCGTTCTTCACCGTCTGGAGCGATAAAATGTCCGCCCGGAGCATGGGTTACTTTATTAGGCTCTTCCAGATCGGACAGGAAGGCATACAGCACATAACGCAGTCCGGCAGCAGTGTTGCGCACCCCGTGGGCGATGTGCAGCCAGCCGCGCGGTGTCTTGATAGGAGCCGGGCCTTGGCCGTTCTTCACTTCTTTAATGGTGTGGTAATAGCGCTGGTCCATGATGGACTCGCTGGTAATTACAGCATTCTCGATGGTATCGGACAAGCCCCAGCCAATGCCGCCGCCGGAGCCGGCGTCGATGAAGCCGTCCTGCGGACGGGTGTAGAAGGCATATTTGCCGTCTACGAACTCAGGGTGCAGCACAACATTACGCTGCTGGGCGGAGCCTGTTTTCAGGTCGGCAAGCCGCTCCCAGGTTTTCAGATCCTTGGTGCGGGTAATGCCGCATTGGGCAACAGCGCTGGAGAGATCGCCGTGAGGTGCATCGGGATCTTTGCGTTCGGTGCAGAACAGGCCGTAAATCCAGCCGTCGGCATGTTTTACCAGACGCATGTCATAGACGTTGATGTCCGGGTCTTCGGTCTCAGGCAGCACGACAGGGTGATCCCAGAAACGGAAGCCGTCCACACCGCTGTCGCTCTCGGCTACGGCGAAGAAGGATTTGCGGTCATTGCCTTCCACGCGGGCGACAATATAGAATTTGCCGTTCAGCTCGATGGCGCCCGGGTTGAAAATACCGTTCACTCCGATTCTTTCCATGAAATAAGGGTTAGTCTCCGGGTTGAAGTCATACCGCCAGATAAGCGGCGCGTGCTCTGCCGTAAGCAGCGGGTATTGATAGCGGTCATAGATGCCGTTGCCGTAGGGGGCTTTCTCATTTTTACGTGCGATCAGCGCCTCATAACGTTCCGTTAGTTGCTGTTTGCGTTCCTCAAAGCGTGTTGTCATTATTTTGTCTCCTTTATAGTAAGTGTAAGCCGTCCAATCATTTCGAAGCAGGCTCTGCTGTTATGATAAGGACATTTCCATGCGCTGACCTTCGGCTCGTGAACCAAAGGCTGCAACGCTTCGTCAACGCCCCAGTACCATTCGCCCAGCTTGTGGTCGACGATATATTTATTGGTAAAATTCCAGGAGTTGCTGGCAGCTTCCAGAAAGCGCGCATCGCCGGTCATCTGATAGGCATTGTAAAAGCCGACAATGGCCTCAGCCTGCGGCCACCAGTCTCTGGATTTTTCAATCAGGCCCTTGCTGTCCGCCTCATTCCAGATTCCGCCGTCCCCGGCGATTCCTTCGGCCAGCGTAGCCTCAGCCATTGAGACCGCTACTTTGCGCACGCGCTGGAGCAGCGCCTCATCCCCAAGCACTTCTGCCGCTTCAACCAGCAGCCAACTGCCTTCAATGTCATGCCCGTAAGAGATGCGTTCTGATTTTACATGCCACTCTTCATCTAGGAATAGGTGGAAGTGCTTGCCTTCGTCGTCAATAATGTGGTCCAGCATCGTTGCAATCAGCTCGGCTAGCTTGCTTTTCAGCTCATCCGATTTCCATACCCGGTACAGCCCGGTGTAGCCTTCCAGTACATGCAGATGGGTGTTCATGGACTTCTTCTCGTTCATATCCTTGGTGCTGAGTGTGAGATCGTCAGTCATTTGCCATTCCTGGGATAATGCTTCGATATAACCTTTATAAAGGGGATCATAGCCGTACTTCTCAACCAGACGGAACAGCTCCACAGCTTTATCCAGCGCATCCTTGCGTCCGGTGGCATGGTGGAATTCCGACAAGGCATAGATGGCGAAAGCTTGCCCGTAAATTTGTTTTTTGGGCTGGGAAGCTGCACCTTTCGCATCGACCATCCAGTAGAAACCGCCATACTCTTTGTCCGTGAAATACTGGAGCAGATAGTCGTTGGCGCGTTCGGCCATCGTAAGATACTCATCTGTGCCGTATAGGCGGTAAGCGCTCGCAAATGTCCACAGAATCCGCGCATTCAGCACAAGACTTTTCTCTGCACCGGCTACGACATTCAATTGGCTGTCAATTTCACCGGCAAAACCGCCGTGCTCTTTGTCCAGCGTGTGCTCCATCCAGAAGCCCAAAATGTTGTTCTTCAGCTCATTCTCCAGCTCTTGCAGCCAAACTTCAGGTGAATTGCTCATATGCTTCGGTTCACTCCCTCATTACTTATTAGTCTTGGAGCTGTAATACTCATTAATAACGCTTGCAGCCGCTTTGCCGTACATGCAGTAGTCGTCATTGCCAGCCGCCGCTTCCAGCGGATAAATTCGTGCAGGCCAATCCCAGAGCATAAAGCCCTGAACCCAATCCCGGCCTTCACAGCTACGGAACATTGCCTGGTAATACCGGCGCTGCTCTTCCTCACAGGGTTCGCCTTTTAAGGACCAGTCATTGGGGATGGCGGCACTGCCTGTGCGGCTGGGGCAACCCGCTTCCATGAAGAAGAAGGGCTTGTTATACTGCTTCACCACCGTTTCGATCCGGTCAAGCTGCGCTTCCCAGTCATGCTCGGGATAATAGCCGCTTGAGGAGATCACATCCAGGTCATCCCACCAGGTCACGTTGTCCTCTTGATATTTGTCGCAATTATAAGTGAGGATTCCGCTGTACAGCTTGCGGACTTCGGCAATCAAGGTACGCCATTCATCCGCCCGCCTGTCTGACATCACCAGCTCGCAGCCGATGCAGAACATTTCGCAACCGCTTTCTTCGGCAATCGCAGCATAATGCAGGATGAAGTCAGTATAAGAGCGGAACCACTCCGACCATTTGGGCTCGCAGGGAACATCCTTGTCGAAAAAGTTGATGTGGGCCCGCCAGGTGCCGTCTGCACAATTCACAATAGGCTTCAGGCAAACCTTGAGCTCCAGCGACTTCGCCTTGCAGATCGCCCATAGCACCTCATCGTCGGTAACTGTCGGCTCTTGCCAGTAAGGAATTTCTGTTGATTGTGGAGTTGCCTGGATCGCGCTGAAGGCGATGGCCGTCCAATTCGCACCGGTTACGGATTTCATAAGCTCCATAGAGGTTTCAGCCTCTTCATTTGCCCAAGTGCCGCATTTTCCCATGAAACCCCAGGTTACGCCTCCGACATATTCGTTCTGTAGTAGCATCCTCAGACAACCTCGCTTTATAGAATAGTAGGAGAAAGGCATAGAAACTTTTTAGATATTTTGTTATATTGTTATTATTATTTTGTTAGTTATTAATAACAATACAGATTAGTTATAACCCTTTTTATGAAGGATTTCAAGGGCAAAATGAGCAAAGTAAAGAGAAGACTATAAAAGAGCAACACAGCACATTTGCTGCCTGAGAAATTGCGCATATAATTGATAATGATAGCGCAATCATTACGAGCGGAAACATAACTGGAGGCGATTAGCTAGTGATCAAGGTTATGATTGCGGATGACGAGGAAGTAATCCGGCGCGGGCTTGAAAAGATTACTTCCAGAATGGATTTGGAAGTTAAGGTTATCGGCTCCTATGGTAATGGGGCGGAGGCCTGGAATCATCTCCGGGAGCTCACCTTAGAGGATGTAGATCTTCTGATTACGGACATTAAGATGCCGCGGATGGATGGCTTCGGGCTGATTGAGGAGGCCAGGGGACATTTGAAGGAGCTTCCCATCGCCGTGCTCAGCGGGTTCAGTGAATTCGAATATGCCCGCAAGGCTATGCGGCACGGAGTGCTTGATTATTTGCTTAAGCCGATTGAAAAAGCTCAATTGTACGATTTGCTCAAAAGCGTCGCGGACAACAAGAAGCTGAAGGAAGCGGCATCTGAGCCGGAAGAAATACCGCATGGCGGGGAGCATTATGTTGTCGAGCAAACCAAGAGCATTCTGGAAAAGGAGTACGGCCAGAATTTTGAATTAGAGCGTCTGGCGGAGACGGTAGGTATGAATGCGAGCTATATCAGCCGTCTGTTCAAATATAAGACAGGCCAGACGATTACGGATTATCTGATCGGCATCCGGATCGCCAAAGCCAAGGAGCTGCTGATCGGACAGCCTGATCTGAAAAATTACGAAATCGCCGAGCGGGTCGGCTACAGTGATCCTGTCTATTTCAACAAGCTGTTCAAGAAAATGTGCGGCATGACCCCTAAGGATTACAAAAGCGGTTACAGAGTCCCTAGAGGCTAGTCTGAAAATGCAAGCTATATTATAGGAAAAGATTTTCTGCGGAGGGCAGCGAGCCCTCCTTTTTTTGCTGTCTTTTTCATAAAAAAAGATAACAAATAAAAATAACAGAAAACAAAAATAACAAATTGAAGACCAGAAAAAACAATTGAAACCATCGTTTTGATTTTGAAAACGATTTATAATGTGTTTGTAAGCGATAACATCATTGCATTTCAGACGAAACAGAGATTGCATTGATTTTTCATGGAATTCTGCCGTCAAGTTTTGATGATTATTGTTAGTGTTTTGTTATTATCAACGCCAGGAGTCAAAATGAAGAGAGGGGTCAACAAAACCATGAAGAAAACCAAAGCAGTTACAAGTTTGGCAGCGCTGACGCTGATGGCCGGTTTGTTCGCAGGTTGTTCATCGAACAACAATAACACGGACAATGCAGCAGCAACGAACGCAGGAAATACAGGAACTAACACTGAGGCAACTGCTGCTCCAGAGGGCGATGCAGCAGCTAAGGATATCAAAGGCGATATCACGGTAATCACACAGAGAACGGACATTGTTGATACCGTATTCAAAGATTACGCAGCAAAGTTCAATGAGAAATATCCGAATGTCAAAGTAAACTTCGAAGCGTTGTCCAGCTATGAAGATCAAATCAAAATCCGCATGAGCACCAGCGATTACGGTGATGTGCTGCTGCTGCCTACCAGCGTAGCGATTAAAGACCTGCCGGACTTTTTTGAGCCGCTGGGCAAAATGGCCGATCTGGAAAAACAATATACCGGTCTGGAAGAACGCAGTGTAGACGGTATTTCTTACGGTATTCCGATTACAGTTAACTTTTCCGGTGTCATTTACAACAAACAAGTATTCAAGGATGCGGGAATTACTGAGGTTCCTAGAACCTTTGACCAGTTCATGACCGCTCTGAAAAATATTAAAGAAAAGACCAAAGCGGTTCCGCTCTATACAAACTATGCTGCCGGATGGACATTGACCCAGTGGGAAGCTGATCTGGCAACCGTTGCCGGCGACCGTGATTACGTGAACATCGGCCAAGTGGCTTCTGACGACAACTTCGTTAAGGGACAACCGCACTATGACCTGTACAAACTGATGTATGACGCAGCCAAGAATGGCCTGATTGAAGAAGACCCAACAACAACAGACTGGGAATCCTCCAAGGCAGACCTGGCTAACGGTAAAATCGGTACAATGATGCTCGGATCTTGGGCCATTGGCCAGATCAAAGGGGTGGCGAAGAACCCTGACGATGTCGGCTTCATGCCTTTCCCTACCAACGCCAGCAAAATTCTGGTTCCGCTGTCCGATGACTACAACCTGGGCATCAGCATTCACAGCCAGAATAAAGAAGCGGCAAGAGCCTGGGTGGACTGGTTCATCAACGAATCCGGCTATCCTACCACTGAAGGCGGCGGCATGAGCCCGGTTAAAGGCTCTGCACTTCCTGAGATCCTCAAGCAATTTGATGGCACAGACGTAACGTTTGATACGATTGCTCCTGCAAAAGCAGGCCAAGAGGGCTGGGTGGATGCCATCGACAAGGAAGCTGAAATCGGTCTCTGGCAGCCTGACTTCAAGAAGGTCATCATCGAAGCTGCAATCGGCAATAGAAAAGATTCCTTCGACGATATCATGAAAGGCCTGAACGATAAATGGAAAGCGGCAAGAGCTAAAGTTACTGCCGGAAAATAAGTCAGCACTAGACTAGACGCAGGAGTGAAGACAGATTCAAGAGAACGGGAAGATGCCGGAAGGGGCATTTTCCCCTTCACTTTTGCGGGAAACAGCAGAATTTGGAGTCATTAGCATGTGTTCTTAGGAGGTGTGGAGAGTGCCCAAATTGTCCAACATGAGCTATAAAAATCAGCGGATTTTGATTATCATTTTATTTTCATTGGTTCCGGTAGTTTTGCTGCTGACCTTCTCATATTTGCCTGTGTTCAAAATGTTCCAGTACAGCTTCACAAGCTGGGACGGCTTCAGCAAACATATGGAATATGTCGGCTTCGACAATTACAAGACGATTTTCACCAAACCGGAGTATTTCGCCGTATTTAAAGTCAGCTTGTACTATTTCTTTGCCACCTTTGTCCAGATGGGGCTGGCGCTTTATTTTGCCACAATTCTAAGCTTTAATGTCCGTTTAAAGAACTGGTTCAAAGGCATTCTGTTCTTCCCGACACTGTTGAACGGTGTGGCTATCGGGTTCATCTTCCTGTTCTTCTTCAAACCGGAAGGAACCTTGAATACCATCCTTGACCTCGTCGGGCTTGGAGCCTGGCAGCAAAAGTGGCTGCTGAATCCCCACCTGATCAATATCTCCCTTGCTTTTGCATCGGTATGGAGATACATGGGGATGAACTTTATTATCTTCCTTGGAGCGATTTCCTCCATCGGCAATGATATTTACGAGGCTTCGGAAATTGACGGCGCCAACCGCTGGCATCAGTTCCGGCATATTATCCTTCCGAGCATCAAA
Organism: Paenibacillus sp. BAC0078; assembly: GCF_054483875.1. Lineage (NCBI taxonomy): Bacteria > Bacillati > Bacillota > Bacilli > Caryophanales > Paenibacillaceae > Paenibacillus > Paenibacillus sp. BAC0078. Next base: position 207,061 of record NZ_JBTLRW010000006.1, read on the forward strand.
CGCATTTTGCAGCTCAATCTGATCCTCGCCGTAAGCGGAGCGATCGGTGTATTCGAAATTCCGTATGTCATGACCGGCGGTTCTAATGGCAGCGGCACGTTTGTCATCCAGACCGTCGATGTGGCCTTCAAATACAGCAAGCTGGGTCTCGCTTCGGCAATGGCCGTAGTGCTTCTGGGTATTGTTGTTCTTGTTACTATTCTGCAGCGTGTTCTGATAAAGGAGGAGAAGTAAGAACTATGCATAGTCTAAAATATTCCGCAGCTTCTTTCTTCAAATACCTCACTTTAGTTCTGGGAGCGCTGATGGCACTGATTCCGATCGTCGTGGTCTTCTTCGCTTCCCTGAAAACAAATGCCGAGTATGCCTCGACAGGTCCGCTTACTCTGCCGGAGAACTGGCTGAATTTCTCCAACTATACCAAAGCCTTTGTAGATGGCAACATGCTGCGCGGCTTTATGAATACAATTATTATTGTATTGATTTCCATTGCCGGCGCTACACTTACCGGTTCGATGATGGCGTACATTCTGGCCCGTTTCAAATTCAAAGGGAGCAAGCTGCTGATGGGAGCTTTTCTGCTGGCCACGCTGATTCCCGGGGTAACGACCCAAGTGGCTACCTTCCAGATCATCAACTCGCTGGAACTGTTCAACACCCGCTGGGCGCCGATCCTGATGTACCTGGGTACGGATATTATCGCCGTCTATATTTTCATGCAATTCCTGGACTCCATTTCCGAATCGCTGGATGAATCGGCGATGCTGGACGGAGCTTCGTATTGGACGATTTACTGGAGAATTATTTTGCCGCTGCTGAGTCCCGCGATTGTAACGGTGATTATTGTGAAGGGCGTCAACATTTACAACGATTTCTATACGCCTTTCCTCTATATGCCAAAAAGCAGTCTGCAGGTAGTGTCCACCGCACTGTTTAAATTCAAGGGACCATACGGCTCACAGTGGGAGGTTATCTGCGCCGCGATTATGATTGCCATCATTCCGACGCTCATAGCATTCGTAGCTTTGCAAAAGTACATTTATAACGGTTTTGCGCAAGGGTCGGTAAAATAAAACCCGGTAAGAGCAAACACCCGCTAAAGATTCAAGCACGCGTAACAATAATCGCAGCATCTGCTGCGCTAAATCTGGAGGGATTTTGTTTATGAAAGAAGTTAAGCTGATTGGATGTACGAATGTGCCGAACATGCCTTGGCAGGACAGACCTGCCGGAAACGACAATCCGGTCTGGAGACATGACAGCAACCCGGTTATTAAAAGAAATCCGGCGAAAGGCGTTGCGCGGATATTCAACAGTGCCGTTGTCGCTTATGAAGGCAGCTTCCTCGGCGTATTCCGTGTAGAAGACAACACAACCCGTCCTCACCTGCGGATGGGCTACAGCGCTGACGGCCTGGACTGGAAAATTGACGACAGCCCGATTCAATTTGTGGACGAAGCAGGCAATCCATATATGCCGCGCTATGCTTACGACCCGCGCCTGGTTAAAGTTGAAGATACCTACTACATTATCTGGTGTACAGATTTCTACGGTGCAGCTATCGGCGTAGCCAAAACTCAGGACTTCAAAACCTTCATCAGCCTGGAAAATCCGTTCCTGCCGTTCAACCGCAATGGCGTGCTGTTCCCGAAAAAAATCAATGGCAATTTCGTGATGCTGTCCCGTCCGAGCGATAGCGGACATACGCCATTTGGCGATGTGTTCCTGAGCGAAAGCCCTGACTTCGTGTACTGGGGCAAACACCGCCATGTTATGACCAAAGGCGGCCAAGGCTGGTGGCAGAGCGTCAAAATCGGCGGCGGCCCTGCGCCAATCGAAACCACCGAAGGCTGGCTGATGTTCTACCACGGCGTTACCGGAACCTGCAATGGTCTCGTGTACAGCATGGGCGCAGTTATTCTGGACAAGGATGAGCCGTCGAGAGTAAAATACCGCTCCAAAAACTTCGTGCTTACGCCGGAAGAATGGTACGAGGAAAGAGGCTTTGTGAACAACGTGCTCTTCCCTTGCGCTACTCTGAATGACGCCGAAACCGGCCGCATCGCCATCTACTACGGCGCAGCCGACACCTATGTAGGCGTTGCTTACACTACTGTGCAAGAAATCGTGAACTACGTGATCGAGACTCATGAAGAGGTCGGCGACGATGCCGGTCTGGGTAAGATTTAGGACGGTAGCGGTGCTGTTTGGGCAGTAACAATTATGAATGCCTGCGAGGCGGTTTTGGGGGATTTGTGCATGACGCGTCTGCTTGAGCAGTGTCTATCTCCTGTTAACTGGGCTGAGGGGGCTTAATAGATCTATTGCAGAATGTACAGCAGATAGTTGCTTTTTCATTCGAAAAGTTGATTCTATTGCACTTCCTGCAGCAGATTCAGCCCAAAAGTAACTATATCGTCCTTTCTTGCGATTTCTAGTGTACAAAGTGCAACAGAAATCCCGTTTACCTTCTTTGCAGGCTATTCTGTTGTATAGACTGCAATAGAATCGAATGAGGACACTGATCTTGAGTGTTCAGTTCCCAGCAGTTGACTTGCTTTGCAGCGAGTGGCGGCCTATTTTGCGGCCTGCCACGTTGCTGCATCAGCCGAAAACCCATGCGTAATGGGTTTTTCGTTCTGTTTTGTTTTTGAAGTGATGCTGCACCGTTCTGAGCACCAGCTAATTGTATTTGCTGCAGTTAAAAGGATCAGCAAACCCGTTTTTTCAGCGATAAATGTATTCTGTACAGTTAAAAATGGCGGAAATGCTTCTTTTGCTCAATTGCGGTCAAGCTAAGTGTACAGAGTGCAACTAAATCGGTTTCAGCGCAAAAATTGGCTTCTTTAGTTGTATGAAATACAGCTACAGTTTGGGCGTCGAACCTAAATGAAGCAGTTTATGCAGTGGTTTTCGGGTTAAATCCGACTTATTGGATTTAACTTGTTCTTGCAAACCCTGTGGTGAGTGAAACGGAACGGAGGGGAATGTTGAGTGGAGAAGCGTAGCGTTCGCCTGAAAGCTTTCCGAAGGAAAGCTCGCTTCGGAAGCATATGCTGTCCTCAGATTTCTACCGCCAGCGCGGTATAAAATCAGGAAATCTGAGGACAACAGCGATCGGAACCAACATTCCCCGCAGTGACCCACACTTAACACCCGCTTTGCCCAACACATTCAATCGGAGCCCTAAGGAGGATTTACTATGACAAGCGAAAGATCCCTGCCCCAGCTAAAAGCCTACGAAGGCAGCAGTCCAAAACCGGCGGATTTTGATCAATTCTGGGACCGCGCCCTGAGCGACCTCGATGCCCAGCCGCTGGACTACGAACTGGTCCCGGCGGAATTCACCAGTGAGCTGGCGGAATGCTTTCATCTCTATTTTACCGGAGTGGGCGGAGCCAGAGTTCACTGCAAATATGCAAGACCCAAGAAAGCGGTGCAGGAAAAAGGCCGGGGTATTGTAATCTTCCACGGTTATTCCTGCGACAGCGGCGATTGGATGGAGAAGGTTGCGTATGCCGCGCACGGAATCAGCGTGCTGGCGATGGACTGCCGGGGGCAGGGGGGATTGTCCGAGGATAATCTGACTGTACAAGGCACAACCATCCGCGGACACATAATCCGGGGGCTTGACGACCCGAATCCGGACAACCTGTATTACCGCAACGTGTTTCTGGATACCGCCCAGACGGCGCGGATTCTGATGAGCATGCCGGAAGTGGACCCAACAAGGGTGGGTGCATATGGTTGTTCCCAAGGGGGAGCTCTGACCGTAGCCTGCGCAGCGCTGGAGCCGCGCATTTCAATGGCAGTCCCGGTCTATCCGTTCCTCTCCGACTACAAACGGGCCTGGGAGCTGGACATTACGACTTCGGCTTATGAGGAGATCAATTATTACTTCCGCTTTTTTGATCCGCATCATGAACGGGAGGAAGAGATTTTTAACCGGCTGGGTTATATTGATATTCAGAATTTGGCGAGCCGAATCCAGGCCAAGGTATTATGGGTGACCGGGCTTGCAGATACGATCTGCCCGCCTTCGACGCAATTCGCCGCATACAACAAAATCACAGCACCAAAAGACCTGATGGTCTATTACGAATACGGTCATGAGTATCTTCCATATCTTGCTGACCGAACACTGCAGACGTTCATGACCTTGTAACGGGTATCTGTGCAAGAAGACAGTGAATCTGACAGTGAATCTGACAGTGATTTTTTAAGCAGACAAGCAGCAGGCAATAAAAGCTTTCTTACACGGCTGCATCCCTCCAAGTCGCTAGGGATGCGGCTTTTTCCCGTGTTTTTCATTGCGACGATGGCGATAACTCTAAGGTTAGACGAATTCACAATCAGCAGGACATCCCAGGTTCTCGAAAACTTTACGCGCGGCAGCATCGACCGGCAGGAAAACCTCAATTTGCGGATATACACGGCTTGCTGCGGAAATCGAAACCTGTCTGTAGCGAATGGGAACAAGCTCGCCGGAGCTTTCCATTCTGGCTAATATGGTTTGCGTATGATCAACCTTTTCCCCTGCATCCTGCTCATTCAGATATTCGTCCACGTTATATTTCTGAAATCTATGAAACAATTTTTGATACCACGCATCATAACGGGAGAGCATGTGCTCCCTCTTGATCGCGTGTATCCCGTTTATGGCGTGTGCCTTCCATTGCTCAAATGACGCTTTGTCGAAAGTGGAGCGGGGCCGGATAGGCAAATCGGAATTAAAATGAAAATCGACCCTGTTCATTAAGCCATCGTACGAACGGTCGAGTGGGATATCGAACAAACGGCGAAACGGCTCGTTAACCCCCTTGATGTCCTGTGTGTGCGTTACGATCATGGCGGGAAAGGGAATGCCTCTCATCGTTTGATGCGCCCACTCCAATGCATGCTCCAGTGCCCGTCCCTCCAATTCAGTCTGGATCGGAAGATAACCTGCTGCCAAAAGCAGATCGTTACGCTCGTCAAAAGTACATTCAAGATATTCAGCAATATGGATGATCGTCTGACGAGCCGGTATGCGGCGGGAACGCCCAACCAGCAGATTTTTATACGAAGGGAAGGCCACGTCGTTCAGCTCCTGTTGGGTAAATCGCTTCAAGAACGGGTGAGGCCGATCGGCAAGCGCGTGCTGGCGTTTCATCCGCAACGCTTCAATCTCTCCCAATACGATTTTAAGTCTGGAATTCTCTGTATGTATGTCCATCTTATCTTCCCTTCTTTTACGAAGTGTAGTTCTGCACTTGGGCCGATCATTGATTTAAAGTATACTCCTCAATGAAATCGAAAGTCATCTAATGACACACAACCAATCCATGGAGGAGATACAATATGATTCGTGCCATTGTAGTTGATCCGCTTACCCCGTCACATTTGGCGTTCAAGGAAGTTGATGCACCACAGGCCCAGCCCTGGGAAGCGCTCGTGCAAGTAAAGGCCGTCTCTCTCAATCGCGGTGAAGTGATAGACGCCAAGGATCAGGAAGTATCTAGCAGACCTGGCTGGGATTTCGCCGGAATTGTCATCGAGCCGGCTAAGAGCGGCGCAGGTCCGCAAAAAGGGGCCCGGGTTGCCGGTTTGCTCCCGATGGGGGCGTGGAGCGAGCAGATTGCTGCCCCTGTATCGATGCTGTCCGAAATCCCGGACAAGCTCACTTTTACGGAGGCGGCGACCTTACCCGTAGCCGGCCTGACGGCGCTTAATGCACTCCGAAAAGGCGGTATGCTGCTCGGCAAGCGCATTTTCATTACAGGCTCTACCGGCGGAGTTGGGCTGTTCACCCATCAGCTTGCGGTCCTGTCCGGCGCATTCGTCGTAGGTACGGCCAGCACGGAAGAGAAGGCCGTGCTTGTTCGAGAGGCTGGAGCCGACGAAGTGGTCATTGGATATTCGGCAATTTCATCAGCCCGCAAATTCGGGCCGTACGATCTGATCATTGATTCGGTAGGCGGCGATACACTGGCGGCGTTGCTGCCGCAGCTTGCGCCACAAGGCATTTGCGTTGCGGTAGGATTTTCCTCTGCGAATACGGCGACGATCGATATAATGAATCTGGTGACCAGCGGAGGAAGAACCTTGTACAGCTTCTTTCTTGGAGAGGAGCTCACTCGTCAATCAGCCGCGAACGATCTGAGCTTGCTGGCCCGGCTGACCGCAGACGGACGGTTAACGCCCCGGATCGAAGTGGAGGCGCCTTGGAGCGAAATTGACACCGTCGCCCGCAATCTGATGGAGCGGAAATTCTCCGGAAAAGCCGTGCTTCACTTAGGTTGATTGTAAAGATAAGTCTTAGGCATTATCTCCGCAGCCGCTTCTTCCATTTGGAAGGAGCGGTTTTTTCGACGCGTAGCCGTTTCCACTTGGAGTATGAATAAAAACTGGCAGCAGTTTGACTGGCTTCCAGGGTTATTCTGAAGTGGTTCTGTGGGCATAATAAAGGCCATGAACCCTGTCAGCGTAAGGATACTAACTTCAGGAGGAATGGTCTTGCATAAGCTTAACCGTAAACGTATATTTTGGGGTTCACTTCTTCTGGCTATGCTCGTTGCGGTGCTGATTCTCAGGTTGGCATGGGTGCAATTGCTGCTGAAGGACAGGAAGGTTCCGGGAACGGAGTATCCCCTGTCCAAGATGGCGGAGATTCAGAGTGAACGGGAAACGGTGCTGGACAGCGGGCGGGGCCGCCTGTATGACAGGAACGGACAGCCGCTTGCCGGCGAGACGGTGTGGACGGCGGCTTTTTTTCCGCAGGAGGAGACTGCGGAAGGGGCGGTAGACAGCGCTGCGGACAAGGAGAAGCTGCAGCGGCTTGCCACCGTGCTCGGCGTGACTTACGAGCAGCTTCAGGCAGGGCGCAGCGGGCTTAAGCAGCCGCTGCTGTGGCCGTCCGGCCGCGGCAAAAATCCGCTGGAGCTGACCCAGGCAGAGGCGGATGAAGTGGAGCGGCTTGGTATTGACGGTGTGCGGGTGCTGCCCTTTGCCCGCAGATACGAGGGGGAAGCCACAGGCCGCCAGTGGCTGGGATATCTGTCCGAGGCTTCGGCAGCGGAAATCAAGGAATCGCCGACCGGCCTGCGGGTCCCTCTGACAGGGACCGATGGACTGGAGAAAACGCTGGAGCCACTGCTTAAGGGGGTAGGCCATACTGAAGCCTATGCGCAGGTGGATGCGCAAGGCAACCGTCTTCCAGATAGCCCTATTCGGGTAAGAGCGCCGGGAAATCCGTATTACCCGCTGTCCTTATATACAACGATTGATAAGAGTCTTCAGGAGAGGATTGAGAAGCTCGCCTCCAAGGCGGGAGTCAAAGAGGGGGCGGTTGTGGTTCTGGATGCAGCAAGCGGAGATATTGAGGCAATGGTATCATTGCCGTTCTATGATCCCGGGCATATCTCGCCTAAGGGAGGGGAATGGAACAACCGGGCGCTGCAAGCGGTGGTTCCCGGCTCGATCTTCAAGATTGTTACCGCCGCCGCTGCATTGGAGGCCGGGGTCACTTCGCCCGAGGAAAACTTCTATTGCTCCGGGCATTACGGCAAATACGGCTTGTCCTGCCTGAAAGGCAAAGGACACGGCTCCCTTACGATGGCGCAAGGGTTCGCCGTGTCCTGCAATACTGTATTTGCTTCGCTGGCCGAGCGGCTGAGCGGGGCGCAGCTCCAGGCGTCAGCGCTGGCGCTTGGCCTGGGGAGAGACATTAGTTGGCAAGCGGAGAACACGCTTGGCGTGCCGCTGCTCCGTCCGCTGGCCGGGGAGCAGCCGGGAACAATCTTTACCACCCTGCTGCCCGATGACGGCGGGGCCAGGGTGCAGACGGCGATTGGCCAGCGTGACGTCAGAATCACGCCGCTGCAGGCGGCGAACCTGCTGGTTACGCTGCTGCATGGGGGAGAGGTCCGGGCGCCGCGTATTTTACAGCGGGTCGCTTTTGCCAACGGCCAGACGCTGCAGGAGCTGCCGGGACATCTGGCACCGGCTCCCCAGGGCAGAATATCCCCGGACACGGCCCGGATACTGCTGTCCCTGATGCGCAAGGTCGTGACCGAAGGAACCGGCAAAAGCCTGCTCGGCACAAAGTGGCCCGTAGCAGGCAAGTCGGGCACAGCCCAGACGCTGGTCAATGGAGTGCCGCGCAATAACCAATGGTTCATCGGCTACGGGCCGGTGGATCACCCGAAATATGCAGTATCCGCTCTGGTGGAGAATGTGGCTCCGGGGAGTCCGCATGCTGCTACCAAGCTGTTCGGTCAGGTATTTGAGCTGCTGGCTGAATCTTCTGGCGCTTGAGAACCGGAAGGTTCACCCGAAGCCGGGTCACCGGCAGCCGAAGACGAGCTTGCTGCGAACGGTGAGACAATGAACTCCTCCTGGGGCAGAAAGATCCATCGCTGGAGATAACCCTGCTGGATCAGCTCCTTAACCAGGATGAGCAGAATCGGCGAAAGAATCAGCCCGGCTACCCCGAACAGGGAGCTGGACAGAATGACGAACGAGAGCATCAGGAAGGCGGAAGATACCCCGATGGAGTTGCCCATGATCTTCGGCTCCAGCAGCTGGCGCACAATCAGCACCACCACAAGCAGAACGATCATTCCAATTGCAAGCGGGGTATTGCCGATAATGAACAGGTATACAATCCAGGGAATCAGCACCGCCGACACGCCGAGCAGCGGCAGCACATCGACTACGGCACAGACGAGCGCCATTGTAATTTCATTTCCGGTCTGAAGAATGAAGAGGCCGATCAGCACAATCGCAAAAGTAATGCTGATCAGAATCAGCTGTGCTTTTAAATAGGAACCGATTGCCTTAAAGACATTTCCCTGTAAAAAAGCGTACGCGGTCTTGAACGTCTTGGGCATTTTATCATGCGCGATTTTCTTCCAGTCCTTGATTTCCATACTGAGGAAAAACGCCAGAATGATCGCAATGCCGAAATTGGCCATAAAAGAAGAGAAGGAGCCGAGAACTCCGATCATATACTTGAAGAAAGCGATCATCCATTTAGAGAGAACATTGGTTGCGTCCGTAAAATAACCGTTAAGTTTATCCGTAAGATTAGGCGGCAGTGCTTCGATTCTGTGCTGAAGGTAGCCCGTAGCCTCGGCAAATTGCTGCTGGACCACATATGTATATTTAGGAAGGTCGTCTTGAAATTGAAGCGCCTGCATAGTGATTAGTAGTCCGGCACCGAATAAGGCGCCCAGCAAAATAATCAGAAACAGTATCACGGAAATGGCGGAGGCAAACGATTTGGCCATCCCCCGGCGGTTCAGAAAACGGGCCAACGGCTCGATCAGAAGGAATACGAAAAAAGATAAAAACACCGGCGCTGCTAATCGGTACAGCGTGCTGAAACCAAGCATCACAAGATACACGGTAAGAACCACCAGTCCAACATCAAAGATGGTGCGCCAATATTTTTTGTACAGCGGCAGCATAGATATAAACGACTCCTTTTTGTGTATGATGATTTTTATGAATTAGCTTAAATTCATTGTACACGATTTTAATAAAAAAGCGTCTATTTCTTTAATAGCTGTGTTAAAATAGGGGGTAACGTTTTTTTGTGGGAATCTGCTCACCTGGAAACCTGAGGTATTTCACTCAAAGTCAACTCTGAAAAAGCGGGGAATTTACATGCAGACTTTGCTGCTCTGGTTATTTTACATCTCAACCTTTTATGCGTTTATCCCCGGTATGATCAGCCGGATATTTGGATATCGTGTCTTTCGCAAAGGGACTGGACGCACTGAATTTGCCCTAACCTTTGATGATGGGCCGGACCCGCATTATACACCGCTTCTGCTGGACCTGCTTAAGCGCTATGAGGCAAAGGCAACCTTTTTTGTCGTTGGCTCGCATGCTGAACAGAATCCGGAGGTTATCAAGCGGATGCATGATGAGGGGCATTTGATCGGGATTCATAATTATGTGCACAAAACGAATTGGCTGATGCGTCCGGCTACCGTCAAACAACAGATTCAGCGTACCGATGATATTATTTACAGTATTACCGGCGAGCGCAGCACGTATTACCGTCCGCCGTGGGGAATTGTCAATCTGTTTGACTTTTCCAAACGCCGTCAGGTGCAGATCGTTCTTTGGTCGGCTATGTTCGGCGATTGGAAGGAGAAGCTGGGCGCAGATCGGCTCACCGAAAAGCTGCTTAGCAAGCTGAATCCGGGCGAAGTGATGCTGCTGCATGATTGTGGCACTACACTGGGAGCAGACCCGAACGCGCCAGAGCATATGCTGATTGCCCTGGAACAAATGCTGGAGGAGGCACAGAGACGCGGACTGCGCAGTATCCGGGTTGATGAGATGATCAAGAATATGCAGAATTCTCCGATCTATCGTCTTTCCTTTGGTAAGCGGCTGCTGGTTCGTTTATGGCTGGTCTGGGAGCAAGCCTTTCAGATGATGTTCCAGGTCAAGACTATTTCACCGTCAGATCCGTTCCTGCACTACCGTCTGCGCAAATATCAAGGCGAACCGGTGCAGCTGGAGGACGGTGAGCTGCTGAAGAAAGGCGACAAGGTCATCGAGCTGCATATCGACAACAGGCAGTTGTTTGAGCTGGGTGTCCGTTCCCGTTCTTCAGCCCAGCTTGCGATCCGTCTGATTCGTCACATGGAGAAGGATATGCCGATGCTTGCGGAGCGGATTGCCGGGGATGTGGATTTGGCTGAAGCCAAAGCGCTGTACGGTGTCAGCATGATCAACCGGGGGCCGGAGAAATTCGGGTTCATGGTTCTCGATTTACCGAAGGGCTGGTTCGCCCGCTCCACCAAATTCTACTTAAGCATTTTGCTGAGCGTTATTCATCCGGCGGGCAGTGCAAGGCTCAAGGAGCGCAGCGAGGTGCTGGTTCCCAAAATGATGCTGATGTCGATATCCCATTTGCTGGACCAAATGAATCAACAGCGTCCGCAGAAACCTGTGAAGCCGCGTGAGCTGGTAAGGGAAGAAGAGCTGTCCCTGGAGGCCGAACTGCCTGGAGCGACAGCGGTACACTAAAATGGTAAATGCAATAGCAATTATAGGATAAGCTTCCGTGGCCTTTGGTTATGGGAGCTTTTTTATGTTTGGAAAGGTGGCGGCAAAAGTGTTGCCCGTAAAAAAAAGCGTCCCATAACCACCTAACTAATGTGGTTGTGGGACGCCTATTTATGAGTATGTCTATCCTGCTAGATCTTTAATACGCCGCCCTTGCTGGCATTGGTAACCAGCTTGGAGTAGCGGGCCAGATAGCCGGTTTTGACCTTTGGCTCGAAGCCTTTCCAGCCGCTGCGGCGGACTGCCAGAACTTCCTCGTCCACCAGCAGCTCGATCTTGCGGTTATTGAGATCCAGCTCGATGATATCGCCGTCTTCGACAAAAGCGATAGGACCGCCTTCCGCTGCTTCAGGAGAGATATGGCCGATGCTGATGCCGCGCGATGCGCCGGAGAAGCGGCCATCGGTGATCAGGCCGACCTTGGCGCCAAGACCCATCCCAACGATCTGCGAGGTTGGGGCCAGCATTTCCGGCATGCCCGGTCCGCCCTTCGGACCTTCATAGCGGATCACGACCACATGGCCTTCTTTGACTTTGCCGTTAGCGATGCCTGAGAGTGCTTCTTCCTGGGAATCGAAGCAGATCGCCGGGCCTTTATGATAGCCGCCAACGGAGGCATCTACCGCGCCGACTTTGATGATGGAGCCTTCAGGAGCCAGATTGCCGTACAGGACGGACAAGCCGCCAACTTCAGAATATGGTTTGTCTAGCGGATGAATGACGCTCGTATCCAGAATCTCATGGCCGGTTACATTCTCGGCCAGCGTTTTGCCGGTAACGGTCATGCAATCACCGAAGATTGCTCCCGGTTTCTTAAGCAGCTCGTTCAGCACGGCGCTTACGCCGCCTGCCCGGTCAACGTCTTCGATAAAGATATCGGAAGCCGGAGCCAGCTTAGCCAGGTAAGGTACACGGTTCGCTACTTCGTTGATGCGCTCCAGCGGATAGTCTATCTCCGCTTCCTGAGCGAGTGCCAGTGTGTGAAGCACAGTATTGGTAGAGCCGCCCATTGCCATATCAAGCGCGAAGGCATTGTCGAGCGATTCCTTGGTTACGATATCACGCGGCTTCAGGTCCAGCTTGATCAGCTCCATGAGCTGGGTTGCCGATTTGCGGACGAACTCTCTGCGTTCTTCGGCTACCGCGAGAATGGTGCCGTTGCCCGGCAGAGCGAGGCCCAGCGCTTCCGCCAGACAGTTCATTGAGTTCGCTGTGAACATACCGGAACAGGAGCCGCAGGTTGGACAGCCGTATTGTTCAAGCTCAAGCAGCTCATCATCGTTGATTTTGCCGACCTGGTGAGCGCCGACGCCTTCGAATACGGAAGTGAGGGAGAGCTTTTTGCCTTTGCTGTCCACGCCGGCCTTCATTGGGCCGCCGCTGACAAAGATCGTCGGGATGTTGACGCGCAGAGCGCCCATCATCATGCCCGGGGTGATTTTATCACAGTTGGGAATGCAGACCATGCCGTCGAACCAGTGCGCGGAAACGACAGTTTCCAGGGAATCGGCAATGATCTCGCGGCTGGGCAGGGAATAACGCATCCCGATATGACCCATAGCAATTCCATCATCGACACCGATGGTGTTAAATTCAAAAGGAACGCCGCCGGCTTCGCGGATCGCTTCCTTGACGATTTTACCGAATTCCTGCAGATGCACGTGGCCTGGCACAATGTCGATATAGGAGTTGCAGACCGCGATGAACGGCTTGCCGAAATCCTCCTCTTTTACGCCGGCTGCACGCAGAAGACTGCGGTGCGGAGCGCGGTCAAAGCCTTTTTTGATCATGTCTGAGCGCATTTTCTTGACTGCCATGATGACATTCCCCTCCTAAATGATGTGTGAACCGATATAGTGTCGCATTAACGCATTGCAATCCCAAAAGCTGCGCAGCTGCGGTTTATAGAATGAACGGGGTCCAGCTTCTTGCAAAAACAGAAGGAGGGCGAAGCCGTTTCTATAAAATTTAAGCGGATATAATACGAACGTTATAAGAGAGTCTATCATAAAAGGCCTCTTTTTTCTACCGGACAATGTGAAGTTTGTCGTTAACCGCTTTCCTTGTGAAAAGGCAAATGCTGCCTATCCCTACGCGGACAGGCAGCATTTGGAATGATATTACAGGGAACGGCGCAGAGCGGCGCGCTGCAGGGTGATCATCCAGTCCACGGACGGCTCGACCAGCGGATGAAGCAGCTTCTTGACTGCGGGGTGGGCCAGCAGCACTGTGAAGGAAACCGCGAACAGCAGCACAAGCGCAGCCCCGGCGGCATTGCCGAGATAAGCGTATATTCCCGAAGCGGCAGCCAGCCGGACAACAAAGCCATGCAGCAGGAAGACATATAACGTGCGGCGCCCGTAATCAGTCATCCGGCTCAGCCGGTAAGGCACCCACCCCAGAAAAGCGAGCGAAGCGGCAAGCTGCAGGCCGTACATCGCCAGACGGTACACACCGGCGTACCATTCAGTGGCTCCAAGCTGCATATAGGTCATGCTGCCGTAGAACCAGCCCAGCGGAAGGTCCGAACCCAGTACGCCGAGAAGGACCAGCAGCAGAACCGAAAGGGCGGAGGCAGCGATTTTGACATATTTCTTGTAGAACCGGATAAAGGCATCGAAGGAAAAATGATAGCCAATCACAAAAAATGGCAAATAGATAAAGGTACGGCTGATACTGAACCAGATCCCGTCAAGCTGCAAGTAGCCTACTGCAACGCCAGCCGAGACAGCGAAGATGATTTGTGCGGATTTGCTCCATCTGCTCATGCCGAGCATCAGGAGACGCCAGCAGGCATGACTGGCCAGGAACCAGAGCAGCAGATAAGGTGCGAAGAAGGAGTGATGTATATTAGTGACATGGAAGAGGGAAACGTCAAGCAGCGAATACAGGCTTTGAAAAATAAGGTATTGAAGTCCGATTTGCATCAGCACTCTGCGGCCTGCGGTCCCGGAGAGGCTTGATCTGGCGAAATAGCCGGTTACAAGCACGAACAGCGGCATATGAAAACTGAATATCCACAGGTACAGACTGTGCATTCCGCTCATACGGCCAATCAGAGGTTCAATGGCGTTGCCGGCAAAGACAGTGACAATAAGCATGAAGCGCAGATTCAGAAAAAATGTGTCTCCGCGCGCTGCAAGGGGGCTTTCTGCTGCCATGACCTAACCTCCAATATAGTTAGCCAATAGTTGTGCCAAGTTGATTATTTTAATTTTAAAATACAAGATTTTCGGCAAATCAATTGTGAATTAGATCACATTAGTAAGCGCTATCACGACTGGTAATTGTGGCGATGTGTTGAAGGTTGTTTGAATTCATTGATTCCTCTATAATTTTCTGTAGGCAGTACCGGGGAGTGAACATTATTGAAGAAAAAAATAACGAAACGCCGCGTTCTCTTAGGAATTGCAGTCATCATAATTGCGGCTGGGCTGTTACTTTGGAGATACTTAATCCCTTATGCTCCGGAGGAAAAAGCGGAGAACGCACTGCTCTCTTCGGGCGGGGTTAGCGTGGAACAAAATGATAACTGGATTTCATTTGAGCCTTCCGCCATACTTGGCGCGGCAGTCATTTTTTATCCGGGCGCATTGGTAAAGGCAGAGGCATACGCACCGCTCGCCAAAAAAATCGCCGCAGCCGGCCATCCGTTCTACATCGCCAAAATGCCGCTGAATCTTGCGGTGATCAAAAGCGATGCGGCAGATGACATCATCCGTGTGCATCCCAATCTGACCTTTGTTCTGGGCGGCCATTCGCTTGGCGGCGTAATGGCCTCGCGTTATGCGGCGGACCATGCTAACCAGTTGGAGGGTGTTTTTTTTCTGGCTTCTTACCCGGATGAGAAGGGCAGTCTGAAGGACACCACGTTGTCCGTCCTGTCGGTGCTAGGTACGGAAGATAAAGTGGTGGACCAGGCAAAATACAATGAAGGCCGCTCCTATCTGCCTAGCAATACGGTGTATTATTCGGTCAAGGGCGGCAATCATGCCCAGTTCGGGAGCTACGGCGAGCAGAAAGGGGACGGGAAAGCGACGATTACCGAGGAAGAGCAGCAGATCCGCACAGCGAGGACCATGCTGGACTGGCTGGGAAATCTTCGTTAGTCCTGCACCCCGTTTACGGAGAGGAGCCGGAGAATGGCTGTATTGCATGTAAACGATTTGTCTGTGCCCTGCAAGGGCATATTGTTCGACAAGGACGGCACGCTGCTTGATCTGCTGGCTACCTGGGGAGCTTGGGCGGAAATCATGCTGAAGGGTCTGGAGAATCAGCTAGAGATCATAGGGAATTCGGGAAGTTCCCGTATTAATATAGCGAAGGTGCTTGGCACGGTCCACGATGCCGCCGGCAAGGTGGTTGGCTATGACGCCGCCGGTCCGCTAACTATGGCAACTGCCGAGGAGACGAACGGGATTCTCACCTGGCAGCTTTACGCTGCCGGAGTGCCCTGGAACGAAGCGATAACCCGTGTAACCGCCATCGGCAAGGAGGCGATGAATGAGCTGCGCCGCCGCCGGACCGCAGTGCCTTTGCCGGATTTGCTGCCTTTTCTGCAGCAGTGTGCGGCAGCTTCCATGAAGCTGGGCGTCGTTACCTCCGATGGGGCCAAAACTACAGGCGAGCAACTGGAATGGCTCGGTGTCGCCGAATATTTTCATACGGTCGTTACGAGGGACAGGGTGACACACGGCAAGCCCGCGCCTGAGATGGCCGATATCGCTTGCCGGGAGCTGGGTCTGAGACTGGAAGAGACGGTGATCATTGGCGACAGCAATGCCGACATGCAGCTTGGCAAAAACGCAGGTCTGCGCCTCTCCATCGGAATCTCCGCAAACGGAAGGACCGGTCATTTACTGGATGCGGATACTATTATTTCCGGCTATCATCAGCTTCGCCTTACTTAATGAATTCTATATGGAAAGGATGCGCATGAGATTATGGAGCAATTGCAGACACTGGTTTCCTGGATTAAGGATAGCGGTAATATTGTTTTTTTTGGAGGCGCCGGAACGTCTACGGAAAGCGGGATTCCGGATTTTCGCTCTGCGGCAGGCCTGTATCAGACTCAGCATAATTCCCCGTATCCGCCTGAGGTGATGCTGAGCCGCAGCTTTTTTATGTCCTACCCGGACATTTTTTTTGATTTTTACCGCAGCAAAATGATTCACCCGGAAGCGAAGCCTAACGGGGCCCATCTGCTATTGGCAGAACTGGAGCGCCAGGGCAAGCTTAAGGCGGTCATCACGCAAAATATCGACGGCCTGCATCAGCTTGCCGGCAGCAAGCAAGTACTTGAGCTGCACGGCTCCATTCACCGCAACCATTGTATGGATTGCTCGCGTTATTACGGCCTGGAGCAAGTGCTTGCCTCCACAGACAGTGTTCCGCGCTGCCCTGAGTGCGGCGGGATCATTAAGCCCGATGTGGTGCTCTACGAAGAGGAGCTGGACCATGATGTGCTGGTAGCATCGGTAGCGGCGATTGCCGCCGCAGATCTGCTCATTATTGGCGGCACTTCGCTCACGGTTCAACCGGCGGCCAGCCTGATTACCTACTTCCGCGGCCGGCACACGGTGCTGCTGAACGGTGAGCCGACCCCGTATGATCATCAGGCGGATCTGATTCTTACCGAACGTATCGGTGCAGTGATGGGCAAAATTCAGGAGCAGCTATGAAACATCTTCTATCTTGGGGCTGCTGCGAAAGTGTTCGAACTAGGGGAGAATAATTCAAAAATGACCTCATAATCCATAGTTAGTGGAGGACGAGGTCGTTTTTTATACCCATATTTCTGTTCGAAGTGGGAGATGCGTCAAGCGGAGTTTCCTGGCACGAAATGCCGCCGATAGCCGAGGTATCCAATAATTTGCGAGCTATGTGGGAAAAAGTCCAATTAATCCGCGACATTTGCCCCTTAGAACACCCGTAGTGGGAAAAAGTCCAACTAATCTGCTCCATTTCAAGCAATCATCCCCGTTTGCCTCAAAATAGGTGGACAAAATCCCACTAACCCATCTCTACGCGAAGGACTTGCCCGGATTAGTTGGATAAATTCCACTTTGCATTTATCCGAAGACGGATATCATGAGTGGAGCGGAGGCAAGCTGTAATGGACAGAAGCCCCGCACTACTCTCCGCACACGTTGATGATCCTGGGCTGGCGGGGCGACCATCGGTTGTCGGTCTACCTACCCTGCTGCCAAGTCCGAAGTCCGGCAAGGGTCAGCGCCTAAGCTCTTCGCCTGTACCGAGCTCTCCGCCTGGCTGAAGCTCCCTCGTAGGCTAAGCTCAACGTCTGCATCAAGCTCCCTCTCCTGGAGCCTATGCTCCTCACTTGGGCCAAATTCCTTGCCTGCTCAGGCTCCACACCTGGCCCCCCTCAGCTATTTCTCTCCGTGCCTCGCTGTCGCAATGCGGTAGGAGGTGGGCGACTGGGCGCAGAAGCGTTTGAACTGGCGCGAGAAGTAAAGGGCATCTGTCAGTCCGACAGAGGCGGCAACCTGCTCGACGGACAGCTCCGGGCGTTCACGGAGAAGCTGCCGTGATTTCTCGATGCGCAGCTTCAGCAGGTAGGTGACGGGCGACAGGCCGGTCTCCTGCTTGAAGATCCGCGACAGATATGCACGGTTGTAGCCGAGGCTGGCGCACATTTGTTCAATGGAGACAGGATGGGCGTACTGTGCAGCCATGTAGTGGATCATTTGCTTCACGGTGCGCTTGACCTGCGATTCCGCACCGGGCAGCCTTGAGGAGGCGAGGAGCAGCTCCGCCGCTTCGCCGACGAGCAGATAGAGATAGCCCAGCGAGGTTAGATGGGCGCTCTCTTTGCCCGCATAGAAGGCACTCATCATCCCGGCCAGCGCGCCGGGAAAGACACTGCCTTCGGCGGTGGACAGAACCGGCTTCTGCGGAGTGAAGCCGGCCTGCAGCACGAGCGCATCCGCGTCCGTGCCGGTAAAGGCCGCCCAGCGGTAACGCCAGGGCTGCTGCTGGTCCGAGACGTAGCTGACGAGCTGGCCCGGATGGATGAGGAAGCAGTCTCCCGGGCCAAGCTCGTACTTGTGCTGCTCGGTCCGGAAGGTTCCAGAGCCGGACTCGATGAAGTGCAGCAGGTAGTAGTCGTAGATTTTGGGACCGGCCTGATGCAGCGGCCGGGTCTGGCTCTCGCCGGCAAAAAGCACATGCAGATGCTGACCATCGTAAACCACGGGATTTGATCCTACAGAATAAGTATGTTCCACGCTGGAACCGCCTTTCTTTCGTTAGCGCTGCCACTGCTCTAAGGGCGGATAAATGCAGCGGATGCAGTTCTCCCTGATTATATCGCTTACCTTTTGAAAAGTCACATTTATCCATACATTACACACATGATTGCATTATCAGGGCAAGTCTGATTTTATTATAATGTAAGCATAAACACAGCAATACGATTTTCCAAAGTTGAAGCGAAAAGCAGCGAAAGGATGGAGTGCAATAATGAGCATTCAGGATCTGAAGGTCAAATTTATCGAGAAATACGGAGAAAGCACAGAGGAGGCGCGGGTATTCTATGCTCCAGGGCGGGTAAATCTCATCGGAGAGCATTTGGACTACAACGGCGGGTATGTGTTCCCGGCAGCGCTGGACTTCGGAACCACACTGGTCGTGCGTCCGCGCAGCGACGGCAAGGTTCAGTTTGCATCAACGAATTTCCCATATGAAGCTTCTATTGACTACAGTGAAATCGGCAAAGCCAAAACCGGGGAATGGGTAGACTATCCGGTCGGCGTAATGGTGGAGCTGGCGAAGAAGGATATTCCGGTATCCGCAGGCTATGACCTCCTGTTCCACGGCGAGATTCCGAACGGCTCGGGCCTGTCCTCTTCGGCTTCCATCGAGGTCGTAACCGGGTACGCCTTCCTGACGCTGCTTGGCGGAGATACGGATACGGTGGAAATCGCCTTGCTGTCCCAGCGTGCAGAGAACCAGTATGTCGGCGTGAACTCCGGGATTATGGACCAGTTCGCGGTAGCCAACGGCAAGAAAGACCAAGCGATTCTGCTGATGTGCGACACACTGGAGTACAGCCTGATTCCTTTTGTGACCGGCTCCTACAAGCTGGTGATCGGCAACACGAACAAGAAGAGAGGTCTGGTGGACTCCAAGTACAACGAGCGCCGCAGCCAATGCGAGGAGGCCCTGGCTATTTTGAAGCAGGAGGTTCCTAGCTTGTCTTACCTGGCGGAGCTGAAGCCGGAGCAGTTCGAAGCGCATAAGGACAAAATCACTGACGAGACCGTAAGACGCCGTGCCCGCCACGTAGTGGAAGAGAACCAGCGCGTACTCGACTCTGTTGAAGTGCTCAAGAAGAACGACCTGAAGCAATTCGGTCAATATATGAATGATTCCCATGTGTCGCTGCGTGACCTCTATGAAGTGAGCTGCCTGGAGCTGGACGTGATGGTGGAAGAAGCACAGAAAATTCCTGGCACACTCGGCTCACGCATGACCGGCGCGGGCTTCGGCGGCTGCACGGTATCGCTGGTGCATGAGGATGATGTTGAGCGGTTTATCCGTGAAGTAGGCGAGGCCTACACAGCCAAGACCGGTCTGGTCGGCGAGTTCTATGTATGCGGAATCGGCAATGGCGTTGAAGAACTGAAAGGAGTGAAGTAAGATGGCGATTCTGGTAACGGGTGGAGCAGGGTATATCGGTTCCCACACAGTGGCGGAGCTGCTGGAGCGGGGAGAAGAGGTTGTAGTCATCGACAATCTGCTGACAGGGCACCGCGAGGCGCTGCTGGGCGGCAAGCTGTATGAAGGTGATCTGCGTGACAAGGTAACGCTGGCTAAGCTTTTTTCGGAAAATAAGATCGACGCAGTTATCCACTTTGCCGCAAGCTCCCTGGTTGGCGAGAGCATGAAGGACCCGGTTAAGTACTACGATAATAACGTATATGGTACACAGTGTCTTCTGGAAGCGATGCAGCAGGCCGGTGTGGACAAAATCGTCTTCTCCTCCACAGCCGCAACCTACGGCGAACCGGAAAAGGTGCCGATTGAGGAAACCGACCGCACGGAGCCGGCGAATGTGTACGGTGAAACCAAGCTGACGATGGAACGCATGATGGCCTGGTTCGACAAGGTGCTGGGCATCAAATATGTGGCGCTGCGCTACTTCAATGCCGCAGGTGCGCACAGAAGCGGCAAGATCGGCGAGGACCACCGTCCGGAGAGCCATCTGATTCCGCTAGTGCTCCAGACCGCGCTGAAGCAGCGCGAGAGCATTGCAGTGTTCGGTGACGATTACCCGACAGAAGACGGAACCTGCGTGCGCGACTATATCCATGTAAGCGATCTGGCTGATGCCCACGTGCGGGCGGTAAACTACCTGCGGGACGGCAATGCCAGCAACGTGTTCAACCTCGGCAACGGACTGGGCTTCTCTGTCAAGCAGGTCATTGAAACCGCCAAGAAGGTGACCGGCCTTGAGATTCCGGTGGTCATTCAGGAGCGCCGCGCCGGAGATCCGGCTGTGCTGGTGGCTTCCTCGGCCAAAGCCCGCTCGGTGCTCGGCTGGAATCCGCAGCATGCCGATGTGGAAGGCATCATCCAGAGCGCCTGGAACTGGCATTCGGCTAACCCGCAAGGCTACGGGGAGTAAGCAGCACCCGGGCTGCCGGATACGCTACATGAGGATTACGCTACAGCACATGAAGGAGAATTGAAATGAATAACGACAAGAGTGCCGCTCCCGCCGCGCAGAAGGCGCTGCATGCCATTGAACAGCTGGTGCTGTTTGCACAGCATCAGGGGCTGATACAGCCGGCGGATATCGACTACAGCCGCAATGAGCTGCTGGACCAGTTCGGATTCAGTGAGCCGTATGCAGAGCAATTTGCAGAAGCACCGCTTACGAGTCCGCAGGCGCCGCTGGATGTTCTGATCGACTACGGATTCGAAATCGGACTGATCCCGGAGAATACGGATACGTACCGCGATCTGCTGGACGCCAAAATCATGGGCCTGTTGATGGCCCGTCCTTCCGAGGTGAATGCCGAATTCTACAGCCTTAAGGCTGAAAAGGGCATTCAGGCAGCAACAGACCGCTTTTACAAGCTGAGCATAGATTCTAATTACATCCGTATGGACCGTATTTCCAAGAATGTTTTCTGGCTGCAGGAATCTCCATACGGGGATATTGAGATGACGATCAATCTGTCCAAGCCGGAGAAAAATCCGAAGGAAATTGCAATGGCCCGGCTGCTTCCGCCGCCGGTGTATCCGAAATGCCTGCTCTGCCGCGAGAATGTCGGGTATGCCGGAAGACTGAATCACCCGCCGCGCCAGAACCTGCGCATTATTCCGCTGGAGCTGAATAACGAGAAGTGGTTCTTCCAGTACTCGCCTTACGTGTACTATAACGAGCACTGCATCGTGTTCCATCATGATCATGTGCCGATGAAGCTGACCAAGGATACGCTGAAGCGCCTGCTAGCCTTCGTGGAAGCCTTCCCGCATTACTTCATCGGCTCCAATGCCGATCTGCCGATTGTCGGCGGCTCGATTCTGACCCATGATCATTTCCAGGGCGGACGCCATACGTTCCCGATCCAGAAAGCGCCGAAGGAGGCTACCTTCACTCACGATTCCTACCCGGGCGTCAGCCTCAGCATCGTGAAATGGCCGATGTCGGTACTCCGCCTGCATGGCGGAGATCCGGCGGTGCTGCTGGAATGCGGCAACTCGATCTACGAAGCCTGGAAAGCCTACAGCGATCCAGAAGCCGAAGTATATGCGTTTAGCGATGTGGATGGAGAGAAAACGCCTCATAATACGGTTACTCCGATCGTCCGCCGGGCCGAAGACGGCGGCTTCGAAATGGATCTGGTGCTGCGCAACAACCGGACCAGCGAGGAATATCCCGAAGGGATTTTCCACCCGCACCGGGAGATGCATCATATCAAGAAGGAGAATATCGGCCTGATTGAAGTTATGGGACTGGCGATTCTTCCGGGACGCCTGAAGGAAGAGCTGGATGCCATTTCAGGTATTCTGGCCGGTGATACAGCACTGCTGGAAGCTGTACAGGCTCAGGAGGACCATGCCCTGTCTCAGCATGCTTCCTGGATTCAGGAGCTGGCGGCGCGTTTTGGCACCGCAATGAACCGTGAGGAAGCGGTCAAGACGGTGCAGAACGAGGTCGGCATCAAGTTCACCCATATTTTGGAGCATGCCGGCGTTTACAAACGGACACCGGAAGGCCAGGCGGCTTTCCGACGCTTTGCGCACAGCCTTGGCTTCCAATAAGCTGCAAGCATAGAAATGCCCTCAGCCGCTTTTCCGGTCTGGGGGCATTCTTTTGCGTGAGACGTTTTATCCGGGTTCGATTTGAATGAGGGATATCAGAGGTTTATAATATAATATTGCACCACACTCTTGAACTAATGGAGGTTCAACTATATGCGCAAGTTTGAATTTTATAATCCTACCAAGTTGATTTTTGGGCAAGGAACCTTAAGCGCACTCCAGACCGAAGTGCCGAAATACGGTAACAACGTACTGCTGATGTACGGGGGCGGCAGCATCAAACGCAGCGGCCTGTACGATAATGTAATCGCCGAGCTGAACGCTGCCGGTGCCGTTGTTACAGAACTATCCGGCGTAGAACCGAACCCGCGTCTGTCCACTGTACATAAAGGTGTGGCGCTGTGCCGCGAGAAGCATATCGACCTGATTCTCGCTGTTGGCGGAGGAAGTGTGCTGGATTGTGCCAAGGCAGTTGCGGTTGGTGCAAAATATGATGGAGACATGTGGGATTTCGTAGAGCGCAAGGCGGCTCCGCAAGGGGCGCTGCCGCTAGGTACGGTGCTCACTATGGCTGCTACAGGCTCGGAAATGAACAACGGCTCTGTAATTACGAATGAAGTCACCAAGGAAAAAATGGGCTGGGGCAGTATTCACGCATTCCCTGCCTTCTCCATTCTTGATCCTGTAAATACTTTCTCGCTGCCGCGCGACCAGACCGTCTATGGCATGGTAGACATCATGTCCCACGTACTGGAGCATTATTTCCATACCGATGGAAATACACTTGTACAGGATGGATTCTGTGAGACACTGCTGCGCACAGTCATTGCGACTGCACCGAAGCTGATCGAGGATCTGGACAATTACGAGCTGCGTGAGACGATCATGTACTGCGGCACGATGGCTTTGAACGGAATGGTCAGCATGGGCTTTGCCGGCGACTGGGCTACCCACAATATCGAGCATTCCGTTTCAGCGGTATACGATATTCCGCATGGCGGCGGACTGGCGATTCTCTTCCCGCAGTGGATGAAATACAACCTCAGCACGAACCCTGCCCGCTTCCGTCAATTGGCTGTGAATGTGTTCGGCATTGATCCGGCCGGCAGAACCGACGAAGAGGTCGGTCTTGAAGGTATCGAAGCGCTGCGCAGCTTCTGGGATTCCATCGGTGCGCCGAAGACGCTGGGCGATTATGATATCGACGATAGTGAAATCGGCAGCATGGCCGACAAAGCTGTACGTTTTGGACCGTTCGGCAATTTCCGCAAGCTGGACCGGGAAGATGTTGTGGAGATTTACAAAATGGCACTGTAAGACAGGGCGCAGCTATTCCGCTGAGTACTTAATAATACGTATGAGTAATGAGCCGCTCCCAGTTGGGGCGGCTTTTTCCACATTATTGAGATAAAAACCCAACTTTGTGAAACCAAGGACATGGTTTATACGTTTACACTATTATGACAGTCCGGAAGTAAAGACGGGAGGAGAACAATATGCAAACGCTGTATTTGGGCTGTTTGGCGTTAGGTGTCATTTTTGCCGTAGTCAGCGTGCTGGTGGGAGATCTGATCGGCAGTGCCCTGCACGGGGTGTTTGATGTGGTTACCTTTCATTGGATTAGTCCCGCCGTGCTGGCCGGAGGCATCACCGTATTCGGCGGAGCAGGTCTTCTGCTGACCCGCTACAGCAGTCTGGAGAAAGGCCCGATTCTGGCCCTGTCCCTGCTGACTGCGGCGTTTATGGCGGTCGTTATGTATCTGGGAGTGGTGAAGCCGATGAACAGAAGTGAGATGTCCAGCGGATTCTCCATGAGTGAACTGCCCGGCAAGATAGGGGAGGTTACGGTTCCCGTTCCGGCAGAGGGCTACGGCGAGATTATGGTGAAATTCGGTGCGGGCAACAGTCTGCATACAGCGGCGAGCTTTGACCATCATCCCCTGCCTGCCGGGTGTAAGGTTGTGGTTGTAGAGGTAGAAGAAGGTGTTGCTCTTGTATCTGAATTCGAACAGCGAAGAGGAGTGGATGCGTGATGTACGGGTTGCCAGAATATTTGTTTATTCCTGCAGTGGTGGTTGCGGTGCTCTTGGTACTCGGAATAGCGTTCTGGGCAAGATATAAGACAGTTGGGCCCGATGAAGGGATGATCGTTACAGGGTCATTCCTGGGTAACAATCATATTTCGGATGACGGCTCCGGCCGCAAAATCAAGATTGTCCGCGGGGGCGGGGCCTTTATTCTGCCGATCTTCCAGAAGGCTGAATTCATGTCATTGCTCTCCCATAAGCTGGATGTGACGACCCCGGAGGTCTATACCGAGCAGGGGGTACCGGTTATTGCCGACGGCGTAGCAATTATCAAGGTGGGCAGCTCCACTGAGGATGTGGCTACAGCAGCCGAGCAGTTCATGGGCAAGCCGATTGATGCGTTGAAGAGCGAGGCGCAGGAGGTACTGGAAGGGCATCTGCGGGCGATTCTCGGCTCAATGACGGTGGAGGAGGTCTACCGCAACCGGGACCGTTTTGCCCAGGAGGTCCAGGGGGTAGCGGCACGTGATCTGAAGAAAATGGGTCTGCAGATCGTCTCGTTCACGATCAAGGATGTGCGCGATAAGCACGGGTACCTGGAAGCGCTCGGGAAACCGCGGATTGCCACAGTGAAGCGGGATGCGGAAATCGCTGAAGCGGAAGCGCTGAGAGATGCCCGGATCAAAAAGGCTATTGCCGAAGAGGAAGGGCAGAAGGCAGAGCTTGTGCGCGATACGAATATTGCCGAGGCGTCCAAGGATAATCAGCTTCAGGTCGCGGCCTTCAAACGCGATCAGGATATGGCGAAGGCGGAAGCCGACCAGGCATACCACATTCAGGAGGCCCGCGCCAAGCAGACGGTGGTTGAAGAGCAGATGAAAGTCGAGCTGGTCCGCAAGGAACGCGAAATCGACCTGCAGGCCAAAGAGATACAGGTGCGCGAGAAGCAGTATGATGCCGAGGTGAAAAAGAAGGCGGAAGCCGACCGCTATGCGGTAGAGCAGGCGGCAGAGGCTGACAAGGCCAAGAGAATGCGTGAAGCCGACGCCCTGCAGTACAGCATCGAGACCCAGGCGAGAGCCACTGCGGAGCAGAAGCGGCTGGAAGGCCAGGCGGTGGCGGATGCCGAGCTGGCCAAAGGTAAGGCGGAATCGGAGGTTATCCGGCTGCGCGGTCTTGCGGAAGCAGAGGCCAAAGAGAAGCTGGCGCAGGCCTTCCAGAAATTCGGCGAGGCCGCTGTGCTCGACATCATCGTCAAGATGCTGCCTGAGCTCGCCGGACGCATCGCCGAGCCGCTGGCATCCATCGACAAGCTTACGGTTGTCGATACCGGCAACGGTGAAGGCGCAGCCCGGGTCAGCAACTATGTGACCCAGCTCATGTCCACCGCTCCCGAAATGCTGAAGAGTGTCTCAGGGATTGATGTGGAGACGCTGATCAAGGGGCTGACGAAGGGCTCTGCGGGAACACCGGGGGGCAATCCGGTTCAAGCTGTGCCGCAGTCTTCTGCGGTGACTCAGGAGCTTAAGGAATAGATTGCTTAAGTGAAAAAGATAAAAACCAGCACGTTCCCGTAACCTGGAGATGTGCTGGTTTTTGGTGTCAGCCGCTGGCCGCAGGCAGGCTCAGTGGGCGTGGAGCCGCGGATTTCCGGGAATCGTGCCGACCTGTTGATAAAAAGCCTCCTAAATATATTTCAGGATAATCAGGCCGCTCCGGTTGGGCGGCTTTTTGCATGCTGGCAGAGTCCCGTTTACAGAAAACCCAAACTTTGTGAAACCAAGATACAATCTTTGCGTTAAAAGTAATAGGGCTCGAAGGAATTCGAGGGAAAAGCTGGATGAACTGAACTAGGGGGGACCATGATGGAGCTGATATTGGATAATATCAGGAAAAGCTACAGCGATAAGCAGGTTCTTAACGGCATTGATTTTACTTTTGAAAAGGGCAAAATCTACGGTCTGCTGGGACGCAATGGCGCCGGGAAAACATCGCTCTTCAACTGCCTGAGCGGAGAAATCGGGATGGACAGCGGCGGGGCTTTTCTGCGTAGAGGGGACGTGAGCCTGCCGCTGCGCGAGGAGGAGATCGGATATGTTTTTTCATTGCCGATTTTGCCGGAATTTCTGACCGGATATGAGTTTGTTAAGTTTTTTATGGATATCAACCGGGACAAAATCGACCCTGGCAGGACCATTGACGATTATTTTGACATCATCCGTTTTGAGCAGGAGGACCGCCACCGGCTGATCAAGGGTTATTCCCACGGTATGAAGAACAAAATCCAAATGCTGCTCTTCATCATCACCCGTCCGCCCCTGATCCTGCTGGATGAGCCGCTGACCTCCTTTGACGTAGTGGTGGCGCTGGAAATCAAGAAGCTGCTGCGCGAGATGAAAGAGGATCATATTATTATTTTTTCCACCCATATCCTGCAGCTTGCCGCCGATCTTTGCGATGAGCTTGTAATTCTGAACAACGGCGTGCTTCAGGAGATCCCCGCAGATACACTCCACAGTCCGGAATTCGAGGAGCGGATTATTGCATTGCTGAAGGATGGCAACGGCCATGATTAGCACACTGAAGACCATTATGGAGATCCGGGGGGCGTCAGGTGCGAACCGGCTGCTGTACTACTTTGGAAGAATACCTGTGCTCGGAAAATTGATCAATGACAGTGTCTATTCCCGGGCAACACTCAAAAAAACATTCACTGTGCTTGCTGTTATCCTGAGAATCATATGGGGTTTCCTGTCTAAGTTTGCCTACTTGGGAATCATAGTTTACACGCCTATCCTGCTGACGACCAAGGAGCTGCCGGTTTCAGAGCAATATGATCTCTACCTGTATGTGCTGGTGCTGCTGAGCTTTATTGTAGGAGCGGTCTCCAATGCCTCCATTCTGGAGCCGAAGCGGGATAAATATATCTGCGTGAAGCTGATGAGACTGCCTGCGGATAAGTATATGCATGCTACCCTGTCGCTCAGGGGCGTGACTTTTTTTATCTACTTTACGCCTGCAATGATGTTATTTGCCGGTTTATTCGAAGCACCGCTCTGGCAAGGCATGCTGCTGTCCCTGCTGCTGACGCTTTGGCGCACAGTCTGTGAAGCGCTGCATTTGCTGCTGTTCGACAAACAAGAAATCGTGCTGGTCAAAAAAACGGGCTGGGTCTGGTCCGTCATTGGAGCCGGGTATCTGCTCGCTTTTGCGCCTCTGTACCTGGGAAATTCTTGGCTGAATATGGATGCGATATTGTTCAGTCTGCCCTTGAGTCTTGCTATTGCGGCCCTGGGAGTTATAGCGGCAGTGTATATCGCCAGGTATCCGGGCTACCGGAATGCGGTGGATGCGGTAACCAAAATTGATGATCCGCTGCTCGATATGGGACGTATGATGAAGGAGGCGCGGGTGAAGGAGGTCCAGACCAAGGAGGAGGATTTCTCGGCGGAACAGCTGCGGGCAGATCAATTTTCGGGGAAAAGCGGCTATGCCTACCTGAACGCGATCTTTTTCTCCCGGCACAAACGTTTCCTGATTCAGCCTATTGAACGGCGTCTCGTTATTATTGGCGTGCTGTTTGCCGCAGGTCTGCTGATGCTGCTCACCGCACCAGAGAAATTTTCGAAGCTTGTCGAGTATTTGATTGACGGTCTGCCCTTATTTGTGATCCTCATGAACTTTACTTCCATCGGGGAACGGGTCTGCAAGGCAATGTTCTACAATTGTGACCTTAGCCTGCTGCGTTACGGGTTCTACCGCGAGCAATCGGCCATTCTGAGCAATTTTCGCACCCGTCTGCTGCGGATCACCGGCCTGAATCTGATCCCGGCTGCGGCAATCTGTCTGGCGGTCAATCTGCTCATTTTGTTCTCGGGAGAAGACTGGGGGATCGCTGAAGCTTTAAGTTTTTGTGGAACGATTCTTGGTTTGTCCCTGTTTTTCTCGGTACATCATTTGTTTATGTATTATATCTTTCAGCCCTACAGCACAGAACTGAATGTGAAGAATCCGTTCTTCAGTATCGTTAACAGCATCGTTCTGGCAGTAGGTGTCGCATGCATGCGAATTCAGAGCACACCGGCCCATTTTGCCTTGATAGTGCTGCTTGCGGCGGCGGTCTATATGCTGATTGCCCTTTTCCTGGTGTACAGATATTCCGCCAAAACCTTTAGAGTGAAATGATTGCTGCATGCGGCCTCCTGTCGTCTGGTACCCTTCTAAAATCGCTTTCTTGATGTTATGATGGTAGCTCAAGTATAATCTTCACATGCTGCTTCGTTATACGGGCTGCTTCAAAAGGAAAGGGTATTCAGAATTAAAAGAGGTGTCGGAAGTGAGCAGTATTACTGTGGCTAAGGTGCTCAACAACAATGTTATTATTGCCCGGCACCCCCAGTATGCCGAAGTGGTCGTTATTGGCAAGGGGATCGGGTATAACCGTAAAATGCATGACCAGATCAGTCTGTCCTCCGTAGAGAAGATGTTTATTCTCCGCAATCAGGAGGAGCAGGAACAATACAAGCAGCTCGTTCCCCAGGTGGACGAGAAGCTGATTGAGGTTGTGCAGGAAATTGTCCTTCATATCATGCAGAACAGCAGCCAGTCGCTGAATGAGCATATCCACATTGCGCTTACCGATCATATTTCCTTTGCGATCCGGCGCCATGAACAGAATATACCGATACATAATCCTTTTCTATACGAGACCAAAGAAATCTACCCGGAAGAATACCGTCTCGCAGAATATGCGGTGGAGCGGATTAACGGGGCGATGGGAGTAACACTACCCTCCGATGAAATCGGTTTTATCGCCCTGCATATTGTCAGCGCACTCAGCAACCGGCATATTTCTGAGGTGAGGCAGCATTCGCTATTGATTGGCGATTTGGTGAATCTCGTAGAGGATAGTCTGGATTATCATATCCCGCGTAACTCGCTGGATTATTCCCGGCTGGTTACTCACCTGCGGTTTGTTCTGGAGAGGCTGCGGCGCGGAGAGACCGTCAGAGAGACCTCTTCATTGGACGGCCTTATGAAACGTGAATATCCCGAGATGTATATGCTGGCCTGGAAGCTGACCAAGGTGATCGAGCAAAGAGTGCACATCCCGGTGTACCCGGCAGAGGTAAGCTACCTGACGATTCACCTGCAGCGCCTCGCCCAGAAAAAAGAGGATGAAGCGGATATGCAGAACGGTAAGTAATGGCTTCGCAAATGTGCGGAAATTTTTTTGCTTGCATGTTCAAATGAGCGGTGCTACAATAGTCCCTGTTATTATGCAAAACAGAATACAAAGCGTGTAACTGATACGATCAGGCATGAGTGATTTACAGTATTTTGGTTGTTCAGCCCCAAGTCGGGGTATTCTAACCTTATGTTAGAGGAACATCCTTTATATTGTGTTGCTCATGCCTTTTTTGGCTTCTGTTTGAATGGAAAATAATATTAAAGGAGTGACCCCAATGTTCAAAAAGCTGTTTGGCGTGCTACAGCGGGTCGGTAAAGCACTTATGCTGCCGGTGGCCATTCTTCCCGCCGCAGGGTTGCTGCTTGGGATCGGCAATATGCTGGTTAACCCCGATTTCCTGCAGTATGTGCCGGCACTGCAAAATAATGTGGTTCAAGCCATTGCCAATGTGTTAATGAATTCGGGACAAATTGTTTTTAGCAACTTATCACTTCTCTTCGCGGTCGGGGTAGCCATCGGGCTTGCCGGCGGTGAGGGGGTCGCGGGACTCGCGGCAATCATCGGGTTCCTGGTAATGAACGTTACCATGGGAACCGTGCTCGGTATCAATCAATGGGTGCTGAGTAAGCAGGATTTTGCCTATGCCAGCGTCTTGGGGATTCCAACCCTGCAGACCGGCGTATTCGGCGGTATTCTGGTCGGTATCTTGGCTGCGTCCATGTACAAAAGGTTCTTCCGCATAGAGCTGCCGTCCTATCTCGGCTTCTTCGCGGGTAAACGTTTTGTTCCGATTATGACAGCAGTTACTTCCCTGATCCTTGGTCTTGTATTGACAATTGTCTGGCCGCCGATTCAGCACGGCCTGAACTATGTCTCGCAGAGTATGATTGATACGAATCTGACGCTGTCAGCCTTTATCTTCGGGGTTATTGAGCGTTCCCTGATTCCGTTCGGTCTGCATCACATCTTCTACTCACCGTTCTGGTATGAATTCGGAAGCTATATCGACAAAGCCGGAGACCTGGTCCGCGGGGACCAACGGATCTTCATGCAGCAGCTTCGCGACGGTGTCCCATTTACAGCAGGTACCTTTACAACTGGTAAATATCCGTTCATGATGTTCGGCCTGCCGGCAGCGGCACTCGCGATCTATCATGAAGCCAGACCTGAGAACAAACGGGTTGTCGGCAGCTTGATGGTTTCCGCAGCGCTTACTTCCTTCCTCACAGGGATCACTGAGCCGCTGGAATTCTCATTCCTGTTCGTGGCTCCGCTGCTATTCGCAGTGCATGCCGTGTTTGCGGGTCTGTCCTTCATGACCATGCATATCCTTAATGTCAAAATCGGGATGACCTTCTCCGGCGGGTTCATCGACTATGTGCTCTTCGGTGTAATCCCGAACCGTACAGCCTGGTGGCTGGTCATTCCGGTAGGTCTGGTGCTTGCGGTCATCTACTACTTCGGATTCCGTTTCGTTATCCGTAAGTTCAATCTTAGAACTCCGGGCCGTGAAGATCCGGAGGCTGATGTGGAAGAGACCAGCACAGAGAGTGTATCGACAAGCGGCGACGATCTGCCGCGCAACATTCTCTCCGCGCTAGGCGGCAAAGAGAACATTACGCATCTCGATGCCTGCATTACACGCCTTCGTGTAGAGGTTAAAGATAAAGCAGGTGTGGATAAGGGCCGCCTGAAGAAGCTGGGCGCTTCCGGCGTACTCGAAGTCGGCAACAACGTTCAGGCCATCTTCGGAACCCGTTCCGATACGATCAAGTCGCAGATTCAAGATGTGATGAACGGCAGAACACCAGCCGCTGCGCCTGTTGCTCCGCAGCCAGAGCTTGAGAAGCAGTCAGGTGAGCAGGGCACGGCCATTGTCCCTGAAGATATCGTCTCTCCGGTTAACGGTGAGCTGCTTGATATCACGGAAGTACCGGATGCGGTCTTCTCGCAGAAGATGACCGGCGACGGTTTTGCCTTCCTGTCGGATGATGGCAAGATTGCTTCACCGGTATACGGTAAAGTGTTCAACGTGTTCCCAAGCAAGCATGCAGTCGGCATTATGTCCGACGGCGGCAAGGAAGTGCTGGTGCATATCGGTGTGAACACCGTTAAGCTCAAGGGCCAAGGGTTCACGGTTCTAGTCGAAGAAGGCGATCTGGTAGCCGCAGGGCAGCCGATTATGGAGGTCGATCTGGAATATGTTAAGGCCCATGCGCCTTCCGTAATTTCTCCGGTGATTTTCTCCAATCTGCCTGAAGGATCTGCCGTAACCTTGAATAAGCCGGGCAAAGTGGCTATCGGCGACAAGGATATCATCACCATCCGGTAAATGTGCAATGGTGCAGCGCTTCCCTTATAATTAAGGGGAGTGCTGCCCTTTACCATAAATTACAATCCCAAATAATAGAAAGCGAGTTGGATCATATCATGCAAAAAACATTCAGAATTATTGACGAAGACGGAATTCACGCACGCCCGGCAACAGCGCTGGTAAATACAGCTACCAAATTCAAAAGCACCGAATCTTTCGCAGAAGCTAAAGGCAAAAAGGTAACTCTGAAATCCATCCTTGGCGTATTGTCTTTGGGTCTTGAAGCTGGAGACACTCTGACTCTGATTACCGAAGGCAGTGAAGAAACTGAAGCTCTGTCCGCACTGCAGGATGTGATGGTTAAAGAAGGGCTGGGAGAGCTCCATGAGTAAAATTTCAGGAATCGCGGCTTCGGCAGGTATTGCAGTAGCCCGTGCCTTTATCCTGGAACATCCGGATTATACCATTACGAAATCTGCTGTCAGTGATGCCGAAGCTGAGCTTGCCAAGCTGAATGCTGCTTTGGACAAATCCAAAGCGGAGCTGCTGAGCATCAAGGAACGCACACTCGCTGAGCTGGGCGAGAAGAAGGCGGAGATTTTTGAATCCCATCTGCTGATTCTCGAAGATCCCGAGCTGATCAGTCCCGTAATGGACAAAATCCGCGAGGAATCGGTGAACGCGGACTACGCCTTAAATGAAGTAGCATCTCAGTTTATTGAAATGTTCGAAAATATGAAAAGCGCGTACCTGCAGGAACGAGCAGCCGATATGCGTGATGTGACCAAACGTGTGCTGAACCATCTGCTGGGGATTCATTATGTCAGTCCTGCCGAGATCAGCGAGGAAGTCATTGTCATCGCCCAGGATTTGACGCCTTCGGATACAGCACAGTTGAACCGCAACTTCGTCAAGGGCTTCACGACGAATATCGGCGGACGCACCTCACACTCGGCAATCATGGCCCGCTCGCTGGAAATTCCTGCGGTGGTCGGTACGAAGAACGTGCTGTCTGTAGTCAAGGCAGGCGATCTGGTCATTGTTGACGGTCTGAGCGGCGATGTGCTGATCAACCCTAGCGATGCTGAAGTTGCAGAGTACAAAGCCAAGCAGGAAGCGTACAATCTGCAAATCGCCGAGTGGAAAAAGCTCCGCGATGAGCCGACCGTATCGGCTGACGGCAAGCATGTAGAGCTGGCCGCCAACATCGGCACACCAAACGATGTGAACGGTGTAATCGAGAACGGCGGCGAAGGCGTAGGCCTTTACCGTACCGAGTTCTTGTATATGGGCCGTGACAAGCTGCCTTCCGAAGAGATTCAGTACAATGCGTACCGCACTGTACTGGAGAACATGAAGGGCAAGCCGGTTGTTGTGCGCACGCTGGACATCGGCGGCGACAAGGAGCTGCCATACCTGGAGCTGCCGAAGGAAATGAACCCGTTCCTGGGCTTCCGCGCGATCCGGCTGTGTCTGGACCGTCAGGATATTTTCCGTACGCAGCTGCGCGCCTTGCTGAGAGCAAGTGCCCACGGCGACCTGCGCATTATGTTCCCGATGATCGCCACGCTTGGCGAATTCCGTGCAGCCCGTGCGTTGCTGCTCGAAGAGAAGGCCAATCTCCGCGAAGAAGGCAAGGAAGTGTCGGACAACATTCAGCTCGGCATCATGGTGGAGATTCCTTCAACCGCGGTGCTGGCTGACCAGTTCGCCAAGGAAGTCGATTTCTTTAGTATCGGAACCAATGACCTTATCCAATATACAATGGCTGCCGACCGTATGAATGAACAGGTATCCTACCTGTATCAGCCATACAATCCGGCCATTCTGCGTCTGGTCAAAATCGTGATCGACGCTGCCCATGCCGAAGGCAAATGGACGGGCATGTGCGGCGAAATGGCCGGGGACAGCACCGCGATTCCGCTGCTGCTGGGCCTTGGCCTTGATGAATTCAGTATGAGCGCCACTTCCATTCTGCCGGCCCGCAGCCAGATCTCCAAGCTGTCCGCAGCCGAAATGAAGGAAATGGCCGCGAAGGCGCTGCAGCTCAGCACCGCCGAAGAAGTAGCTGCACTGGTACAGAGCAGCGTGAATTAATTGTTGTACTGCTAGTTTTACTCCGTTTCTGTAAGTTTACTTTTCCAACTACAATGTTACGGCCTCCTCTGGGGGCCGTTTTTTTATGTAAGTAATGATTTACAGTGGCTATCGGGTTCATAGAAAGGTATACTATACTTTCGATAGACTAGCTGCTTTCACTTTGCAAGCTTAACTGGTGGAACTTTCCTGCCGATAAAGGAAGAGTGGACAGCAACAGCCATGCCGCTCTTTCGCGGCACTTCAGACGATGAAATTTCATGGTAGGCCCTCAATTTGGCTTTGCCAAATTCGAGGCTTCCATAACAATATCCTCTGTTCGGACATCGTTATTTCAGGATAGATTATACTCTGGGACCCAAACATGTGAACATAATGTTACATATGATATGGTACGTCCTTATTCATCGCTTACAGAGCTATGCAAGTATTATTTGTCTATTAAGTGGAAATAGTTGGGTATTAATAAGTGATCGTCTTCCGGCAGTCTGACGGGAGCACTAGGATGGTGAATTGAATGAGCAGCAATTATATAAATGCAGAGACAGTGATAGAGACCTATGACGGAAAAGACCTGGGCTTAACCTACACTACGTCATACAGCCTTTTTAAAGTCTGGGCCCCCACTGCTTTTACCGTGTCGCTGGTATTATATGAAACTGGCGGGAACGGCGAGGCGGGAGCAGGCTCCCATTTCAGGGACAGCGGGCGGATTGTAAATATGCTGCGGCAGGAGGGCGGCGTTTGGCTGGCACGGCTCTCCGGGGATATGAAGGGCAAATATTACATGTACCGGACGGTTTTTGCCGACGGTACGCTGGAAGAAGCGGCAGATCCTTATGCCAAAGCGGTATCGGCAAATGGTGTGCGGTCGGCGATTATTGATCTGCGCGATACCGATCCTGCGGGATGGGGCGAGGATGCTTCCCCTGTTCTGGCGCATCCCGCCGATGCTGTCATTTATGAGCTGCATGTGCGTGACTTCTCGGCGGATGAGAGCTCGGGAATGCAGCACAAAGGGAAATTCAAGGCTTTTACCGAAGGTGGGCTGCGGGATTCTTCAGGACATCTGCTAGGCATTGATCATTTGGCCGAGCTGGGAATTACCCATGTGCACCTGATGCCGGTCTTCGATTTTCAGACCATAGATGAATTGAGAGCGGGCGGTAAGAGCAGCGCTGAGTCCATTTTCACGGAATATAACTGGGGGTATGATCCGCAGCACTATAATGTGCCGGAAGGCTCTTATAGCACGAATCCTTCTGATCCAGGAACCCGCATCCGTGAAATGAAGGAAATGGTGCAAGCGCTGCACAGCCGGGGGATTTCGGTGATTATGGATGTCGTGTACAACCATACGTATTCTGTGGAGAAGGGGCCATTTCAGCCTCTTGTGCCGGATTATTTCTACCGCCGCGACTATAATGGAAGACTGTCCAACGGCTCGGGAGTCGGCAATGAGCTCGCCACTGAACGGCCGATGGTGCGCAAATATATTAAGGATTCCTTGGCCTACTGGGCTTCTGAATATCATATTGACGGCTTCCGGTTTGACCTTATGGGGCTTATCGACAGCGTAACGATGCGCGAAATTACCGAAGAACTGCGTTTGGAGATTAACCCGAGTCTGCTCATCTACGGTGAGCCCTGGACGGGAGGAGACTCGCCGCTTTCAGCCAAAACACTCAAGGGTGTACAGCGGGGCAAAGGGTATGCGGTCTTCAACGATAACTTCCGTGCGGCAATCAAGGGCGACAGCGACGGCTGGGGCAAAGGCTTCGCAACCGGAGAATACGGCAAAGAAGGTGCGGTTGCATCAGGGATCAAGGGCGCGATTCATGAGTTTACCGACTCTCCTGTGGAGACGGTGAACTATATTACCGCCCACGATAATTTGAACCTGTGGGATAAGGTGCTTGCTACGCAAGGCCTGCGGCGGGAAGCAGGGCTGCCGGAGCTTGAGAATGGAAGGCTGAAGGACGGCGGCGATCTGGAGGCGGCGGTATTCGCAGCCAATCCTTACGCTACGCTTGATTCGCAGGATATTCTCGGCGATGAGACGGTGCGCCGCTCTCTGCTGGCGAGCGGGATTATTTTGACCTCGCAGGGTATTCCCTTTATGCAGGCGGGGGATGAATTCCTGCGCAGCAAGTATGGCGATCATAACAGCTACCGCAGCCCGGATGTGATCAACGCGATCCGCTGGGAGAATAAGAGGATGTTCAGTCCTGTTTTTCAATATTACAAGGGGCTTATTGAGCTGCGTAAGTCGCATCCGGCCTTCCGGCTGCATGGACGCCTGGAAATAGAACGGTCGCTGGAATTTCTCCGCTGTGATGGCGGGGTGGTCTCTTATATGCTGAAGGATAATGCAGGCGGTGATGCCTGGAACAATATCGTGGTGATTTTTAATGCCAACCTGGGGCCGGTCACGCACACTCTCCCTGAAACGGACGGCTGCTGGAACATCGTAGTTGACCACACCCGTGCCGGGGCGGATGCCTTCCGCCAGACAGAGGGCCATGAGGTGCAGGTCGAAGGCTTGTCAATGATGGTGCTGTATGACAAATACGGCGAGCCTTTACCCAGAGCCAAGATTATTGAGATTCATTATGACCGCCCGGACGGCGATTACCGGGGCTGGAATCTTTGGGTGTGGGGTACAGGCATTCAGGATGGACAATGCGACTTCAGGCACATGGAGGATGGACATGCGGTGGCGCGGGTTGAAGTGCTTCCGAGCATGGACAGGGTAGGCTACATTTTGCGGCTGGGCGACTGGGAAGAGAAGGACGGCAGCGGCGACCGTTTCATTGATTGCTCCGGAAGCGCTGAGCTTGTCAAAGTGCTGGTGCGCGACCGCGGGCAGGAGAACGGCGGCAATGCGGATGATCCGCTGCAGATGACCAGTTAAATAGAAAAGAGGCTGTTCTGAGGGTCACCGCTGTTGGTGATCGGCTCAATAGAACAGCCTTTTCTTATATCTTTCTCTCTGGACTATTATGGTTTAGGAGGCTCAGAATATTCTTCATTCATCAGCTCGCTGTACAGATTGACCTCATTACCGCCATGCTTTTTGGAGCGGTACATCGCAAGGTCCGCGGCCCGGAGCAGCTCATTGATACTGCTGCCATGCTGCGGATACAGCGCTACACCGATGCTGGCTGTGCTATGGAAGCTGGCCCCTTGATGGATGGGCCATGATTGATTGAACAATTGCAGCAGGCGGTCCAGTATTTCACTTAGCATCTGTGGAGTGGTGAAGCGGTGCAGTACCACGGCGAACTCATCCCCGCCAATGCGGAAAGCCTGGCCGAAGCCCTTCACGGTCTGCTGCAGCTCGCGGGAGAGCAATTGGAGGAATTCATCTCCCGCCAGGTGGCCGAGCGTGTCGTTGAGTTGCTTGAACCGGTCGCAATCGAGCAGGGCGAGCGCAATAGCCTGTCTGTGCTCCTCCGGCTGGCCGATCAGGTTCTCCATGTACATTTTGAAATGGGCCCTGTTGGGGATGGCGGTCAAGTGGTCATAAAAGGCCATCTTGTGGAGGCGTTCCTCATTCTGCTTGCGCTGTGTAATCTCGCGGGATACCAGCATGAATTGCGCAGGAAATGCCTGGCTGCCGCTAATGAGGGTTACCTTCGTTTCGAGCCATACCCAGTGTCCTTCCGCCGAACGCATACGCAGCTCGGAAATGCGCGTAGCGGCCTGGACCATGTTTTTGAGCTTCATCCAGGAGACCTCTGCCTCACGGATATAGTTGGAGAGCGGAGAACCTTTACCTGGTATGTAGCCCAGCACGCTGGCATGCGAAGGAGAAGCATACATAATCACCCCGTCAGGGTCGGTCAAAATAATAAAGTCAGACATCGTTTCCCCGATTAACTGGTATAGGGATTTCTCCTCCAGCATTTCATTTTGCAGTGAAATCAGCTTGCGGCTGAGATAAATAATGACCAAAACAAGCAGGAACAAGAACAGGGAATATAAGGCGAACAGTGAGCTTTTTTGATTCCTGAACTCCAGGGTAATCTGCTGGGCATAGCTGTCGATCAACTGCTCGGCTTTATCCAGATGCTCCCGTACCTCGTACAGCAGAGCTTTGGTTTGCTGTGCTGAGAAGGGCACCGGTCTTGAACCGCTCTGGACCCGCTGCGAGATGAGGCTCCGGCCTGTGTCCGACCAGGTCTCGAAGGAGCTGTCAAAGCTGTCCAGCGTCTTCTTCAGCTCTTCGAGCAGCAGCTTGCTCTGCTTCATTCCATTAAGTGTGTTCCTCACGGAGGTGACATTGTGGCTGGCTATGCCAAGCCGCTGTCTCGCCTGCGCATTGTTCTCCTCGAATTCCCGGGATAGCTGGCTGCGCTCTTCACTGGTGATATCTCCGTCCATTGCCGTATGAAGCGCAAGTGCGGCCTGGTACAGGTCGCGGTCAGCATTCAGGATCAGCTCAGAGTTCTGATAGACATCGTTGTACAGGGAAGCTGACAGTCTGTTCATCGTGTAGTTCAGATAGAGCAGAGATGCGATGCTGATGCCGACGAGAAGAACGGAACTGGCAGCGAATAATAGAATTAATCGTGTGCTTTTGACCTCGGTAAAACCTGCCACTGTCATCCACCCCCGCATAAAACTTATAAGTGCTCTCATTGCTGTATACATAAACCTGCGGAGTCAGATCCGGGACCTACTACCTTATGAATTCCTACCCTTGAGTCCTATTACCCAACTTTTTTGCAAACGAATACCCGACTGCAGCAATAATCCGTACATGCTAGGTCCCGGGTTGCAGTTCTGCAGAAAGCAGTCATTTATGGGAGAAAATAGCCCTCTGACAGGGGCTAAGCTTCGCCCGTCTATGCGGTTATTTTGCAGGGCTACGCGAGCGTATGCCTTTGCATGTCCAAAAAGCCGCAAGCCTCCCGGCGGCAGGAGGCTTGCGGCTTAACCATTTTCATATTGCAAAAAGTAAAGAAATGCAGGTGTTATTCGCTTCGGAGTGCATAGATCGGCCGCATTCTTGCCGCTTTGTTCGCAGGCATCATTCCAAATACAACGCCGATAAACAGGGAGAACAGGAAGGAGATGATCACCATGTTCCAGGAGGTTGCCACATTCATCGAAGTATAGTTTCCAACGGCCCAACTGATCCCCAGGCCTAAGCCAACGCCAAGCAGTCCCCCGAATCCGCTTAGGACAATAGACTCGATCATGAACTGCATCAGGATATTAATTTTCTTGGCGCCGATGGCTTTGCGAATCCCGATCTCCCGCGTCCGTTCATTGACGGAGACAATCATGATGTTCATGATGCCGATGCCGCCTACAAACAAGGAAATCCCGGCAATACCGCCCAGTGCCATTGACAGTGTATCGCTGGTTGAAGATACGGTCTCCAGCATTTCCTGGGCATCGAAGACGGAGTAGGAATTGTCGGCGTAGTTGAATTTTGCATCTAGCGCAGCTTCCAGCTTCGTCTTAACCGCGGTCACATTATCCGCAGAGGTGGTTGTTATGGTGATGGACCGAACACCTTTGCTTTGCAGGAACCGTTCAGCCGTAGAGATGGGAATCAGGATTTTCTCGTCATTGGACCCTCCCAGGCTTGAGCCTTTCGATTCCAGCAGTCCGACAATTTTGAAGCTTCTTCCGTTCAGCTGTACCTTTTGACCTACAGGATCATCGGTGCCGAACAAGGTTTCCGCTGTGTCCGAGCCGATAAGGGCGACCTTTTGCCGGTACTCTGTGTCGATATCGAGCAGGAAGCGGCCTGACTGTACATGAAAATCCTGCACATCCTCATAAGCCGGGGTAATTCCTTCAATGGATACAGTCGTATTTTCTGTTCCGTTCTTGGCGGTGACGTTGCCGCTGATCACAGGAGATACGCCGTCTACACCCTCAATGTCGCCAAGTGCCAATGCTTCCTCATAGGTCAGCGAGGTGGTGGCGCCCCGGCCCATAATGTTAACCGTCAATTGATTGGTTCCGAGGGAATTCAGGGATTCGGTAATCTGTGAGGTGGTTCCTTGACCGATAGATACCAGCGCAATGACGGAGGATACGCCGATAATGATCCCAAGCATCGTAAGGAAAGCCCTTATTTTACTGCTGAGAATACTTTTGATGGCCATTTTCATACTCTGAAAAAGCATCATTCAGACATTCCTCCGATCCTCTACGAGATTCCCGTCCTGGATACGAATGATCCGCTTGGCCTGCTGGGCTATCTCCAGATCATGTGTGATCAGAATAATGGTGTGGCCCTGTTCGTTGAGCTCGCGGATCATTTGGAGGACCTCCTGGCCGGTCTTGGTGTCCAGCGCTCCGGTTGGCTCGTCGGCAAGCAGAATCGGGGGTGCCCCCGCCAGCGCTCTGGCGATGGCAACCCGCTGCTGCTGCCCGCCTGATAGTTCAGACGGGCGGTGGTGCATCCGCTCTTCCAGTCCTACCCGGACCAGTGAGGTCCGGGCCACTTCCCGCCGCTCCCGGTGCGGCATTTTGCGGTAGATCAGCGGAAGCTCTACATTTTCAATAGCGGACAGCTTGGGAAGAAGATTGAAGTTCTGAAAGATAAAGCCGATCTTCTCATTGCGGATCTGTGCAAGCTTATTATCCGACAGCTTGCGGATCTCCTGGCCGTCCAGGAAGTAATCCCCTTCAACGGCAACGTCCAGACAGCCCAGCATATTCATCAAGGTTGACTTGCCGGAGCCGGAAGGCCCTATAATCGCTACAAATTCGCCGTAATCAATAGTAAAGGACAGCCCCTTGAGGATGGTCATTGATTCTCCGGCCATCGTATAGCGGTGAACCATGTTCTCGACCCGGATCAGCGGTTCAGCGGAACTCATCGGCCGCCACCCCCGCCTCCGGGAGCACCACCGCCACCGGAAAATCCGCCACCACTACCGCCGCTGAATCCGCCACCGGACATGCCGCCGCTCATACCTCCGCCGCCGAACCCGCCGCCCATGCCGCCGGCCTGGGTCTGCGTTTCAGAAGACGTCTTTGTCGAAATCACGGTAGGAATAATCACTTCATCGCCTTCGCTTAGCCCACTGACAATTTCAATGCTGCTCTCGTCGTGGATGCCCACTTCAACCGCAACCCGCTTCTGGCCGGAGGCTGTGCCTGCACCACTTCGGCCACCGGCCTGACCGAAGCCTGCACCGCTTCGTCCTCCGCCTTGGCCGTAGCCTGAAGCCATGCCGCCCCGGCCGCCCGCTTCACCACCCGGGAACCCGCCGCCAGCCGCTTGCCCGCCGGGGGCCTGGCCTTCTGCGGGTTGTCTGCCGGACGCTTGCCCGACCGCCGCCTGGCTTTGTGCAGGTGGTTCCCCCGCCGCTTGTCCTCCCGCCGACTGACCATCAGCACCTTGTCCGCTGGGTGCTTGGCTCTCAGCCGGCTTGGCTCCAGCCGCTTGCCCATCGGCAGCATTTCCTGCGGCGCTGTTGTCTGCCGATGTTGTCGGCACAGCTACGAAATACTTGCCGTTCACTTCCGTGACCGCTTCGAGGGGCACGGTCAACACATCTTTTTTCTGCTCAATGGTAATAGCTACTTCCGCTGACATGCCGACAAGTACGCCATCTGACTTATTCAAGCCCACTGTAACATCGAACAGCGAGACACCGTTGGAGGACGTGCCTTCTTTGGCGATATCAATGACCTTGCCGGTAAATTCCTTATCTTCGAGGGCATCCAGTGTAATTGTAGCCGCTTGATTCAGCTTGACCTTCGGAATATCCAGCTCATCGACCTGCACCGTAACGCTCAGATTCACATAATCCGTCATGGTGAGCAGTTCGGAGCCGTTCTGTGCCTGTTCCCCGTCCGTAATATTCACTGCGGTAATGGTACCGTCGATTGGAGCAGTTAACGGGTCGGGAGGAACCATATCGTCCTGAATTTCCGCGATGGAGTCCTGCTGGTCCTGAATATCGCTTTTCGCCTTGTCGATAGCTGTTTTTGCCGATTCCAGCTCATCGTCCGTAGCGTTGTTCATCGCCAGCGTTTTGTAATTTTCCTGTTTGTTTTCCAGCTCTGTCTTCAGATTTGCCAGCGATTTATTCGCTTCTTTGAGCTTGTCGCTTAGATCTGCGGCTACAAAGGTGATCAGCACGGCTCCTTTTTTAACGACATCGCCCTTCTTAACCATAACCTTATCGACTTCCCCGGCTTCCTTGGTGCGGATGCTCTCACTGTTAATCGCCGAGACGGACCCGGAGCCCGATACCCCGACCAGGATATTTCCTTTGGTCACGGTTGCCGTATTCAGCGGAGCCGCGTTAACCTCCTTGTTCTGGTCAGGCCAAAGGACATAGGCAAGGATACCCGCGATGGCAACGACAACGACGCTTGAGGCGATAATTATTTTTTTCTTCTTGTTCATTCCGATCCTCCATCTTGCTTCAATATAAAAGGCAGAGTGGTTCATTTGTTATGCATTAAGCATCGTTTGCTTGAGTAACCTCTTAGTTGCCGCCAGCCCCGGATGCCCCGGAAGCGGATGGAGAAGGTGCTGGAGTTGCTGTTGCCGCTGGCGTTGCCGTTGGAGTTGCCGTAGCTGTTGGAGTTGCTGTAGCTCCCGGAGTCGCCGTCGCTGTTGGTGTTGCCGTTGCTTTTGCCGTCACATCAATGTTATAGACCTGGCTGCCCAAGGCGATCCGCTGCCCCTGGAACTCATCGTACAGCGTGAGGGTGTAATTGCCGCCTCCCAGAGTCTGGTACAGATTGCTGCTGAAGGTCGTGGTATACGTTGTGTAAGTTCCGGCAGTCAGGTCGGTTCCAAGTGTCATCGACTTCTCAAAATA
Organism: Paenibacillus sp. BAC0078; assembly: GCF_054483875.1. Classification (NCBI taxonomy): domain Bacteria; kingdom Bacillati; phylum Bacillota; class Bacilli; order Caryophanales; family Paenibacillaceae; genus Paenibacillus; species Paenibacillus sp. BAC0078. The sequence goes on from NZ_JBTLRW010000006.1 coordinate 249,862, forward strand.
CTGTCCAAACGGATCGCTGATATGCAGTATGAGCTTATGCCCGTAAGCGCCCATCTGGTAGGACGTATCCTGGGATAAAATATAGTTGACCGCCAGCGTAAAATTGCTGCTTCCCGCAGTAATACTGCCTGTTGAATTGGAAATCGCCAGCGTGTACGGGAACATGGAGATGTTGCTGAGACTTGTCTGTGCGGTCACATCCGTAACGGTCAACGGAATAGCAGCGGTGTTCACATATGCGGTGGCCGCCGTTCCCGCGCTGGTCAGCTTGCCATCGGCAACGCCCTGGCCTACATAGAGCTGCAGACTGGAGGTATCAACGGTGATTGGTACTTTGGCCCAAAAGGTGATCAGCGTCTTGCCTTTAGGACTGGTCGACAGCTCGGACTGGTTGGCTGTAGCCTCGAAGTACTGTCCGTCAGCCGTCTTGAACTGGGCATACAATCGTGATAGATCTGCCTGACGGGTTTCTTCACTGTTCATTTCAATTTCACTGTAGATGAGCTTGGAGCTGCTGCCTTTGTAGACGGTTGTCAGGCGCTCCTGTACACTTGCTTTTTTACCGGTTGTGGCAATGCTGAAGGTTTTGCCGGCTGCAAGCGGAGTAATGCTGGTTACAGCACCGTCGGTTGTGCCGAGGGAGAGGAACTGGGATACATTCTCGCCGCTCGTTTCCTGAAGAATAATCTTGGTCTGTCTGATATCGAGGGTGTACGGAACATGAGCCAGTACGGTAACTTGAACACTCGCGCCGGGAGCAAGCGTGGTCGTGTCATTGTCGATAACAAGCTGCGATGAAGCGGTCAGATCATTCTGGTCCACCTTAAGAATCCCGCTCAACTTGGGCAGCGTGATTGTTTTGGAGCTGGAGTTACGGATGTTCAGCTTCGCCTGTACCAGATCCTCATTGCCCCAAGGCAGACGCAGCAAGGACTGAAGCGTGACCCCAAAGGTTCCGTAATTGTTTGTTACGCTGTTCTCTGAGAGTACATGAGTGTCGCTTTCCAGCGTATAGGGGATTTTGAAATAGGCGACCGGAAGAATGATCTTATTCGTATCGCCACTGCTTGCTGGCGGAATCATCTGCAGCTCCAGTTTGTCCTGTGCGAGTGTGAGCGGAATGCTTGCGCTGAGCGTGATCAGCTTTTCCTCCAGCGGCTTCAGTGTCAGGCTGGCAAAAGCCGTTGTTGTAATAGGGAAGGTGTAGCCCTCCTTCGACTTGACCGTAAGCTCATAGGCTGGCAAGGTGACCGCTTTGCTGCCAGTATTTTTCACCCGGAACTGATAAGTCCATATCCCGTACTCATTCTCTGCGTATACATTCGCCTTCAGCAGTTGCATATCCATAATGTTGCTGTTGACCGACACCTTCTTGGTGTAGCCTGCGGCCACAGTGAAATCGGCGGTTTTCGCGGCAGGAAGAGCATAGGAAGCAACCGGAAGAGTCAGCTTGAGCGTCTCATCCAGCTTGGCGATCAGCAGTGTCATGTTGGTTAAATTCATATAGGCCGGGATTTCGGTCATATAGTAGAGCGTTTTCTTCTCCTGCGGCTGGATTTTGTACTCTGAGCTGCTCTCATCCAGTGCCAGGGTGAAGATAGACCCTCCCGAGGATTTCAGGTATAAGCTGTAGCCCGGATCAGTGAGCACCTTTGTACCCAGATTAGTCATGCTGATGCCTGCCTTGGCGTATACCTTGCCGTTATATTTGTAAATTTGCAGGGATTCGGCTTTGGTTGTGACAGGCATGCTGCCGAGTTCCACTTTTTTGCTCTCACCCGGGAGGGCGGAGACTGAGTAATTAGCAGGGACGGTAAACGTACCAATCCGCTGCTCGAAATTGGCTGCGCTGAAATTCCAGCCGTACATGTTGATTTTGAGTCCTTTTACCGATGTGGCGGTTCCGATATTCGCATAATATGTAATGCTGGTGCTCTCGCCTGCGGCGATTTTTTTCTTCGAGGCATCGGCGCTTACGGCAACTCCTTTGATGAGGTTTCCCCCGGGGGTCGCCACTTTGGAGAAATAATTGACCATGTTGACGCTGCTGTCCGCCGTGTTGGCATAGGTCAGCGTATAAGTAAGGATATTTCCGCCCGATTGGCTGAAAATCCCCACATTGCTCAGCTTCACGCTGAGTGTGGTTCCGAGTTTGATAGCGCTGAGCTTGGTGAGTGTTGAGGTCTCCGTTACAGCCGTTGTTGTGGCCGTGGATGCAGCAGCCGTAGCGGTATAAACCGCAGGCCCGGCAACCGGACTGACGGCAAATGTGCTAAGCAGCAGCAGAACATAGGCCTTGCTTCGTTTGTGCATGAATTTCCCTCCCTGTATAAAAGCCTTTGCCATCAGGAGAGCTGCCGCAGGAAATGAGGACAGCCAGGCTTTACTAATAAGGAAAAATATCAAATTCCGCTGAGCGTTAGCTGAAAAATCATCCTGAAACGCGCTGTGAAGCTTAAAGGAAGCTTAAAAGAAGATAAAAATTGGCCTAAATTTAGTCCGGCTTGTCAAAACGGATGATTTTGAATATAATAAATTGACATATCTTCTGATCAGAAGATACAGGTTATCCAGCAGCATCCAGTGAAATGCAGTGATGGAGAAAAGTACGCAGTGCCTGGCCTACAGGGAGGAGACGCCGCAGATTGAGAGCGTTTCTAGGAGAGCAGAGCTGCCGAAGTTCACTCCGGAGCAGTTCCCTGAAGTTCGTTCAAGGCTTCCTTGAAGGGGCGCGTAGGGGAAACCGGCCGCAGACCGTTATTTCTGTTAAAGTGAGACGGGTCTTAGTCATGCCATAAGGGAAATAATACTCTTAAGGGATGTGGCACAGGGCTTGTCTAACAAGGGTGGTACCACGGTCTTTTCGTCCCTTACCGGGAGGAAAGGCCTTTTTTTGTTGCAAATGACATGATAAGGGGGCAGTACACGGCCATGAAAGAAAAGCTTGAAGCATTGAAGGTCGAAGCGTTGGCGAAGCTGCAGGAGGTTAGCGATCCGCAGGTTCTGAATGATTTGCGTGTAAAGTACTTGGGTAAAAAAGGCGAGCTTACAGAGGTTCTGCGCGGAATGGGCGGACTCAGTGCAGAGGAGCGCCCGGTGATCGGCCAGGTGGCGAATCTGGTGCGGAGCGCTATTGAGGAGATTATCGGTGCGAAGCAGGAGGTATTCCAGCAGCAGGAGACGCTGAACCGCCTGAACGCGGAAAAAGTAGACGTAACCCTGCCGGGCCGCAGTCTGCCGCAAGGCGGGATTCACCCTCTGAGCCGGGTCGTGCAGGAGATTGAGGATATTTTTATCGGCATGGGCTACCGGGTGACGGAAGGTCCTGAAGTCGAAACGGATTACTATAACTTCGAAGCGCTCAATCTGCCGAAGAACCATCCGGCCCGCGATATGCAAGATTCCTTCTATATAACGGAGGATATCCTGATGCGCACGCAGACCTCTCCGGTGCAGATCCGCACCATGCAGGCGATGGAGGGCGAAACACCGGTTAAAATCATCTGCCCGGGCAAGGTATTCCGCCGCGATGACGACGATGCGACCCACTCGTTCCAATTCCATCAGATTGAAGGTCTGGTGATTGGACGCAATATCCGCATGAGCGATCTGAAGGGCACGCTGCAGCAGTTCGTCAAGGAAATGTTCGGACCGAAGACAGGCATCCGCCTGCGTCCAAGCTTCTTCCCGTTCACTGAACCGAGCGTCGAGGTGGACGTGAGCTGCTTCAAATGCGGCGGCGACGGCTGCCGTCTGTGCAAGCAGAGCGGCTGGCTGGAAATCCTCGGCGCAGGCATGGTTCATCCGAACGTGCTTGAAATGGGCGGCTATGATCCTGCCGAATACAGCGGCTTCGCGTTCGGCATGGGCGCTGAGCGGATTGCGATGCTGAAATACGGCATCGACGATATCCGCCATTTCTACACGAATGATATGGCTTTTGTGAAGCAGTTCAAGGGGATTTAGATTTTTGGCGGGCTGCGGGCTGGGCGGGATTTAGGAGGCGCAGTTGATTTGGCTTCCGATTTCAGATTCATGAAAAAGACTATTAAAAAAGGAACGGAGAGAAAATTTGGAACTGGAGAAGCGTCAGCGTTCGCCTTTATCCTCGGATTTCTACCGCGAGTAGCGGTTCAAATCAGGAAATCTGAGGATAACAGCGATCGGAAGTCCAAATGTTTATCGCAGTGACTGCATTTAATAGGAATTTTAGAAGAAGGAGTCGAAGGGCCAAGTCATTACGCTCTCCTCTCCGCGCAGCAAGCAAACCCGGCACGTAGATAAATACATCTGAAACAAAAGGAAGTGTGCGAACATGAAAGTATCAACCTCCTGGCTCTCTGACTATATATCGCTTGAGGGCGTGGCCGCAGAAGAGCTGGCAGACAAAATCACAACCGCCGGCATCGAGATCGACAGTGTGGAGCGCCGCAATAAGGGGCTTTCCGGGATTGTCGTCGGCTACGTGAAATCGAAAGAAAAACATCCTGACGCAGATAAGCTCAATGTCTGCATCGTTGACGCCGGCCAAGACGAGGATCTGCAGATTGTCTGCGGAGCCAAAAATGTGGCGGCAGGTCAGAAGGTTCCTGTAGCCCTGGTAGGCGCAAAGCTGCCGGGTCTGGAGATCAAGAAAGCCAAGCTGCGCGGTGTATTGTCGCAGGGTATGATCTGCTCAGCCAAAGAGCTGGGACTGAACGACAAGCTGCTGCCGAAGGAACTGCAGGAGGGCATCCTTGTTCTGCCCGAGAACACTGAAATCGGCCAAAGCATCCTGGAGGTGCTGGGCCTCAATGATGAGGTCCTTGACTTCGATCTGACGCCGAACCGTTCCGACTGTCTCAGCATGATCGGGGCCGCTTATGAAGTCAGCGCGATTCTCGGCCGTGAGCTGGAGCTGCCGAATCCGGCGGCAGATATTGTGGAGACGGGCGGTTCAGCCGCAGACTCCATCTCCGTCAAGATTGAGAACGAAGAATACTGCAAGCATTATGCGGTGCGTTACATTGCCGGAGTGAAGCCTGCTCCATCCCCGCTCTGGATTCAGAACCGTCTGATGGCGGCGGGCATCCGCCCGATCAGCAACATCGTTGACATTACCAACTACGTGATGCTGGAATACGGACAGCCGCTGCACGCCTTTGACGGCGATAAAGTGGAAGGCGGTACGCTGGGTGTGCGTTTTGCACGGGAAGGCGAGCTGCTGACCACGCTTGACGGTCAAGAGCGGAAGCTTGAGCCGCAAATGCTGGTCATTGCCGATGGAGCAAAAGCCGTTGCGCTCGCAGGTGTGATGGGCGGACTGGATACCGAAGTAACCGGGGAAACCGTGAATATTGTATTGGAATCTGCCAAATTCGACGGAGGAACGGTCCGCAAAACCTCGCGGCAACTGGGTCTGCGCTCCGAAGCGTCCCTGCGCTTCGAGAAGGAGGTCGATCCGAATTCCGTAATTCCGGCGTTGAACCGTGCGGCAGCCCTGATTGCACAGTATGCCGGAGGCACGGTGCACGAAGGGATTGTGGAAGCAGGCAGCGGAGCTGCTAAGGAGAAGGTACTGACCTTGTCCCTGGAGAAGCTGAACCGTTATCTGGGCACGGATCTCTCCCTGCTGGAAGTGAAAACCCTGTTCAGCCGTCTGCACTTCAAGTGCGGAGATGCCGCACAAGGTCTTATCGAGGTACAGGTGCCGACCAGACGCGGCGATATCAGCTATGATGTCGACCTGATTGAAGAAGTCGCCCGTTTGTACGGATACGACAACATCCCGACCACACTGATCGAGGGTGTCACCACTCCGGGAGCGTTGACAAGACAGCAAGCCCTCCGCCGCGAGCTGCGGCGTCTGCTGGCGCATGGAGGCTACCAGGAGGTTATGGGGTATTCCTTCATCCAGCCGGAGCAAAGCAAGCTGTTCCCGGCGCTTGCCGAAGGCAGTCTTGCCGTGAAGCTGGCGATGCCGATGAGCGAGGAGCGCAGCGTGCTCCGCAATACCCTTATTCCTCAGCTGCTGGATATTGCCCGCTATAACACGAACCGCCGCCAAAGCGATCTGGCGCTGTTCGAAGTCGGCAATGTGTTCTTCACGGAAGAAGAGCAGCTTACCCGCCAGCCGCGCGAATTGCCGGTGCTGGGTCTGCTGCTTAGCGGAAGCCGCGCGTCCAAGCAGTGGAATGTGGCTGAACAGTCGGTGGATTTCTTCGACCTGAAGGGTGCGCTTGAGACTGTATTTGCCTATCTGGGCCTTACGGATAGCATAGTCTATGAAGGTGATGCGCCGGAGAATTACCATCCGGGCCGTTCTGCTTCTGTATATTTGCTGGGCGAAGAGGGCCGCGTGAAGCTTGGAACTATGGGCCAGCTTCATCCTGAGCTGCAGCGGGATCTTGATCTTGAGGATACTTATGTAGCCGAACTGCTGCTGCAGCCGCTCTATAATGCTGCCCGCAGCAACCTGCAGTACACCGAACTGCAGCGCTTCCCGGGAATGGAACGGGATATTGCGGTTGTCGTGGATTCCGCTGTGCCTGCCGGTCATCTGCTGGCTTCCATCCGTGAGAACGGCGGCACTTTGCTGCAGAATGTACAGGTGTTCGACGTGTATACAGGCGGCAAGATGGAGAGCGGCAAAAAGAGCGTAGCCATCTCGCTGTTATACCGTCATACGGACCACACGCTGACCGACGAGGAAGTTGTAGAGGTGCACGATAAGGTCGTTTCCGCACTTCAGCAAACTTTTGGCGCAGAATTGAGAAAGTAGCAGGAATTGTACAAAGCCGCAGCGAATCCATTTAGAAACGGATTCTGCTGCGGCTTTTTTTTCATCGCCCTATGGTGCGGCGGATAGCGGCAGAATGGACTCAAAAGAAGACGCTTTTTGGCAAAACGCAAAAAATAACGCTACAATAGGAGCAGGGAACCAACTAGAATCCGCACACATACAAAGGAGGGCACAACTGTGGCTATGGACCGGACCCGTGTCGCCGTGGAGATATACGGAACTTCCTATAAACTTGTTGGAAGCAGCACTGAATATATGAAGCAGGTCGCCCGTTATGTTGACGAGCACATGCGTGCAATATCCAAATCCCATTCCAGACTGGACACACCCCGGATCGCGGTGCTTGCAGCCGTACATATGGCGGAGCAGGCCATTCAGGTCCAGGATTTTAAAAATGAGCTGAATATGCTCACCGGAGAGCGCACAGAGCTGCGCGTGGAGGTATCACGCCTCCTGGAGGTGCAGCGGGAGCGGCAGGAAGAATATGAGCGGCTGGAGGCAGCAGCCAAGGAAGAAGCGGCGCGGCTGATTGCCGCCGCTGAAGAGGAGCGCAGGCTCCATCTGGAGATTCAGGAGCAAGAACGCAAGCTTCGCGCCGAGGCACTGCTGGAGGCAGAGCAGGCAGCGGCGGCTGCCCGTGAGCAGCTTGCCGGAGAACTGAAGGCGCGTGAGGCGGAGCTGCAATTGCTGCGGGAGACCAGCGAGCAGGAGCAGAACGCTGCGCGTGAGAGCCATCAGCAGGCGCTGCAAAGTGCTGAGGCTGCAAGAGTGAAGGAGCTTGAAGAGCTGAAGGCGGCCCATCAGCAGGAGCTGGCAGCTCTCCGTGAGACACTCGCCAAGGAGAAGGCGGAAGCGTTGTCCCGGCTGGAGCAGGAGCTGTCGGAAACCCGGGAATCGCTGGGAGGCGAGCTGGCCGAGGTCCGCTCTGTGCTCGGCAAGGAGCTGACGGATACGAAGTCCCAGCTTGAGAAGGAGCTGACTGAGGGGCGCGAGACGCTGCAAAAAGAGCAGGCGAAGAACAAGGAGCTGCGGCAATCGCTGGGTACGCAGGAGCACCGGCATAAGCAGCAGCTTCAGGAAATGGAGAAGCAGCTTGGCGAGCTGCGCGGCGGAACGGGGCAGTTGCAGTCCAGGCTGCGTGCGGCCGAAGCCGGACTTAAGGGCGAGCGGGATGCCCGCCTGACGCTGCTCGCGCAGTACGAAGCGGTACTGAAGCGTGAGGAGCAGCTCACGGAAGAGCTTCGTTCTGCTGCGGAGCAGGGAACGAAGGTGACGGAGGAGCTGGAGGGGTTGCGCCAGCGTTATGAGCAGGCGCAGAAAGAATCGTCTGCGCTGAGTGATTCGCTTCAGGCCACGAAGGGCAGCCTGACCCGTGTGCAGGAAGAGCTTCAATCTGCCAGCGAGCTGGGAGCGCTGCTCAGTGACGAACTGGAAGGGCTGCGCCAGCGCTATGAGCTGACGCAGGAGGAAGCTGATGCGCTCCGGAAGTCGCTGCAGGAAACCAAGGGCAGCCTGGCCGCGGTGCAGAGTGAGCTTGCCCAGTCGGCAGAGGAAGCGGCGAACTGGCAGGAGCTCGCGAGCAAGCACATGGAAGATATCGGCGAGCTGGAGACGAAGCTGCTGGAAGCCGAAGAGCAATCCTATTCGCTGCAGCGCGAGATTGAGACGCTGCGCGGCCAGGCGGACGGAATGGTGCAGCAGCTTGACCGCGAGGCCGGCTTGCGGGCTGAAGCGGAGCTCGAGAGCCAGCGGCAGCGCGAAGAGGCGGAAGCCTCCCGCAAGGAGCTTGCGGCGCTGCGCGGGCGTTACGAGGAGCTTATCGCGCAGTATGACGAGGTGCTGCAGGAAGGCGAGCAGCTGAAGGAAAGATATGAGCTTCTGGAGGCCGAAGGCGAAGAAGCCGCACGGCGTCTGGAAGAGCTGTACGAGGCTGGCCGTGAAGCGGCCGCCGCTGCGGCGGAGCAGCAGGAAGCGCTCCGTGAGACACGCGAGGTTGAAGCGTCCTGGAAGAACAAGGCCCAGGAGCTGCAGCAGCTCCAGCGAGAGTGGAGCGATACAGAAGCGCAACTGCGCGAGGAAATCGAGGTCTGGCAGCAGGAAGCCGTCAAGGCCGAAGCCGACGCCGACACATTGACCCGCGAGCACAGCGAGGTGCGGGAGCAGCTTGCAGAAATCGGCGAGAGCTACGAGCTGGCGCGGGGCCAACTGCGGCTGGTGCAGGCGCAGTTTGAACTGCAGCAAGGGGAGCTGGACAAGCTGTCCCAGGAGCATCGCAGCCTTCAGGCGGAATATGCCAAGCTGCAGAGTGAATATAATGAATGGATTCAACTGATCGAACAGGACAGTTGAATGACGGACGAAAGCACAAGGCTGGCCCCAGGCAGCGATAACTGTCTGGGGCCAGCCTTGTGCTTTGGAAGAAGGACTAGGTTTTTCAATAGTGGATTCATTCCGCCTAGTAGTGGTAAAATCAAAACTTAGCAAGAAACAGGTGGATCATTTCCGGGTAGTGAAATGAGTGAACGAGAGGTGATTGTAAAATTCACTCCAAACTTTGTCGAAAATTGCAAAAATATGATGCAAAAAACATTAAAATTCATTATAATTAGTACTATTATATTATCGGTTGAGAAGTAGGGGATCCGCATTATTATAACAAATGACTCGCTGAATTCGGATAAATGGCACCGTAAAATATTGACTGGTTACTGGATCATCGTTTTTTTTATGCTGGCGGCCCAGCTTCTTTTCGTCCTGTCGGATCATTCTCCTGAAGCCAAGGCCAGCCTTATTCCCAGCAAAGGACACTTGTTTATTGGCTGCAACATCATGATTGTAGTTGCGATGACGACAGCCGAAATGTGGCTTCGTTCCACCAGTCAATATCATAAGCAGGCCGTTGTAGTCAGCGGGTTTATTGTTTCTTACCTGATGTATTTTGTGCTGGAGCCGTTTGTTGACGGTGCCCAGATGACTCTTATGATGCCGATTATGATTTCACTTATCTATTATGATCAGAGGCTGCTGGGCTACCTTGGCGCCTTCAGTCTGGTGTTCTACGGCGGAATTTATTTCGGTCTGGAACGGATACTGCTGAACAAGCCGCTGCTGGAGTTTTTGATGGTCGAGTGCGTATTTGTTGTCTTTGTTGTTATGGCGCGGGCAGTAATTAGGCGGGGCCGTGAAGTCCGCGAGCATTTGGAGCAGCTCACCAAATCGGAGCAGGAGCTTATGGTCGAGCGGGCGATTTCCGACAAGCTGCTGAAGATTGATGCGCTGACCGGGCTGTATAACCACAAGACCTTTCATGAATATTTGGATTCGCTGCTGGAGCAATGTGAGAGCAATGGCCTGCGGCTGCAGCTGGCGCTGTTCGATATTGATAATTTCAAGCGTGTAAATGATACGTACGGCCATTGGGTAGGTGACCTGGTGCTGAAGGAGGTTGCAGCCAAGGTTGGAGGCATGATTGGTCTGAATGATTTTGCGGCCAGGTATGGCGGGGAAGAATTCGCGGTTATTTTTACGGATAAAAGCTTTCATGAGGCTTACTCGGCTGCTGAACAGCTTCGGCTGTCCATTTCAGCCATGGAGCATCCCTATGCCGGCGGCAAGCCCATTACGGTAAGCATCGGGTTATGCGATTACCAGCACGGCTACGGCAAGGAAATGCTGTTCCGCAAAACGGACCACGCGCTGTACACCGCCAAGCGGAGCGGCAAAAACACCGTAGTGACTGCTTCCACCACGTTCGGAGATGATAATGTCCGTTCATTTGCATAAGTAAATACAATAAACCCCCTGTTTCCGCTATAATTCGGAGTAGGGGGTTTCGTGTCTGCAACCGCAGTGAAATTATTTTGCTGCTTCAAACGGAGTGGATACCGGCAGGAACAGGTCGATAATCCCAATGACCAGAGCTGCCAGCAGAGCTCCCAGGATGGAGACACTGACACCGCTCACGATGAACTGGGCGATCCAGATGACCAGCGCGCTGACCAGAAAACCGACGATGCCGCGGCCGAAGGGCGTTACTTTTTTGCCAAAGATGCCTTCAACGACCCATCCGACCAGCGCGATAACCAGAGCCAGAATAAGAGCGCTCCAGAAGCCGCCAATTGAGAACTGCGGGACAATCCAGCCGACAACAAGCAGAACAATCGCTGCAACCACAAAACGGACCACATGACCTAAAAATCTCACTTTAGTCTAACCTCCTTTGGCGTGTGCGTAAGGATATGTGCAGTTCTTATTGTGACCCGAATCCTTTTTTCTATGCCTGAAACATACCCAAATAGCGAAAATGGGCTGAATTAGGTATAATGGAACCATCTATGAAGGGAGCTGTGACTGTAATTGGACGACAAAATTTTGCATACGCTTGAATATCGCAAGATTTTAAATAAATTGATGCAATATACGCAGACCCCAATGGGACGAGTGCTTGCGGAAGCCCTCAGACCCTCTGGCGATTTTGAAGGCGTGAAGCTGCTGCTGCAGGCTACGGACGAAGCGGCAAATGTTGACCGGCTGAAGGGAATCCCTTCCTTTGGCGGCGTGACGGATATCAAGATGGCGCTGAAGCGTGCTTCCATTGGAGGGATGCTGAACACAGGCGAGCTGCTCTCCGTGGGCAACACCATCGGCGGTGCGCGCAGAGTCAAGCGTTTCCTGGCGGCGATGCATGAGGATACGCCGATCCCGTTCCTGTTCGCACAGAGCGATCTGCTGTCGGAGCAGAAGCATGTGGAGGACGCCATCCGTGCCTGCATCGACGAGAATGCAGAGGTGCTGGACACCGCAAGCCCCGAGCTTGCCACAATCCGCCGCGAGCTGCGCGGAGGCGAGGCCCGAATCCGTGAGAAGCTGGATTCCATGATCCGTTCTTCCTCTGTAGCCAAAATGCTGCAGGACCAGCTTGTGACGATTCGCGGCGACCGGTTTGTTATTCCGGTTAAGGCAGAATACCGCGCCCATTTCGGCGGGATTGTGCATGACCAGTCCGGCTCCGGGGCGACGCTGTTCATTGAGCCGGAATCCATTGTGGCGATGAACAACAAGCTGCGTGAGACACGGCTGCGCGAGGAACGCGAGATTGAGATCATCCTGCATCGTCTGACGGCGCTTGTCGGCGATATTGCCGAGGAAATGGCCTATGACGTGGATATTCTGGGCGAGCTTGATTTCATCTTCGCCAAAGCGCGGCTGGCCCGCGACATGAAGGCGATTCAGCCGCGGATGAATGACCGTGGTTATCTCAAGCTGCGCAAGGGGCGGCATCCGCTAATCCCTGCGGAGCAGGTAGTTCCGCTTGATGTGGAGCTAGGCAATCAGTACAGCTCCATCATCGTGACCGGACCGAATACTGGCGGTAAGACCGTTACGCTGAAGACGATTGGTCTTCTCAGCCTGATGTCGATGTCGGGATTGTTTATCCCGGCTGAGGAAGGCAGCCAGATGTGCGTGTTCGATGCGATTTATGCCGACATTGGCGACGAGCAGAGCATTGAGCAGAGCCTCAGTACCTTCTCCAGCCATATGACCAATATTATTTCCATCCTGCGGAGAATGACTCCGAAGAGCCTGATTCTTCTGGATGAGGTAGGCGCGGGAACCGACCCGGCCGAAGGCTCGGCTCTGGCGATTGCCATACTTGAGCATATTCACCGGACCGAGTGCCGGATGGTGGCGACCACGCACTACAGCGAGCTGAAAGCCTATGCTTACGAACGCAAGGGCGTTATCAATGCCAGTATGGAATTTGATGTGCAGAGTCTTAGCCCCACCTACCGTCTGCTTATTGGTGTGCCCGGACGAAGCAACGCATTCGCAATTGCCGAACGTCTCGGTCTGCCGAACGCCATTCTGGAGCATGCCCGCGGCGAGGTCAAAGAAGAAGACCTGCGCGTGGAGCATATGATTGCCTCCCTGGAAGAGAACCGTCTTGGAGCGGAGAACGAACGTGAACGCGCCGAAGTGATCCGCCGTGAAGCGGAGGAATTCCGCAAGCGGCAGCAGCAGGAGCTGGAGAAGCTGGAGAGCCAGCGCGACAAGCGGCTGGAGAAGGCGGAGAAGGATGCCAGCGCCATCCTCGACAAAGCGCGTAAGGAAGCCGAGGCGATCATCAGCGATTTGCGCCGCCTGGCGATGGAGGAAGGGGCTTCGGTCAAGGAGCACAAACTGATTGAAGCCCGCCGCCGCCTTGATGAAGCGGAACCGGCCCCGCGCAAGAAGACGGCCTCCCGCAGCAGCGTTAAGGCTCCGCGGAAGATTCAGCCCGGTGATGAAGTAAAAGTGCAGAATGTGAATCAAAAGGGTTTTGTTGTGGAGCTAAGCGGTCCTAAGGAAGCCATTGTTCAGTTCGGCATTATGAAGATGAAGGTTAATCTTGAGGACTTGGAATTTCTGGCCTCAGCCCCCGATTCCCCGCCGCCGTCCCTTCGCCGTGCAACGACGGTTAAACGTACCCGCGATGAGAACATCCGCAGTGAGCTGGACCTGCGGGGCGCGAACCTGGAAGAGGCGATTATGGAGACAGACCGTTTTATTGACGAGGCTTTTCTAGGCAATCTGGGACAAATTTCGATTATTCATGGCAAGGGAACCGGAGTGCTGCGCACAGGCATTCAGGAATACCTGCGCAAGCACAAGCATGTAAAGAGCTACCGGCTCGGGAATTATAATGAAGGCGGCGCGGGCGTAACCGTGGCTGAACTGCAATAGCGGCTGGAGTCCGGCAGAAAGAGGGGGAGCATGCAAGAAAATATTGATCTTTTGCTGGACCATCCGCTGGGTGCGCTGCTTGGCTACTTCGCTGTGGCGATACTTGGCCTGGTGGTGTTTCTGTCCTTCTTTGAGATGGTGACCAAATATAATTGCTGGGAAGAAATCCGTAAAGGAAATGTGGCGGTAGCTATGGCGACCGGCGGCAAAATCTTCGGCATCTGCAACATTCTGCGCTTCAGCATTGATTCGGGAGCGTCGATCTACGACACGATGAAATGGGCGGTTGTCGGATTTCTGCTGCTGATTTTGGCCTACTTCCTATTTGAGTTTCTGACCCCTGTGTTCTCCATTGATGATGAAATTGCTGCGGACAACAGGGCTGTTGGCTTGACTGCCATGCTGATCTCCATATCCCTGTCCTATGTGATTGGTGCTGCTATTTTCTAAAGCGGGGGTAGAGCGATATGAAGATTTTGGTTCGGGTTCTCTTCTTTTCTGCCCTTGCTTTTTTAGCCGCCGGTATTCTTTATCTAATAATCAACTGAATTCAAATGTGAGGTAAGAAGGAGATATTTCAGATGGAAACAACAGTTTGCCCTTGGTGTCATACGGAGATTGTATGGGACGAGGAGTTCGGCCCGGAGGATACCTGTCCCCATTGCAACAATGAGCTTAGCGGCTACCGCACGGTTACGCTGGGCATTGATGACCTGGAGGATGAGGACGAGCCGGAAGTGGCTGAAGTGAGTGATGATGAGGCTGTAAGTGATGATAACCTGTGGGATGACGAAGATAAGGACAGTGTGGTCCCGATCTTCAATACACTGGTTCAGTTTGGTGACGACTATGATCTGAAGCGTTATGAGGCTAGTGTAGCATCAATCCTGGCAGCTCAGTTAGAGGCGCCGGAATGCCCGCAGTGCCATGAGCTTATGCTGCTGTCAGGCAAACAGCAGGTAACCGGCTTCGAGCCTTCTTCGCCGGAAGCGCTGGGCGGACCTGTGCTGAAGCCGCCGTTTGCGCTCAATGTCTTCGTCTGCCCTTCGTGCTTCCATGTGCAGCACAGTCTGGCGCAGGAAGACCGCATTCAGCTTGTGCGCAACTTGAGCACTGGCGCCAAGTAAAGGCTGATTCATGGTTTCCCTTTTTTCTGGACATGTTAAAGCAAGAATTGTTCAGGAGGCAGGAGGGTTACACATGAAAAGTTTATTGCGGAATCAGGCCGTGCTGCTGCTTGCTGTGGGCGGACTGTATATGCTGGCAAGCATGCTGGCAGGCACTTTTCTGAACGTGTATTTGTGGAAAAGCCGCCAGAATTTTGCCATGATCGGCTGGTTTGCGGTTGCCCAGCAAGTGGCTCTCGGGTTAAGCTTCTGGCTGGGCGGTAAATGGGTGAAGGAACATAATAAGATGAATGCCCTGCGGCTGGGAATTGCCGTTTCGGGCTTTTTTTATTTACTAGTGCTGCGCTTAGGCGGGAACTCCGTCCATTATATCTGGCCGCTGGGATTGACTCTGGGGCTTGCGATCGGGTTTTATTGGCTGGCGTTCAATATTGTGTTTTTTGAAATTACCGAAGCGGAGAACCGCGATTTTTTTAATGGCTGGATGGGGCTGTTGAGCTCCTGTACCGGCATCATCGGGCCGTGGGTTTCCGGCTGGCTTATTTCTCTGTGGCCGGGAGAGCGGGGCTACCGGGTGGTATTTATTATCTCCCTCTGCATTTACAGTGTGGCAGCGGCGCTTAGCTTTCTGCTGAAGAAACGCAAGAGCGAGGGAACTTATCTGTGGCTTGAGCCATGGAAAGAGCTGTCCCGTGCGGGAAGTCCGTGGAGATTTGCATCGGGGGCACTGCTGTTTCAGGGTCTTCGGGAGGGCGTGTTTTCGTTCCTGATCGGACTTCTGGTATACATTGCGGCCAAAGAGGAGAGCAAGCTCGGACAATTTGCGTTTATTACTTCGGCTGTGTCACTGGTCAGCTACTATGC
Source organism: Paenibacillus sp. BAC0078 (assembly GCF_054483875.1). Classification (NCBI taxonomy): domain Bacteria; kingdom Bacillati; phylum Bacillota; class Bacilli; order Caryophanales; family Paenibacillaceae; genus Paenibacillus; species Paenibacillus sp. BAC0078. The sequence continues at coordinate 265,357 of NZ_JBTLRW010000006.1, forward strand.
TGCGGGAAAATGGTTCAAGCCTAAATACCGGTTGACGGGAATGCTGGCCGGAGGTCTGCTGCTGGTGGCCGTCATTGTACCGCTGCTATGGAAGGTCAGCTATGGAACATTGCTGATTATGGGGATAGGGACCTCGCTTTGCCTTCCACTCTATATGCTGCCAATGACTTCGACCAGCTTCGATTTGATGGGCTTGTCGGCAGAAAGCGCTGGCAAACGGGTAGAGCTTGTAGTTCTGCGTGAGCTTAGCTTGATGAGCGGGCGGCTGCTGGGAATGTTCGTGTTCATCGCTGTGCTGTCCGTAAACAGCTCGACGCAGGTTATCACACTGCTGATGCTGCTGCTGGGAACGGCTCCACTGGGGAGCTGGCTAGTTCTGCGCCGTTTGCTGAAGCGAAGCCGTAAATGGAATCCATCTTGAAGCGTGTACGGAATAGGGGGATACTTTCGATTGGCGAAGAAAGAGAAATACGGCCTTAGGACAAGGGTTACAATGATGGTATCCACCGTGGTGCTGGTGGTGCTGCTGGTTTTATACTTTATTTTCCGGAATCAGATTATTCCGCAGACCAGGCATGCCCTGGAGGATAAGGCGATTACAATAGCCCGCACGATTGCATTGATGCCGCTTGTGTCAGAGGGTCTCAGTGAAGGGCGCAGCAAGGAGATTCAGGACTATACCTCCAAAATCACCCGCCGCAATGATATTATGTTTGTAGTCGTAATTGATATGAACAGTATCCGCTATTCGCATCCCGATGCTTCGAAGATTGGCAAGCCCTTTGTTGGTGGAGGCCAGAAGGAGGCGCTGCGCGGCGAAGAGAGTATTTCTGAAGGCGAGGGCCTGCTTGGCAAGTCGCTGCGCGCCTTTGTGCCTGTATATAGCGGCCAAGGATATCAGATTGGGGTAGTTGTGGTCGGTCTTTCGCTGGACCGGGTTCATCGTCTGGTCAGACAAAACGAATGGACGATTATTGCCATTCTGCTGTCCGGCGCTCTGCTGGGAGCCGGGGGAGCTGTCGTTCTGGCGAGGAAAATCAAAAAAATGATGTTCGGCATGGAGCCTTCGGATATTTCCAAGCTGCTGGAGGAACGCAGTGCCATGCTGCAGTCCACGCGCGAGGGAATTATTGCGATAGATCATGAGGCACGGATTACAATGATCAATGTGGAAGCCGAACGGCTTCTGAAAGGGGCGGGCATCACCGGGGATGCAATGAACCGGCATATCGCCGACTACTGGCCGGAGCTCGGGCTTGAGCTTGTTCTGACAACCGGTGAAGTGAAGCAGGATCAGGATGTTGAGCTTAGCGGCATTGCTCTTCTGGTGAACAGTCTTCCGATTCGGGTGAGCGGCCAGATTGCTGGCGCTATCGCCACGTTCCGGGACAAAACTGAGCTTGCCGTGCTGGCGGAACGGCTGTCCGGTATTTCCGTATACGCCGATGCCCTGCGGGCAGGGGCGCATGAATTCATGAATAAGCTGCATGTTATTATGGGCATGACGCATATGGGCTTGTACGATGAGCTGCAGCAGTATATTTCGGGAACCGTCAGCAACTACCAGAAGGAGATCGGTTCGATTACGAGACAGATCAAGGACCCGGTGATGGCGGGATTCCTTCTGGGGAAGCTTAGCCGGGCCCGTGAAGCAGGAATTGAGCTGCAGCTGACGGAGGACAGCTACCTGCCGGAATCGGCGGACCCGCAAAGCATTCATGAGCTGATCACGATTGCCGGCAACCTGCTCGATAATGCGATGGAAGTGCTTGAAGGGCGGAGCGTCAAGGAAATTGAGCTTGCGTTTCATTATGACCGGGGACGTTTGCACTGCATCGTGGGAGACAGCGGGCCGGGAATTCCGGAAGCGCTGCGGGAGCAGGTATTTGTTCAAGGCTTCTCCACCAAGGGAGAACAGAGGGGGATCGGCTTGTACCTGGTACGCAAAAGCGTGGAAAAGCTGCAGGGCAAGCTGCGGATTATAGACGGCGGTAAGCCGGGAACGACGTTCCTGGCCGATGTGCCGTATGCTGTAAAGGGTGATGTGATGAATGAACATTAAGGTGCTGATTGTTGAAGATGATCCGATGGTGGCGAAGCTCAACCGCCATTATCTGGAGCAGGTGCAGGGCTTCGAGTTCGCGGGCTGGGCAGCTTCGGGAGACGAGGCCGCGCGGATGCTTGCGGAGCTTGAAGTGGATCTGATTCTGCTTGATATCTACATGCCGCATACCAGCGGGCTGCAACTGCTTTCATCCTTGCGTGAGCAGGGAAGTATGGTTGACATTATCGTGATTTCTGCAGCCAGCGACAATGGAAGTATTCGAAAAGCGCTGCAGTACGGGGCTGTCGATTATTTGATCAAACCCTTCGAGTTCGCGCGCTTTCAGGCGGCATTGTCGGCATACCGTGAGGATTTCTCTCTGATGAGGCATAGAGAGCATCTGAGCCAGGAGCAGCTCGACAAGCTGCTGCGGCATTCTCTGGGGCCGGCGGAGGACAAGACCGGAACACTGCCCAAGGGACTTACCGAAGGAACGCTAGAGAGTATATGGAACACGATTAGGGAGCTGCAGAAGCAGGTGTTTTCCACTGAGGAGATCACTTCGAACGCCCCGATTTCGCGGATATCTGTGCGCAAATATTTGGCTTTTCTCACGGAGGTCGGTGTGCTGGAAATGGAGATCAGCTATGGGGCGGTGGGCAGACCGGTGTACATGTACACGGTTACTCCTGCCGGGCATGAGCTGATCACCAAATATATTTGAATGGAAGTTTGCGAGGGACCTGCGGGTTCCTTTTTTTGTGAGGGTGATTTATGCAGAGCCTCCATCATTCAATCAAAGGCCTGTTTCAGTGCTTGCGGATAGAATCGGCTCATAATCTTGTAAGTATGTAACTGCGGATTGCTCATATCATTATCATAAATAATCATATGATGTTTGTCCTTCAGAATAATATCGAAACGTTGCTTCCGGTCAGCTTGTACGATAGTAATATAATAGCTGTATTTGTCGCCTGCGCTTACATTTCGTGCTGATTTCTTTAAACGTATGTCAGAGAAATCATCACATATTTGTTTAATAGCCTCCGGCTCAGTAACCACAATATTCTTTTGTTCACCGGGAACAGAGGACAAGCGGGTGATTTCAAGTGAGGCGATATCTTCCAAACGGATCATTCTGGAAACCACTCTCTTAAATGAAATATAGCGGCTTGCTGTATAGGTCATTAGAGAAATACCTGCTGCCGTCAGGACTGCACCGACTAGCATATATTTTTTGCTTTTCTCCATAGTTTCTGGCCTCCTTGTAATACGATTCTGTAAGTCCCAATTATAAAACTATAGGCACATCCACGCAAATACCGGCGACTTTATCCCAATTCAGTCTGTGAATAATTAAGCTTGTATTCCTTTGGACTCATCCCTGTGTATTTGGAGAATACATGGGTGAAGTAAGCAGGTGTCTCAATACCGACTGCTTCCGCGACTTCAAATACCTTACTCGCCGGATTCCTGAGTAATTTCTTGGCCATTTCAATCCGGTACTTGTTGATCGCGTCGATGATGGACTCACTGGTTACTTTTTTGTAAAGGCGGCTGAGATAGCTGCTGTTGATATGGATATGGTCCGCAATAATCTGCAAGTTCAGGTTCTGGTTGTAATGCTCTCTTATATATTTCTGGCATTCTATAACGATGTAATTGGGCTGTTTATCATTAAACGCCAGTGCCCTTGAGCAGCTCTGAATCAAGCGCTTTAGGATATCTGCCAACAGTTGAATGCTCTTGCTCTCCTGAATTTGCTTATAAACCGTGGATTGGCTTTCATCCAGCTCCGGTGCGAAGGGTTGGCTGGCGCTCAGCAAACGGAAACAGTAAGAACCGATAAGCAGACAAGCCACCTTTACATTCTCAATCGGCTCTTTGATGCTCCTGTAGCTCTCAAGTAACCGGTCCAGTTGATTGATAGCCAGATCGGCTTGCCCTTGTTGCAGATATTCGGCAATTTGCTCTGCGGTATGATGGGGAGGAGCTCCCGGAGTGAGCGTCTGGTTGGTATGAGGCATATAAACAGCCACATAATTATCGCTATAAAAGCTGCCTTGCAGCGCTTCTCTTGCCTCGCGGTAAGCCATTGACAAAGTCAGCACGTCCCGGTGCTTCAAACTGATGCCGATATTGATATGGTATCGTCTAAAGTTCTCTGCCATGGCGAGAATTTCATTACAAATCGTGAGCAAGGCTTGTGTGGAGACTGCTGCATTGCCGCCGTCCATGGAGACAATAGCCAGTAAGGTGTTTTTTTCCATTGCCATAATGTAAGAGGAGCGTTCCTCGAAGGCTAGCGCAAGGAATTGGCGAATGGAAGCCAAGAACCGGTGATATTCATTCGTTGGGAGGGAACATAGTGTATCCTCAACCTCCAGATGGATCCCGAAATAGTTCTCCAATTGCAAACCAAGCTCTCTTGAGCGGCTGAACAAAATTGCTTCATCACTGATCAGGCCGTGGGCGGCCTCCTTCAGAAATTTCTCACTGATTTCGGAAAGATTGTCGTTGATCTTGCTCTCCAGCTGGCTCAATTTCTGCTGCTGCTCTTTCTCCTTCTCCAGCAGCTGCGTTGCTTTTTCAATAGCCCCGGGAATCTTCTCTGTGGGATTGGTCTTGACCACAAAATCTACTACTTCATACTGAATGGCAGTTTGGGCATAGGAGAAGTCAGCGAAGGCTGTAAGGATGATAACCTTGATCTGCGGAAAGTTCCGGTGTACATAGTCGGATAAAGCAAGACCGTCCATCCCCGGCATGCGTATATCGGTGACAATAATATCAATATCATAATGGCCGAGCATCTCCACGGCTTCCATCCCATTGGATGCTTCACCAATCACCTCACATTGGAGTGCCTCCCAATCAATAAAACACTTCAGCCCTTTTTTGATAACAGGCTCATCATCAACGATCATGACGTTATACATGTGATAGTTCCCCCTGATCTGCAGGTATGTGAAGGGTAACTTTTGCTCCTGCCCCAAATTCGCTCTCGACATCAATTCCATATGGCTCGCCGTAGATCAGCTTGACCCGTTTATGCGTGTTGATCAGGCCAATATTGTTGTGGCCTTGTTTGCGCATGGTGATGCTTTCGAAATTACTCCAATTCTGCGGTACATACTCAAATCCATTACCATTGTCTGTGATCTCAAAATAGATCGAATCGTTTCTGCGGTAAATGTGGATGTGGATAATTCCTTTGCCCAGCTTTTTTTCCACACCGTGAACCACAGCATTTTCCACCAAGGGTTCGACACTCAGCTTGGGAAGCAACAGATCCAGTATGGTCTCGTCCTCAATCTGGATCGTATACTCAATTTTATCCTCAAACCTTTCTTTCTGCAGATAAAGATAAAATTTGATGAAATCCAGCTCCTGACGAACCGGGACCTTGGCTAGACTATTGGAATAAATACCTGCCTGCAGCAGCTCCGTAAGTGATGTTACCATTTTGTAAACGCTCTCATCTTTGGATAATTTCGCTTTGTAGCCAATGGTAATGAGCGTATTGAACAAAAAATGGGGATTCATCTGTGCTTGCAAAAATTTGATCTCCGACTCCTTGATCAGCAGATGCTTCTCATAAACTTCCTTGATGAGATAATTGATCTCGTCCGTCATGTTGTTGAAGGTGCTACTCAACAGATTGAGCTCCAAATCTTTGTAGGCCGGCATCCTTGTTTTGTAGTTACCTCTCTTTACCTTTTGGATACTCCGCAGCAAATCAAGGATGACCCGGGTAAAGCGAAGAGATAACAGGACGCCTGCTGCGAGGGATACGAAAGCAATCAGGGCGATGATCCAAATGTAATTGCGCATGCTCTCGGACAATTTGGAGAGTACTTGCTTCTTAGGGATGCCTGCAATGAAGGTAAGCCCGGTTGTGCCGATGCTGCGGGAAACAGTCAGGTAGCTTTCCCGGTTTATCTTGACTTCACTTACTTCGGAATTGTCTTTGAGCGCAAATACAGCGGGAGAAACAATAGAACCGAGCTCTTGCTTATCGGCACTGGAATAGATGGCTCCCCGGTTATCAACGATGTAGGCTATAGCGCCCGGGAAGGTGAGCAGCTCGGAATATTTTTTCGCTAAATCTGCCTCATCCGTGCCAAAGATCAGCACAAGGCGCTGCCGGGGATAGTTGATATTGGACACAATTCGTGTGAAGTAGATGGTCTGGTCCTCATGGCTTGGCGTGACAATTTCCTTGCCCCGAACTATTCTGTCATTAACCGCATGATAGACAGCGAGATTGTTCTTGTTAATTTGTTCAATGTTGGGCTGTGACTTTAGAACAGATACATAGTTGTCCTGATCAAAAAAAACATAAGCTGTTGACAGCAGGCTGATATTCCAAGCGTTGTTGAACATAAGGCTGTATTTCAGATCCTCTTCCATTTCAGTTTTATTGATAAATTTTTTGTAGAAGTCGGCTCCCTGAGACACATCCTCGATTGACCAGGTTCTTACCTTTTTATTGGCGAGGAAATGCAGGGAGGTGTTATCAATAATCTGAAAGGATTTCTCGATATTGTCGTTGGTCTGGCGGATCAGAAGGGACAGATTATCATTGGCATTCTTCGTCAGAATCCGGGAGATGTTCCAATAGAAATAGCAGCCGGCGAACGTCATCGGCAGAAGAATAAGAAGAAGAATGATAATCACAATTTTATTTCTTAGAGGAATGCGGGAGGAAAATCTATAAGTCGGGCGAAAGCTGAGTCGTCGCATGATCTGCTTATTGGACATGCTGTCTGCTCCTTGGCTGATGATAATAGGGTAAAGCTATTATACAATCTTTTATATGTGGCGAATAGCCAAACAGAACGAAATACAGCCATTTCCGGCCATGTGGTAAAGAAAACGACAAAGAGTTAAAGAAATCGGAAGAATTCCGAAAGCCCTTTCATCTATACAGTTGATCTAGCCCCATTTGCTCAAGATATCAGAAAAGATAATGCCGAAATACGAATTCATTCTCCGTATTCCTCGCTCTACAATGAGAACTGTAACAAAGCGTAATTGGCTGCAGGGCTTAGGCTCATGCATCAATCTGTCATCATTTAAAGGGGGATTTGATTTGAGAATGCCATTGTACAAAGCAAGCTTCACCTTAGCAAGCACTCTGATTCTGGCCATATCCATTTCGGCATGCGGATCACAGAATTCATCGGAGAACAGCGGAGCGGCCGCAACTGGTGCACCATCCGCTTCGGGTCAGGCAAGCGCTGCTCCCGCTGCCAAGGCGCCGGTGAAAATTTCTTATCTTACCTTCCGGGTGGGTACTCATGCGTCAGCTAAGCTGGAGGAAGAACAGATCAAGCAGTTCAATGCCAAGTATGGCAATGAAGTGGAAGTTGTGGTTGAAGAAATTCCAAGTGACTCCGCATATGAGGACAAACTGAAGATTCTGGCAGTCTCCGGGGATGTTCCGGATGTCGTCATGGGTAAGAACGGAATCAATGACATCCTGATTAAAGGAAATCTTGCAACCCCTTTCAATGACTATCTGGACAAGGATCCGGAATGGAAGGCTGCGATCGGCGAAGCAGCGCTTGCTGCCAATACGCGGGACGGTAAGGTCTGGTCGATCAGCGATCAGAAGCAGAATATCGGCTACTTCTACAACAAGGAAATGTTTGAAAAGGCGGGAATCAAGCCGGCGGAAACTTGGGATGAATTCATGAGCAACAACGAGAAGCTCAAGGCAGCAGGCTTCGTTCCGCTTGCGTTGATGACAGGGGAGAATGCCTGGACGACCAACCTGATCCTGGCCGCCATTGTGGGGACAAACGGGGATGCGGGCAATAAGTTCATGAACACGCTGCATCCTACCAACTTTAATACGCCCGAAATGATTCACGCGCTCAACTTGATGAAGACGATGCTGGAGAAGTATACGACCAAGGATGCGCTTGGTGCAGGTTACGCCAATGCCGCGAACGCTTTCTCCCAGAACAAGGTGGCAATGATCGCCAACGGTCCCTGGATGATTGGAGATTTTAGCGACCCGACCAAATCCAGTGAAGGTTTCGATAAAAAGGTGGGTGTCGCAGCTTATCCGAACAACAGCCTGATCTCCACCTATGAGGTTGGCTATATGATCGGAGCCAAAACACCGGAAACCCGCGACGCCGCTGAGAAATTTATTCGTTTCAAGACGGGGTTAGAAGGACAGACCATCGCGCTTGAATATGGAAATGTGATGCCGGTATCCAATGAGATTCAGCCTTCGGATGCACTGAAGCAAAAATATCCGCTTTTTGTTGAATCCGTAGAACTGGCCCAAAAAACGCAGATTCATTATCAATCCTTCGACTCTATTGTCTATCCCAACATAACCGACGCCTGGAAGAGCGTCTATCCGAAGCTGGTATTCGGCCGGTCATCAGCAGAGGAGATTGCCAAAGAGCTGACGGAAATTGCAGCCAAACATAAATAAACAGCAAGCTGACTAGTAAGAGTACGAGTTGCGGTCGGATTTTCCGGCAGTGCTTTCCGGTAAAATCCGATTAGGGAGGACCATATGGATGGTTAGGAAAAACAAAGGGTATATCGCGCTGTTTCTGTTGCCGACTGTTGTGCTTTTTATTATTGTCTATGCCGTATCGCTTGTCGTTCTGTTCGGTACCTCCTTTACGGAATGGTCGGCCGGACGAAAACCGGTTTTTATCGGACTGGCCAACTTTATTCAACTGTTTACGGACGATTCCGATTTTCGCCAGAGTTTTCTGAATACGGGTGTCTGGGTTTTGCTCCAGTCCACTATCCACGTTGCCATTGGTACCGCATTCGCGCTTATTCTCAATATGAAGGAATTCTACTGGAAGTTTGCGCGAACGGTTTACATGTTTCCTAACATCATCTCGGGAGCAGCCGTTGGTATGCTGTTTTTGTGCATGCTCAATCCTGATTTTGGTGCGGTGAACAGCATTGTCCGCTTGTTGGGCAAGGCGGATTACGCCCAGAACTGGTTCATGGATTATGCAACCGCCTTCTTCTCAGTCACAATGACCTGGCTGCCCTATGCGGCTGTCGTCACTATTCTAATTCTGGCCGAGATTGCAGCGATTCCAGAAAGCCTGTTTGAATCGGCGCGTATCGACGGGGCCAGCGAGTTGAAGATCAATTTTTATATCGTCCTTCCTATGCTGCGCAATATTATTGGCACCTGCGTGATTCTAGCCGGAACAAGCATGCTGCAGAAGATGGATATTATTATGATGACGACAGGCGGCGGACCCGGCAATGAAACAATGAATTTGCCCATTTATATTTACAAGACTGCACTCATGGACAACAACTTCGGTTATTCCAATTCTGTGGGCGTCTTCCTAATCGGCTTTGGCTTGATCTTTGTCCTGCTTTGCCGAAATCTGTTCAGAATAGGCAGCTCCCAGAACTGAATGGAGCGACTGGGGTGAGAATAATGAAAAAAGGTTTGGCTGTGCTCAAGTATGGGTTTGTGCTCCTGATTGTACTGTTGTCGCTTGGTCCGTTCCTGTGGGTACTGATGGCTTCATTCAAGACAAATGCCGAGATTTTGAACAATTCGCTCGGCTGGCCGGGCAGCTTCCGCTTTTCCAATTACGTCATGGCCTTCAAAATTGCGCCGCTTTCCCGGTTCTACATCAACAGTGTGATCGTTGGCATCTTCGGGACATTATTAAATTTGCTGCTTCTCGGTATGGCGGCCTATGTCCTGGCACGCTTTCAATTCCGCTTCAAGAAGCTGCTGATGGGAGCATTCTCCCTTTCGCTGCTGATTCCGGGCGCGGCCATGCTGCAGCCGCTATATTTGACGGTTAACACGTTGGGGCTTTACGACAAGGTGATTGGACTGATTATCGTTTATGCCGGCTTTGGCTTGCCCGTCTCGCTCTATATACTATCAAGCTATTTCCTGACGATTCCCAAGGAAGTGGAGGAATCGGCTTATTTGGACGGTGCCGGCTTCTTCCAGACGTTCTTCAAAATTGTTTTGCCCATATCGAAGCCGGGTTTCAGCACGGCGGGTGTGATGCAGTTTCTGCTCTGCTGGAATGAATTTCAATTCGCTATTATTCTGACGACGGGGAATCAAAGCCGAACACTGCCGCTTGCGCTCTATTATTTCAAAAGCCAATTTGCCAGTGATTACGGCGTCATGTTTGCTGCTACTATGGTCGTTATCGCACCAAGTATCCTAGTTTATATCCTGCTGCAGAAGCAAGTTGTATCCGGACTTGCTGCGGGAGCAGTCAAGGGATGATAAACTGGACGATGACAAAAGGGAAACCATCGGAGAAACTGAGGGGTTGCAGATGAACGAAGAAAACCTGTGGTGTCTGAAAGAAAACGGGTATCACGCCGGGCTGCACAAGCATTATGAGGGACTCTTTACCCAAGGAAACGGCTACATGCATGTCCGTGGAAGCTTTGAGGAGGGGTGCAGCGATGCGCCCCAGGATGAGGACTATCTGCGCTTTCCCGACAACGTAACGCTTGAGAAGCCGCGGCATCCCAAATCCAAGCAGGGAACGTTCATCCCGGGCATTGTCGGCCGGCATCCGCTGCTGAAGGAGGAGATTGTCAATCTCCCTTATTACCTGGGGCTTGAATTTCAGTCTGCCGGCGAGAGGCTGGATATGGACCGGTGCCGGATTAACGGCTACACACGCTGGCTGGATCTGCATGATGGAAGCCTTCATCGTTCATTTGTATGGGAAACGGCGGCGGGCATGCAGCTTCACTGTACATTTAACCGGTACATCAGCATGTCGGATACCCATCTCTGTATCCAGCGGGTACAGATTGAGGTGTTGGCAGGCGAAGGTAGGCTGGAGGTGAAGGCCACCCTCCGGGCTGATGTGCGCACCAATGGAATGAATCATTTTTCCCGGATTGTTCCCTCGGCGGAATTAGCGGGCAGTCTGTCACTTCAGACCATAACGGATGAGGGCAATCAAATCTTCATGCTGTCTGCGCTGGAAGTCTCTGAAGCGATGACCTGGCATGCAGAAAATACCCGGATGATGGCTGCGCTCCGGGGGGATTGCAGGCTGCAGACCGGGGACCGGTTGACTATCAGCAAGCTGACTGCGGTGACAACGGGTCGGGATATGGAGGTGGGAACGGTCCGCGACAGGGCGCTTATGCATCTCAGCCATGCCCGCGATTTGGGCTGGGAACAGCTTTATAACCGGCATGCTGCCAAGTGGAAAAGCAAGTGGCAGGATGCTGATATCCGCATCAAGGGTGATGATACGGCGCAGGTAAACGTCCGCGCCTCTCTCTACCATCTGATCCGCTCAAATAGGGAACAGGATGCACGGGTGGCAATCTGTGCCAAGGGTTATGCTGGCGAGGCCTATTTTGGCAGGTATTTCTGGGATACGGAGATCAACCTGCTGCCCTTCTTCCTGCACACCAACCCGCAGGCTGCCCGCAATCTGCTTCTTTTCCGCTACAATACGCTCGATGGGGCCAGGTGCAACGCCCGGAATTATGGATACCGGGGAGCACGGTATGCCTGGGAGTCCTCGTTAAGCGGGGAAGAGCAATGTGCCAACTGGCAGTATGCTGATCACGAAATTCATATAACGGCGGATGTAGTTTATGCCCTGTACCACTACGTGAATGCTACAGGAGATGATGATTTCCTGGAGCGCTACGGCATTGATATTCTGGTTGAGACGGCCCGTTATTGGTCGGACCGGGTAGATTGGAACCGGGAAGGGTATGGCGAGCTGCTCGGCGTTATGGGGCCGGATGAATATTTACCGTTCACCCGAAACAATGCCTTTACCAACCGCATGGTCAAATTCAGTCTGGAGCAGACCGTTGCTTGTCTGGACAGCCTGCAAAGCAGTAAGTCGGATAGCTATGCGGCTTCGGCAGAGCGGCTGGGCATCCGTCCAGATGAACGGGAGCTCTTCCGGCACACGGCGGAGAAGCTGAGGCTGCCTTACGACAGCCAGATGGAAATTGTCCCGCAATCCGACGACTTCGCCCAATATGCCGATGTGGAATTTGATAGTCTCTGGACAGACCGGTCCAGGCCATTTGGCCATTTCATTTCCCAAGAGCGCAATTATCGCTCCAAGGCGTTAAAGCAGGCGGATGTTCTGGAATTAATGCTGCTGTTTCCACAGGAATTCTCCCGGGAGCAACTGAAGGCGGCCTATGCGTATTATGAGCCGATCACGACCCATGATTCCTCCTTGTCAGTGGCGGTTCACGGCATTGTGGCATCATGGCTGAACCACAAGGAGGAAGCAGCAGATTTTCTGCAGCGGGTGATGGATATTGATCTTTCCCTGGAGAAAAAGGGTGGCGCTGAGGGGATTCACATCGCCAATTGCGGCGGCCTGTGGCAGCTCATCGTTTACGGATTTGCCGGTTTGGCGAGTGCGATGTGGACCGAAACCATTCACCTGCACCCCCGGCTGCCTGAGGGCTGGGAGGAGCTGAGTTTCCAGCTCGCTTGGCGAGGGGAGCGCTACCGGGTAACGGTTAATCCAGATGTTTATGAAGTACACAAGCTGTAAGGGAGGGAAGCAGTTGCGAGCAAAACCGTTTGAGGCAGCCATCTTTGATTTGGATGGCGTCATTGTCGATACCGCAAAATTTCACTACCAAGCCTGGAAGCGCCTTGCCGGGGAGTTAGGGTTCGCTTTCAGCGAAAGAGAGACGAGCCATATCGGCGTAGCCGATCACACCGGATTGGGAGGCAGCCCGTATGAACAATAATCGAATAACCGAATTGACGCTGGCACAAATGCAGCCGGATATTCCACATGCGCTGCCGGGAGGCGGCTTTGTCACCCTGACGCTTTTTACAGACCGCTTTGGCTCACAACTGCATCTGTTGACCGTATCAAATGGCAGGCTTGTCTTTACCGTGATTCTTGAACGGGGTATGGACATAGGGGAAGTCAGGCTGGAGTCTGAGAAGATAAGCTGGGAGCGTGATGAGCGGTATCTGCTGCATCCGGAACACGTGGACCTTTCTGGCAATGAGCATTCAGGCTGGGAGTCGGGCTTCTATGCAGCTGTAGCTGCCATAGGTCCTGAAATATTCGGCACCCCGGATGAGGTAAGAACCCTTCATGGGACGGGGTCTTATTCCCCGGCGTTGTTGGAATCGGTAAGACTGGTCTGGGATGAGCGGCAGATTTGCTTGGAGGGCAACGTTCCAGTGAGAGGGTATGGAACGTTGCCTGTTTATGAGAAAACAATCCGGATGGTAACGAATTACGGGGCAGCTACGCTGTTCCGGGAGGATACGGTGCGAAATTTAACGGATACACCCCAGCCTGTAGATGACGGTTACCATATCCAGTTGGCGGGAACTTTTATGTCGGGTGGCGGAAATTATGTTCTGCCGGTTTCGTCAAAAAAACTACTGCTCCGTGACTCTGCCCCTCCGGAGGAAGATCCGTTTGCCGTCTACGATTTTGAAACCAGGCTGGACCCGATCCGCTGTTATCAATACGTTCCTGAGCCAGTGGAGGGGCTGACCGGTCTGCCGCAGGTCCGCGATTACTGCGCCGCTGCAGGCGATGGCCAGGAGCTGACGGCCGAGATGCTGGTGAACGCAGGGAAAGATGCCGCGGCCTATGTGATTCGTTCCTTGCAATGTTATCCCCGTTCACTGATAGCCAAACGGGCGATCGGGGACTGTATGTATGCTCTGGAGCCCTGTAAGACCAGACCCAATTCTCTAAAACAAAAAACGATAGACGGCGAAATTGTCTATGTCGGCCCCCGTGGCCAGTGTACCGGCTGGATCATCTTGGGGGCGACACGTGATCCGCAGGAAATTACAGCCCTTACGCACTTGATCCGAAGTGCGGCAAAGTGACACAAGAAGCGCTCATCCCTTGCTCTATTGCAGGGGGTGAGCGCCTTGTTTATGCTGTGCAGATCCGGTAATATCCGTTTCTACGCAATGCTTATCTCAAATAATTCATCAGGATCTGTGCTGCTTCCGCACGGGTGGCAGGAGCTTTGGGAGCAAATGTACCGTCAGTCCGTCCTTTCACGAAACCAAGCGAAGCGGCTGCAGCCACTTGCTCCGCTGCCCAGTCGGAGATGTTCGCAGCATCCTTAAGGGAAGGGCTGACCGGAGCGGCTGGAATTGCACCATGCTGGAGCCGGTACGCCCGCATCAGAATGACAGTCATCTCTTCACGGCTTATCTCCGCAGCCGGCTGGAAGGCTTCCGGAGTCCGGCCGGTAATCAGTCCGGCCTGCACCATGCCGGAGAGTGCCTGCTGATACCAGGCGCCTTCCGGAACATCGGTGAAGGAAGTGGTGCCGCTGCCTTTCAACTGCAGCGTGTTCGCTATCAGTTGAACGAATTCAGCCCTGGTAATATTCCGGCCGGGCTGATATGCCTGCTCCGATATGCCTCGGATCAGATGCTTCGCAGACAGCTCACTTAAAGCTTCAAATGCCCAGTGAGTGACAGGAACATCGCTGAATTGCTTCGAATACTCCAGCAGCGCGTACATGCCGCTGCCGTCAAGAAGCGCCTTCAACCTGCCGTTTTCAGCAGCCCCGCCCAGATAGGTGAGAGTATCGTCACTCTCCACACGGTACAGACCCAACAGCCTCGGATCAAGTCCATCGGCCGGCCAGTTGAGGGCTACCGGAACCGGATAACCCTTCAAACGGTGCACCGTTCCGTCCGCGCTGGACAGACTCAGGTCATAATTAATCAGCTTGCCGTTCAGGGCTACGCCGGCTTCCGTCTTCAGCCGTACTTCTTCGAGCGCCTTCCGTTCTGCCGTCAGCAGGAGCTTTGCACCCTTGCGCTCTGCAGCAGGAATGGCTTCTGCCAGCTGCTTCAGCAGCTCCGGTGCCAGTACAAGCTCTATTCCGTCTCCCTGCACAGACAATGAATGGATTCCCAGGAGCTCCCCGGCATTTACCGGAAGCTCAATTGCTGCCGCTTGCCCCACCTGCACTGTAACCACTCCGTTCACCGCAGGACTGCTCAGCTGAGCGGCTGAAATGACTGTGGCCGAAGGCAGTGGCGTTGCGGCTGGCTGTGGTGTTGCCGCAGGTCCTGGTGTTGATGACGGCGGACTCGTCGGCGTCACCGGAGGATTGGTTGGCGCTGCCGGTTGACGCTTAACGTTCAGATCAATACTCTCTGTATGGACCGTATCTGCATAATGACGTTTACCGATAATACGGGTATTGGTCACCTCTGCCTTATATGCACCCGCATCAGAAATAGCGGCCTTCTCTACAATCAGACTGCTTCCGGTGGCACCTTCCAGTACAAGGTCATTCTTCAGCCAGCGGTAGCTCAGCTCCCCGTAAGCTGAAGCGGAAACTACGCTAAAGGTTACCGGATCACCCTCCATTACCGGGTTCACGGTCGCTGTGAACGATTGGACTGACGGGATTTCATGTGCCGGATATACCTTGAGAACCAGCTCCGTTCCGGTGATACGTTCCGGATTCACCTCCGCTTTACCGGTCAGCACAACACGGTACGCTGTCCCGTTATCTTCTATTCCAGGAGTGAAGCGGTATACCGCACCGGTAACACTTGGAATCGGCAGCCAATCACCGCCACCGGGTCGCTTCATTTCCCACTCCATAGACCCAACGTCTCCTGTCGCATCAACCAGAAGCGTTAAGGGTTCATCTTGGACGGTCTCAAGCGCAGGCGGCAGATCCGCCGCGAAGGCAGGTGTAATCCATTTAACCCCGGCCGGGAGCACTTGCAGAATATATTCCTGCTCTCCGGTTGTGCCGCCTTCTCCCGTCACGACGGCCTTATAACGGTAGCCGTTCATCGCTTCCGTCAACTCCGGAAGCATCAGCCTATCGCCGGAACCGACCGGTTCGCCGTAGCCTTCTCCCTTGTCTACATACCAGGTATAGGACAGTATTCCAGCCCCGTTACCGGCGGCGCGGAGCACTCCGGCTGTTCCTGCCCGCAGCGAGCCTTCACTGACGATCTGCACCTCCAGAGCCTTAAGGGTCCATTTCGCTGTCAGCGTCAATGCGCCAGGCACGGTCTCATCTGTAAAGCTCCATTTCTCTGCATCGTTGTACCAGCCCTCCAGCACATAACCCTCATTCGTTACGTCCGGAGCAGTCAGCAGTTCGCCGTATACAGCCTGAACAACCGTCCGCGCCGGACTTCCGCCATTGGCGTTAAAGGTTATATCATAGCGTCCTCCGGTTTCCGTCAATGCGCTGATTTCACTATTGCTGAGGTTGCGGATTTCAATTTTCATGCGTTGATTTTCCTTTGCCTGATCATCAGCTAGCCTCACCGTAGCGCCATCATTCTTGGATGCACCCTCTACAGTGATTACTTTATTATTACTTTTGTTCACTACTTTATAGTAGTCACCGTCTTTTTCCAGCTTCCACTGCTGGGTATCCGGAATGGACCCGGAAGCTCTTGTATTCTGACAGAGCTGCTGTATGGCAGAACCGGGAAGAATGTCGAGGACATGCCCGCTTTGAACCGACTGGATCTGGTAATATCCTGTACCAAGATCCAAGAATCTCCACAGTTGATTATTTCCGTCGCCATTAGCCCACTGGTTAACTACCGCCAGCGGATCACTGGAAACTCTGTCCACGTCCAAGGCTTTTCCGCTGTGCTTTGGCTGAATTTTGACCATTTTTTCAGGAATGATCTTCTTGGCAATCGAACTCATAAATCCGCCGCTGGTTTTATCAATGGTGAGAACGTCGATATTGAATCTTCCGGTATCGCTTCCTTCGCGGATGAATTCAATAATATTATTTCCCGCTGTCAGATTGACTGACTCTGTCCGGTTAGTCCATGTATCCCAGTTCGCTGTCGGAGGTAAGGACACTTGTTTGATTCTCTGTCCGTTAACATACATCGTCATGGTTATATCAGACTTCTGCGCGCCGGAATAACGTAATGTTGACGTATAGGAAGCTGTATTGGGTACGTTGACTTTGAATTTAATGGAATCGCCTGTTTTCTCAAACCCGCCTACAAATCCGTTGCC
The DNA here is from genome assembly GCF_054483875.1 of Paenibacillus sp. BAC0078. NCBI lineage: Bacteria > Bacillati > Bacillota > Bacilli > Caryophanales > Paenibacillaceae > Paenibacillus > Paenibacillus sp. BAC0078. The sequence continues at coordinate 282,415 of NZ_JBTLRW010000006.1, forward strand.
TTCATACCATAAATGATCCTTGGCAATCTGCAGACTGCCTGTTCTGGTAGCATCCTCTGCCTGATACCTCCAGGGAGTCCGTTTGTTAAGATGAATGCTGTCAATATTGATAATGCCTGAATTGTCCGTTTCATTCTTATAAACAATGGTGTTTTTTCCCTCTTTCAGACTTAACGTCTCCAGCTGTTCCTTCCAGACTGTAAGCCCGCCGGTAGCCGGGAGGGTTATACTTTTAATCCGGGTACCATTCAAATACAGCGCTAAGGTTTTGCCGGCAGCTTCTTTTGCATATCTCAGCTTTACATCATAAGACGCCGCATTCTCAACATTTACAGCAAACTCCACAGATGAATTCGCCCGGGACAACCCGGTTACATAACCGGTTCCCATATTGCCGTCTTTGGCATAAACGACAGCAGCATCATCCGGGCCTGCAAGTTTTGCATCTTCGGCTCCATAATGCCAGGTTGTTGCTTCAGTAACTGTTATATAGTCTAGATTGACATTGCCGGTGTCGCCAGCGTCATATTTATACATAATCGTATTTTCCCCCTCCCGGAGGAAAACATTGTCATAGCGGTCGGCCCATTTGTCCCAGCTTTTCAGGCTGAAAAAATCTACCTGCTTTATCTTTTGCCCGTTTACATACATACTCAAGGTTCTGTCATCATTAAACCCTAAGCTGTAGCCCAGATTAACAGAATAGTTGCCTGCATTGGCCGCATTTACTTTAAAGGAAACCGCAGAATTTGAAATCCATAATCCTCCGGCAAAACCGGTTCCGCTGTATCCCGCATGGTCTGCGTCTACCTTGGCATTTCCGGACAGCACGGCATTTTCTGCTTCATATAAAGTGCTTCTTTTAATAATCATGGCATCCAGAGCCAAAGTACTCTTGCCGGACAGGCGGATCGTGTTGCTTCCGGCGTTAAGCTTAATGTTATGTGCGGATTGAATATCGAAGTTTGCTTCAAATCCTGCATTAGAGGCGAAGGAAAGCACCCGGGCAGCCTCCTGGTTCACACCTAGTTTCATAGTAACAGCATTCGCCGTGTTGTTGTTGTACCTGAAATCCAGGGAGTAGGTACCTTTAGCGTCAGTGTTTACAGTAAACTCTATATAGTCACTTTCGCTGCTGTTATTGTATTTTTCATATAAGCCGCCCGAAGCAAAAGCGCTTTTCCCGACGACTCTGGAAACTCCAGACAGTTTAGCCTCCTCGGCTTCATTAATTTCGCTTTTTTCCTCTCCGGAAGGCCTGTTCAGGACCGTGCCCGGGTTCGAAGGGATGCCGGGATTGATAAAATCATTATCATCCCAGTAGATACGCTGCGCTCTTATTCCTCTGTTTCCGCCGCCTTGTCCATGGGTCGGTATTCCATGATACAGAATCCAATCCTCGGTATTGTCTTCGGACTTAAGGAACAGGGGGGATCCGGGTCCATAGGAGCTGTTCTCATCCGATCTTTTCATCACAGGCTCAGGATATTTCTTCCATGAACCGGGTTTCATAACATCAGATGCTGCATCCGCTACGGATACCCCTACAGAATAGTTATCATTCATAAAGCTGCTTGCCGAGTAGGCGAAATAGATTTTTCCGTTTCTCTCAACAACTGCAGCGCCCTCATTGATATTATCGCCATGTTTTTCCCAGTCGTATTGCGGCATTGCCACTGTACCCTCGGGACCTTCCAAGGTCCACGGATTTTTCATTTTGACAATCGTCGGACTCTCATTGAACTTCATATTCGCCGGATTCTGCGGGTCCGGGAAATAGTAGTACTTGGTATAGGTGAAGTATGGTTCTCCTTTAATGGATACAACGCCGCATGCCAAACCATAGCCTTGAGTATTTAGAAGTCCCTTCTTGGTCGTAACCTGTCCATTGCTGTCTGCATTAGCGGATTCTCCCTTGAGCTCCCAGGTTCCTTCAAAAGGATCGGGAGATGAGTTCTCCAGGACGTAGGAACTCGGGTGCCCATATCCGAAACTTTCCTCTGGGCCTGAAGAAAAATAAATATACCATTTTCCTTCCAGTCTATATACGTATGGACCCCACACATACCCGAAATTACTTGGCTTCTTCCAGACTATTTCGCTTTTTGCCGTTGATACTCCGAGAATAGTTTCATGTCTTTTTAACGTGATATTATTATCGCCAGAAAAAGCTGAATAGTAATACCCGTCTGCAGCCCTGGCAATGGTAGGATCAGCACCGCCCATCAGCGGGTTGACATAGTTAGAGGTCACATCTGCACTAGAGATGCCTGCCAGCAATAATGAAAGTATTATCGCGAAGGGTAACATAATTAAACTCTTTTTCCTCATAGTAATCTCCTTCACTACTTATTTTTGTAACCGTTTGCAATTTTCTGTAGCGCTACGCACTCATTATAAAATAAAAGCGGAACTGTATTTCGGCATCATGTTTTACGATATTTTGTGGGATTATATTTGCAGGAGAAGAGTCGTGAACAGAAATCCGGTTTTCTTGCTTTTTATTTAGCTTTCTTATGTTATTTTTACTTTATGCCGTCAAGTTAGAGTAGAGCAGACGGTTTCGGAAGCAGGCTCTACACCAGGGAGATCAACAGGGATTCATCTGTTGGTCTCTTTTGCTGTGCAGTCGGAAGAAATAAATGTCACGTCTGAGTCTGCTCAAGTGTTATATCTATAGAAACAGAAAAAATAGAAGAAAGGAGACCAACGTGGATTCCATAGACGAGAAGATTAGGAGGATACAGGCCGGAGAGGCCAGCCTGTTCTCCGATGTGATCAGGCTGTACCAGCAGCGGATATACCTCTACTGCTTCCGGCTGCTGAACAGCAGGGAAGAGGCGGAGGATGCGGTGCAGGATGTCCTGATTAAGGCCTATCAGAATATCGGGCAATACAAGCCGCAGGCGGATTTCGTATCTTGGTTATACAAGATCGCTTACCACCATTGTCTGAATCAGTTGCGGCGGCAGAAATTTCAGTTTCAACTGCGCAAGCTGCTCCGGCAGGAGGTTACGGTGGACAGCGCCGAACAAATGGTTCAGAACCGCCTGTTCAGCGGGCCGGTCTCAGCCGCCCTGGGAAAGCTGGATGTGGAAGACCGAAATTTGTTGATTCTGCGTATTTATGAAGATAAATCGTTTGCGGAAATCGGCGAAATTCTGGGCGTCAGTACGGTTACTGCACGAAAAAGATATGAACGGACCAAAAACAAGCTTAAAAAGGTATTGGAGAGAAAGGAGCAACAACTATGGGCAAGAGTGAATTAACCCTGGAGGAGCGGTTTATGAAGGACGGAGACCGGTCTGCCAATTTCATCCCTGTTGATGTTCATGAACCTGTAATGAAGGCGCTTGGGCTTGGCGGGACCTTACCTGCTGCAGAAGAGCAGACACCTCTGCAGACACTTCCGCCAAATGAAGGGGCTCCTAACGTTATGCGCAGGCTAGAGACAGAAGCCAGAAAGCGGCGGAGCCGGAAGCGAATCCTGCGGATTCCGGTGCAGGGCTGGGTGGCGGCACTCCTAGTAATAGTCGTGCTGGGCGGCGGCTATACCCAGTTTTCCGGTGAACTCCGGCAGGGTGCCGAATTTCAGTATAAGGTGCTGCCCTATAAGCCGCTTCAGGCGACGAAATCAGGCGGTATGATAGAGAAAGCGAAAGAACCCTTGCATCCCTGGCCGGACAAGATAGAGACGAGCAAAGAGGAAAAAATCTACAGTATGAAATATTCAAAGGGCTACAAAACCCTTGAGAAGCTACTGCTTCCTGGAGAGTCTGCCACCTATTTCATCACTCGTGGGAAAGAAGAACCTTATCTTAACCTGTACCGCCCGTCGATCACGTTCAAGGACTATGCCGCCTATAAGGCCAGTGCAGAGAAGCACAACGCTCCGGTAGTGAAGCAGCCAGGGTATATGCCGGAAGGGTATGTCTTGGACCAGGCGATGTTTAGGCCTTCTTTCTTAAAGGTTCCAGATGAGAAGCAGCTTAATGGCGGAAACGAGAGTGACCTGGGAGACAACTTCCGGCTGACATGGAGAGTGGAGAAGCCGGAGAACATTGCCTACCTTTTTTCTACACTGACGTACAAGAAAGGGAACGTTCAGGTGAGAATCGGTGCCTCACGTGTTGATGACAAAGATAAACCGGCAGATAGTTTGGCGTGGAACAAAACGACAAAGTTGGAGAATATTGAGATTGGCGGTAAGCAGCTCATTTATCGCGAAAATTCCGACAACAAGAAGCTCGACATGGGGTATACGTATAGCCTGGTCTGGCCTGACCCGGAAGCAGAGCTCATCTATAATGTAACAGTTCGCCAGGAGAAATCGGAGTTGACCAAGGATGAGGTCATCCGCATTGCCGCAAGTATGATGAATTAACAGAAGCCCGCGTCCGGCGCGGGCTTTTTGCCTATGCTATTTTTCCGAAAGCGTTCCGCCGCCTTAGCAACAAAGTCTACTTACTTTAGTTACAAAACTCTTTAATTATTTACGTAAGCTTCCAAGGTCAGCCCTTTTGACGCTATGATAATTGTGAAAATATGCACAAGGGGGCAACATCACATGAAAAAGAAAGCAGCCGCTGCTCTTATTCTCATTCTCTCTGTCATGCTGGTTATCGCAGGATGCGGCAACAACAACAGCAACAGCGCCAGCAGCGAGAACAAGGGGAAGACCAGTGAGACAAAAGAAAAAGCTGAAGCCGTATCGGGAGCATCTGAAGCAAGCTATACACCTTACGATCAATTAAAGGATAAATATGATATCATCATTGTCGGTGCAGGCGGTGCGGGTATGTCTGCTGCGCTTGAAGCCAAGGCAAAAGGCTTGAATCCGGTTATTTTGGAAAAAATGCCGGTTGCCGGCGGGAATACAACCAAATCTTCCTCGGGGATGAATGCTTCCCAGACGAAATTCCAGAAAGAGCAAGGCATTGAAGACAGCAATGATTTATTTTATGAAGAGACTTTAAAGGGCGGCCATAACACCAACGACAAAGAGATGCTTCGTTTCTTCGTTGACAATTCCGCAAGCGCGATTGATTGGCTGGATTCGATCGGCATTCGCTTGAACAATATCACGATTACAGGCGGAATGAAGGAAAAACGCACACACCGTCCTGAAGACGGCTCTGCGGTGGGCCAATACCTTGTCAAAGGTTTGGTGAAAAACGTTCAAGATAAAGGCATTCCACTATTTGTAAATGCCGACGTGAAGGAAATTACGCAAGAGGGCGGCAAAGTTAACGGCGTCAAGGTCCTCTTCAACCAGGCTGATGAAAAGACTATAACAGCGTCTGCTGTCGTTGTAACAACCGGCGGTTTCGGTGCCAACAAGGAAATGATTGAACAAGTTAGACCTGATCTGAAGGGGTACGTAACCACCAACCAGGTTGGCAGCACAGGCGACGGTATCAAAATGATCGAGAAGGTCGGCGGCTACACAGTCGATATGGATCAAATCCAGGTTCACCCGACGGTACAGCAGGAGAAATCCTATCTGATCGGGGAAGCGGTTCGCGGAGAAGGCGCTTTGCTTGTTTCGAGTGAAGGCAAACGGTTCACGAACGAAATGGATACCCGTGATAATGTTACCGCTGCGATCAATAAGCTTCCAGAAAAATCAGCATACCTTGTTTTTGATTCCGGGGTTAAAACCCGCGTCAAAGCGATTCAGCAATATGAAAAAATGGGCTTTGTAAAAACAGCGGATACGATCGAGGCTCTGGCCAAAGAAATAGGTGTTCCGGCGGATCAGCTGCAAAAGACACTGGAAACATGGAACAGCGCTGTTAAGAATAAAAATGATGCCGAATTCGGCAGAACAACAGGAATGGACAATGATTTGTCCGCTGCGCCATACTCTGCAATTAAAATTGGCCCTGGGATTCACTACACGATGGGCGGCGTAAAAATCAACACTAACACTGAAGTTCTGAAAAAAGACGGCAGCGTGATTCCAGGATTGTTTGCAGCAGGTGAAGTTACAGGCGGCTTGCATGGTCAAAACCGGATCGGCGGCAACTCTGTTGCAGAAATCATTATTTTCGGCCGTCAAGCAGGGATTAAATCGGCTGAATTCGTACAAGCAGCAAAATAATCTGTCTGATACATCAGGCACGTAATACGCAAAAATAAAGGGGATGCCCGAAAGCCATCAATCAGGCTTGGCGGGCATCCCCTTTTGTGTAATGGATATAGAGTGCGCGTCCTAGACCGGCGAAGGGGAGGGCTTGGAGGTACGCGTCAGCGAGAACAGCTCTAGCTCCGGCCTGTATTTACCGGCAAGGGTATCGGCCAAAAGCTCGGCGGCGATCATGCTGTAGACCGTACCGTTCCCGCCGTAGCCTTCAATGAAGAAGCAGTGGGGAAATTCCGGATGCGGTCCCATGTAAGGCAGTCCGTCCCGGGTTGACCCGAAGACTGCACCCCAAGAGTATTCGGCCTCTGTTCCGCGGGTTTCCGGGAAAAGCGCCTCAAGCTCCTCCAGCAGCCGCCGGCTCCGGGAGAGCACCCGGATATCCCGGCGCTTCGGATCGGTTAACTGCTCATCCTTGCCCCCGGCAATGATGCGGCCGTCCGGCGTGGTGCGGAAATACAAGTAGGGACGGGCCGTCTCCCAGATCAGGCTGTTTTCATGCCATTTGGGGAGGTTCTTCAAGGGTTTGGTCATGATCGCGTAAGTGTTGACCAGCGCCGCGCCCCGGTCCTTCTTCATCTCCTGCGTCTCATAGCCCATTGCAAAAATAATATTGCCCGCATAGATCCGTCCATTGTCCGTTATGCAGACTACACCATCCTTATTGTACTCATAATGCCGCGCTCTGGTATGTTCGAATACACGAACGCCATTCGTGTGCGCCTTCTCGACCAGGCTGTGAACGGTCCGGTACGGATTCGTTTCGGCATCGCCTGTAGAATAGAGTGCCGCCGGCTTGGTGAAGGAGTAGTGTGCGCTCACCTTGTCCTGCTCCCAGAATTCCGAATCAAAGCCGTGGGCAACAAGATGATCATGCTCCAGCCGCAGCGCGGGAACATCCTCAGGTCTGCTGGCATATAGCAGGCTACTGCGGGGAATAATTCGCGGATCAATATTCAGCTTGCCCGGCAGCTCCAGAATTTTTCGGATACCCTGCTGGCACAGTCTGTAGAATAGTACTCCGTTCTTTTCTCCGAACGTATTTATACAGGAGGTTAATGATTTGTCATTGGCTACCTGCAGCAGTCCGGTATTGGCATGGGAGCTGCCGCCCCCAATGACTCTTTTATCAATGAGTACTGTATCTGCTCCGTTCAAGGACATCCGGTAAGCAGCCATTGCCCCACCCATACCCCCGCCTACGATCAGACAATCGCAGCGGACATCCCCCTCTAGTGCCGGATAGACTGGAGGATTTATAAGAGTATTTTCCCAGGGCAGCCGCCCGCTGTTCAATTTCATCTGCTACTCTCCTTTGGCGAGATTCCGATATCGTATTATTGGCCGCTGTGCGGACTCTCATGCGCGGGCAACGCCTTTTTACCTTGTGCACAGCAGCACATAAAGAGCAGAGGTCCCAGGCATACTAAGGACTGCTTGAACATTTTGAAGGAGGGAATTCAGAACATGCAATCAACGCAAATGCAGGCGCTTAGCGGAAAAGAACTGGAATATATCGTGGACTCCATTTCCAACGAGGATTTGCTGCTCAAGCAGTTGGCCGCTACCGCTGGAACGACCCAGAACTCCACGGTACACCAGATTTGCATCCAGCAAATCCAAAGCCATACCCATCATATGGATACGCTAGTGCATCTGCTCCATCAGCATCAGCAATACGCACCGACACAGCCGCAATAAATCAGCTAGAGAGTATTACTCACAAAACTAAGTTTATGCTTCCGAAGCGAGTTTTGAACGAAGCTTATTCAGGAAGCAGTTGCTCACAAAACTTTCAGCGTATGCTTTCGAAGTCAGTTTTGCGAAGAGGATTCACGAAAGCAGATGCTACAAAACTTTTAGGAGGTTTTTTCGTGTACGCACAAAGTGGATCGGCATTTATGTCGGATGAGGATTTAATGAACACAATTTTGGCTGATTTGAAGCGGACCGTCCGCGAATATACTACGGCCGCAACAGAGTCGAATTGTCCAACGGTTCGGAGGGTATTCACGGACCTGACGATGGATACGCTGCGCCTTCAAGGGGAGCTTTACACGAAGATGTCCCAAATGAACATGTACACCGCTCCGGGCAAAGCGCTGCGTCAGGATCTGGACAAGGAAATTCAGTCCGCCGAGCAAACCCGGCAGAAATGCCAGCAGTTCGTGCAGCAGAAGACTGGCAACGCCGGAGCCTACGCACAGGCTGGACAGGTTCCAACGCATCAATCGAGCACGCATAACCCGTACTACATGTAAATCTGCACCCCTTGTACAGAGAGGAAAGGCTAATGTGGGCAGAATATTCGAGGTTAAGGGAGCAGAGGGACTTCAACAGTCTCTCTGTTTTTTGCTGTTCTGCACTTGCCGGCCGGTCTGATTTTTGTTTGCAGAACTCCCATTTTCATGTCATATTAGTATTAAACTCTTTACGCGGAGGGAAGGCATGAAGGAAATGAATGAACTGAAGAGGAAAGTGCTGGAACTGCTCAAGGAGGACGCGCGAAGCTCATCTGCGCTAATGGCGACTTTGCTTGGAGCGGAAGAAGAGGATATCAAACAGGCCATTGCAGAAATGGAAAAAGACCATGTGATTGTAAAATATGCGACAGTTGTAAACTGGGATAAGGTCGATGATGAACGGGTAACCGCTCTGATCGAGGTGCAGATTACACCGGAACGCGGCCGCGGCTTCGAAGGCATTGCTGAACGGATATACCTGTATCCGCAGGTGAAATCGGTCTATCTGATGTCAGGCGCCTATGACCTGTTAGTGGAAGTAGAGGGCCGCAATCTGCGGGAGGTCGCCAATTTTGTCTCCGAGAAGCTGTCGCCGATTGATTCGGTGCTCTCTACCAAAACCAACTTTACTCTCAAAAAATATAAACAGGACGGTATCATCTTTGAAGAGCATGAGGAAGACAACCGTCTTATGATATCTCCGTAAAGGAAGTAATCACATGATCACTAATAACAGTCAGCACACCGGAGATACAGGCAAATCCATGAGCTCATATTTGTCCCCGCTGGTCCAGCAAATCCAGCCATCGGGCATCCGTAAATTTTTTGATCTGGCGGCAGGCAGCAAGGATATCATTTCCCTGGGGGTCGGGGAGCCGGACTTCAAGACACCTTGGCATGTGAGGGAAGCCTGCGTGTATTCGCTAGAAAGAGGCTTCACCGGCTATACCTCAAATGCAGGCATGCCGGAGCTGCGGGAAGGTATTGCCGAATATTTGCACACCCGCTTCGCAGTGGAGTACAATCCGGCTAATGAGATTATCGCTACGGTGGGCGGCAGTGAAGCGATTGATCTGGCGCTGCGCGCCTTAATCTCGCCGGGAGATGAAATCCTTATCCCTGAGCCATGTTATATTTCCTACTCGCCGATTACCGCTATTGGCGGCGGGATTCCTGTAGGAATCGAGACCTTTGGGGAGGACAACTTCAAGCTTACCGCAGAGGGGCTGGAAGCCAAGATTACCCCGCGTTCCAAAATTCTTATTCTTTGTTATCCCAGCAATCCGACAGGCGCGATCATGAGCCGTGAGGATTGGGAGCCGATTGCGAAGGTAGTGGAGAAGCATGATCTCATCGTCATCTCCGATGAAATCTATGCCGAACTGACATATGGAAGTACCCATGTCAGCTTCGCTTCCCTGCCGGGCATGAAGGACCGGACGATTCTGGTCAGCGGCTTCTCCAAGGCTTTTGCCATGACCGGCTGGCGGATGGGCTATGCTTGCGGTCACCCGGATTTAATCTCCGCGATGCTGAAGATTCACCAGTACACCGTCATGTGCGCTCCGTCGATGGGCCAGGTGGCTGCGCTGGAAGCATTGACCAATGGCATGGAGGAGAAGGACCGGATGGTCGACTCCTATAATCAGCGCCGCCGTCTCATTGTCAAGGGATTGCGCGATGCCGGCCTGGATTGCCATGAGCCGCAAGGCGCATTTTACGCATTTCCGAGCATCCGCCGCACCGGACTGACCTCCGACCAGTTTGCCCAGCGCTTGCTACTTGAATTCAAGGTGGCTGCGGTTCCCGGCAGTGTGTTCGGTCTTGGCGGTGAAGGTTATCTGCGTTGCTCCTATGCCACCTCGGTTTCCCAGCTCAATGAGGCTATTGAGCGGATCGGGGCGTTTGTCACACAGCTCGAACGTGAACGAACGGAATAGTGCGTGAGAATGAAGCAAATAGGACTATAGCGGATCTCCCTCCTGTATGGTATTATTTTACTCTAAGGACAAGAAACACCTGTAATAGTACTTACAAGGACTTTTCTATTCTGAATAATACATTTAGGAGGGATGATTGTGCTCAGCGCCGATTATTACTTGCCTTCCTACGGTGGGGAATGTTTGACCGGAAGCGGGAAACGCCCCCCCAAGGGTGATGTCAACGCACGCAGACTCTCTTTGGAAGATGAAATTCGGGTACTCCGCGGGAAAATGGAACAGCTTTTTGTGCAGGAGAACTCCTTTACCTCGGCTAACGTTATTGAAATCAGCAGCCTGCTGGACCTGAAGATTAATGAATACATGAAGAGACGTTCCCGCAGGGGCTAGAATGCCTAGTGAAGAGAATGTCGTAGTGGGTACCTTCGGGTCCCTTTTTTTTTGTGATTCAGTACGGCGCAGCCTTTGCTGCTTGGTGGGATAACATTTATTTACATAGTAATCCATATAGTGTTATTATGAATGAAGATTCATTCAAAAGGAGGAACTCTACTTGAGTGTACAGAGTAAGCTTTTGGAGATGAGGTTCATTGAGGGCTTTGAGCGATTGGCTCCTGATGATGCGACCCGCCAGATTATCACGCACGCTATAGAAGTATTTTCTAAAAAGGGCTTTGCCGGTACCAAAATTAAGGACATCGCCCTCAGTGCCGGGTTCAGCCAGGGTTATGTGTATACTTATTTCAAATCCAAGGAGGAGATTTTTACTAAGGTTGTCGAGCTTGCCTCTGAAGGGGCAGGATTATCGGTTCAGTATGCTGCTGAGCTGGAAGGGACTGCTTGGGAGAAAATATTGTGGCTGACCGAAGCCTTTCTGTCGTCTGACAGCCTGGCTATGCAGCATTGGCGGCTGATTTTGCTTCAGACCTCCACAACCGATGCGATCCCGGAGGAAGCGAAGCGCATCGCCCAGGATAAAATCAGACTGCCCTTTGAACATCTGGTTCCGCTAATTATCGAGGGCCAACAGGCTCATGAGATTGTAGACGGAGATCCGCTGCTTATCGCTATTGCCTATTTTTCATTTATCCAGGGTCTGGGTATTGCAAGAATTCAAACCTCGCAGGAAGCCCCCTTCCCGTCAGCCGAGCTGATTCTGCGTTTTATGAAGAGGGACTGTTAGCCGGACAAATACCTTGAAGGATGGGATCTGCTATGGTGAAGATTTTTAAAAGTGAAGTCGGCAGAGAGACAGTGCTGCAATCTTACGATTCGCTTCTTGAACGGTGGAATACTGAGATTGAAGAGAAGGATATTGTCACTCCATACGGTACGACACACTGTGTTTTTGCCGGCAATGCTGCAAATCCGCCGCTGCTGCTCTTTCACGGGGTAGGCGACAACTCGGCAGTCATGTGGCTGCTCAATATGGAGACGCTGTCCCATCATTTTTACTGCATTGCGGTGGATACCCTAGGCGGGCCGGGAAAAAGTGTTCCTAACGAAAATTACACCAAACAGACGTTCAGCCAGGTAGACTGGATAACCAGCATTGCGGACAGCCTGAAGCTCGGGAGGTTCCATATCGCAGGTGTATCGAATGGGGCATACATGGCCTACAATTACGCAACGATGGAGAGTGAACGGGTTGAGCGCGTGGTCTGTATGGAAGGGGGAATGATCACTGCACCGGTCAAGGCGATGGTACAAACCCTGCTGATGATGTTTCCTGAAATCCTCCTGCCTACCCGCAGCAACCTGCTCAAGGTTGTCCAAAAGCTTAGCTCGCCAAACTCCCGCATGTTCGAGAAGCATCCGGAGGTGGCCGACCATCTGGTGCTGTTAATGAAGAATCACAATCAGCAGGCCATGTTCATCCATAAGCTGCAGCGGTACGATAAGGAGAGAGCGCTTCGCATCAGAGATAGGCTCTATTTTTTACTGGGCGATTACAAGCTGGACCATAAGCAGGATTTCATCAGGCTGCTGAAGGATGGAGATTTTCGGTATCAAGTTATACCGGACGCCGGGCATGGCGTTAACCATGAGCAGCCGGAGGCCGTCAACCGGGAAATGATAAGCTTTTTACAAGGCAGCAGCAATTATTGATACGGAGGAGTAATGATTGGCGCTGTCTTCCGCTGAACTATTGTTCCAGTTTCTTAGTTAGAAGGATTTCCAATGGCTCGTCTTCGAGCAATAAGCACCCTGAATCCCGATAACCCAATTTTCTATAAAAATGCTGGGCGCCTTCATTGGCTTGCGTGGATGTCATCACCAATTGAAATCCCCTCATCTTCATTTCATCCTCCCAGAAAAGAAGGGCTCTTTTCCCTAATCCATTGCTTCGGTAGGGTTCATCTATCCAAATCATGTTCATAAAAGGGGTGTTGTCCCAAAAATAACCGAAGCGCATCCACCCTACATTAACTTCAGATTTATTTTGAAAAATGTAAATCTCATTCCTGCTAATTTTGGATGAAATCAAATGTTCTGAGATATGACGGTCATGTTGTCTAATATATTCATAGTCGGAATCCGTTGCAGCAATAATCCTCAATTTGACTGCTCCTTTACGATGTTCAATTAGATTTATGATACAGTGTTCCTTTGCTCTAAAGGAAGGGGGATTTTTTATATAGTTATTTTTTACGTGCTGCATGCAGAGTGCGGGTTGGGATCAGGGACTTATTTACATGGTGAAAATGACGATCTTTGTTTGCCTTATTTATAGTTGAACGTTTAAACTAATACTATGTGACTGAAAGTCAGGAGGGTCAAGAAATGGCGATTTATACACGCACGGGTGACAAGGGAGAGACGTCGGTTATCGGCGGCAGAGTAGGCAAGGACGACGTGCGCGTTGAAGCTTACGGAACTATCGACGAGCTGAACTGCTTTGTCGGGCAGGCGCGCAGTCTGATGGAGGATGAGAAGTTCGCGGATGTCCGGGAGCAGCTTCTGGAGATTCAGCATGAGCTGTTCGATTGCGGCTCGGATCTGGCTTTTGTGAAGATCAGCGAGAGCAAATATAAGGTGAAAAGCGAGATGGCAGTACGTCTTGAGGGCTGGATTGATCTGCTGCAGGCGGAGAATCCGGTGCTGGAGCGCTTCATTCTGCCGGGGGGAAGCCAGTTGTCTTCGGTGCTGCATGTGTGCCGGACCGTCTGCCGCCGGGCGGAACGGCGCGCGGTTACGCTGGGACGCAGTGCGGATATCAACCCGGAGGCCGTAATCTATCTGAACCGGCTGTCGGATTATTTCTTTGCGCTGGCCCGTGCGGCTAATACGCGGCTTGGGGTTGCTGATGTGGAATATGTGCGCAGCAAAAAGGTGTTCCGCAATTAATATGACGAGCTATTATTCACCTATATCCTATCAAGTGCCGCCGTCCGAGGACGGCTGGCTGCTTAAGACGATTCTGCAGAAGCGGATGGACGTATCGCGCAAGCTGCTGTCCCGGCTCAAAATGACAGAGCAGGGCATCATGCTGAATGGCGAGCGGGTCTACATCAGCGTCCAGGTCCATGCCGGAGATCTTGTGGAAATCCGCATGGAGCAGGAAACCTCGGAGGACATTTTGCCGCAGCCGCTTCCGTTCGAGATTCTTTATGAGGACGAGCATCTTCTTGTTGTCAACAAAGCGGCAGGCATCATTGTACATCCGACGCATGGGCATTATACCGACACCCTTGCTAATGGAGTTGTCTATTACTGGGCGCAAAAAGGAGAGCAGTACCGCTTCCGCCCTGTCCACCGCCTGGACCAGGAAACGTCCGGCGTGCTGGTCATTGCGAAGAATCCCTACAGCCACCAGCATATTTCCGAGCAGATGATTGCCGGAACGGTGGACAAGCGCTATGCTGCTTTTGTGCATGGCGTTCCTGCTGCGCCAAGCGGGGATATCGACGGTCCCATCGACCGCGACCCGCTGGAGCCGCACCGGCGGATTGTGACGCCGGACGGCTATCCCTCCTTGACCCGCTATGAGGTCAAGGAGGTCTATCCCGGCGCAGCGCTAGTGGAGCTGAAGCTGGAGAGCGGCCGCACCCACCAGATCCGGGTGCATATGAGCTCCATCGGCTGCCCGCTGATCGGCGACGGCATGTACCGCCACAGGCTCTACGGCCAGGCGGAGCTGGGCGGGGGGCCTGGTCTGGAGCGGATTGCGGAACTGGACGCGGGAGAGCGAGCGGAGCTGGAGCGGATTGCGGAACTGGACGCGGAAGAGCAAGCGGAGCTGGAGCGGATCGTGGAGCTGGACGCGTCCATTCCGCGCCAGGCGCTGCATGCCGTGCGGCTGGCCTTCCAGCATCCGGTGCTGCGCACGGAGCTGGTTTTTGACGCTCCGCTGCCGCCGGATATGGCGCGGCTGCAGGAGAAGCTGTGGCGGATGGCGGCTGAAGGTTAGCCGTTGCTGATCGAGTCGCCGCCACTTTGGGTGAAAACAACGGCAAAAATACCGTTGTTACCCGAGTTGCCGCCGCTTTAAGCGCCAACAACGGCAAAAATGCCGCTGTTGCCCGAACTGCCGCCACTTTAGGCGCCAACAACGGCAAAAATGCCGCTGTTGCCCGAACTGCCGCCACTTTGGGCGCCAACAACGGTAAAAATGCCGTTGTTGAGCGAGCAGCCGCCACTTTAAGCGCCAACAACGGTAAAAATGCCGTTGTTGAACGAACTGCGGCAGCTTTGGGTGCCAACAACGGCAAAATGCCGTAGTTGCCCGAGTCGCCGCCACTTTGGGCGCCAATAACGGCAAAAATGCCGTTGTTGAGCCAAAGCATATTACTTTTACTGAAGGAGTAGCCAATGAGTCACCTGAAGGTTTATCAATATCCGAAATGCGGTACCTGCCGCAGTGCTGTGAAATGGCTGAAGGAAGCGGGGTATGAGCTGGAGCTGCAGCATATCGCCGAGCAGCCGCCGACTGTAGAGGAGCTGCGCGTGCTGGTTGCGAACAGCGGGCTTGAGCTTAAGAAGTTTTTTAATACGAGCGGTGAAGTCTATAAAAATCTTGGACTGAAGGACAAGCTTCCTGGCCTGAGTGAAGATGAGCAGTTGGCCTTGCTGTCGGGCAGCGGCATGCTGATCAAACGTCCGATCGTCACTGACGGCAAGAAGGTTACCGTGGGCTTCAAGGAAGAGCAGTATGCAGAAGCTTGGAGCCAAGCCTGATTTTTGCAGTTCATCCGCTGGTGCGGTATACATCAAGAAGTAAGCCTAAACTAAGAACAAACAAGGAGAGGTTACACATGAGCGCAGAAACTAAGGGCCGGGTAATGATCGTCGATGGAATGGCTCTGCTGTTCCGGGCTTTTTATGCGACTTCTTATTCTGGATATATTCGTAAAACTAGCAACGGGTTGCCTACAAATGCGGTGTATGGATTTATTCAATACTTTTTTGATGCAATTAACAATTTCAACCCGACACATGTTATTTGCTGCTGGGATATGGGGAGCAGTACTTTTCGTACCGAAACCTATAGCCAGTACAAACAAAATCGTTCAGAGGCTCCACTTGAGCTTCTGCCGCAATTCAACTTAGTCAAAGAAGTCGTGTCTGAAATGGGTGTGCCCAATATTGGCCTAACCGGGTACGAAGCTGATGATTGTATTGGCACGCTGGCAAAAAAATTTCAAGGCGACACTGAGGTGTTTATTTTAACCGGAGATCATGACATGCTTCAGTTAATCACTGAACAGATAAAAGTTGTAATAATGAATAAGGGACGTTCTAATTACACTGTGTATGATTTAGAGACTCTATTTACTGCTAAGCAGCTAACTCCCCTGCAGGTGATAGATTTAAAGGCGTTTATGGGGGATACTAGTGATAATTATCCAGGGGTTAAAGGTATAGGTGAAAAGACCGCCCTTAAGCTGTTGAGCGAGTACGGATCTGTTGAAGGCTGTCTCGAATGCCTTGAAATGCTTCCTGCAGGCATTAAGAAGAAAATTGAAGAAAACCTGGACATGCTGCACCTTTCAAGAGATTTGGCTAGAATCCGCCTGGATGTGCCAATTGAATGTGATCTCAATGAATGTCTATGGAATCTGCGTCATGAGGCTGCCACAAAGAAATTTGAGGAATTGGAGTTTGGCGGTCTTGTAAAAATACTCGGTGAGGCAGTGAGTTAAATAATATATTTTTCTTATTAGGTAAACGGTCCTCCATCTCGCTGATGGAGGGCCGTTTTGCTGTTCACAGTCCGATTGTTTGCAATTGTTCAATTTTGAAGATATGTATACAGGCGAAAAGATAGCTTTGTTCACTCGCAGCAGAATGTTGCACTTACCGATCCCGCCATTCTTCCTTTATAATCCAATCAAAAAAGAGAGAACCATGCCCATAGGCAGTATTGTTTTATAAGCGTTTGTGATTTAAGAGGGGGGATGGAAGGGGTAAGATCCGGAGCGATTCGGAGCAGAGGCAGAATAACGGTATTCTATGACTTTTACATTAATAACGAAAAGGAGAATGGCAATGGGATTGAGGTCAACGCTGAGACAAGCCTGGACAAGGACACTGCGTGCATCGTTAATTGTAAGCGTATTCATAGGAAGCCTTTCGCCAGTTCCTTATGCTCACGCAGCGGATTTCGATGTTAGCTCGCTGGACAGTGTGACGGTGGCGTATTATCCATTGAACACCACATATCAATATCAGAACAAGCTGAACACGTCGCAGACATTAAGCGGCAGTTCCCCGGTCTGGAACGCGCAATATGTGTCGCTCGTTAATCCGGGCAATGCCAATAACGGCCATATTGCCGGCACGAACCCGGGCGCGGCCGTTACGGGAGATAAAATCTCTTTCTCGCTCGACATCAAGCTGAACGGGAACCAGACGCGGACGACGAGCGCGGCTAACACCCTTCTGTCCTACGGGGCCGACAACAATAACAACATCACCTTGCGGCCCTATTACAGTACAGGCAAAGCGGCGGTTGTGCTGAAGCAGGGTGGAACGGATGCCGTGGTGGCCTCCTTCGACGCTCCGGCAGCCGATATGTGGCATAACTATACGATTGCGCTGGACGGCACAGCAGGTACAGGCAAGCTGACCGTGTGGGTGGACGGGGTCAAGGCGGCGGAGGTCGCTTCGAATGGAATCGGAGCCGATAAAATCGGCAACGGGCAGTTCCGGCTCAACCGTACGATTGCGACCTTCTCCAACCTCGATTCACACTACCGCGATGTCCGTGTATTCAAAGATGCGCTGGATGCGCAGGCGGCGGATTACTTCGCGGGGGAGATCCGGCTGTTTGCGTGGAATGATCTGCTTGCATCGCAGACGCTGGCGGACGGGCTGGAGGTCCGCAGCAATGTAGCACTGCTCAGCGATCCGAACATCGTCTGGACCTCAAGCGATACGAATGCGATTAATCCGGCCACCGGCGCGGTGACGCGCCCGGCACAGGGAGAAAGCGCTAAAACCGTCACGCTGACGATGACCTGGTTCGGCTACAGCAAGTCTTACACCGTGAAGGTGCCGCCGGTTGATGCCGGGGACAATCTGATTGCGAGCTTCAATTTCGACAATACCGTAAGCGGGCTGACCGGAGGTGTGGCGAAGGCTGCCGTTCAAGGTACAGCCAGCTATGCCGATTCGTTCGAGGGCAACGGCAAAGCGGCAAATATCAGCAGCAGCTTCTGGCTGAATATTACGAAGACCGACGGTAAGCCGCTGCTGGCCGGACTGAACGAGCTGACGATTTCCTATGACAGCAAGCCCAGCGGAGGCAGCGGCTGGGCGCTGTTCGCTGCTCCGAATACGAATGCGCAGTCATACCTGAACGAGCATTATTTGGGCGTCATCGACACCGCCTCCGCCGTTACCGTGGAGCGGTACAACAACAGCGGCACACGCCCTGCAAGTGCGCAGACTGCCGGCAGCTCCAACTGGAAGCATGTCGATATCGTCATATCGGCGGCGGACACCAAGCTGTATATCGACGGCGAGTTGAAGTCAACTGTGGGCAGCAGCTATGCGCTGACCAGCATCCTGACCTCATCGGGCGGCATTCTTCAGCTCGGGAAGGGGAACTGGGGCTCGGGCGAATATTATGCCGGACTGATCGACAATTACCAGATTTTTAACAAAGCGCTGTCGCTGGAGGAATTGACTGAATTCCGTGTGACGAACATTTCACCGGTCATCTCCCCTGCAGCAGGACAAATTTACGGGCCGGTTACGATCTCGCATCCGGCAGGCAGCAAGTATATTTACTACACGACCGACGGTACGGACCCAAGCCTTGACAGTAAGCCGTACACAGGCCCCTTCCAAGTAGCTAAAGGCACAACGGTCAAAGCGGCCGCCATCACTGCGAGCGGCAGCAGCAGCGCCATCACGACCGTGGCATATTACGGCAGCGAGTGGGCGGCCACGGCAACCGAATTCCGGCTGGACGGACAGAATACGGTCAACAATGTGAAAATTTCCTGGCCTGTCATTTCGGGCACCGACTATTACGAGATATACCGCGGCGATGTGCTTGTCAACCGGACCTACGGGGATACGATTGACGAATACGGCCTTGCCGCAGGCCAGAATTACAGCTACACCGTCAAGGCGGTCAGCAAAGGTGAAGTCATTGCAGCCGCGCAGACGAATACAGTCAGCACTTTCTCCTACGATCCTTCAGCCATTGTGAAGACTAAGGACAACTATACCGGTGCAGAGAATCTCAAGCAGGGCGATACGACTGGGGTCAAGGTCGGAGGCACTTGGTACAGCTACACATACCGGGCGGTCAAGGATGCCGATACCGGGATTGTCACGACCGGTATATACGAGCTGACAGGCACCGATGGACATACGTACGGCAATGAACGCCTGCTCGGCTCGTTCAGCGATATGCGGGTGGAGAGCGAAGGCTACCGGCTTAATCCGGCTAACGGGAAAATCATCTTCACCGCACACGAGGAAGCGAGCAGCGGCTACGGGCGTGCCGCCTTGTTCCTTGGGTCGGTGACTCCGGGCGGGAATGATTTTGCGTCCACCTTCAGAGGCCGGCCGTTCAATCAGGAATCGCGCGACATGTCGCTGTTCGTCGATGATGACGGCACAGGCTACATTCTGTATGCGACCCGCAACAACAGCGATATCGGCATTGCCAAGCTGGATGCGGGCTGGGAGCAGCCTGTGACACTGGTGAACACCGTGTTCGTGAACAAGCACAAGGAATCGCCGTCCATTCTGAAATATGACGGACGGTATTACTTCTTCGGCTCTACGGCCAACGGCTGGTATCCAAGCCAGGCGGAATATGCCTCCGCGGATTCTCTTGCCGGAGAGTGGACACCGCTCCGGCCAATCGGCAACGGCTCCTCCTTTGCGACCCAGGCGAACGGGACCGCCTCCTGGACAGGAACGAACGGGCGGACTGCCTTCGCCTTGAACGGGTACCATTGGGGTGCGCAATACGCCGCCAATTATCCCGATCCGATGGGAACTTACGCAAGGCTGTTCCCGATGGTGTTCCATAACGGCGTCGCGACGGCCGACTGGTTCCACCGGCTTGATCTGGACCCGGCCTACGGGATGATTCCAGTACAGTCGGGCCAGAACCTCTCACAGGGCAAGAAGGCTGTTGACTCCCAGGGGCTGGACGGGGCCGCCGTTACCGACGGAGCGGATCTTTCTTCCTCTTCCTGGGTAAGCCACAGCTCGCTTGGCTACAACATCGTCATTGATCTGGAGCAGTATGCGAAGCTGTCTGAGATCAACCTGACTACAAGAGAGGTGAACGGCTCGGATACGGCCTACCGTTTTACCCTGGAAGGCAGCAAGGACAAGGAGAACTGGACTAAGCTCGTAGACGGTTCGGCCAACAATGTCGTCGGCTTTGTTACGAATCCGATCACGGATGCCGGAAATTACCGGTATGTACGCTTAACCGTGAACGAGGTAATCAACGTAATGAACGGGCAAAATGCGACCTGGGCCGACGGCATCATCGAGCTGGCGGTGTTCGGAACGCCGTATGTGGACAAAGCGGCGCTGCAGGCGAAATACGACGAGAAGAAGGATACGGAGCGGGGCGCGTATACTGACGGAACCTGGGCCACGATTACCGCAGCGCTAAGCAATGCGGATAAAGTATTAGCCGATGCTTCCGCAACGCAGTGGGCTGTAGACCGGGCCGCGCTGCAGATTGACGAAGCCTTCAAATGGGCACAGACCGTCCACCCGGATAGAGTCGTGGATTACTCCACGGCTGGCGTTCCTGTCGGGGAAACCTGGTATGACACCGAGGGCAATCCGATCCAGGCGCATGGCGGCGGGTTCCTGCAGCAGGTGGCCGCAGACGGCAAGCCGATCTATTACTGGGTAGGGGAGAATAAGCTTCACAACGGCGCATCCTTCTATGCGGTGTCGCTCTACTCCTCGCGGGATCTGGTGAACTGGACTAACGAAGGCAATATTCTCGACCAGTTTGCCAAGACGGCAGAAGGCGCGGAATACGGGCTGCTGGATGCCAAATGGGAGCGGCCGAAGCTGATTTATAATGAGGCGACCGGAAAATACGTCCTCTACGGGCATTGGGAAACGTCGAACAGCTATGCGAGCAGCCAGATTGCGGTTGCAGTCGCGGATCGCCCGGAAGGGCCGTACACGTTCCTCGGACACTGGCGTCCAGGCGGTACCCTGAAAAACTGGCGCAGTGACGGCGGCATCTATCTCGACTCCGAATATTACAAGACCAGCGGCGTCAAGGTGACCGTCCCGGCCAGCGTGCAAAATGATACGAAGCAAATGGGCTACATTTCGCGCGACTTCACGGCTTTTACCGATGATGACGGCAAAGCATATCTCGTATCGGCAGAAGGCCATTCGATGCGCGTTCACCGGCTGAGCGCGGATTATACGGATATGGACCTGACGACTTATGAGTTCAGCGATCCTGCAACCAAAGCGGCCGATTTTGAATCCTACCACTTCTACGAGGATGTCGGACGTGAAGCGCCGGCGGTAGTCCGTGCGGATGACGGCTATTATATGGTATCGTCCGGCCAATCGGGCTGGCTGCCGAACCAGGGAACGGTCAGCTTCAACGCCGATCTCAAGGACCCTGAGGGCTGGACGCCGGTGAAGGCGGACGGGCAGATTATCGAAAAATATGCCTTCGGCAACAACAGCACCTACTACAGCCAGCCGACCAACATCATGAAGCTGACGGGTGAGGACGGCTCCAAAACGTATGTCTACATGGGCGACAGATGGCGGTCAAGCCAGCTTTCCGATTCACGTTATGTGTGGCTGCCGATTAAGTTCAACAATGCCGACCATACCGCTTCCGTATCGTTCACGACGGGCTGGAAGCTGAATGCGGCGACCGGAGCTGTGGAGCTTCCGCAGGCATATCTGGTGTCCCAGGGAAAAAATGCAACCATCACGGGCAATGCGGCCACAGGCATTGAAAAAGCAAACGACGGCTACGCCTTCAACCTGAATACGTGGGGCGATTCGAGCGCCTTCTTCGGCAATCTGGCCGCACCGTATGAGTACACGGTAGACCTGGGCGGTATTTACGACCTGTCACGGATTGATGTGGCCTACCGGCTGTACAACGGTTCGGAAATGTATCACCGGTATCAGATTTTCGGATCGAAGGATAACGAGAACTGGATCGAACTGGTCAACAACAGCACGAATATGTGGGCAGGCTTCAACTCCGATAAGCTGGTCGGACAGTACCGGTATGTGAAGCTGAAGGTCAATGAAGTGCGGCGTGTCAACAACGATGCGCTCAGCAATGGCTGGGGCAGCGGTCTGGTAGAGGTGCAGGTATATTCCACCTCGCCTGAGCCGTTCGTACTGACGCCGCCGAAGGCAAGTCTGGAATCGGGATCGTACCTGTATCCGCAAAAGGTGACGCTGTCTCCTCCGGCTGCCAATGCGAAAATCTATTACACGCTCGATGGCAGCACGCCTGCTGTAACCACTGCGACATACGCCACTTATCAGTATGCGCAGCCGATTGCTCTGCCGATCGGTGAAACGACGCTGAAGGCCGTTGCAGTCATCGACGGGGAAACAAGCGGTGTGCTGGAAAAGCATTATGTCCTGCAGGCGGACCGCGCCTCTCTGAACACAGCGGTTGCTGCGGCCAGGGCGCTCACTGAGGCCCATTATACGCCAGCAAGCTGGGCAGCGCTGCAAACGGCGCTGGAGGCGGCCATCGCTGTCCGTGATAACGGGCTGGCGACCGAGGCCGAGATTAAGGAAGCCATCGACGCGCTGCAGGCCGCAGTGGCCGATCTTACGCTGAAACCGCCTGCGTCTGCCGCGTTCACCTTAACAGGGCCGCCAAGCGTGATCGGCAATCAGACGTTTGACGCCATCTTCGGACTGAATACAGTAACGCAAAATGTGTATGCGCGCGAGTTCATCTTCCATTATGATCCGGCACAGCTCGACTATATCTCGGCAGAGGCGCTGAAGCCCGGATATACAGTTATGCAAGCGTCTACCGAGCCGGGCGTAATTCGCTATATTGCGGCTGACGGACAGCCGGAGGGAGGCGGTACCGGTCCGGCGGCGCTGCTGAAGATACAGCTTCAGGCCAAGGTGCCGGAGCAGACGGTAACCGGCAGCGTGTATTTGTCCGGTATCATTTTGACCGACAGCTCCGGCTTTGACACAACGGTAACCGAGAGCGTCTACTACAGCTTCGAGATTACGGCAATCTCCAAGACGGCGCTGAGTGAGGCGGTAGCGAATGCGCGGGCGCTGTACGATGCCGCCGTAGAGGGCACTCTTGCAGGTCAATATCCGGCAGGCTCCAAGGCTGCTTTATGGACTTCGATTGAAGCGGCGGTGAAGGTGCTCAGCAGCACTATGGCTACTCAAGCGGAGATCGAGCAGGCGATCCTGCAATTGCAGGCAGCAGTTCAAGTCTTCAAAGCATCCGTAATTGCCGGGGTGGCCGGAGATTTGAACGGAGACGGCAAAGTGGGGCTCGATGACGTGCTCCAACTGGTCAAGTTCTATTACGGCAAGAAGGCATCGGACCCGGGCTGGACGGAGTATGAGAAGGCGGATCTGAACAGGGACGGCATCATCGACATCGAGGATCTGTATGCGCTGGCGGGCCTGATTGTAGTCAGTCCATAAGAGAGGGGGCAATTTCGTTGAACAAGAAATTATTAGCAGTTGGTCTAGTCATTCTCATGCTCTGTTCCTTATGGCCTTCCGCAGGCTTTGCGGCGGATGAGCCGGAATTTTCCGTTAATGTCTCCAGGACAAAGGTGACGGCCGGCGAGCAGGTGGAGGTTCAGGTAAGTGTGAGCAAGGCCCGGGACTGGTCGGCTTTTGAGCTGAATCTGGGTTTTGATCCTGCAAAATGGTCTGTGAACAGCAATTCCTTTACCACGAATCTAAGCGGCGGCTTCAGCTCTATCGTCAATCCGGAGCTGCTGGACGCGGGCCAATTGCGCGCCGTTTACACGAAGCTGGGCAATGCGGCAGGCGATAGCGGGGCGGCAGTCCTCGGGAAGATCACCTTTACCGCCAAAGCGAACGGCACAAGCTCTTTTGCGCTGAAGACCATCAAAGTCAGACACAGCGGCGTCTGGTCTGTCTACACGCCTGATGCCAAGGCCTCCGTTACGGTTGCGAACAGCTCGAATGGAACGGGCGGCACTGGGACATTGCCGGACACAGCAGGCAAGCCCGGCGCAGCCGGAGGGGGACTCGTATTCAGAGCTGAACCCGATGAGAACGGAGTAGCATCGGTAAAGATTAATTCTGCCGGTCTACAGCAGGCAATCAGTCAGCTCAGCGGCAAAGACCTGACCATTGTTCTGCAGCCGGGAACGGGTGCCAAGCAGGTTGTAATCGAATTCCCGCTTGAAGAAATCCGGGGTGCGTTAGGGCAGAAGCTAAAGACAGTCACCATTAACAGCGGTTTGGCCAGCATCACGCTGAATGAGGCGTTTTTCGGCAAGAAAGCAGCCAAAACCGCGGGCAGTCTGCAGTTCTCTGTCGCGCAAGCTGGCTCTTCTTCCTTACCAGTGTCAGTACAGGATAAGGTCAGACCGGATGCGGTTATCTATGATTTCCAGTTGAAGCTGGATGGCAGCGCTGCGGGTGCTTTTGACAAGAAAGAAGTAACGGTGAAGGTGCCTTATACACTGCAGCCGGGCGAAAAGGCGAATAAGGTTGTAGTCTATTATGTGGCGGATAACGGCACACTGGAGCCGGTGAAGAGCACCAAATATGATCCGGCTTCGAGAAGTGTAACGTTTCGTCCGCAGCATTTCAGCAAGTATGTGCCGGCGCATGCCGATGTGACCTATAAGGATCTGTCCAAAGCCGAGTGGGCCAGAGAGTCCATTGAGGCCTTGGCGGCCAGAGAGGCGATCACCGGAGTGGGCAGCGGACAATTCGATCCGAATGGACGTCTCAGCCGGGCGCAGTTCATTACGATGCTTATCAATTCATTTGATCTGCAGGATGCCGCCGCCGTCTCCCCGTTCACAGATACTCAGCCGGGCGCATGGTATTACACCGCTGTCGCCTCGGCCCAGAAGCTGGGCATTATCGAAGGCAAGCCGGATGGCAGCTTTGGAGTGAATGACAGCATTAGCCGTCAGGATCTGGCGGTCATGCTGTACCGGGCTTCCAAGGTTCTCGGGCTGGAGTTGGGCGGATCGGCGGCAGCGGATGCTGCATTCAGCGATAAAGCAGAGATTGCGCTGTACGCCTCCGAAGCCGTTGCGGCAATGCAGCAGTATGGGATTGTGAACGGCTTAAGCGGCAATGTCTTTGCACCTAAGGGGTTATCGACCCGGGCACAGGCAGCGGTTATTTTGTACAGAACGCTTTTGCTGCATTAGGGTTTAACCCTATGCAAGAATGATACTACTGAAAAGCTGCTTCCGGGCGATACCCTGGGGCAGCTTTTTCTAGTATGTCCAGCGCGGGTGAATGTCCCGGATGGGGGCTTGCGAGCCCTTTTGATAGACAAGACGCTTTTGATGTTGACGAACCGAAAAGAAGAGTTTTATAATGTTAATATAATAATTAAATAATTAATAAATATATTAATTAAAGAGAGGCGGCATTTTTCATGGCTCAACGTATTGTGCTTAACGCGGATATCCGCAAGGGAACGATTAACCGGAACATCTATGGGCATTTCTCCGAGCATCTGGGACGCTGCATTTATGAAGGCATCTGGGTAGGAGAGGATTCGCCGATTCCGAATACCAAGGGTATCCGCAATGATGTTGTGGAAGCGCTTAAGGAAATCAAGGTGCCGGTGCTGCGCTGGCCGGGCGGCTGTTTTGCCGATGAATACCACTGGAAGGACGGCATCGGGCCGCGCGAAGGCCGCAAACGGATGATCAACACTCACTGGGGCGGCACGGTTGAGAACAACCATTTTGGTACCCATGAATTTATGGAGCTGTGCGCCATGCTGGAATGCGAACCGTACATTAACGGCAATGTGGGCAGCGGCACGGTTCAGGAAATGTCAGAATGGGTCGAGTATCTCACCTTTAACGGCGTTTCTCCAATGGCTGAGCTGAGAGAGAAGAATGGACGTCAGGAGCCTTGGGCTGTACAATATTTTGGCGTGGGCAATGAGAACTGGGGCTGCGGAGGAAATATGCGTCCTGAATACTACGCCGATCTGTATCGCCAATATCAGACGTATGTGCGCAACTACGGGGATAACCGTATCCACCGGATCGCCTGCGGCCCGAATTCGGATGATTACAACTGGATGGAAGTGCTGATGCGCGAAGCCTCCCGGTTTATGGATTCCATTACGCTGCATTACTATACGGTCCCTGGACCCTGGGAGCAGAAGGGCGCGGCTACCGGCTTTGAAGCTTCGGAATATTTCACAACGCTTGAAAAGGCGCTGCATATGGAAGATCTGATTACCCGCCACAGTGTGATTATGGACAAATACGATCCTGAGAAAAGAGTCGGCCTGATCGTCGATGAGTGGGGAACCTGGTATGATGTGGAGCCGGGCACGAATCCTGGATTCCTGTACCAGCAGAACTCGATCCGCGACGCGCTGGTGGCCGGACTGACGCTGAACATCTTCCACAAGCACAGCGACCGTGTGCGGATGGCGAACATTGCCCAGACGATCAACGTGCTGCAGGCGGTCATTCTGACCGAAGGGGAGAAAATGCTGCTGACTCCAACGTACCATGTGTTCAACATGTACAAGGTGCATCAAGATGCCGAGCTGCTGGATTTGACGGTGGAGAGCGGCTCTTACAGCATAGGCGGACGGGAAATCCCGGAAGTATCCGCTTCGGCTTCGGTCAACGCGGAAGGTGTGATTCACGTCAGCCTGTGCAACCTGAACCATGCGTCTACAGCTAAGCTTCCGCTGGAGCTGCGCGGTCTTGCAGGCCAAGCGGCAGAGATCACCGCCACTACGCTTGCCGGGGCAAAGATTGACGCCCACAACACCTTCAGCGAGCCGGAAGCGGTTGTTCCACAGCCGTTCACTGCATTTACGCTGGAAGGCAATACGCTTACTGTAGAGCTGCCGGCGATGTCGGTAACGGTACTGGAAATTACACCGAAGGCGTAAAAGGAGTACAGCTATGGCGACTACCACTGGCTGCAAAGGCTGCCGGGACGATTATAAGGTTACGGAAGCGCAGATTGCCCGTATTCTGGCGTCCTCCATGTTCAATGAGGATAACACCGCTTCGGATCAAGTGTATGCGGAGCGCATTGCTCTCTGCGGAGCCTGCTCCAAGCTGCAGGACGGTGTGACCTGTACCGCCTGCGGCTGCATTATACCGGTTGTTGCGCGGCTCAAGGCGCGCGGCTGTCCGCTTCCCGGCGGCGGACTATGGCAGCCGGTCACGGAATAAGCAGGCGGCGGAGAAGGCTTGCAGCCAGCGCCGCCTGAATTGAAAAGCCCCTATTCTCCGCATGCAATGTGCAGCGGCGATAGGGGCTTTTTATAGTGCTTATGCCTTCGGCTTGAGCGGGACATCCTTCAGGTCACAACTTAAGGAGCAGCCGTTTCTTTGGCATCGGCGCTGTCCGTATAAAACAGCTCAACCAGAATGTCTTCATTATAGTTGCCAAAGCCTTTGCCGAAGAGTGTAAGTCCGCCGACATGCTCGGCATCCTCCTCCACCGACAGCCTGAAGGTCCACTGCTTGCTCCGGATGCCCACCTCATCCAGCGTCACCCCGGAGAGCTTGTGTCCGTCCATGTAAGTGCCTTTGGGAGTAATGCGCAGCTGTTTGAGCAGACCATACTGATTGGTAAGCGGATGCCACCAGGCGGGCGTATATTTGCCTCTGCTGTCTCCATAGTCACCGGGACTTGTCCAGTAGCCCAGCTTGACGCCGTTCAGTGTAAAGGTGATGTCAGAGGGCCAATTATTATTGATGGACGGAGCCTCGGAGGCAATTTCCATCGTAATGACCAGTTCCTCCGGCTGCTCACTGGACAGCAGAAAGTTGGGGATTTTATACTCGACGTAGCCTTTGCCGAACCAGAGAATCGCCGCATTCATCCGCTCCAGATCCCAGAAATAACGCGGGTCGTCGAAACTGCCGATGATTTGCTCTGTAGTGGCCAGCCCGCAGGTCGGCTCAATCTGAAAGTCGGAATAATGCCCCACGGGCAGCTCGATGCGGTAGCTTTTGCGTTCGGCTCTCCCCGGGCCGGGAAAAATAATCTCCGCACCTTCTGCGGCTAGCGTGCAGATCTTTTGCAGACCGCTCCGCCCGGGGGCCATATGTGTCTGAATCAGCCCGGCAGTCTCCAGCTTGCGGACATGCATGGTCATAATGGCGCTGCTGAGCTTGGCCGCTGATGCCAGCTCCTTAACGTTCATTGGCTGAACGGCAAGCATGCGGAGCATGCGGAGGCGCACGGCGCTCGATAAGGCTTCGTATACAGGCAGTGATTCTTCGGTAAGATCGAGTTTCATAGACAGCCTCCAGGACAGGTTAGAAAATAAGAATTCATATATAGTTAATAATTATATTATTCAAATGAGCTTCTTACAAGCTATGCAGCTCTTTACAGGGGCTTCCACTTTTATCACAGACACCGGCCGGCCATGTCCGCTATGATGTACAGGATGAATCAGCGATGAAAACAAGGTGCCTTTGATCGTACAAAGTACCTCAAGGGGTAACAGGGAATCGGGTGCAACTCCCGAGCGGTCCCGCCACTGTAAGGAAAAGCCAGCCTTCACGATGTCACTCGGCAGAGCGCCGGGGAAGACGGGGGCATGGCGCCAGCATTCCAAGCCAGGAGACCTACCTTGTTTGCGCACACACGACTCTACGCGGATAGGAGCGGTGTACGAAGAGGTTCAGAGAAGAGGGTGTGCCTGCAGAATCTTACCGGCGGGAAAGCAGCCTTCTCTTTGTGATCTTTCGACGTACATATAACTCCCACCCTCTGAGGGCGGGGGTTTTTTTTGGTTTGCAGCAGAAGAACAACTGATGAAAGGATGGAGGAGAGAATGAACAAGCGCAGTTTTTGCAGCTTCGCAGTGCTGGTTGTCGGATTTACGGTTTATTTTGCGCTGAATGAGCCGGGTACAGCCGAAGCGATGCATATTATGGAGGGCTTTTTGCCGATAGGATGGGCTGTATTCTGGTGGGTGGCCTTTGTGCCGTTCTTTGTGCTTGGAATCATGAAGCTGAAAAAGCTGACCCAAGACAATCCCGAGCTGAAGCTGCTGCTTGGGCTGTCGGGTGCTTTTACCTTTGTATTGTCCGCACTCAAAATGCCTTCGGTAACCGGGAGCAGCTCACACCCTACAGGGACGGGACTTGGCGCCGTGATGCTGGGGCCGCTGCCGATGAGCGTGATCGGTTCCATTGTGCTGCTGTTTCAGGCGCTCTTGCTGGCGCACGGCGGAATAACCACCCTCGGGGCGAATGCGTTCTCGATGGCTGTCGCGGGTCCTTTTGCCGGATATGCAATTTATAAGCTGACGATGAAGCTGACGGAACGTGAAAAGCTGGCAGTGTTCTGCGCAGCGGCGGCGGCCGATCTGATGACCTATGTTGTCACGTCCTTTCAGCTTGCGGCGGCTTTTCCGTCGGCGGACGGCGGCATGCTGGCTTCTTTTGTTAAATTCGGCGGCATCTTTGCCGTGACCCAAATTCCGCTGGCCATCAGCGAGGGGCTGCTTACCGTGCTGCTGTGGAACTGGCTGAAGGCCTATAGCCCGCAGGAACTGTCGCTCTTGAAACGGGGAGCCAAAGGAGGAAGCGCAGAGTGAAAAACAAATGGAAAAACGGGCTGATGCTGCTGGCGGTTGTTCTGCTCGTGGTGCTGCCGCTGCTGCTGGTGAACGGGGAATTCGGAGGAGCCGACGATGCGGCGGAGGGAGCGATTTCGGAGATTGATCCTAACTATAAACCTTGGTTCAAACCCCTGGCCGAGCTGCCGGGAGAAACGGAAAGTATGCTGTTTGCGCTGCAGGCGGCAATTGGAGCCGGAATTATCGGCTATACGATTGGCCTTATGAAGGGAAAACGGGAGCGTCAGCAGCAGAAATGATCAGAAGAATTGATGTGTTGTCCCACAGCAATGCGCTGCGGCAGCTCTCCCCGATGTGGAAAAGCTTGTTCGCCGCAGTCATGCTCGCGCTCTCCCATGTGCTGCATCCTGCGCTGCAGGCTGTTATCGCGCTGTGGATGATCCTGTGGTGCCTCCTGTATGCAAAAATCCCGCTCAGCGCCTACGGGCTGCTGTTCGGCACGGCGCTGCTGTTCTACCTCCTGAGCGTTCCGGCGCTCATGGTGGAGCTGGGCCGTCCCGCTGCAGGAGAGGCTGCGCTGTCATTGCCGCTGCCGGGGACGGCGCGGTACATCTACATTACAGCGGAGGGCGGATTGCGGGCGGGCGTGCTGCTGGCACGGGTAGCGGCCTGTCTGTCCTGCTTCTTTTTTATTATGTTTACTACGCCGTTTGGTGAACTGCTGCAGGTGCTGCGCAGGCTGCGTATGCCTCAGATCGTGCTGGAGCTGATGCTGATTATGTACCGCTTCCTGTTCCTGCTTGACGATACGGCACACGGCATGCTGCTGGCCCGGCGGCTGCGCGGCGGCAAGAGAGGCTTCATGCCCAAGCTGCGGGAGGCTGCCGGAATGGCGGCCGCGCTGTTCGCAAGCACCATGCACCGTTATTACGGGCTGTCGCAGGGACTTGCGGCCCGGGGCTTTACCGGGGAGATTCCTTTGCCGCCTTATGTGTCCCGCCCAGTGCCGCGCAGATTCGCTTTGGAGGCCTATGCGGGAATCGTACTCCTGCTGCTGGCACAGTTGTGGATTACATGGAGCTAGCACGCGTTCAGCATTACATACGAATAGATGAAGTGAAATGAACTGAAGAAGGAGAGCATTATGGACAACAAGGATTACTGTCTGGCCTTTGAGGGAGTGGTGTTCCGTTACCCGGACACGGCGGAGCCCGCGCTGCGGGAGCTGACCGTCTCCATTCCAAAGGGTGGCAAAACAGCGGTCCTCGGCCACAACGGCTCCGGCAAATCCACCCTGTTCCTGCATGCCGTAGGCATTTTGCGGCCACAGGCGGGGACGGTGCAGCAAGCGGGAAGCCCTGTATCCTACGCCAAAAAAGAGCTGGCCGCCCTGCGCCGCAGAGTTGGCCTTGTTTTTCAGGACCCCGAGCAGCAGCTCATCTTAAGTACACCGCTGGAGGATGTGTCCTTTGGGCTGCGGGGGATGGGGATGGATGAGGCGGCGATTCAGATGCGCTGCACTGCGGTGCTTGAGCAGATGAATCTGACAGCGCTGAAGGATAAGCCGGTGCATCAGCTCAGCCTGGGCCAGAAAAAGCGTACCGCACTCGCAGGTGTGCTGGCGATGGGACCGGAGCTGATTTTGCTGGATGAGCCAACGTCCTATTTGGACCCGGTGTCCGAGGCACTGCTTCTGGAGGGGCTGGATACCATTCACCGCAAGGGCACTACGGTCGTTATGGCTACGCATGACATGAATTTGGCTTACCGTTGGGCGGACTGGATCATCGTCCTCGATCAGGGAAGCTGCGTTGCCGCCGGAACGCCGGAGGATATTTTTGCCCGGAGGGAAGCGCTGCAGGCGGTGGGCCTTGAGCTTCCGCTGCTGGCCGATCTGTGGCACAGCCTGCCCCGCCGCTTGACTGCAGGGCACAGCGCGCCCCGGAATGCGGGAGATTTCAAAGCGCTGCTGAGCGGGATGCTGGGCGATAGCGGGCAAGGGGATTTTTGAAAATGTAAGAGATATTAAGTTTCTGTGAAGGGGTTGCAACAGCCTACACTGGGAAAC
Organism: Paenibacillus sp. BAC0078; assembly: GCF_054483875.1. NCBI lineage: Bacteria > Bacillati > Bacillota > Bacilli > Caryophanales > Paenibacillaceae > Paenibacillus > Paenibacillus sp. BAC0078. The sequence goes on from NZ_JBTLRW010000006.1 coordinate 314,045, forward strand.
GGGCGGTTTGTTGTCCGCAGGAGTGCTGGAATGAGTGGGTTCGTAGCTGGTTGGAGGCTGGTTGCATATTTTAGCCGTACTCCCTCCCGGTTAACGCAGCCGCTGTAATTGTAAATAGTGCAATAGACAGCCATGCCGCTCTTTCGCGGCACTTCAGACGATGAAATTTCATAGAAGGCCCTCAATTTGGCTTCGCCAAATTCGAGGCTTCCATAACAATGTCCTCTGTTCGGACATCGTTATTTCAGGATAGAATCTCGGCAAAACAGGCTAATAGAGTAATCTGGTGTATTTTGTGCAACAGAAATTTAGATAATGCACGTATTGTGGGGGTTTTTTTCGATTCTAGTGTATGAAGTGCAATAGAATTGTAGGTTCTTGTCTTTGGAGTAGATTCTGTTGTAGAAAGTGCAATCGCTATAGCAAATTGGAGTTTTGGAGGACGAAAACTAAAGGGGGAACAAGGGTGAAGAAACAAGGAAAGCTGCTGATTATCGGCTTTGGTCCAGGGAGGCTGGAGCATATTACGGGCCGTGCTCTGGCTGCGCTGGAAGAGAGTGATGCCGTGATCGGCTACACGACATATGTGGACCTGATCAAGCCGCTGCTGCGGCATCAGGAGATTGTCGGCACAGGCATGACCGAGGAGGTTAGCCGCGCCCAGGAAGCAGTGCGCCGGGCAGAGGCGGGACAGACTATTGCTGTAATTTCCAGCGGGGACGCAGGCGTATACGGAATGGCCGGGCTGGTCTATGAGGTACTGATTGGACGGGGCTGGAGCCGTGGTGAGGGTGTGGAGGTTGAGGTGATTCCCGGCATATCGGCGATTCAATCCTGCTCCTCGCTGCTGGGCGCACCGATTATGCATGATTCCTGTACGATCAGTCTAAGCGACCATCTTACGCCTTGGGAGAGCATCGCAGAGCGGGTTGAGGCTGCGGCGGAGGCTGATTTCGTGATTGCTTTTTATAACCCGCGCAGCGGAAAAAGGACCCGCCAGATTGAAGAGGCGCGTCATATCCTGCTCCGTTACCGCGATCCTGCCACGCCGGTCGGCATTGTCAAAAGCGCCTATCGCGACCGCCAGATGACGGTGGTTACGACGCTTCAGGACATGCTGGAGCATGAGATTGGCATGCTCTCTACAGTCATTGTCGGCAACTCTGCCACGACGGTCTATGAGGGCGTGATGGTCACACCGCGCGGCTATGAGCGCAAGTATAGTCTTGGGGCCGATACGCAGGCGCTGAAGCCGCATGAGCGGCTGCGGACCGCAGCGGAGCCGTGGTCTTTGGCGGCGATGACCGGGGGCGAAGCCGGCCGGGATGCCGCGCTCAGAGCCGGAGCAGCGCCGGAGGGGGACGCAGGCGCTGGAGCGGGTGCGAGGACAGCCCTGAATGCGGGTGAAAGAGCGGCTGAGAATGCAGCGATGGGCCCTGGCAATGGAACGGCTGAGAATGCAGCGATGAACCCAGGCAATGGAGCGAACGAACAGGCAGTAGAGATTACGGGCTCTGGAGCGGGCAAGCTGGCTGCGTTAAATGCAGGATTATCCATTGCTCCGGTGGAGCAAGTGAAGAGCATAGGTACCGGCGATCTGTCAGCAAATCCGTCCGCAGCCTGCGAACTGGAGATTGCTTCGGCAATCGGCAGCCGGACATTCAGCGGTGAGCAAATGAAGCTGCTGGCAGAGCTGGCAGGCGCTGAAGGCCGGCTTGTGTACACCAAAGACGGACATTTTGTTCTGCGGAGCATCCAGGCGGAGCAAGCAGGAATCGCCGATGCTTTGACGGCGGCTGGGCTGAATGTTGCTGCACCGGGGGATTTTGTGAAGGTCAACACCTGCGGGTTTTGTGAGCTGCGAAAACAGGATGCGCTGGGAGCGGCGCAGCGGCTCTATGAACAGTTGAACGGCCAGCCCGTGCCGCGTGAGCTGCACATTAGTGTTGCCGGGTGCGGAATGGCCTGCAACTCGGCTGTCCTGGAGGATATCGGCTTGATTTGGTCCAGAGGCAGCTATGAGCTGTACCTCGGTGGCAAAAAATCCGGGCGGGGCGCCCATCCGGGCAGCCTGGTCCGTGAAGGAATGAACGAGGACGAAGCGGTAGCCGCAGTGGTGGAGGCGGTTGAACGTTACCGTACGGAAGGCCGCGGGAATGAACGATTCCATGCTTTTTATGAGCGGATGGCTATGGGCAGTAAGGATAAGAGCGTGGAGGTCAGCGTTATGGACGGCACAGCAAGCCATGAATGCTCATGCAATGCCCCCCAGAAGGAGAACGGGAAGAGAACCGTTCTGCTCGTAGGTCACGGCAGCCGGGTAGAGGAAGGCAATGACGAGCTGCGTGAGTTCACCCGAATGCTCGCCGCCCGCAGACCGGAGCTGGCTTTTGAAACCTGCTTTATTGAGCTGTCCGCACCCTCCATTTCCGAAGGCATTGACCGGTGTGTGCAAGGAGGCGCAGCAACAATCTACGTTGTTCCGATTATTCTATTCGCGGCGGGCCACTCCAAGCTGGATATTCCGATGGCGCTGGATGAGGCCAAGCTGAAATACCCCGGTGTGGAGTTTGTGTATGGGCGTCCGGTTGGCGTCCAGGAGAGGGCCGTGGATATTTTGCTGGACCGTATCAGGGAGGCTGTGCCGCTGAACGCGCCGGAATTTATGAGCAGCCTGCCCGGAGATATGAATACTGCTGAGCTAGAGACTGCGGCCGCGGTGTCTGAAGCTGTGGATGCCGGAGCTGCCTGTGCCGGGGCGAGGCATTCTGCAGTTGAAGATAAAGATACAATAGTGCTCTTGATGGGGCGCGGTGGCAGCGACCCTGATGCGAACAGTGATTTCTTCAAGCTGACCCGGCTGCTCTGGGAACGCACCTCCTATAAAAGCGTCGAAGCTTGCTTTATTGCCATAACCAGGCCTTTGCTGCCCGAGGGTCTGGAGCGTTGTCTGGTTCTGGGCGCGCGTAAAATTGTGGTGCTGCCATATTTGCTGTTCAATGGGCTGCTGATGCAGCAGTTTAACGAAACGGTCCGGCTGTTCGCCGCCGCCCATCCAGAGATTGAAGTGGAGATCGGCAGCTATCTGGGCTCTCATCCGCTGCTGGCAGACATGCTCATGGGGCGCATTGATGAGACACTGGAGGGGCAGGCCTATTCCAACTGTGACAACTGCAAATACCGCGATGAAGCTGCCGCGCATCACCACCATCATGGGCACGGCCATAGTCATGGTGGCGGGCATCACCATCATGAGGGAGGTTGCCATCATGGGCACGGCCATGAACATGGTGACGGGCACCACCATCATGAGGGAGGCTGCCATCATGGACACGGCCATAGTCATGGTGGCGGGCATCATCATCATGAGGGAGATTGCCACCATGAGCACCGCCATGAACATGGTGACGGGCACCACCATCATGCGGGAGTAGCCCAGGCCAGTGCCCGGAAGGAGCACTGACCGCGATGATATTTATGCTGTGCGGGACTGGGGATGCCCGTGATCTGGCGCTGCATTTGGTGGAGCGGGACTTGCCGCTGCTGGCTTCAGTGGTAACGCCCAGCGCTGCGGAGCGTCTGAAGGCCGCTGGCATCAGAAGCCGCGTCGGCCGGCTGGACCAGCAGGGGCTGCTCTCTTTTTTGCGGGAGAAAGGCTGCCGCGCGGTAGTAGACGCAAGCCACCCGTTTGCGCTGGAGGCACATGCTAATGCAATGGGTGCAGCGGCTGCGCTGGGCTTGCCGTACTTTCGCTATGAGCGGCGCAGTATCCAATATGACAGCCAGCCGAAGCTGCTTGTTGTACATTCATATGAAGAAGCCGCGCGCAGAGCCAAGGAGCTGAAAGGCTCGGTCATGCTGACCACGGGCGGCAAGACGCTGGAGATTTTCGCCAGGGAACTGCTGAACGCTCCCGGTATCCGGTTGACGGTCAGGCTGCTGCCTTGCCTGGAGAACATTGAGAAATGTCTTTCACTTGGGATAGAGCAGCGCAACATCATTGCTTTACAGGGGCCTTTTTCCCGTGAATTGAATGAGGCGCTGTACCGGCAGTACGGCACGCAGGTCATGATTACCAAGGAGAGCGGCGCAGAAGGCTCCGTCGATGAGAAGGTGCATGCGGCGCTTGATATGGGGCTGTATGTGATTTTGATTGCGCGGCCGCAGACTCCTTTTGGGGCTTTTGGCGAGGTCTATGATTCTTTTGCCGGGATTTCGGATGCAGTGGCGAGGGCGCTGGAATAGGCGGGAAAATGCGCTGCGGTTAGAGTGTGTCTTTAATTTGAACAAATGAACGCTAAAAATACCGCGCCGATAGAAGGATTAGCTGTGTGTTGGCTGCCCGTGGATTGTTAGCTTTGAAGAAAAGAGGGATACAATATGGAATTTGGCACGGAATTTAAACCGCTCACGGTGCAGCCGCAGGAGATCGAGAGCCTGAGTTTTCAGATGATTACCGAGGAACTGGGAGCGCATGATTTTACCGCAATGCAGTATCCGGTGGTGCAGCGGATCATTCACGCCTCTGCCGATTTTGAGCTGGGACGGAGTCTGGTGTTTCATCCCAAGGCGATTGAAGCGGGCATTGCCGCCATTTTGCAGGGGAAACCGATTATTGCCGATGTGCGGATGGTGGAGGCCGGGATCGCCAAGGAACGGATTCACAGATATGGCGGCGAGGTTAGAGTACATATCTCTGATCCGGATGTTGTTGAGCAGGCGAAGGAACTGGGGGCGACCCGCGCGATCCTTGCAATCCGCAAAGCCTGCGCCGAAGCGCCGGGCGGCATCTATGTGATCGGCAATGCGCCTACGGCGCTGCTGGAATTGATTCGTCTGGTAAAAGATGGTGCAGCGCGGCCGGGGCTCGTAATCGGCATGCCGGTTGGATTCGTATCTGCGGCGGAGTCTAAGGATGAGCTGCGCAAGCTGGACATCCCTTATATCACGAATATTGGACGCAAAGGCGGCAGCACGGTTGTTGTCGCGGCGGTCAATGCCTTGAGTTTACTGGCGGTCCGTCAAGTGGAAGAATTGCAGAATCAGGGCTGATGCAGCTATTGAAAAAGAATTACATCTAACAGCAGTAAGGAGAGCTGATAGCCTTGGAGTTTCAGAAGCCACTAGATTTGCCCGGGCTGGAAAGCGCTCAGGAATTGGAGGATAGCCACAGGAGCCGGATTGCAGCGGAGCAGCAAAACAAGCAAGCGCCGCTACACCCTTCCGGGCTAACCAGCGGCGGGAGTGGGCACGATCCTGACGATGCGCCAGCATCGTGCAGCGGTAAAGCTTCCGGCGGGACGCCGAAATCCGGCAGCACCAGGGCTGCCGGCGGTGTGCCGGCACCGCCCAGCCCCAAGGCCACTGGCATCGGCCAAGAAGCCGCAGCCGCCAGCTCCCCGGCACAGGTGCCGCTGCGCCGGGGCTACACCACCGGCGCCTGTGCTGCCGCAGCCGCCAAAGGCGCGGCGCTTCTGCTCATCACGGGCGAGTTCCCGCAGACTGTGGATATAGATCTGCCGGCAGGCTTCCGGCATACCTTCGGGCTGACCGGCTGGCAGCGCCACGGCGATGCATCGGCGGTATGTGCAACGGTCAAGGATGCCGGGGATGACCCGGATGCCACACATCAGGCCAGGATTGAGGCGGCTGTAAGCTGGCGCGATGCTCCCGGTGTGGAGATTGACGGAGGCAAGGGTGTCGGGAGAGTCACCAAGCCGGGACTGCCGGTGGCGGTTGGGGAAGCGGCGATTAATCCGGTTCCTCGGCGCATGATTCAGGAGGCTGTGTCCGAGGTGCTGGAGGAGCATGGCGCGGCTAGGGGACTGCGGGTGGTCATCAGTGTGCCGGAAGGGGAAGCCATCGCGCTGAAGACACTGAATCCGCGGCTCGGCGTTCTTGGCGGCATCTCTATTCTTGGCACGCGCGGCGTAGTGACGCCGTTCTCCACCGAGGCCTACAAAGCAAGCGTGGTGCAGGCGATTTCGGTTGCGGCGGCGATGGGGAACAAGCAGATTATTTTGACGACAGGCGGCAGCAGTGAGAAATATGCGCAGGCAATGTTTGCTGGGCTTCCGGAGGAAGCTTTTATCCAAATGGGCGAATATGTAGGCTTCTCGCTGGAGCATGCCAAAGCCCATGGAATCACGAAAGTCACACTCGTAGGCATGGCAGGCAAGTACTCGAAGGTGGCGCAGGGAGCCATGCTGATCCACTCCAAAAATGCCTCGGTAGATTTCGGCTTTCTTGCCCGGATAGCGGCGGAGTCGGGAGCGGGTGAGAAGCTGGTGCAGGAGATTGCCGCCGCCAATACAGCCTCGCAGGTCGTTGATCTGATGACGGAGGCCGGGAATGACGGCTTTTTTGAACAGTTGTGCGTGCATGCCTGCAGGCAATGTCTGGAGCATATGAATGGGAACATGACCGTGGAGATGGTCTTGATCACGATGAAGGGCCGAGTGCTGGGAAGGGCGGAGATCTGTGGCTGACATCATTTATATTATTGGCATCGGTGAGGATGGAGCAGGCGGGCTGACGCCGGACAGTCTGAGCAAGGTGCAGAGGAGCGAGGTGCTGCTCGGCGGGGAGAGGCAGCTGTCTTTTTTCAGTGGCTACCAAGGCGAAAAAATCGTTCTGAAGAACGGCCTCAAGGCTTTTGCCGACAAGCTGGAGGAAGTGTGGAGAGAGCGGCGGGCGGTTGTGCTGGCGTCGGGGGACCCGCTGTTTTTTGGCATCGCCGGCTATCTGGTCCGCAGATTCGGGCCGGAGAATGTCGAAGTCATTCCGCATTACAGCAGCGTTCAGCTTGCTTTTGCGCGGCTGGGGGATAGCTGGCAGGATGCCGAGCTGATCAGTCTGCATGGACGCCCGATCCGGGGGCTGGCCCAGCGGATGGACGGCAGGCACAAAATCGCACTGCTGACCGATGAGACTAATACTCCGGCAGCAATCGGCGCTTATTTGCGGGAGTTCGAGATGACGGAATATGAGGCTTTTGTCTGCGAGCGGCTGGGCGGGAGCGGGGAAGTCTGCCGGTTCTGGGAGCTGGAGGAGCTGGAAAAAGGGACCTTTGCCCCGCTGAATGTGGTCATTCTGCGGCGGAGGCCGGGAAGCGGACCTGCCCGGAGGCGCGGTTTTGCGTATCCCGACGAGGCGTTCCACCAAAGGCGCCCGGAGAAGGGGCTGATCACGAAGCGTGAGGTGCGCGCCCTTGTCCTGTCGGAGCTGAATCTGGCCGAGGATGCGGTAGTCTGGGACATCGGCTCCGGCTCCGGCGCTGTAGCGGCGGAATGTGCGCGGATTGCCCGTCTCGGCAAGGTGTACGCCCTGGAAAAAGGAGCGGATAATCTGCCCAACATGGAAGCGAACCGCCGGAAATTCCGCGCCGATTTCGAGATCATCCACGCCAAAGCCCCGCAGGGGCTCGAGCTGTTGCCGGACCCGGATGCGGTGTTCATCGGCGGCAGCGGCAGCGAGCTGGGGAGCATTATTGCCCACTGCGCACAGCGGCTTCAGCCGGAAGGGCGGATTGTTATCGGAGCGATAACCGTTGAGACGCTGTATGCCGGCATGGAGGCGCTGAAGCTCGCGGGAATGACAACAGAGGTGACGCAGCTTCAGGCTTCACGTGGCAAGCCGATCCTCGGCATGACCCGGTTTGAGGGGATGAACCCTGTCTACGTTATCAGCGGGCGCCGGGGGGAGTAGGTTTATTTTGCGGCCGCACCCAACCCGATAATTGCACTTCCTGCAACTAAAAAGGTGCTTTTTGGACACTGTCACCGATTAATTGTATTTCGTACACTTATAAAGCTATCATCTGTGGAAAAAAGAAGCTTCCGGCATTTTTAAATGTACAGAATGCAACTATCGCTGCTATTTCGTTCGTTCGCGTCTTTTTAGCTGTAGTAAATACAATTATCTTTTCTGCGAAAGCCAGGGTTTCTGGGTAATGAACATAACTGCAACATGAGGAGGGAAACGGGATTATGATGAAAATGACTGAAACCAGAGGCGCACCGGGACTGCGGCAGCAGCCTGTGAATAAGCAGCACGATGCTGAAAAACTGACCACCGAAGCGGCAATGCAGGCCGCAAATGTTTTGTATGATGCTGTTAACGAGAACCCGCTCGCGGATAAAAAGCGGACCCCCCTTGGCCTGGGAACCTTGTACGGTGTAGGTGTGGGTCCCGGCGATCCTGAGCTGATTACACTCAAAGCCTGCCGTTTGCTGCAGGAATGTCCGGTAATCGCTTATCCGGCAGCCAAAAAAGGCGGGAAATCCTACGCCCAGGAAATTGTGGACATGCACGTCAATGCTGACGAAAAAATCATGCTGGGGCTCGTATTCCCGATGACCAGAGATCCGGAACAACTGGCAAGCGGCTGGAACCGTACGGCGGAGCTGTGCTGGAATGAGCTGGAGATGGGCAGGGATGTTGCTTTTGTGACGGAGGGCGACCCGAATCTGTATAGTACCTTTATTCACCTGGCCCGGCTGATGCAGGAGCTGCATCCCGGTGTGCCGATTGTTTCGATTCCGGGAATTTCGTCGGTGCTGGGTGCGGCAGCCGCGCTTGAACAGCCTTTGGCCGATGGCGACCAGCGGGTGGGGATTATCCCGGCTACGGAGGACCGCGGGGCGCTGAAGGAAGCGCTGCTCCAGCATGATACGGTGGTGTTTCTGAAGGTGGCCAAGGTATTGGAGCTGGTGCTGGATGTACTGGACGAGCTTGGGCTTGGCGGAAAAGCATCCGTCGTCACCAAGGTGACCTCCCCGTATGAGACCGTGTGGCGGGATGCGCGTAAGCTGCGTGGCAAAGAGCTGGAATATTTGAGCCTTATGGTGGTGAGCAAATGACGCAGACTGCGATGCTGAAGGCAAAAGTATATATTGTGGGTGCAGGCCCCGGTAATCCCGAGCTGATTACGGTAAAAGGCAGCCGCATCCTGCGTTCGGCGGATGTTGTGCTCTATGCCGATTCGCTGGTCAGCGCGGAGCTGATTGCCAGTGCGAAGCCGGGAGCCCAGGTGCTGCAAAGCTCGGGCATGAATCTGGAGCAGCAGGTGGAGCTAATGGCATCGGCGGTACAATCCGGTAAAAGTGTAGCCCGAGTCCACACAGGTGATCCGTCTATGTACGGCGCCATTCTGGAGCAGATGTCGTTGCTGAAGCATTGCGGTGTCAGCTATGAGATCATCCCGGGCGTCAGCTCCGTGTTTGCCTCGGCGGCGGCGCTGGGCGCGGAGCTGACGGTCCCGGAGCTGACGCAGACGGTGATCCTGACCCGCGCCGAAGGACGGACGCCGGTGCCGGAGCGTGAGCAGCTGCGCCGCCTGGCGGAGCATCACTGCACTGTAGCGCTGTTCCTCAGCGCTTCATTGGCAGGGCACGTAGCAGAGGAATTCCTCGCCGCCGGATGGAGCCCGGTCACGCCGGTAGCTGTTGTGAAGCGGGCCACCTGGCCGGACCAGCAGATTCTGCGGACCACTGTAGCGAAGCTTGCGGATGATCTGCGCGAAGCGGGCATTACCATGCATGCGATGATCCTTGCGGGCTGGGCGCTGGACCCTGCTCTGGTAGACCGTGACCAACACCGCTCGAAGCTGTACGACAAGACATTCACTCACGGCTGCAGGGAAGGATTGGGTCCGAATGGCTAACAGGTACGCAGCGGTCGCCATTACCAGAAACGGTATCCGGCTGGCGCTTACGCTGGGCGGGCTGCTGCCGGATACCGAGGTCTATTGCTGCGCCAAGTACAGCGGAGAATTACAGGAGGCTGCGGGCATCCAGTATGTGTTTGAGGGGCCGGTCAAAGAGCTGCTCCCGGAGCTGTTCCAGCGCTATGAAGGAATCATTCTATTCTTCTCGCTGGGTGCGGCGGTAAGGCTGATTGCGCCTCTGCTCCGGGATAAAAGAACCGATCCCGCCGTCATCGTGATCGACGAGCGGGGAGAGCATGTCATCAGCATGCTTTCCGGGCACCTGGGCGGCGCCAACCGCCTTACGCTGCAGATCGCAGAGCTGCTGGACAGCCATCCCGTGATCACCACCGCCTCGGATGTGCAGGGCACCTTCGCGGTGGACCTGCTGGGCCGGGAATTCGGCTGGCGTGCGGACAGCTTCGCGCCGATGAAGACAGTCAGCGCCGCTGTGGTTAACGGGGAGGCGGTGGCCTTCCTGCAGGAGAGCGGCGAGCGCGGCTGGCTGCCGCCCGGAGCCGAACTGCCGGAGCATGTGCGACTCTGCGGCAGCATGGCAGAGCTGCGGGAATTCCCGTTCAGCGCGGCGATTGTAGTCACTGATCGGCATCTGACAGAGCCTGAGACGACTGCTTTGGGGGAACGGACGGTAGTCTATCATCCGCGCAGCTTAGTCCTTGGCATGGGCTGCAATCGCGGCACATTGCTGGAAGAATTGGAAGCTGTAGTGCTGGGCACTCTTGCGGAGCTGGGGCTTTCGCTTCTAAGCGTCCGCAATCTCGCCACTGCTGCGATCAAGGGGGACGAAGTTGGCCTACTGGCCTTGTGCGGGAAGTATGGCTGGGAGCTGGTCTTGTATTCACCGGAGCAGTTGAATACGGTGGAGCTGGAGCAGCCCTCGGATACAGTATTCAGAGCGACTGGAGCCTACGGTGTCTGCGAGCCTGCGGCTCTGTTGTCCTCCGGCGCGCAGGAGCTTGTGCTGAAGAAGAAAAAAAGCGGCAATGCGACAATCGCTGTAGCGAGAGTTAACTACGAAGGAGCGGAGGGAGCAGCAAATGAATGAACTGAGCGGACAGCAAAAGCTTTCAGCGCCCCGTCCCCGCTTCGTGGTCGCCGGTACGGGCAGCGGATCGGGCAAAACCACGGTGACGCTTGGCCTGCTGCGGGCTTTTGCCCGGCGCGGACTTACAGTGCAGGCCTTCAAATGCGGGCCGGATTATATTGATCCGGCCTATCATGCTGCCGTAACAGGCCAGCCTGCACGCAATCTGGATTCCTGGATGACTTCAAGCAGCTATATGCTGGAGTATTTTTTACGTTCCTCGGAGGAAGCCGATTTATCGGTGATCGAGGGCGTTATGGGGTTATATGACGGCAAAGAAGCGACCTCGCTTACGGGATCAACGGCAGAGATAGCCATCCTTACAGGAAGTCCGGTGGTGCTGGTGGTGGATGTGCGCAGCATGGGCCGCAGCGCGGCGGCGATTGTGCTGGGCTTTCAGCAATTGGAGCGGGATCTCTGCATCGCTGCGGTGATCGTGAACCGCTGCGGGAGTGCCAGCCATTACCGGACGGTCAAAGCTGCGATTGAAGAAGCCTGTGGCATCCCGGTCATCGGCTGGCTGGAACGGGATCACGGGCTGGATATCCCGGAGCGGCATTTAGGGCTGCTGCCCGCCGTTGAACGAGGTGAGCTGGAGCCGTTATTTGACCGTGCCGCAGACCTGCTGGCAGAGGGCACGGACCTGGATGCGCTGCTGGAGCTGGCTGTGGCAGCGCCCGCCTTGCATTATCCAGCGCCGGCAATGCTGGGAGAGGAGCAGCAAGGCGCTGCTGCTCCTGATGATTGCCCGATGGAAGCCGCAGGGCAAGTGCCGCTGGCGGTACTGCCAGCGGACACCGAAGCAGCCCGGCCAGCGAAATCCGAAGCCGGAGCGCTCCTTCCGGCAACAGCCGCTCCAGGTGGCGGCTGCTCAATGCGGCCTAATCCGCCTAAGGATCGGATATGTCGCAAGGCCACTGCAGATGACACAGCACCGGTCATTGCTGTTGCCCGTGATGCGGCGTTTAATTTCTATTACGCCGATAATTTGGAGCTGCTTGCCCGCGCCGGGGCGCAGCTTGCCCTGTTCAGCCCGCTCAGCGGCGAAGGCATTCCGCCGGACGCGGACGGCATCTACCTCGGCGGCGGCTTCCCGGAGGAATTCGCCGCCGGGATCGCCGCGAATTCGGCCTTCCTGCGCGGCCTTAGGGCAGCGGCGGCGGCTGGAATGCCGCTGTATGCGGAATGCGGCGGCTATATGGTGCTGGCCCGCAGCCTCAAGGACCGTGCTGGAGCAGTGCATGCGATGGCCGGGATTATCCCCGCCCATACCGTCATGCAGGAGCGGCGCGTGGCCCTGGGCTACCGCGAAGTTACAGCGCGGGAGGATTGCCTGCTGCTGAAGCAGGGGGAGAGCCTGCGCGGCCATGAATTTCACTACTCCTTGATGAGCTATGTTACCGGAGAGACGTGGACCTATGCATATGATAGCAAAGGCAGAAGCGGCAGCCAGCCGGAGGGCTACTCCTGCGGGAATGTTATGGCTGCTTATGCGCACATTCATCTGGCTTCGCATTTTCCGGCGGCAGTCCGGCTGGTAGAAGCGTGCCGCAGCTACCGTGAGAGAAAGCAAGGTATCCTGCAGTAAGAATTCGCTTATGAAATGAACAACAACAGGGAAACTGTCAGCAAAATGAAGTGGAAAAAGGAAAACTAATTTATGAATTTTACTGATTTTTTGATGATTAGATGGAAAAAGTAGACCTATTCCTCTCCATTTCCATCCATTCAGTGATTGTAGAAGGAAATAAGTGGATTTTTTCCACTAACTAATCTCAGGGGGAGCACACGACTCGGATTAGGTGTACTTTTTCCACATCAGTTCGCTCCAACCAAGGCCGATGCATGATGTAGTGTGAAGGTTCGCTCAAACCAGGCCATGCACGCAGTAATATAAAGGCTCACGCTACTTGGCCAAGACTTGCTGTAATTCATGGGTTCTTCGCAGAGTGCCTGAGCAGTTATTGGATTCAGCGAATTTCCTGCTCTTAATGTTGTTGCTTTTTTAGTATGTCAACCGCTTGTCATACAACGCTCAGGCACGTATAATAAGGGAAAGATAACGCTTTATTACACGAAGAGCCAACCTAAGGCTTGACGTTTATGGGGAAGGGAGACTGCTGCAGTGAAAGTGTTGGGAGCGATTGAAGCAGGGGGAACAAAGTTTGTATGCGGAATTGGAAATGAGGACGGCGAGGTTATCGACCGCGTCAGCTTTCCAACGACAACACCTGAGGAAACGATGGGACTTGTGCTGGACTATTTTAACGGCAAAAATGTGGAGGCTATTGGCATCGGCTCATTCGGACCGATAGATCCGGTGATCGGCAGCCCGACCTACGGGTACATCACAACGACACCGAAGCCTTATTGGGGGCAATATAATCTGGTGGGAACCGTAGCTGAACACTTTAATGTGCCCATCGGGTTTGATACCGATGTCAATGGTGCGGCGCTGGGTGAATACACATGGGGCGCGGCTCAAGGGCTGGATAGCTGTCTTTATATTACGGTCGGGACAGGGATCGGAGCCGGCGCGGTAGTCGGAGGCAAGCTGGTGCATGGCCTGTCCCATCCCGAAATGGGGCATGTTTTTGTGCGTCGCCACCCGGAGGATACCTATGAGGGCTTCTGCCCATATCATAAGGATTGCTTAGAAGGTCTGGCCGCAGGTCCGGCTATTGGTAAACGCTGGGGCAAGCCAGCCGGTGAACTCGCTGCAGATCATCCGGCCTGGGCGATGGAAGCCCATTATTTGGCCCATGCGCTGATGAATTATGTGCTCATTCTCTCGCCGCAGAAGATTGTAATGGGGGGCGGCGTGATGAAGCAGAGTCAGCTTTTCCCAGCTGTTCACGCCAAGCTTCAAGAGCTGCTGGGCGGCTATGTGCAGCATCCTGCGCTCAATGAAGCCATCGGGAGCTACATCGTTCCGCCGCAGCTTGGCGACAACGCCGGACTATCCGGTGCAATTGGACTCGCGAAGCTAGCCCTGGGCCGGTAGTAATCCGTGTCTGGATAAAAAGAGATTGACTGTTTCTCAATATATGGTATTGTAAGCATTAACAGTATAGCATTTAAGAGGAAGCACCTCTTTCACGAATTCGTGGAAGAGGTGCTTTTTTTGTGCCAATATACGGATGTTTCACGCTGTACAGCACCTGAGCAGTTGGAGCGCACGGGAAGCAGGAAACTCCGGTTAGCGCAAGGATTATGCATGCTGTAAGACAAGGAAGGTAGGGATTGGGATGCAGATTGTATTTATGAACCGATTGTCCAGAATATCCGGGGCGGACCAGGAGGTATTTGCCCAGCTATGGATTGGGGAAGATGAGGGGACTTGGCGTCTGGGCTGGCGCGATTTCTCCGGTACTGAGGAAAGGGGAGACAGCTTATGGTATGAAGGCAGCTCCTGGAATGAGTTACTATGCGTATACCGGCATGAGCTGGCTGTGAAGATGGGGGATGGCTACAGACCCCTGATTGATGGTGTGTTTCATGAAGAAGAAGGCTCGTCCGGCAGCCGGAGCCAGGAGCAGCTCAAGCTTCAATACTACAGTGAGCACTTTGGCAATGAAGTTGTCTATGACGAGCTGTGCGCCTGGCGGCGGGGCAAGGCTTCAAGTGAACGTAAGGCGCCTTACATTCTGGCCAGCAACCGCCTGCTGCGCATGCTCAGCGCCTTTCTTCCCCGCACGCCGGAGGAGCTGCTGCAAATTCCCGGTGTCGGTGAGGGCAAAGTCTCGCAATATGGCGAGGATTGGCTGAATATTACCTCAACAGTTCAACGGGAGCATAACTATCCGCTGAACTGGGTGCATGCAGCCGTAGATGAGGACAGCTTTGTATCCTGGCAATATAAGCAGAAAGAAATTAAATACAAGAAGCAGCTTGAGCGTATGCGTCTGCGGAGAACGCTGCTGCAGGGAATTGAGGAGGGTCTGGGCATAGAGCAGCTTAAGGCGCTGAGCGGTATAAGCCGCCGTGAAGTGCTTGAGGGCGTAGAGGAACTGGAGAAAGACGGCTACTCCGTGGAGAAGCTTATTGCCTATGAGCTGGGTAATGTACCCCTCAGCGAGCAAGATAACATCTGGACAGCTTTTGAGCTTATAGGCGATACCTTTCTGAAGCCCGCGCTTTACAAAGCCTATGGCGAAGCGTTCTCGCCCGCAGAAGGACTGGATATCTACTATGAGCGCCTGCGGTTAATCCGCATCCGTTACCGGCGGGAGCAGGCGATCCAGTTACAGATTGCGGCGAATCTGTAGATAGCATTTTTAGGAAAAAACAGCACAATGCAGTATCATACGTGTATACACTCAAAAAAGGAGATGTACCTATGATCGTAACGTTGACGGTTAATCCCAGTGTAGATGCCAGTACAAGTATTCAGCGGGTTGTCCCTGACAATAAGCTGCGCTGCCGGGAAGCCTCATATAAACCGGGAGGCGGGGGAGTAAATGTGTCGCGGGCGGTCCACAGATTAGGTGGCGAGTCCTTGGCGTTGTATGCATCGGGAGGACTGCATGGACAATTGCTGCATCACATGCTCGAACAGGAAGGCGTGAGCCATCAGGAGATTCCGATTTCGGGACAGACCCGGGAAAATCTGATTGTCGTGGAGGAATCCACCGGACAGCAGTTCCGGTTCGACATGCCGGGGCCGCATTTTGCCCAGGGCGACTGGATGCAGTGTCTGGACCAATTGAGGTCGCTGAAAGTGACGCCAACTCTTATTGTTGCCAGCGGCAGTCTGCCGCCGGGCTGTCCTGCGGATTTTTATGGCCAGGTGGTAGAAGCTGCTAAGCAGTGGAATGCCCGGGTCATTGTTGACACCTCGGGGGAAGCTCTGCAGTTGGCTGCTAATGCGGGGGTCTATCTGCTCAAGCCGAACGTGCGCGAGCTGGAAGAGCTGACCGGGCGTGAAATCTCCAGTGATGAGGAGGTACGGGCGGCTGCGCTGGAGCTAATTGAGCAAGGGCGATCTGAAGTGGTCGTTGTTTCCTTGGGCGGCAAAGGAGCGCTGCTCATTACCAAAGAAGGCTGTGAGCATCTGCAGGCCCCTGAAGTTCCTGTGCTGAGTGTGGTGGGAGCAGGTGACAGTCTGGTGGGCGGATTGGTCTACAGTCTGGAACGGGGGTGGCCGCTCCGCAGGGCGGTTCAGTTCGGCATTGCCTCTGGAGCGGCAGCAGTGATGAATCCGGAGCGGGAGCTGTGCAAACGCGAGGATACGGAACGATTGTTCGAGCGCATGGAGTAGCAGCATACCAAAAAGACGAAGGCTTCCTTACCTTGCGGTAACCCGGAGCCTTCGTCCTGCTTATTCGTTCTTTATTGTTCATAGCCAATCCTTCTTGCGGAAAATAACCAGCATTCCGCAGCCGAGCGTCACCATGACGCCGATTACTCCATAATAGCCGTATTTTGAATGTGTCTCAGGAATATTGTCAAAGTTCATACCGTAGATACCGGTAATGACGGTCAGCGGCATGAATATCGTGGTAATGGCCGTAAATACTCTCATGATTTCATTGGCGCGGTTGGCGATACTGGATTGATAGGCTTCGCGCAAGTTGCCCATGAGATCGCGGTACGTTTCGAATGTTTCAGAGATCTTGACCGCATTTTCATAAATATCGCTGAAATACTTCTGCAACTGGTCGTCGATCAGGCGAAGGTCTTTTTTGTTCAGCGTATTGATAACTTCCTTTTGCGGTCCGAGCATTTTCTTGAGCCAGAGAATTTCACTTCGCAGACCGATGATTTCGCTAAGATGCGTTTTCTTGGTGTGCATCAGAATGTCCTCTTCCAGCTTCTCAATCCGCGCTTCGATCCGGTCGCCGACGGAGAAATAATTGTCTACGACAAGGTCGATCAGCAGATACAGAAAACGGTCAGGCTCGCTGACCTCCTGCTCCCACAGAATGGGCTTCAGGACGCGCAGCTCATTGATCTTTTGCTTGGTGACGGTAATAATGAAATTTCTGCCCAAAAATACGTTGAGCGCACGGAGGAAAATTTCCTCATCGTCAAAACGGATGCTGTTCACCACAATAAAATAATGGCTTTCATAAATTTCAATCTTTGGACGCTGATCCTCTTCACTTAGGCAGTCCTCCACGGCCAGATCATGCAGATTGTACAAAGGCTGAAGCAGCTCCAGATCCTCTACATCTGCATCAATCCAATAAAATCCTTCCGCGGGGGCGGTCAAAGTTTCTTCAATGTCATCAACAGGCGTAAAAACCCCTGCGTTTACCAGCCGGATTTTCATCTGATCCCACTCCTTCTGTCCCTGATCTTCTTCAGGGATGTGCTAATTTAGGCACAGGGAAAAAAATCAGCTTGGCCGGTGGTACGATCAATGGATAAGGCCAAATGACGGTTCGAGGGCATGAAGAAGAGACGCTCCCGCCGCCGGCAAGCTGATGTTAATCCTGTGTGGTTGTTCGTTCTGGACGTTCAACTGCGAACTCGGGTCGCCTTCCATTCCTCTCTCACCTCTTCTTTTCGTCATATAGGGTGTGAAACACTTGTCTAGTATAACGCCCGGGTTTGGGTCTTTCAAGCTAAATTCTCGGGGGTTTCAGAGACCCTTTAGCATTGTATGGACTTGACGAAAAGGAGGTTCATGATTTAAAGTGAATTTTAAGAAAAGCATTCAACGATTGTGTGACTTTTTCTCAATTGAATACAGCTAAATCTTATCAAGAGCAGGTGGAGGGACTAGCCCGATGAAACCCGGCAACCGGCGTATTAACGCACGGTGCTAATTCTTGCGGAAGCTTTGCATGGAAGGCCTCAGGCCGACCGGCAGAAGTTCTCTGGCAGATGAGAGAGGCGCATATGACTGCAGATATATGACCTTTCTCGCCGGAGAAGGGTCTTTTTGATATTCACATGAACAGAAGGAGCGAAGACAACAATGCCAATTAAAATTCCCGACAGCTTGCCGGCCAAAGAGGTTTTGTCCGGAGAAAATATTTTTGTAATGGATGAAAGCCAGGCTTTCCACCAGGATATCCGTCCACTGCGGATTGCGATCCTGAATTTGATGCCAACCAAGGAAACGACGGAGACGCAGCTCCTGCGCCTGGTCGGGAATTCACCGCTTCAGGTGGATGTTGTGCTGCTGCATCCCAGCTCCCACACCTCCAAGAACACCTCGGCGGAGCATCTGAAGAGCTTTTATAAAACCTTTGATGAAATCAGCGACCGCCGCTTTGACGGACTGATCGTTACCGGCGCTCCTGTAGAGCAACTCGAATTCGAGGATGTGAACTACTGGGAAGAGCTGAAAGAAATTTTTGAATGGAGCAAGCAAAATGTGACCTCGACCATGCATATCTGTTGGGCGGCCCAAGCCGGACTGTATCATCACTATGGTGTACGCAAGGTTGATTTGGATCAGAAATGCTTTGGTGTTTTTTCGCACACAGTGAACCAGGCTAACGTTAAGCTGCTGCGCGGTTTTGACGAGGTGTTCCATGTTCCGCATTCCCGCCATACCGATGTCTCGCGTGAAGACATTCTTGCGAATCCCGAGCTGCAGATCCTTGCCGAATCTGAGGAAGCTGGTGTGTATCTGGTTTCAACGCTCGACGGCAAGCAAATTTTCGTGACCGGACACTCCGAATATGATCCGTTCTCGTTAAAATGGGAGTATGACCGGGATATCGCCAAAGGAATGGACATTGCGATTCCGAAGCATTACTATCCTCAGGATGATCCGCAGCGCACACCGCCGGCTGTCTGGCGTGCCCATGCCAACTTATTATTCTCTAACTGGCTCAATTACTATGTATACCAGGAGACCCCTTACGATATAGATCAGGCCGATTATTTAGTATTCTAAATATAGAAGGAATTTTCGTGTACACACACTTAGGAGGCGACAGCAATGGATGAGAAATTGAGAATTGAGAGCAGACTAGCGCAGATTGGTTCACTGGAAGACCCGGCGACGGGTGCGATTAACTATCCGATATACAATGCGACGGCATTCCGTCACCCGAGGCTCGGACAGAGCACAGGCTTTGATTACATCCGCACGAAGAACCCTACCCGCTGGGTGCTGGAAGAGGCGGCTGCGGAGCTGGAGTCCGGGGAAGCCGCTTTTGCCTGCAGTTCTGGGATGGCTGCGCTGACTACGGTATTCGCTCTGTTTGGACAAGGCGACCATCTGGTGGTGTCGCTGGATCTGTACGGCGGAACCTACCGTCTGCTGGAGCGGATTCTCTCCAAATACGGCATCAGCGCTTCCTATGTGGATACGAATGATCTGGACGGGCTGGAGGCTTCACGGCGTCCGAACACCAAGGCTGTATTTATCGAAACGCCGACCAATCCGCTCATGATGATTACGGATATCGCCGCAGTATGTACGTGGGCCAGCCGGCACGGGCTGCTCACGATTGTAGATAATACGCTGCTCACACCGTTCTTCCAGCGGCCGCTGGAGCTGGGAGCGGATATTATCGTCCATAGCGCGACCAAATACTTAGGCGGTCATAACGATGTTCTCGCTGGCCTGATCGTAACCAAAGGCACTGAGCTGTCGGCGGAAATGGCCATACTGCATAACTCGCTGGGCGCTGTGCTTGCGCCGAATGACAGCTATCAGCTGATGAAGGGCATGAAGACACTGGCGCTGCGCATGGAGCGGCATGAGAGCAATGCGCTGGCGCTGGCCCATTATCTGCTGGGGCATCCGGCGATTGCTGAGGTGTTCCATCCCGGACTGCCGGACCACCCGGGTTATGAGATCCAGAACCGCCAATCCTCAGGCAACACCGGAATCTTCTCCTTTAAGGTAAAAGATGCCCGGTACGTCGAGCCGCTGCTCCGTCATATCCGGCTGATCGCTTTCGCCGAAAGCCTCGGCGGCGTGGAGTCGCTCATGACCTACCCCGCGGTGCAGACCCATGCCGATATTCCGGTAGAGATCCGCGATGCGGTTGGCGTGGACGACCGCCTGCTGCGCTTCTCCGTCGGCATCGAGCATGCGGATGATCTGATCGCAGATCTCGCCCAGGCGCTGGAAGCCGCACGGCTTGAGCTGGAAGCATAGTAATCGGCCAGGCATGGCCGGAAAATAAGCAGATTCGGCAGCAGCGCCATCCCGTGCGCTGCTGTTTTATTTTAAAATTAGGATTTTTCAAGCCGCCCTGATTGTGATACGATGAAGAAACGAGCATTAAAAAGGAGGCCGCGAACGATGAGTGCTATAGATCTTATTCTGGATAAGACGCTTAAAGGCGAACGTCTCGGGTTGGAGGACACAATCCGGCTGTTCGAAAGCAATGAAATTGAGAAAATGGGCGCTGCCGCTGATATTATTATGAAACGCTGGCACCCGGACCCGATGGCTACCTTCGTCATTGGACGCAATATTAACTATACCAATGTATGTGATGTGTACTGCCGGTTCTGTGCCTTTTACCGCAGACCTGGTTCTGAAGAAGGTTATGTTCTTCCCGATGAAGCCATTTATCAGAAAATCGCCGAGACCATTGCCGTGAACGGTACGGAGATTCTGATGCAGGGCGGAACCAATCCGAATCTGCCATTCAGCTACTATACGGATTTGCTGCGCGGCATTAAGCAGCGTTTCCCGGAGATTACAATGCATTCCTTCTCTCCTGCGGAGATTATGAAGATGGTGGAGGTATCCGGCCTGCCGCTGGAACAGGTTGTCCGTGAGATCCACGCCGCAGGACTCGATTCCCTTCCGGGCGGCGGCGCCGAGATTCTGGATGACCGGACCCGCCGCAAGATCAGCCGTCTCAAAGGCTCCTGGCGGCAATGGATGGACGTCATGCAGACCGCACACAAAATCGGCATGAATACGACAGCAACAATGGTAATTGGCCTTGGAGAGAGCATGGAGGAGCGGGCGCTTCATTTGCTGCGGGTGCGTGAAGCCCAGGATGAATGCATTGCGAACAAGTATGACTCCGAAGGCTTCCTGGCATTTATCTCCTGGACCTTCCAGCCGGATAATACAAACCTGAAGCTGGACAGACAGACACCGGAAGAGTACCTAAAGACCGTAGCAATCAGCCGGGTGGTGCTGGACAACATCAAGAACTTCCAATCATCTTGGGTAACAATGGGGCCGGAGGTCGGCAAGCTGTCCCTGCAATACGGGTGCAACGACTTTGGCAGTACAATGATTGAAGAGAATGTAGTATCATCTGCGGGAGCAACCCATAAGGTTAATATCGAGCAGATTCTTCAACTCATCCGCGAAGCAGGCAAAATCCCGGCGCAGCGCAACACTCGCTACGACATCCTGCGGGTGTTCGACGATGCGAACGCGAAGATTGACAATGATTTTGTAATGCAGAACTAATCTGAGAGTTATACCATTTATTGATAACGTTATGTGTAACATTTTTTTGCGGCGTCCATCCTTGAATGATTTCTCTATGAAAATCGTCAGGGGCGGACGTTTTTTGTTTTTTGTAAAAGTATACAGGGCGATCTAACCAAATTTGCGGGGGGAAATATGATATTTTACACAACTATTTATTAGATTTAATGGTTTCTGCTAGATTACTAATTTTGGGTATGATACAATTTTGCGGTCAGCATTAAGAAATATATGGGGAGGAATATCTAACTTATGGCAGAAAGAAGTTGGAACAAGCCGATAGCTTCAATATTGGCGACCACAGTCCTGGCAGCACAAGTGTTAGGCGGAGTTTTTGCAGGACCGATTCTGGGGGCGGACAAGGCAGCGGCGGCTGGCGCTGAAACAGTTGCTCCTGGAACGATTAACCTTCGCTTGATGAGCACCACGGATGTTCACACCAATGTGATGGGCTGGGATTACTTTAAGGGTGCCCCATCTCTGACAGTGGGACTGGACCGGACTGCAACTTTGGTGAAGAAAGCCAGAGAAGAACAGCCGAACAATCTCCTGCTCGACAACGGGGATTTGATTCAAGGAACACCGCTGGGCACTTACTCGGCGAAGCAAGCTGATTCAGAAGGCAAATTGAACAAAATTCATCCAATGATCGCTGCCCTGAATGCCATGCACTATGATGCGGCGACCTTCGGGAACCATGAATTTAACTATGGTCTGAACTATCTGGCAAGTGTAACATCTGCTACGTATACAAACATTTCTTTTCTGAATGCGAATGTGTATGATGCTACTAGTCATGATAACTATTTTACTCCATACAAGATTTTCGACAAAAAAGTTAAGGATAGTGCTGGGGATGAGCACGATGTTAAGGTTGGGCTTCTTGGTTTGGTAACACCGCAAATTATGGAATGGGACAAAGCCAATCTGTCAGGAAAGGTGACCACCGAGGACATTGCCGCAACAGCCAGAAAATTTGTTC
This sequence comes from Paenibacillus sp. BAC0078, assembly GCF_054483875.1. NCBI lineage: Bacteria > Bacillati > Bacillota > Bacilli > Caryophanales > Paenibacillaceae > Paenibacillus > Paenibacillus sp. BAC0078. The sequence goes on from NZ_JBTLRW010000006.1 coordinate 336,213, forward strand.
CAGAGATGAAGGCCAAAGGTGCCGACATTATTATTGCTATGGCGCATACCGGATATGACGCTTCTGCAGTGGAAGGTGACGGCTCAGAGAATGACATCAATGCGCTCAGTAAGGTTCCTGACATTGATGCCATTACTTTCTCCCATACCCATAAGGTATTCCCTGCTGCGGATGATAAATCTCTGGACGCATTGTTCAAGGATGCATCTGGCAACGTGCTTCCCGGCATTGACAATGCCAAAGGCCAGATCAACGGTGTTCCAGCCGTCCAAGCCGGCTATGGCGGAGGGTATCTGGGCCTGATCGACCTTGCGATTGTTCCAGACCCGAATAAGAGCGGACACTGGAAGGTAGACAAGCCAGCTTCCATTTCATCCACACGTTCAATTTACAAAACAGTGGACAAGGTAAACTCCTCCACTGTTGAACCGGATGCTGAAGTAGACGCCGCTGTTGCTGCTGATCATCAGGCAACGATTGCCTATGTCAATCAACCGCTGGGCACAACGGATGTTCCTATGAACAGCTACTTTGCTATGGTGCAGGATGATCCGACTGTTCAGATCGTGACCTATGCCCAGAAGCATTATGTTGAGAATCTGATTAATACTGATCCGGCATTGGCCCAGTATAAAGGAAAAGCGATTCTCAGTGTAGGGGCACCATTCAAGGCCGGACGCAACGGTCCGGATGAATACACTGAAATTGCACCAGGCTCGTTGACTATTCGCAGCGCGAGTGATTTGTACCTCTATGACAATACGCTGAAAGCAGTCATGATCAAGGGTTCTACGGTAAAAGACTGGGTAGAGATGAGTGCAGGCGCATACAACAAAATTGATCCGAATGTCACTACGCCGCAGGCACTGCTCAATTCCAAATTTGCTGTATACAATTTCGACGTTATTGATGGGATTCAATACAAGATTGATGTGACCCAAAATGCTAAGTACAATCCGGACGGCTCAATTAACGATAATAATTCCAGCCGTGTAACTTCTATTACGTATGGCGGCCAGCCGCTTGATATGAATCAGGATTTTATCGTTGTTACCAATAACTACCGTGCAAGCGGCGGTGGTAACTTCCCGGGTCTCAAGGGCATTACGCCGATTATTGATACACTGGAAGAGAACCGTCAGGTTCTGATGGATTATATCAAGGAAGCGGGCAAGGTAAGCCAGCCTGCCGACAACAACTGGTCCATCTTGCCAATCAAAGGTGATGTCAAGGTAACCTTCCCTTCTTCTCCAAAAGCCAAATCAGTACTGCCGAAGGATGAGAAAATTACTGATACCGGCACACAGGATAACAAAGGTTTCGAAATTTATAACCTGGATCTAAGCAATGATATCAAGGTTCATATTTTTGGAATCAATGACTTCCACGGCCAATTGGATACAACGTCTTATGTTGGTGATAAGGCAGTGGGTACGGCTGCTATTCTGGCAACTTACCTGAAAACAGCACGTGGTAAATATTCAAACACATTGCTTGTTAACAACGGGGACTCCGTTGGTGCTTCTGCTCCGGTATCCTCAATGGAGCGTGATAAGCCGACACTTGAATGGATGAACATGATGAAATTTGATGTCGGGACTTTGGGTAACCATGAGTTTGACCAAGGTGTGGCAGCGCTGAAAGCACAAATTTTTGGCGGTGTGGACCCTGTCAATAACAAGATTACACATGCACCATTGAATTTTGACTATGTTAATGCAAATGCAGTTGACAAGGAAACAGGAAAACCAATTATCAACCCTTACGTGATCAAAGAAGTTGGCGGCGTGAAAATTGGATTTATCGGTGTCGTTACCAAAGCTACTCCAAGTAAAGTATCTCCAGCCGGCACAGCCGGCGTGAAATTCCTTAGTCCCGAAGATGAAGTTGCTGCGATTAACAAATATGCGGCTGAGCTCCAGGGCAAAGGTGTCCAGACAATTATTGTTCTTGCTCATGATCCGGCAACAACCAAAGGGGATGCGACTACAGGAGAAGCTGCTGATTTGGCCAATGCGCTTCCGAAAGATTCACCAGTTGATGTAATTGTCGCTGGTGACAATCATGCGCTCGCTAACGGTGTAGTGAACGGTAAGCTGATTGTTCAGGCATATTCCTATGGTACAGCGTTTGAAGATATCAGACTGGTTATCGACCCTGATACCAAAGATGTCAAAGCTAAATCAGCTACTGTAACTAGCACTTTCCAGGATGGTGTGACTCCAGACGCAGATACTGTGGCCCTGGTGGACAAATATCTGAAGCTTCACTCTGAGCTTACTCTGCCTGTAGGTACTACAGACGGTACAGTTACCCGTACAGATGCTTACAATAATGAGGCTGCTCTGGGGAATCTGATTGCTGATGCTATGCGCCAAGCTGATTTCGGCGATGGAAAAGGCCTTGCTGATTTCGCCTTTATGAATCCGGGCGGTATCCGCGCTGATCTTCCGAAAGGCAATGTTTCCTTCGGCGACTTGGCTAAGATCCAGCCATTTGGCAACACGCTTGTGAAGCTTACCCTTACGGGTGCGCAGATCAAGACACTGCTGCAACAGCAATGGGCAACCAAAGCTGATGGAACTGCAGACATCAAAACACTGCAAATTTCCGGCCTGAAATATACGGCTAACATGTATTTGCCGGTTGCTGATCGTATTGCTAATTTGACCAAGACAGACGGAACACCAATCAGCATGACTCAAAACTATACTGCAGTAGTTAACAACTTCATGGCTGCAGGCGGCGACAACTATAAGGTACTCACTGCAGCCAGTGAATCCCTGGCCGGTCCGATTGACCTGGATGTCTTCTACGATTACGTTAAGAAGACTTTCAAAGGCGGTCAAATCACAGCAAAAATTGAAGGTAGAATCACCAATAATACTAAAGCTCCGGCTCCAACTTCGAATCCAGGAGGAGGAACTGTGGCAACACCAACACCTACTCCTACGGCTACACCAGCTGCATCAGCAACACCTGCACCAAGTGTAAAACCAACTGCTACGCCTGCTCCAACTGCAGCGAACTTTAAGGACCTTGGTAAAGTGGCGTGGGCACAAGAGGCTATTAGCTCCTTGGCAGCCAAAGGTATTGTGAAGGGTCTGGACGGCAACAACTTCGCACCTAACAAAACAGTAACCCGTGCGGAATTCATCACGATGCTGGTTCGTTCTCTGAATCTTAGTGCTACAGGAACACCTGCAACATTCAGTGATGTGAAGCAAGGTGCATGGTACTCCGATGCTATTTCGGCTGGTGTGAAAGCCGGTCTGATCAAGGGTTCCGGCAACGGCAAGTTTGAACCGGGCCGTGAAGTGACCCGTGAAGAAATGGCAATCATGATTTACGCTGCAATTAAGGCTCAACTGCAGCCAATTGATACTACTGCCGCTCTGGCAGGCTTTGGAGACAAAGCCAAGATTGCTTCTTATGCTCAAGAGGCTGTAGGTCAACTGACTAAGCTCGGAATTGTCAACGGTGTAGCTGGCGAGAAATTCGCGCCGAAGAGCGATGCTACCCGTGCTCAAGCCGCAGTAATCATTTACCGTATGCTTCAAAACAAAGCTTCCTAATGCTTGAACGCTAAGGAAGATTAACACAAAAAGGTGTTTCGCTTTCATCTCCGGATGAGAGCGGAACACCTTTTTTCCATTCCGATATTTTACGATTGTTTCCCGTTAAGCGTCCTTAACAGCAGCTTCCCATTTGCAGCGGATAGGGGAGACAATCGCATTTTCCTTCTTCAGCTCAGTGAAGGCTTTGTCGATGGCTTTGCGTTCCAGGCCGGAGAGCTTTTCCACTTCACCTGCGCTGAGCGGGGTTGCTGAGGCTTTGATAATATCCAATACTTGTTCTTTAACACTCATGTGTTTCACTTCCTTTTTAGAATAAATAGTGTAGGTACGACTTTTGACAGATTCATAGTATTAAAAAAACAGAGAAAATGCTGTGATTTTTTAGTTTACAGTCATATCCAAAAGTGATATCATAGTCATATCAAATAAATATCTTTATGGAGGCGTTCTTTATGAAAGAGAAAATATTGCGTCCGGTCAGCGGCTTCTGGGTTATCGCTTTGATTGCTATCTGCATCGCGGGTGGAATTTATGGCGCAGCTAATGAATATGTCGCAGTGCCCGTTATCCTGTTCGTTATAGCGGCTGCGCTTTGCACAAGTATTACAGTGGTGCAGCCGAATAAATCGGTTGTGGTGACCTTTTTTGGAAAATATGTTGGTACGATTGCTAACAGCGGCCTGTTTGCAGTCATCCCGTTCAGCATTCGAAAGACAGTGTCGCTGCGGGTACGTAACTTCAACAGTGTCAAGCTTAAGGTGAATGATGTGGAAGGGAACCCGATTGAGATTGCCGCAGTCATTGTATTCAAGGTCATCAACTCGGCGAAGGCTTTATTCGATGTCGATAAATATATGGCCTTCGTGGAAATTCAGAGTGAGACGGCGCTGCGCCATGTGGCAAGCAAATATCCGTACGATAACTTTACCGAATCCGGCATGTCCCTGCGGGCCAATGCGGATGAGATTGCCAAGGAACTGGCAGTCGAATTGCAGGAACGCCTCTCGATATCCGGCGTGGAGGTCATTGAAGCCAGACTGACCCATCTTGCTTATTCAACGGAAATCGCCAGCACCATGCTGCAGCGCCAGCAGGCTTCAGCCATTCTGTCCGCACGGCAGATCATTGTGGAAGGAGCTGTCGGCATGGTCGATATGGCAATCCGTCAGCTTAAAGAGAACGGAGTAGTGGAGCTTGACGAAGAACGCAAAGCAGCGATGATCAACAATCTGATGGTAGCGATTGTGTCGGAGCGCGGAGCGAGTCCGGTAATTAACGCCGGCTCGTTGTACTAAAGGCGGTTCATCATGGCGGCCAAGAAGAGCTTTCCGCTGCGGATCGACCCCGAGCTGCACGAAGCGCTGGAACGATGGGCGGGAGAAGAATTTCGCAGCGTGAACGGGCATATCGAGTACCTGCTGCGTGAGTCTTTGAAACGCGCAGGCCGCTTGCCTGAACGGAAACGCCGGGAAGAATAATGCTAAGGGCAGAGGGGCTTCTGCCCCGAGTGCATTATACCGGTGGTGGTTATGCGGGTAGCATGTCGAGGCTATATAAGTTGAACTAAAGAAAATATAAAAAGGGCAGAAGTGACGGAGGGGGAGTTTGGATACTTACGGAGCGAACGCGTCCGCCTGAGAGCTTTCCGTAGGAAAGCTGGCCGTATGATTAGGCTGTCTGCGGATTTCCACCGCGAAGAGCGGTCTAAATCAAGAAATCTGCAGACAACAGCGGCCGGAAGTCCAAACATTCCCCGCAGTTACGACCAGACCCCAATATGAAAATCTATAGTTCAATTTATATAGTCAGTTCTACACCAAATATTGAGAACTTTAGGCTGTGTCTGACTTGACGGAAGGCCTGAGACAGATTTATAATTACACAAGATTCACGCTATCAGCTTTGACAAAGATATGGATTGTGACTTCAGGACTGTTTCAGAGAGAGGGAACCTCAGGCTGCAATTTCCTCCGGTACCGGTTATCAATCTACCCCTTTGTAGCTGCGGTTATGAACTCCTGCAGGCTGCTTTGATTACAGGCAACTTGCCCGGATAGTAAGAACCGCCGGTTCATGGCCGTTATTCCCATGCTGACGAAGGATTCCGGTAAGACTCTGGAATCGAATTTGGGTGGAACCACGGGTGCAATCACTCGTCCCTTCGCGGGACGGGTGTTTTTTGTGTGCGTGAACATTTCCGTTCCGTAATATAACTCAGATAACTTTTAGCTTATGCTCACAAAACTTTTAGGAGGAATAACAATGTCAGTAAATATCAAACTGCCGGACGGATCGGTCCGGGAATATGCCGATGGCAGCAGCATTGATGATGTAGCGGCTTCGATCAGCAGCGGACTACGCAAAAATGCCGCAGCAGGCAAGCTTAACGGAATCGTTGTCGATTTGTCCACACCGCTGGAGGAAGGTGCGCTGGTTGAGATCGTTACCTTGGATTCACCGGAAGGTCTCGAAGTAATGCGCCACAGTACTGCCCATCTGATGGCCCAGGCGGTAAGACGCCTGTTCGGAACCAAGGAGGTTAAGCTTGGCGTAGGTCCGGTGATTGAGGATGGATTCTACTATGACATGGATCTGGAGCATCCGCTGAATCCTGAGGACCTGCTGAAGATTGAGAAGGAAATGGAGCGTATCGTTTCGGAGAATTTGCCGATTGTACGCAAAGAGGTCAGCCGCAAGGAAGCGCTGGACAGATTCGGTGAGCTGGGCGATCCTTACAAGCTGGAGCTGATCGAGGCGCTGCCTGAAGATAGTATCATTACGATTTATGAGCAGGGCGAATTTTTCGATCTTTGCCGAGGCCCGCATGTGCCGTCGACAGCAAAAATCAAAGTATTCAAGCTGATGAACGTGGCCGGAGCTTACTGGCGCGGCGACAGCAAGAACAAGATGCTTCAGCGCGTATACGGCACAGCCTGGATCAAAAAAGATCAGCTTACGGAGCATTTGCGCCTGCTGGAGGAAGCGAAGAAACGCGACCACCGGAAGCTGGGCAAAGAGCTGGAGATTTTCACTTTTAATCAACTGGTTGGACAAGGGCTGCCGATCTGGCTGCCAAAAGGCGCTAAGCTGCGCAGCATCCTGGAGCGGTACATTGTGGATCTAGAAGCAAGCCTTGGTTACCAGCATGTGTACACTCCGGTGCTAGGTAATGTAGAGCTGTACAAAACCTCCGGTCACTGGGAGCATTACCAGGAAGATATGTTCCCTAAGATGTCGATTGACAATGAGGAATTCGTGCTTCGTCCGATGAACTGCCCGCATCACATGATGATTTATAAAAGCTCAATGCACAGCTACCGCGATCTGCCGATCCGTATCGCTGAGCTGGGCACAATGCACCGCTATGAAATGTCCGGCGCATTGACTGGACTGCACCGCGTGCGTTCCATGACGCTGAACGATTCGCATATCTTCTGCCGTCTGGATCAGATCAAGAGCGAGTTTACCCGCGTACTGGAATTGATCAAACAGGTCTACAGCGATTTCGGTATTCACGATTACCGCTTCCGCTTGTCTTATCGCGATCCGAAGGATACAGAGAAATATTTCCAGAATGATGAAATGTGGGAGACTGCACAACGGATGCTGCGTGAAGTGGCAGAGGAAGCAGGCCTGCCGTTCTTCGAGGCGGATGGAGAAGCTGCGTTCTACGGTCCGAAGCTGGACGTTCAGATTCGCACAGCTCTTGGCAAAGAAGAAACGTTGTCCACTGTACAAATCGACTTCCTGCTCCCTGAGCGTTTCGAGCTTGAGTACGTCGGCGATGATGGTCAAAAGCACCGTCCGGTCGTGCTGCACCGCGGCATCCTTGGCACGATGGAGCGTTTTGTAGCCTTCCTGCTGGAGAACTTTGCCGGTTCGCTGCCGTTGTGGCTGTCTCCGCAGCAAGTGAAGATTATTCCTGTCTCTTCGGCCTTTGATGATTACGCCAAGGATGTGGCTGCGAAGCTGCTCGCAAGCGGCATCCGGGCGGAAGTGGATCTGCGCAACGAGAAAATGGGCTACAAAATCCGTGAAGCCCAGCTTGAGAAGCTTCCATATATGTTCGTAGTCGGTGAGAATGAAATGAATGCCGGAAGCGTCTCGATCCGTAAACGCGGAGAAGGCGATATCGGAGCCAAGCCTTTGCAGGAAGTTATTGCTACACTGGTTCAGGAGATTGCCGAACGCGTAATCTAACAGGACTGCCGCAGTAGCTTTTAGAACTCTGTACAGATTGCCTATCAACCTCTGTCATATGCCACGTGGAGCCGCTTCATTGCAGCTTCATGTATAAAATTTTGTGAATAGGGAAACCTTCGCTAATAGGGGGAGGTTTAACTAATGAACAAAATGGGCTTATGCCAGAGGTTTTGGTGTCTTTTCGTCACTGTTGTGCTATTGCTGACAGCTGTCAGCATCTATCCGGATTTTGGACGCAAGCCGGTGGAAGCGAGCGGGACGGAGGACACTGCAGTTCAGCTAAGCAGCAGCATAACGAGGTCATTGGATTTGCAAAATACAAAGGTTTCTGCGCCATTTACCAATATCCGCAGCAATTCGCAGACTGAAGTCCTGGCAGCCGGTCATGCCGCTCTGCATGCTGGTCAGCCGGCAGCAACTGAGGCTCCGAAGCCTACAGCGGCACCGAAGGCTGTCAAGCAGCCGGCCAAATCTTCATCCAAGCCGCCTGTGTCCGTACCGGTATCTGCACCGGCACCAGAGCAGATCATCACTTCAATGAAAGTGACGGCAACCGGTTATACCGCCGGATTCGAGTCCACGGGCAAAACTTCGAAACATCCGCAGTATGGCATAACCTACTCGGGTGTCAAAGTGCGCAGAGACAAAAATGCCGTTTCGACGATTGCGGCGGACCCTAGGGTCATTCCACTCGGCAGCATCCTGTATATCCCAGGCTACGGCTATGCGGTAGTAGCGGATACCGGTTCGGCAATCAAAGGGCGGAAGATTGATCTTTATTTTGCCACCACCAAGCAGGTCTACAAGGAATGGGGCAAAAAAACAGTGGTGGTTCAGCTCATCAAGCGCGGCAACGGAAAATGTACGGAGAGCATGCTGAAGAGCCTCGGCAAAGCGATTCAAACCTACAACGCTATTCCGCAGTATCTGCTGGAAGAAGTAATTTAAGAGATCTGTGGTTTGAAGCTTTTTTCACTTAAGCATGTATAATCCAGCCCTGCACTTCTCATAATACGGACTGGGGCCAAGCACCGGCCTCTTCCTATGAGAGAAAAGGGAGGTGAAGATTCCGTGGCTAAGAAACCAAAGGTACAAGAAAACTATAAAACACCGAATGAAAAATTTAATGCGGAGTTTGCTGCTGAAAATGATGCTATGACCAAACAGAGCAGCAATACGCTCTCCAAACCGGCGCAAAAACCGCAGCAATAATGCTGTGAAGCAGGCAACTGCTGACAGACAAGGACTGTTTCCTATCAGCTATTTAGCTGCAGGAGGCAGTTCTTTTTCTATTTATGCTGCTTTTGTTCCCTCCGTCCCGAGACTGAGTTGAGTTTCATTCTCTCGCCGCTGTTCTCGGCAAGCAACTTCCTGTACACTAAGGCTATAAGAGTGAAGAAGGATGATTTACATTAACTAAAAGGGGAAATGAAGGATGAAAAGACGGTTCACCAGCCAGATCCTTGGGGGACTGATCCTGATTGGACTGGGAGCGCTGTTTCTGCTTAGACAGATGGGCTATACCGACGTTAATATAGGCTCACTGTTCGCGGACTATTGGCCGGTTATTCTTATTATAATGGGAGTGCAGCGTTTTTTATCCACGGATGATCGCGGCGCAAGATTTTCATCTATGCTTGGAGGATTTTTCTTTTTGGCTATCGGGCTGTTTTTCTTGGGGCGCAATTTGGATTGGTTCGATGTTTCCGCAAGCGAATTCTTCAAATTGCTTATTCCGGTGATGCTGATCGGTGGCGGGCTGTTTGTTATTTTTAAGCCCCGGGGCACGACTCCGCCTGTTCCTCCAGCACCGCCTACACCGCCAAGCTTTTACCCGCCTGGTCCAGGCAAAGGCACCGAAAATGTTGAACCGCCTAAGCCGCTGGAATCCACGCTGGATGAGCAGTTCGAGCAGAAATTCGGCAAACCGGCCGAAAAGCGGGATTGGAATGAATATCTGCACAAGCAAGATGAGGATGACGAGGAAGAAGATCAGGGCAAGAAAGGCCATTTCCATTCTGCAAGGGAATTACGCTGGCAGGAAAACCGTGAGCGCCATGAGCGCAGACGCCAGGAACGGCATGAACGTCACAGCCGCAGACACGGTGAGTGGCATGAGGAGTTCCATGAATCGGCCGACCCTAAGGAGTCGACGCATCGTTCGGCTTTTATCGGGGATGTCCATATGGGCAAGGAGCATTTTCAACTGAAGAATACCAATATTTCACAGTTTATCGGTGATACGGTACTGGACCTTACGAATGCGCAAATTGCTTACGGCGAGACGAAGATTAATATTTCTGCTTTTGTGGGCGATATCAAGGTGTACATTCCAGAAGATATGGATCTTGGCGTGTCAGTGCACAGCAGCTCTTTTATCGGGGATATGCAGGTGCTGGATCAGTCGCGTAGCGGGTTCATGGGCAGTGTGCAGTGCAAGACGCCTTATTATAAGGAAGCCGGCAAAAAAATCCGTATTAACGTAAGTGCCTTCATTGGCGACGTTAAAGTCAAAACGGTAGGTTAAGCATGGGGAGATTATTAAGCAACACCAAATGGATGCTGCTGGTATATTTTTTGCTTAGCGGCGCAGTGACCGCCGGAATTATGTATGCCGGGACCTGCCTTGGCTATATCGAGGTTCAGGATTACCGCATGTGGCTGTATCTCTGCCTTGGGATTGTGCTGTTCACAGTGGTGATCGGTTATATGGCCGGACAGCGGATTCAGCGGCGGATTGATCATCTGGACCTGAATATGCTGCAGGTGGCCAAAGGTAACCTTTCCGTGCGGATGCCGGAGAGCGATGACCAGTCTTTTGCAAGAGTGTATCATGAGTTCAACATGATGATGGATACGGTTGAGAATAAGATGCAGCTTCTGCAGCGTTTGGGCGAGCAGGAAGTGATCGAGAAGGAAAAGGCAGCGGAGAGCGCGGTGCTTGAAGAGCGGAGGCGTATGGCCCGGGATTTGCATGATACGGTGAGCCAGCAGCTTTTTGCGATTCATATGTCCGCTTCTTCGCTGCCTAAAGTGCTGGAGCGGAATGCGGAGCATGGGCAGACGGTTATGAATCAACTGATCACCATGTCGCAAATGGCGCAAAAGCAGATGAGGGCACTGATTGCCCAATTGCGCCCGGTAGAGCTGGAAGGCCGCAATCTATTTGAGGCGCTCGAAAAATGGTTCCCGGATTATTGCCGTCAGAACGGACTTAAAGGCGTCAAGGAGCTGGAGCTGCAAGGCGAGCTGTCCGAGGCGATTGAGCACCAGTTGTTCCTGATTATTCAGGAATCCATGGCGAATATTGTTAAGCATGCGGGCGCGCGTTTGGTCAGCTTATCACTGCGTGAGGTGCCGAGACAGGTTGTGCTGAGCATCAGCGATGACGGGCAGGGCTTCGAGCATGTGCAGCATAAGCAGGGCTCCTATGGACTGACTACCATGCGGGAACGTGCGGAAAAGCTCGGCGGTCAAGTGGAGATTATCAGCCGCAAGGGAGCGGGAACTACAATCCGCGTACATATACCGAAATTTGTGCAGGGAAACCCGGAGCCGGACGATACCGCTTCTGCGGAAGCCTGAGCATGGACAGAACCAGTGTATGATAAAATTTAAGGGAGATAGAACATGAGTATGATAAAAGTGCTGCTTGTGGATGATCATGATATGGTTCGGATGGGTCTCAAAACATATTTAATGCTGGACCCGATGTTTGAGGTAATTGGCGAGGCGGCGAACGGCCAGGAAGCACTGAGCATGCTGCGCGAGTGGGGACAGGATGCCCTGCCTGATCTGGTGCTAATGGATCTGATGATGCCGGTGATGAACGGAGCAGAGACTACGCGGGCTGTACTGGCGGAATTTCCGGGCCTCAAAATTGTCATTCTCACCAGCTTCCTGGAGGATGACCTCGTTGTGGATGCCATTGAAGCCGGCGCGGTCAGCTATGTGCTCAAAACCGTCTCCGCCGAGGAGCTGATCTACGCGCTGCAAGGGGCATTCCGCGGCATGCCGGTAATGACCGGCGATGTCTCCCAGGCGCTGACCCGGGGCATCCGCCAGCGTACCGTGCAGGGGGATTCCTCCGGCCTGACCGAGCGCGAGAAGGAAGTGCTGCTGCTTATTGCTGAAGGCAAAACCAATAAGGACATCGGTGAGGAATTGCACATCAGCATCAAGACGGTGAAGACGCATGTCAGCAACCTGCTCATGAAATGCGAGCTGGATGACCGCACCCAACTGGCGATATATGCTCACCGCAAGGGCTGGGCGCAGGGTTAATGAGCCACTTGTAGTGAAATCAAGTAGTTTGCCGAGGAGCTATCCGAGCTCATTAACATCTAATTGTAGTTCGTGCAGCTATTTCGCGTGAATTGAGCTATTATTTCGTTATAACTGTATTCTGTACAATAAAATCCTGAGCATAAGCCCTTTACTGAACAATTTGGAAAAAATAAATGTACGAAATACAATTAACCTGCCGGCTGCGGCACAATTCGCTGTTTTAAGTGTACGAAGTACAATTAACTTATGGAGGAAGCTTTCTATAGCTCTTTTTTCGGTAGCGTATCTCTCATTTCTAAATGTAATTGGGTATTGTTAAAGGTTTGTTCCCAGCCCGGCGCGTTTTTTGCGCTCGGGCTTTTTGTTATGGGGGCAGCGGAGCGTCCCCCCTCATATCCATTCGCGATTACAATAGCGAATGGATACTCCTGCTTCTCTGCCCAGGGCCCTAGTGTCAGAGTGGAAAGTTTACGGCCGCCTTTGAACTCTTGTTCCACCCGCAGGGTAAGTTCAGGGAACAAGAGTTGGGCAGCGGTGGAACCTGACACTAGGGCCCCCCCACCCACTTTCATCTTTTATCTCCGTTTAAATTGTTTTTAATGTGACCTTAAGGTTCAAAGTACACAATAGGACCATGAAAACAAATTACTTCCTTGCCAGAGACGGCAGGGTGCGGGAGGAAAGAAAAACATGGACGACAACAAAAACAGCTTTGATCGTGAGAACAACTTCAATCGTGATAATGAACCGTCACCGGATCGGAATCGGGAATGGGATAACAATACAAACAGCAATACTAATGAAATGCCTGAAGCAGGTTCATCCTACTATTATTCCTATGGACCTTTTAAATCCTTGAACAACGATGAAACGAATACAGACGATGGCCAGCACTACAACCGCCGGGAACCAGAGCGCGTAGAAGTTACCCCGCCGCAGCCAGTCAGACCAGTTCCTTACAACACTTCGCTCCGCACAACGGGCTTCAACGGCAACGGAAGCGGAGGTAACGGCGGCAACGGCTCGGAGGGCGGCAACGGCTGGCAATACAATCACAAGCCCAAGAAGCCTGTAAAAGCGGTATTGATTTCTTTTCTGGCCGGGATGATCGTGCTTTCGGGTTCGATGTTCATGGCGGATCGCGGCAACTGGTTCACAGGAGATCCGGTGGCTGCACCGGCGTTGTCAAATACAGCGGCAAAGACGGCTAACGGCAGTGCGAACGTTACACCTGCAACATCAACGACAACACTGCTCACTGGAACAACGGATGCTTCGAAAGTAGTAGATGCTGTTGGACCTGCAGTCGTCAAAATTGAGACACTGGTTAAAACGAATTCCAGCAGAAGCTCAAACAATCCGAATCTGAGCGATCCTTTCTCACAATTCTTCTTCGGTGATCAATTCGGAAGCAACTCTTCCGGGTCCAACAATTCGGATTCACAGTCGAATTCAGGCTCGGGTTCCCAGCTCACTCCTTACGGGATTGGAACAGGCTTCATCTATGATTCAGCCGGATATATTTTGACCAACCAGCACGTAATAGATAATGCCGATGTGATTCAAGTAACGGTAGACGGTAACACTAAGCCTTATGAAGCTAAACTGCTCGGCTCCAGCAAAGACCTGGATTTGGCCGTTCTGAAGATAGAAGGAAAAGACTTCCCGACGGTACAGCTTGGTGATTCGGACAGCATCAAGGTAGGCTCCGAGGTAGTAGCTATCGGCAATCCGCAGGGCTTCGACCATACGGTTACAGCCGGTGTGCTTAGCGCGAAAGACCGCAGCATTGATATTAATGAAGAAGACGGCAGCGGCACACGCAATTACAAAAATCTGCTGCAGACCGATGCGTCCATCAACCCCGGGAATTCCGGCGGTCCGCTGCTGAACCTGAACGGTCAGGTCATCGGAATGAACGTAGCGGTTAGCACGGATTCGCAAGGTATTGGTTTTGCTATCGCTGTGAACACCATTAAACAAGTGGTTGACAAGCTGGAAGCCAATCAGGCAATTCCAAAAGAACCCGTGCCATTCATCGGCGCATCGCTTATGACCATTACGGATGAGGTAGCCAAACAAATGGGAACTAATATCAAAGAAGGTTCCGTGGTTGCCGAGGTTATCTTCAAATCGCCTGCTTACACCGCTGATCTCCGTCCTTACGATATCATCACAGGGGTAAACGGCAAGAAATATGCAACGAACCAGGATTTGATCAAATATATCCAAACGCTGAAGGTCGGCGACAAAATAACCCTTAACGTCGTTCGTGACGGCAAAAATCTTGATCTTCCGATTACCATCGGCAACAAAAATGATTTCAACACGACGCAAACTCAGCGGCAGTAAGCACCGGACAGTGAAGTGAAGAGCGGAAGGGGAGACCCTTCCGTTTTTGCTGCACAGGCTTGTAATCATGATACAATAGAGATATACGATTTGAACAATGGGGGCTGCTGGATGCGACCGAATATTTTGATTATTGATGATGATGAAAAGATTATTTCCATGCTGCGTCGTGGTCTTGCCTTTGAGGGCTATGACGTAAAGACTGCGTCCAATGGAGCGGACGGCTTGCGCGCTGTACTGAACAGTGATCCGGATGTGGTTGTGCTGGATGTCATGATGCCACAGGTGGACGGCTTCGAGGTGTGCCGGCGTCTGCGCGAAGGCGGCAGCACGGTGCCTGTACTCATGCTAACGGCCAAGGATGAAATTGAGCACCGGGTAAAAGGGCTTGATTTAGGTGCAGACGATTATCTAGTGAAGCCGTTTGCACTGGAGGAGCTGCTGGCCCGGGTGCGCGCGCTGCTGCGCCGCAAGAGTGAGCAGGGAGGCGGCGGCTCAGAGCAGGTAGTTTCCTATGAGGATATTACATTGGATGTTGACTCGCGTGAGGTTGCCCGCGGCGGCAAACGTCTGGAGCTGACTGCGAAGGAGTTCGAGCTGTTGCATCTGTTCATGCAGAATCCGAAGCGGGTGCTGTCACGTGATCTGATCATGGATAAGATTTGGGGTTATGATTACAGCGGGGAATCCAACGTGCTTGAAGTGTATATTGCTATGCTGCGCCAGAAAACAGAGGAGCACGGCGGCAAAAGACTGATTCAGACGATCCGGGGAGCCGGTTACATCCTAAGAGGTGACTAAATATGTCAATACGATTGCGGCTGACTGCTTGGTATTCAGGGATTTTGGCCGTTATGCTGCTGGCCTTATCAGCCGCAATTTACGGATTTGTGTATTTTAATACTTATGGCGATATAAAGGAACGGCTAAAAGAACAGTCGATTCAAGTTCAGCTCAAGCAGTCTTGGAACATAGATGGCACACTGAAACTCAACCTTGTAGGAATTCAAGCACAGAATCTGTATGCTCAGATATATGTTTATGATGCCAAGGCGTTGATCCCAAGCATTAATATGGAGAACATGGGTCTTAAGTTCAAAATTCCCGATCGGGATGCTATCAAGCATCAGCAAGGATTTTTACGGACAAGTTACGATGGCAATCCGTTTCTGATGTATCAGATCGCTGTGGATGTTCCAAACGGACCGGACACGTTGCCCGGAGTGCTTCAGGTAGCAGCCTATGTGGGCGAGCAGGACCGGCTGATGCTGAATCTGAAGAACATCCTGATGGTCGGTTCCTTCGCCACCCTCATCGCGGCCTTTACCTTCGGTCTGTTCCTGGCCCGTAAAGCAATGAGCCCCATCGGCAAAGTCATTGAAGCGGCAAACGGAATTCAGACCGGAACCGATCTTAGCTCACGTATCGTATATGACGGACCGCAGGATGAGATCGGACGGCTGATTCAGACGGTCAACAGCATGCTTGGGCGGATGGAAGGCATCTATACAGAGCTTGAGGATTCCTATGCTACACAGCGCCGCTTTGTATCCGATGCTTCGCATGAGCTGCGGACACCGCTTACAACAATACGCGGGAATATTGATCTTCTGCAAAAGGTATGGGAGATGGATCCGGCCGAAAGCCGGATGACAGAAGCAGAAATCCGCCAGCTGTCGATTGAATCGGTGAAGGATATCGCTGACGAATCCAAACGCATGAGCCGCCTGGTTGCCGATATGCTGTCGCTCGCCCGGGCCGATACCGGACGGACGTTTGACATTGAGCCGGTGGCGCTGGAGCCAATGATGACCGAAGTGGCCCGCAGAGCGTCCTTCCTGCCGCGGCAGGCGGAATGGTCCGTAGGAGACCTCAGCCATTTGAACGGCAAATATATTGTCGGCAACAAGGATTATCTGCAGCAGATGATGTTTATTTTTATTGACAATGCCTTCAAGTACACTCCATCCGGCGAGGTTACGCTGGACGCTGTCTTTTACCAGAACCAGGTGGGCATTCGTATCTCGGACACCGGCATCGGAATGGATAAGGACCAGGTTCCGCATATCTTTGACCGTTTTTACCGCGCTGATGAATCAAGAGGAATTACGGAAGGAATCGGTCTGGGGCTGTCGATTGCCAAGTGGATTATTGATGAGCACGGCGGTTCAGTAGAGGTGGTTACACGCCAGGGCGAGGGCACTACCTTTGTGATCTGGCTCCCGCTTCTCTTTGCTCCGCCTCTGGAATAGGGTATAATTAGAAATGGTCCTATTACAGCAGTCAACGACAGCAGAAAGCCGGTGAATTCATGGAAGTCATAAAAATTTCTCCCCGGGGCTATTGCTATGGCGTCGTCGATGCCATGGTAATGGCACGGCAGGCCGCGCAAAATCTTGATTTGCCCCGGCCGATTTATATACTCGGCATGATTGTGCATAACAGCCATGTCACCAATTCGTTCGAGGACGATGGAATTATTACGCTTGACGGGCATAACCGTCTTGATATTCTGGATAAAGTGGACAGCGGCACAGTAATCTTCACCGCTCATGGCGTATCACCGGAGGTGCGCCGGCTGGCCCGGGCGAAAGGGCTGACCACAGTGGATGCCACCTGTCCGGATGTGACCAAGACGCATGATCTCATCAAGGAGAAGGTAGAAGAAGGTTATGAGATTATCTATATCGGCAAGAAAGGCCATCCGGAACCCGAAGGGGCTGTCGGCATTGCGCCGGAGCATGTCCATCTAATTGAAAAGGAAGAAGAAATTGCCGGATTGTCCGTACCCTCCACACGTATTGTGATCACAAACCAGACTACGATGAGCCAGTGGGACATCAAGCACATTATGAAGAAGTTGCTGGAGCAATTCCCCGGGGCGGAAGTGCATAATGAGATTTGCATGGCTACCCAGGTGCGTCAGGAAGCTGTGGCGGAGCAGGCCGGACAATGCGATCTTGTTATCGTTGTCGGTGATCCGCGCAGCAATAACTCCAACCGTCTAGCCCAGGTGTCCGAGGAAATTGCCGGTGTGCCTGCGCACCGTATTTCCGATGTATCTGAGCTGAATACGGATTGGCTGCAGGGAATCTCCAAAGTGGGAGTTACCTCAGGCGCTTCTACGCCTACGCCAATTACGAAAGAAGTAATCAACTACCTGGAGCAGTACGATCCTGCCCTTCCCGAAACTTGGGAAATCAAGCGTACCGTGAACATGTCCAAGCTGCTGCCGCCGGTGAAGGGCAAGAGCGCAAGCGCTATCTGATACTTTTATAGCTGCTGTACTTATTTATATTAGAAAGCACACAATTTCCAATTCAGGGAGCTGTGTGCTTTTTTGGTATATATAGAGCTGGAAATTCAGTGAAAAGATTCCTGCAGAAAGTGGACGAGATTAGCCATAATATGGACACAATGCAGGATTGCAGAGGAATACAGATTGACTAATACAGCTTAATGAGTTAATATTACTTTAGCGCTTAAAAGCGTACACGCGTCGTAGCGAAATAGTGTTTATTATTTTTAGTGCCAATTTAAGAATTTTTGTCCAGAAGGGGAGCTATAATATGATCGTAATAACATCCAATCAGACACCGCAGGAGCAGGTTAATGAGATAATTGCTGTAATTGAAAAAGAAGGGCTGCAGGTTCATCTCTCACGGGGTGCGGATCATACCGTAATCGGTCTTATCGGCGGGGTTACTCCCAAGCTGGCCGAGCATCTTCGGCAGATGAAGGGTGTGGAGAACGTGGTGAAGATCTCCAAGTCCTACAAGCTGGCCAGCCGTGACTTCCATCCTGAGGATACTATTATTGATATCCGCGGCGTAAAGATTGGCGGCGAGAATCTTGTCATTATGGGCGGACCTTGCGCCGTGGAATCACCGGAGCAGATTGATGAAATCGCCCGTTTGGTCAAAGCCTCCGGCGGCCAGGTGCTGCGCGGCGGAGCCTTCAAGCCACGGACTGGTCCATACAGCTTCCAAGGGGTAGGTGTGGAAGGTCTTACGATGATGGCGGAAGCCGGAAAACGTCATGGCCTGCTGACCATCACGGAGGTTATGACACCGGAGTATGTTGATATTTGTGCGGAGCATGCGGATATTCTGCAGGTGGGCACACGGAATATGCAGAACTTTGACCTGCTGCGCAAGCTGGGAACCTGCGGACGGCCTGTGCTGCTCAAACGCGGCTTCAGTGCGACTTACGATGAGCTGCTGAATGCGGCGGAATACATTCTCGCCGGCGGCAACCGCGATGTTATGCTGTGCGAGCGCGGCATCCGTACCTTTGAAACTTACACACGCAATACGCTCGACCTGTCTGCCATCCCTGCGCTCCAGAGTTTGAGCCATCTTCCGGTTATTTCTGACCCGAGCCACGGAACAGGCCGGCGTGAGCTGGTTGAGCCGATGGCCAAGGCTTCGGTTGCGGCAGGAGCGAACGGACTGATTATCGAAATGCATACCGATCCGGATAATTCCATGACAGGCGATGGCGTGCAATCGTTGTTCCCTGAGCAGTTTGACAACCTGCTGAGAGACCTGGAGAAGCTGGCTCCGCTTGTGGGACGCAAGTTCTCCGATTCGCTTGAAGCCGCTCCGATTGTATAAATTTCAGCTCGCAAAGGGCATTGTACCGGTCCTCTATCCTGCTTTCGGGCGGGGGAAGAGGACTGTTTTTGTACGTGGCAGGGTAAATATGACACTTGTTTGGCCTAAATAATCATTTTTCACGAAAGCGTTAGAATATCTTACATTGTTGCAAGAAATACCTGACATAAGCATTGACGATGTTAGGTTCGGGATTTATAATGACAACAGCAAAAAATTAAAAACAAGAACATTTGATACTGTGAGCGGCCTAATGTTCGGAATTTGGGGAGGAATTTATTCATGTCGGTTGAAAAAGTGTTGCAGACGATCAAAGAGAACAATATCGAGTGGGTGGATTTTCGTTTTGTAGATTTAGGTGGACGTGCCCACCATATTTCGCTTCCTGCATCTGCAGTTGAAGAAGAAACATTTGTGAATGGTGTTGCATTCGACGGTTCTTCCATCAAAGGATTCCGTGGTATTGAAGAATCTGACATGGTAATGATGCCTGATCCGAACGCTTCATACATCGATCCTTTTACAGCTCATCCGACGCTTAACATTATGTGCGATATTTTCACACCTGATGGCGAACGTTACGAGCGCGACCCACGCGGTATCGCAGTAAAAGCTGAAGAATTCCTGCAAGCAAGCGGTGTAGGTACAGCAGCATTCTTCGCACCTGAATCCGAATTCTTTATCTTTGACGATGTTCGTTATGAGAGCGGCATGAATAGTTCTTCTTTCTTCGTAGATTCCGAAGAAGCGGCTTGGAACACTAACCGTAAAGACGAAGGCGGCAACATGGCATTCAAAGTAGCTGTTAAAGGCGGTTATGTGCCAGTAGCACCAGTGGATTCCCAGCAGGATATCCGCAGTGAAATGTGCCGTCTGCTTAGTGAAGCAGGCCTTGAAATCGAACGTCATCACCATGAAGTGGCAACTGCAGGCCAAGCGGAAATCAACTTCCGTTTTGACACCCTGAAGAAAACGGCTGACAACCTCCTCACTTATAAATATATTGTGCAGAACACTGCACGCCAGTACGGCAAAGTAGCAACCTTCATGCCAAAACCGCTGTTCGGCGATAATGGTAGCGGTATGCACGTTCACCAATCCATCTTCAACGGCGACTCTCCTTTGTTCTACGAAAAAGGCGGATATGCCAACCTGAGTGAGATGGCTCTGAACTACATCGGCGGTATCCTGTATCATGCTCCGGCATTGATCGCGCTGACCAACCCAAGCACCAACTCGTTCAAACGTCTGGTTCCTGGTTACGAAGCACCGGTTAACCTGGTATTCTCCAAAGGTAACCGTTCTGCTGCAGTCCGTATCCCGGTAGCTGCTGTGACACCTAAGGGCTGTCGTATCGAATTCCGTACACCTGACTCCACAGCTAACCCTTACCTGGCATTCTCGGCTATGCTGATGGCTGGCCTGGACGGAATCAAGAAGAAGATTAACCCAATCGAATTGGGATATGGTCCTCTGGACAAGAACATCTACGAATTGTCTGATGAAGACAAGGAGAAAATCCGCAGCGTTCCAGGTACACTGGACGAAGCACTTGATGCTTTGGAAGCTGATTTTGAATTCCTTACAGAAGGCGGCGTATTCACTAAGGACTTCATTGATAACTACATCGCTCTGAAACGTTCCGAAGCTCAAGCGGTTGCCATTCGTGTTCATCCGCATGAATACTCCCTGTACTTCGATGTATAAGATTGCAGCAATATAAGAGATAACTATTTATTATAAGAAAAAGACAGCGAAATTCGCTGTCTTTTTTTTCGTGGTCGCCCAGCACGGGCGTCATCTATAGGGTGAGGAAAGCAGGGCATGAGAAGGAGGGGCTCTGTGCCCTCTCATGCCTTCACAGCGGCGCAGTGGTGCATTTCAGAAGTGTGAGTCCAAACCCGGCTTAGCGGCCCCGCAGGACTCCCGTACAATCAATTCCGGCTCGACAATGAAGGAGCTTGCGCCGGATTGGCTGTTAATGAGGTCATACAGCATCAGTGCGGCTAGCCGTCCGATTTTCTCTTTGTTTTGCCTGATCGTGCTCAGCGGCGGCGTTGTATAATTGCATGCTTCGATATCATCGCAGCCGATAAGCGCAAGTGTCCCGGGAACCGAAATAGCGGCTTCTTTAAGCGCGCGGAGCGCTCCGATGGCAAGCTGGTCGGAGGCTGCGAAGATCGCCCGGGGCAATTGCCCGGCGGCAATCATCCGGCGCATCGTTTCATAGCCGCTGGCCTCAAAGAAATTTTCCCCGTTCAGGAACCAACTCTCATTGATCTGCAGCCCCAGATCCTCGATAGCTTTGCGGTAACCGCTCTCGCGCATATTGGAGATATCCGATTCCAGGGTGCTGCCGATATAGCCCAGTTCACGATACCCCAGCAAATAGAAATGCTCGACGACCTTGGAGGACATCTTGAAGTTATCCGACATGATATAACCGGAGTTGTGGCCGGACAGCTTCATATCCACACCTATGCAAGGAATTGTACTGTTATCGAGCTGGCTGATTGAGGCTTCCAGTTCCTGCCCGGAGATGAGCACACAGCCGTCTACATTGTAATGCTGGCAGCGGGCCAGATAATCGTTATTGCCGCCGCTTTGGAACTTTTCGTTAGAGAAGAAGACGAGGTCGTAGCCGAGCAGCCCCATTTGTTTCTTGAAGGAATTCAGGACTTCGATGAAAAATGGGTGGGTGAAATCAACATTCAGCATACCGGCAAAGATGACGCCAATTAGGCTCGAGGATTTGGTTGCCAACGTTTTAGCCGAGTTGGAAGGGCTGTATCCAGTCTCCTTGATGATCTGGAGCACTTTGGTTCGGGTGTCTTCCGAAACATCACTGTAGTTATTGATGATTTTAGATACTGTCGATACCGAAACCCCGGCTATTTTCGCTATATCTTTAATATTGTAAGTCATGACAAGTCCCCCTTTGTATAAAAAACAGCTCTTAAAAGGTAATAAGAGAGGTACATATGCTGGTCAAAAATGATCGGAATAAATAATTACGAAATAGTTTCGCTATTTATTTTATAGATTTAGCAGAAAGTAGTCAATGGAATATGTCAGTAATTTCAGTATATATAATGGGGAATTGCGCGAAAAAGCCCGGAAACCAATAACGAAAAAGTACTTTACAAAGATAATTAACGGTGTAATAATGGAAACATCGAAACCGCTTTCGATAAAATCGCCGGAAATTCGCGTAATTTTACGAAAATGTTTCGTAAAGGTGTTATATCAATTTATTTTGGGGGGTAACAAAATGGTGAAGAAGCTTTCTGCGGTCTTGCTGAGTTCTATACTTCTGCTCTCATTATCAGCATGTGGAGGCAAAAATAACGCGAACAGTGAGGCTACAAATGCTCCGAAGAATGCGGCATCCGGTGAGAAGAAAGTGATCAAGATTCTGCACTGGAAACAAGAGAACATTAACAAAGCCATTGAAGAAATTAATAAGAAGTTCGAGGAAAAGTATCCGGAATATAAAGTTGAATACACAACAACCGGACCGGATGATGAGTTTAAGCAAGCCCAAAGAGCAAGAATTACGGCAGGCGATGTAGACATTCTCGCCGACTTGTCCGGCATGAGATTGTCGCCGAAGGATTGGACGCCGGGTGCGAAGGTGCCGGATTGGCAGCAATGGATTGACTCCGGCCTGATCGCTGATTTGTCAGGCGAAGCTTTCGTGAAGAATTACAACGCAAATGATATCGCCAAGGCGGGTACTTACAAGGATAAAGTGTATGCGATTCCAACCGGTAAAGTGGCTATGTCGGGATTTTTCTACAATAAGGAAATCTTTGAGCAGAACGCTCTTACGGTTCCAACTACGTGGACTGAGTTCACTAAAGTTCTCGACACTCTGAAATCGAAGAGTATTGTACCAATCGTAGTTGCAGGTAAAGACGTATGGCCGCTGAAGCTGCCGGTGTTCGGTCTGCAAGCGAAGATTCTCGGCGGCGGAGACCAGCAAAAATGGATCGAAGGCGTCTGGAAAGGCCAAACCGCTTACAATGATGCCGAAGCAGTTGAAGTACTGGACAAAATGAAAACGCTTCAGGATAAATATATCATTGATGGATTTATGGGGATTGACTATGCAACAGCCCCGTCCTACTTTGCTACAGGAAAAGCAGCTCTGATCGCTGACGGAACTTGGGACGCTCCAACCATTGCTGCGGCGAATCCGAATCTGAAATTCGGTTACTTCCCTATTCCGGCTACTGAAGATGCTGCCAAAAACAAATCTCTTGTCGGCAAATACGATGTGACCTGGTATGCAGCAGAGAAAGGCCCGAACAAAGCAGGCGCTCTGAAATGGCTGGAGTTCTTCTCCGAACCGGAGAACTATACAGCTTATGTTAAAGCTGCAGGTTTCCTGCCAACTCAAGACAATGTTAAGACAGACAGCGAGTTCATAGATAAAGAGCTGTCCCCATACCTGGCCGGCGATTTCGAGCTTGCTTATGAAATCCTGATGATTAACCGCAACAATGTCGGCGAGCATCTTGCCGCTGAAGGTGTTCATACCGAGTATCTGGCTCCAGGCGGAGAATTCAAGACTGCTAAAGAGCTGGCCGATGTGCAGCAAAAAGAATGGGAAGCCGCAGCCCCTAAATAAGCTGCCAATATACTGTACAGTTTCGGGGTCTGATCTGTTCAGGCCCCGATCATTTATGATCATTTATTGAATGAGGATTGGGTAGGTGAGAGAGATGTATCCATTCGGAAAAGGTATCAGACGTTATGTGCCCTTATTGCTGCTTATGGTGCCTCTGGCGCTGTATATTATTTTTTACTTCGGCCCCTCGGTGATGACGGTCATTTATTCTTTTACAGATATAACGAATGTGCCTGGAAGTCATATGAAATTTGTCGGTCTTGAAAATTATCGCAATGTATTTTACTCGGGAAATTCAGGCGAGCGCGTGGACTCCATTATTAGAACGGTTTATTTCATGTTCATCGTAACGATTGTGCAGAACGGTGTTGCTCTTCTGGTCGCCGTGGTGATCAATCAGAAGCTGAAGGGTGACTATTTCTACCGCGCGGTATTTTTCCTGCCGGTTGTGCTCGGTGTCGCTGTAGTTGCACTGGTGTGGAGCATGATGTTCGATCCGCTCAGCGGCCCTGTCAATGAGCTCTATCATTCTTTGTTTGGATATAAGGACATGTTCTTCGGAAGTTTCACCCACGCGTTCAGCTATATTATATTTGTGCAAATCTGGATGTATATGGGCTATTCCATGCTGATCTTCCTGTCAGGACTCCAATCGGTGCCAAAGGATCTGTATGAAGCAGGATATATCGACGGTACAAGTAAATGGCAATCTTTTAAAAATATTACGTTCCCGCTGATCGCTCCTTCCTTTACGGTCAATATGCTCCTGTCGATCATTGGTGCTATGTCCACCTTTGATATTATTCTGGCGACCACTGATGGACGTTTTAATACAAGAACCATGGCCTATGACGTATATAAAGAAACCTTCCGCGGCAGTCTGGCGATGGGGCTTCCTTCGGCGTTGTCGGTGGTGCAGTTCCTGATGATTCTGGTCTTCGTAGTGGTTGCGGTGAGACAGATGCGTAAGAGAGAGGTGGAATATTAATGAAAGAATCCAAATCCGCCAAAATCCTCTCCTACGTTCTGGTAGCCGTACTGGTTGTACTGTACGTTGTACCGATGCTGTTCGTCTTCAATGTGTCGTTCAAATCCTTCAACGATTACCTGCTGGACCCGATCGGCCTGGTTAAAAATATTCAATGGGGCAACTACAAGGATGCCTGGGTGCAAGGCAATTTCTCGAACTATTTCCTGAACAGTCTGCTTTACACCGGCGTTGCTACGATATTGACTTTAATTGTCTCGCTTTTTGGCGCTTTTCCGGTGGCGAGAGGGTACGTGAAGTGGAGCGGTTTTATTTATCTCTTCTTCCTGATGTCGCAGTTTTTACCGAATCCGATGGTGGCTCAGTTCAAATTGATGCTGGCGCTGAAACAGGATCTCGGGTTTGTGGGCTATGATACGAAGCTGGGTTATATTTTGCTGAAAACAAGCGGAACCGGCATCGTGTTCATGATGTTCACCGGATATATCAAGTCGATCAGCCGCGAGCTGGATGAAGCGGCAGGCATGGACGGCAGCGGCTACAGCCGTTATTTGTTCCAGATAATCCTTCCGCTGATGAAGCCGGTTATTGCGACAGGCGTTATTCTGACGGCGATTGGCATCTGGAATGACTTTGTCGGTCCGGTGATGTATTTGCCGAGCCCAACCCATTATCCGATAACCTTTGGTCTGAAGGAATTCCGCGGGCAATACGGCAATAACTGGCCGATGCTGGCCTGCGGCATCATGATTGTATCGGCTCCGCTGATCGTGCTGTACACCTTCATTCAAAAGTACATTGTAGACGGTGCGCTTGCGGGCGCAGTTAAAGCGTAAGCTGCAGTAAAAATGAGAGGATGAATACAGTGAATCGTAATCAAATCAACGGATGGAACTTCACCGGCAAGGATGGGGAGTTCAGGCTGCAACAGCCGGATCACAGCAGCTTTTTATATTTTCCGCTGGTGAATGAAGCCGGCATGATGTCATCGGTGACCCCGAAGCTTCATGGACAGGCGGCTTCCGGCCATAATACGTTTTTGACCCCTCCGTTATCGGTGGAGGATTTGCATAATTCCCGCGCCTCCCGCAATTTCTGGGTATACGCCGAGGGAAAGGGTGCGTGGTCGGCCTCCGGAAATTCAGCCAGGCAAAATGCGGCTGTCTATACCGGGCATGCTGACGAAGCGGTTCTGGAGGCAGGATTTCTCTGGCACCGGGTAACCCGCAGCAACACGGAGATGGGGATCACAGCCGAAATTATCAGTTTCGTGCCATGTAGCAATGACAAGGCAGAGCTAATGAAGGTTGTTCTTACAAATACGGGAGATGAGACGCTTGTCCTAACGCCGACAGCCGCAGTTCCGCTTTATGCCCGGTCGGCAGACGATGTGCGGGATCACCGGCATGTCACCTCTCTGCTGAACCGGACCTATACGTCAGCGTATGGTGTAGAGGTTCAGCCGGCTTTGTCATTTGATGAGCGCGGCCACCGCGTGAACCACACCTCTTATGGTGTATTCGGGGCGGAGGGTGACGGTAGTAGGCCGATGGGCTTTTTCCCGGTACAGGAGGAGTTTATCGGAGAAGGAGGAAGCCTGGACTGGCCTGAAGCTGTCGTGCTGAATGCTGCTCCCGCTGTCCAAGCAGGCGGAGGCGTGCAGAGCGAGGGGTATGAGGCGCTGGGCGGAATCCGGTTTGCGCCTGTTTCCCTGCAGCCCGGAGACAGCCATGCTTATGTCGTGGTGATGGCTATCGGGGATGACAGAATAGACGTGTCTGCACTGATGGAGAAATACGGATCAGCAGCGGCGTTTGACCGCTGTCTGGAGGAGAATAAAGCATTTTGGTCCGATAAAGTGAACACAGTGCAATTTCATACCGGTGATCCGCAGGCGGATCAATGGATGAAATGGGTGACCCTGCAGCCTGTGCTTAGAAGACTCTACGGCAACTCCTTCCTGCCGTATCATGACTATGGCAGAGGCGGACGCGGCTGGCGGGATTTGTGGCAGGATTGTCTGGCACTGCTTATTATGGAACCGGCGGAAGTGCGGGGGCTGCTTCTGAACAATTACGCCGGCGTGAGAATTGACGGCAGCAATGCGACCATTATCGGCCAGCAGCCGGGTGAGTTCATTGCCGACCGCAACAATATCCCGCGTGTATGGATGGACCACGGTGCCTGGCCGTTTCTGACAACCCAATTGTATCTGGACCAGAGCGGCGATCTGGATTTCCTGCTGCAGGAGCAGAGCTATTTCCGCGACACCTTTATGAGCCGCTGCCGGGAACGCGACACTTCCTGGGATGAGTCTTCTGGCAATTATCTTAGAACCGCTGCCGGGGAGGTCTATAAAGGCACCATACTGGAACATATCCTGCTGCAAAATTTGGTGCCGTTCTTCAATGTCGGCGAACATAACAACATTTTGCTGGAAGGCGCCGACTGGAATGACGGGCTGGACATGGCGGCAGAGCGGGGCGAAAGTGTAGCTTTCACAGCTTTCTACGCCAGCAATCTGCTGGACATCTCCCGCATGCTGCGCACTCTTAAGGAGCGTAAGGATCAAGTGACAGTGGAGCTGGCGGAGGAAATGCTGCTGCTGCTGGATTCACTTGGCGAGCGTGTGGATTACGGTTCTCCAGCAGGGAAGCTGGAGCGGCTGAACAGCTTCTATGCCGCTGCGCCTAACAGGGTAAGCGGAATTCGTGTGGCTCTGGATACGGAGCGGGTGGCAGCGGATCTGGCGCAAAAGGCCGAGTGGATATTCAACCATCTTCGCCGCAATGAGTGGGTGCAAAGCGAACACGGCGACGGATGGTTTAACGGTTACTACAACAACGACGGGGAGCGGGTAGAGGGAGAATTTGCCGAAGGCACCCGCATGACGCTAACGGGCCAGGTATTCCCGATTTTGGGCCATGCCGCAGCGCCGGAGCAGATTCCGCACATCATTGCTGCGGTGGAACGCAATCTGCTGGATGACAAAATCGGCTACAGGCTGAACTCCCGGTTCGGCGGCATTCAGCAGAATCTGGGCCGCGCTTTCGGCTTCGCTTTTGGCCACAAAGAAAATGGGGCGATGTTCAGTCACATGACCGTTATGTATGGAAATGCGCTCTACAAACGCGGTTATGTAAACGAAGGGCGCAAAGTACTGGAATCGTTGTATACGCTCAGCGCCGACTTTGCAACCAGCCGCATCTACCCCGGAATTCCCGAGTACATCAACGAGCAGGGCAGAGGGCTATATACTTATCTAACAGGCTCGGCAAGCTGGCTGCTGTTGACTATGGTTAATGAGGTGTTTGGGGTGAAGGGCCGCCTTGGGGATCTGCTGCTGGAACCGAAGCTGGTCCGGGAGCAGTTTGATCAAGAGGGGAAAGCCTCGATTAAGACGATCTTTGCAGAACGTGAGCTGGAAGTGGTCTATAAGTCCACAGGAAGCTCCGATTATGGTAAGTACCAAATACACTCCGCCGCCCTGAACGGCAGCGAGGTGACGCTTCAGCGCGTCTCAGGGGGTATTATTATCCCACGGCAAGAACTGGAGTCACTGGTTACAGGGGAATGCCATTTGATTGAAGTGACGTTGGCATAACCCCGGGAAGATCTAATCTGAGCGCCTGCACCGCTGCATATGGCCGGTGCAGGCGCTTTTTAGAAGATAAAGAAAGGACGCGTCTTTTATGGGCTACAAGCTGTCAAATGGTATTCTGACCGTCGACATTGCCGATGTTGGAGCGTATAACGGCTCCCGGTTCGATTGGACGGGGTTTATTACACAGGTAACACTAGAACAGGGAGAACATACATTTTGCGTGCCGGAAAGCCTTGTTCCGGGAGAGGGCAGCGGGGGGATTGGCCTATGCAACGAGTTCGGCATTTCCCGGGCAATTGGATATGATGATGCACCGGTAGGCGGATGGTTTCCGAAGCCCGGTGTAGGACTCCTGCAGAAGCAGAACCGCGACCCGTACAGCTTTGCACATGATTACAAGGTGCAGCCATTCACTACCCAAGTAGAAGGGGACACTCATGCAGTCACATATACCGTCCAGACCATGGAGTGCGGCGGTTATGGCATGCGTTTGAGCAAAACTCTTTCCTTGTTCAAAGATCAATTAAAGATTGCCTATGAGCTGGAAAATACAGGAACGAGGCCTTTCCAAACCGAGGAGTACATTCACAACTTCATCGGAATTGACGGTAATAAGACAGGCAAAGATTATGAACTTCGGGTCCCGGGCATTCTTGCAATAGAAGCAGCAGAATCGGATTACACTACTAACTTATTGCAGGTATCGGGAGATAGACTAGGCTGGAGGGAAGAACCGGATCGGCCATTTTATTGCATGCTGGGTGGCTGGGAGCAGGCGGAAGCCGGGTTCAATTGGGAACTGCTTCATAAGCCGAGTGGAACGGGAGTGCGCGAAAGCGGGGATTTCCAGGTAGCCCGGATGGCTTTATGGGGAGAGCGGCATGTAATTTCTCCTGAAGTTTTTGTGAACATCAGCCTTTTACCGCGTCAAAGCGAGTGCTGGTGCCGGATCTATCAATTTTTCACCTCTTCATGAGCCCTGATCTTACCTCCTATGTGAATAATTATACTTGCTGGTGAGTAAGATTATTGCTATCATAAGCCATATCCATATTCGTAGGAGAGAAAGGGTGGGGAGCAAGTTGAGCAAGAGAGCATACAATTTTAACGCTGGTCCGGCGGCATTGCCGCTTACAGTACTAGAGCGTGCACAAGCGGAGTTTGTTGATTTCCGGGAAAATGGAATGTCTATTATGGAAATGTCGCATCGCGGGGCGGTATACGAATCCGTGCATAATGAAGCTCAGGAACGTCTGCTTAAGCTCCTCGGCAATCCTGAAGGCTACAAGGTTCTGTTCGTTCAAGGCGGGGCAAGCACCCAGTTCGCCATGATCCCGATGAACTTCATCTCGGAAGGCCAAGTGGGCAGCTATGTAATGACAGGAAGCTGGGCAGACAAAGCCCTCAAGGAGGCCAAGCTTCTGGGAGGCGCGCATGTTGCCGCATCATCAGAGGACAAGAAGTTCCTGGCGATTCCTGAGCTGAGCAGCATTAAGCCTGCGGACAATGCAGCTTATCTGCACGTTACTTCGAATGAGACCATTGAAGGCACCCAATATGCGGAGTATCCGGATTCCGGTTCGATTCCACTGATTGCCGACATGTCCAGTGATATTCTGAGCCGCAGCTTTGACGTGAATCAGTTCGGACTGATCTATGCCGGCGCCCAGAAGAATCTCGGTCCTTCCGGTGTAACTGTGGTGATCGCTAAGGAAGAGCTGCTGGCAAAGTCGCCTTCGACGATTCCGACCATTTTGCGGTATGACACACATTACAAGAACAACTCTCTGTATAATACTCCGCCATCCTTCTCTGTATATATGGTCAATGAAGTGTTAAAATGGATTGAGGAGCAGGGCGGACTGGCTGGCATTGAAGTCAAGAACCGTGATAAAGCCGGGCTTCTGTATGATCACATTGATGGCAGCGACGGATTCTACCGCGGGGTTGCGGAAACTGGCAGCCGCTCGATTATGAATGTTACGTTCCGTATGGAATCGGAAGAGCTGGAGAAGAAATTCGTCAAAGCAGCCGAGCAGGAAGGTTTTGTTGGACTGAAGGGTCACCGCAGCGTAGGAGGCTTGAGAGCTTCCATCTACAATGCCGTTCCTTACGAGAGTGTAAAGGCACTGTCTGATTTCATGAAGCATTTCCGGCAAACTCAAGGTTAATGAATGCAAATTTCTAGACCTTCCGCCTGTTGGCGGAAGGTTTTCTGCTTTGTACGCAGCTCAAGCCTATAGAGAGGAAGTTAACTTATTATGGCACTACACATTGTGCTGGTGGAACCGGAGATTCCGGCTAACACTGGCAATATCGCCCGTACCTGCGCGGCTACAGGCACTCATCTGCATCTGGTGCGTCCACTCGGCTTCCGTACGGACGATGCCACACTGAAGCGGGCGGGCCTTGATTATTGGCATGCCGTTCATATTGAATATCATGACTCCTTCGGGGAAGTGCTGGAGAAGTATGCCGAAGGCCGCTTTTTCTATGCAACAACCAAGGCAGAGAAACGTTATACTGATTTTGCGTTCCGGGATGGGGATTTCTTTGTATTTGGCAAAGAGACCAAGGGCTTGTCTGCGGAGATTCTCGAAGCGGGCAAAGAAACGACCATGCGCATGCCGATGAGCGAGGCGGTTAGATCGCTTAATTTATCCAACTCAGCGGCGATTATTGTCTATGAAGCGCTGCGTCAGATGGATTTCCCACAACTTTTCTAAAAGAAATCACGAATTTTTGATTTTTTCAGCAGGATTCGACATTTTGGTAACGAAATAGTAGATTAGTGCCGAAATAAGTAGTAGATACTAATTTTTGTTGAACAGGAGAGTGTAAGTTAGATATGAAACCTGCTGGCGTAGTTAGAAAAGTAGATCAGCTGGGTAGAATTGTTCTGCCTAAGTCCCTGCGTAAAAGGTACCAAATGAATGAAGGCGATCCTGTGGAAATTCTGGTGCAGGGCGATCACATCATTCTGGAGCGTTACCGTCCGAAATGTGTCTTTTGTGGATCAATGGAGGGCGTAAGCGAATATAAAGACCGTTATATTTGTGCTGAATGCCTGACCGAAATGACTCAATTGCCAAGACACGCCTAAGTAATAGCAGTGCATTCCCCGAGAATGTGCGCAAGAGGCAACATGTACATATGAAAGGCAGCAGTCGGCGTCCTCTTGGGGAATGCCCATAATGGCAGGCTTTTCTGTAAAAAGTGGGCTATAGCCAAAAAAAGGGAGCGCCGCACATCAGTGCGGTGCTCCTTTCAGTTTAGGCTTTAGCCAGTTGAGTGCGTGAAACGCGCGAAACAAAAAACCACCCGCTATGCGGGTGGAGGGATCAAGGGTTTGACCAACAAGACCATTCCGATAAAATTGAGATGTTCAGG
>NZ_JBTLRW010000007.1:0-344555 GCF_054483875.1 Paenibacillus sp. BAC0078
CTCAGGTCGGCTACGCATCGTCGCCTTGGTGGGCCGTTACCCCACCAACTAGCTAATGCGCCGCAGGCCCATCCTCTAGTAGCAGATTGCTCCGCCTTTCATCCTTCCTTCAGGAGAAGAAAGGAATTATCCGGTATTAGCTACCGTTTCCGGTAGTTATCCCAGTCTACAGGGTAGGTTGCCTACGTGTTACTCACCCGTCCGCCGCTAAGCTTACCCCGAAGGATAAGCCCCGCTCGACTTGCATGTATTAGGCACGCCGCCAGCGTTCGTCCTGAGCCAGGATCAAACTCTCCAATAAGGTTTTTCCGAGCAGCTACTCCACCGAATTACTCCGAGGAAATAACCATCCGAAAATTATCGAAAAGAGCGATTCGCTCATTTTGAAACATCTGACGAGAATTAAAATTCTCATTTTGGAATCACCGAAGTGATTTCCGATACTCACTCGTTGTTCAGTTTTCAAAGATCAAGCTCGTTGCCCACGACGATGTTCTCGTCAGCAGCAACTCTTATACTATATCATGTTCGACCGATAATTGCAAGCTCTTTTTTTAAATTCTTTTTTCGAGCTCGGCGTTTAACTTTCTTGGCCGGAATAAGAATATACCATGTATAGAGATTCTTTGCAAGCTTTATTCTGAATATTTTATATAGAACAGGCCACGCCCCTTTACACCGCGAATTTCTCAAGCAGTTGTATGGGGGCTTAGCCTTTAGTATAAAAGCTTATCAATCAGCCTTAAGCAATGATCTCCTGGATG
Source organism: Paenibacillus sp. BAC0078 (assembly GCF_054483875.1). Taxonomy (NCBI): domain Bacteria; kingdom Bacillati; phylum Bacillota; class Bacilli; order Caryophanales; family Paenibacillaceae; genus Paenibacillus; species Paenibacillus sp. BAC0078. The sequence continues at coordinate 765 of NZ_JBTLRW010000007.1, forward strand.
AACAGTTCACGATCCATCATTAAATTAACAATCTCACCTTCGACTTGAACCATTGGGCGTGTAGGATTGCTGCGGTCAGTAAAAATAATCTCTCCGTGTCGGCCGTCGCTAAGACGTATTCTTGTACCGTTATAGAGATCGGTTGTTTTCTGAATGAACGTTTGAACGATGACCGGATCCAGCTTGCCAAAGCTCTCCGTGAGCAGCTGCTCCAGAACCAGATACGGCGACTGTGCCTTTCTGTACGCCTTCTCCAGAGTCATGGCATGGAATATATCCGCCACTGCCACAATCTTGGCATAGAAGTGAATCTGAGTGCCCTCAAGATGGAGTGGATAGCCTGAACCGTCAATTTTCTCATGATGCTGCAGTGCCGCCAATCGGACGCCTTCATTGATTGCCGTAACATTGCGCAGCAACTGGTAACCATAGGTGGTATGCCTGCGAACCTCTTCTACCTCATCGGCTGTCAGCGGAGTCGGCTTCTGCAGCAGTGAGGCATCGACCTTAACGTTCCCTATATCATGCAGCAGCCCGGCGAATGCAGCTTGCAGCCAATCCTTTTGCGGATACCCGCACCATTGGGCAATTTTGTAGGAGGTCAGTGCTGAGAGTACAGCATTGTGATAGTAATAATCCTGGTCAAGCACAACCCGCGGAGTAAATTTTAAAATATGATAGTCCTTCAAGTGACTGATTAATGTCTCTAATTGACTTCGCAATTCATAAATAGGCAAGGGAGCAGCAGCCACGGAAGCGTAGCTTTTCTTAATTAACGCCAGCATCTTCTCATACTCATCATGAAGAGGAGAGTTGCTCTTGGCTAGCAGTGACTCATTGATCATCGCACCTGCTTTGAGCGACGCGCGCTTGGAGGCTGCTTTGGTTGTTTCGGAAGCTTTATTATCTCCCTGGGCACCCTCTATTTCTATCTGTTGGATCAGGAATGCCTGCAAAATCTCGATATCCCGTGGGAGTATAATCTTCCCCTTAGCAAATAAAACACCTCCCAAAGGTGTTATTACATCTTTAACAATTTTTGAACCCGGTTTAACTTCTCCTACGGATATGCTTGGCATAAAATCAGCCCCTCTATTTCTGTGACACTGCGCTCTGGGTAATATAACTCTCTAATTATAGTATGGATAGCCGTAAGCGACTAGATAGATTAATGCCAATTGGCAAAAATTTATTACGAGCTCCTGCCACGGGCAATGTATATATACAAAAAGATCAAGAGTCTCTGCAAACAGAAACCCTTGATCTTTGTAGCTGTTCTATTCGAGGCTGTCCCCTTCGCTGTCTGTGCCTGCTTCAGGCTGGTTCGCATCTCCAGCGTCCTCTACAGGCTCGCCTTGAATTTCTTCTCCGCCTTCCTGCTCTGAGAGTTCATCCTCTTCATTCTTATCTGCTCTGCAAAGAGTCGCTACCGCGTCATCTTCACGGATATTGATCAGCTTAACGCCCTGCGCATAACGGCCCATAGTTGAAATGCCGTCCATACTGGTGCGGATCAGGGTACCGCTGGTGGTGATTATCATCAGGTCCTCGTCATCCTTAACTACCTTCAGACCCACTACCGGACCGTTCTTTTCGGTAAGGCTGATGGTCTTGATTCCCTTACCTCCCCGAGTCTGTGAACGATAGTCGCTTGCAGGTGTCCGTTTGCCGTAACCATTGCTGGTTACAATCAACACTTCAAGCTCCTTATCCACACAATCCATACCGATAACATGGTCATTGTCGTCGAGAGTAATTCCCTTAACGCCGGTTGCGCTGCGGCCCATAGAACGTACATCATTCTCGGAGAACGTAATCGACATCCCGCGTGCGGTACCGATGATCAGATTCTGCTCGCCGTCCGTCAGCTTAACCTCAATCAGCGAATCCTCCTCACGGAGATTAATCGCAATGAGCCCGCCCTTACGGATGTTATTATAATCCTCCAGCGGGGTCTTCTTCACGATCCCTTCACGGGTAGCAAAGAACAGATATTTATCGCTGTCGGTATCCTCAACCTGGATTACCGCGTTGATCTTCTCACCCTGTTCGATTTGAATCAGGTTGATGATTGGTGTCCCGCGTGCGGTACGTCCAAGCTCTGGGATCTCGTACGCTTTGATCCGGTACACCTTGCCCTTATCGGTAAAGAACATCAGGTAATTATGAGAGTTGCTCACGAAGAGATGCTCCACAAAATCCTGATCTTTGGTATCCATTCCCATTACACCGCGGCCTCCGCGCTTCTGACTGCGGTAGGTGCTTACCGGCAAACGCTTGATGTAGCCAGTATGCGTGATGGTAATGACCACCTCTTCACGTGGAATCAGATCCTCATCGAGAATGCTTTCTTCTCCAATTGTGATTTCTGTACGGCGGTCATCCGAATACTTATCGCGAATCTCCTGCAGCTCATTGCCGATGATTTCCAGCACGAGGTGCTCATTAGCCAGAATCTCTTTATACTCAGCAATCTTGGCTAATAGCTCGTTATATTCGTTCTCAATCTTTTCCCGCTCCAGACCGGTCAGGCGCTGCATCCGCATGTCAAGGATAGCTTGTGCCTGCTCTACGCTGAGACTGAAGGTGCTCATTAAGCCATCTCGCGCAATATCCGTTGTGCGTGAGGCACGGATCAAGGCAATAACTTCATCCAAATGATCCAGTGCTACGCGCAGACCTTCCAGGATATGCGCCCGTGCTTCAGCCTTCTTAAGGTCAAAGACGGTCCGGCGGCGGATAACTTCCATTTGGTGCTGCAGGTAGTGATGCAGCACATCACGCAAATTAAGAATCTTTGGTTCGTTATTGACAATAGCCAGCATGTTGATGCCGAACGTAGACTGCATTGAAGTATGCTTGTAGAGATTGTTCAGCACGACGTTCGGGTTCACATCACGTCTCATCTCAATCACAACACGCATACCATTGCGGTCGGATTCATCGCGAAGATCCGTAATGCCGTCAATCCGCTTCTCACGCACTAATTCGGCAATCTTCTCAACCAATCTCGCCTTATTCACCTGGTAAGGCAGCTCACTCACAATGATCCGCGCTTTACCGTTATTCTCTTCAATATCCGCCTTGGCACGCATAGTGACCGATCCGCGGCCAGTGCGATAAGCTTGGCGAATGCCCTCACGGCCCAGGATGTAACCGGCAGTTGGAAAATCCGGGCCTTGAATATATTCCATGAGTTCCATAGGAGTAATATCAGGATTCTTGATCATTGCCTGAACACCATCAATGACCTCGCCCAGATTATGCGGAGGAATATTGGTAGCCATACCAACAGCGATACCAGATACCCCGTTAACGAGCAGGTTGGGATACCGGGCAGGCAAAACTACCGGCTCATTTTCTTCACCATCATAGTTGGGTGCGAAATCTACCGTTTCCTTGTTCAGATCACGAAGCATTTCACCCGCGATTTTGGAAAGCCGCGCTTCGGTATAACGCATAGCTGCAGCCATATCTCCGTCGATAGATCCAAAGTTTCCGTGACCATCCACCAGCATATACCGCATTGAGAAATCCTGGGCCATCCGGACCATCGTTTCATAAACTGCAGAGTCTCCGTGAGGATGATACTTACCGATAACCTCACCGACGATTCTTGCTGATTTCTTATGAGGTTTATCTGAAAACATTCCAAGTTCCGACATCGCAAACAAAATGCGCCGGTGGACAGGCTTAAGTCCGTCCCGCACATCCGGCAAAGCTCGGCTTACAATGATGCTCATCGCGTAATCCATAAAGGATTCGCGCATTTCCACACCAATGTCCCGATCGTGGACTTGCGGGTTATTTTGTTCAGCCATGAGTTGCTGGACCTCCTTCAGTTAAAAACCGCTACCCCTAATTATATTACTTTCACAAAAGTAGCACAATTAAACATGATAGCCTTTGCATTGATTTTCTTTAGCAGAATACGGGTATATGCCCTGTCCGCCAATGTCTTCAGTACATAGACTGTAAAGACAAGAAGAATGGTCTTATGACCCTAATTTCGTCCAAAAAGACATAACCCCATATCCTTATATTATAACATTGTTTAGGCAGCTTGTCCTGACATTTCAACCCGCATAACACTTGAACTGCATGCTTTCGAGGTAACTAACAATACTTTTTAGGAGGATGATCATGAGGATTCAACGGGTGTCCAGTAAATGGGCTAAAACGAAAGTCATCCTGCAGAACAGCAAGCTTTCAGCCTTCATACCGGAAACGAGGAAATATAAACTGGAAGCTCTAATAGAACTGCTTAACATCCATGGAGTGGTTTACATTAAGCCGGACCGCGGGACCTATGGAAGCGGAGTGATGAGGGCGGAACAACGCACGGTTCATTTAAGCCCAAGCGATCAGCAGCCGGACAATGAAAGCAGCCCCGATCATTTGATCGACAATCGCCAAACCGAGCAAAAGGTTATGTACATCCTCCGGTATGCAAAGGACGCTGAGGCATTTAACACCGCCAAAGAGCTGCACACAGCTATCATGAAGCGGATTAAAGGACGGTCCTATTTGATTCAAAAGGGGATTGACCTGCTGTGCCATCAGGACCTGCCCTTTGATCTACGGGTACTTACTCAGAAAAATCTGATGGGGGGCTGGGAAACGACAGGAATGCTCGGCAGAGTAGCCGCCCCGCAAAAGGTTGTCACCAACTATCACAATGGTGGCAGTATTTTTACCGTCCATGACCTGCTGAAAGCCCACATGGACCCGGCTGAAATGACTGCAGCCATACAGCAATTGAAATCGCTTGGAGTAAAAATCGCCGCACAGCTTGAAACTGCCTATCCGGGACTTAAAGAGATCGGACTTGATGTAGCGCTGGACCCGCATCATGATATGTGGCTGCTTGAGGTCAACACACTTCCTGCTGTAATGATCTTTAAAACATTTCCCAATAAATCAATCTACCGCAGAATCCACCGTTATGCTGCAGCCTATGGCCGGTTTAAGCGCACCAAATCTGCTTCAGCTTCCCGCCGCAAATCTATTTCAAGACTCCGGTAACGGACAGAAAAAAAGAACCTCCGCCCCTATTCATCAGAGAACAGGGAGCGGAGATTCGCTATAGAAAATATACTGCAGCCTTAAGCTATACTGCGCATGCACAGCTATTAAATATCAAGGTTCCGAACTGACTTCGCATGCTCTTGAATGAACTCGTATCTCGGCTGGACGTTATCTCCCATGAGAGTATCAAAGATACTGTCAGCGAGTATCGCATCCTCAATCGTTACCTGCAGCATGATGCGGCTCTCAGGGTCCATTGTCGTATCCCATAGCTGAGCTGCATCCATCTCTCCAAGCCCTTTATAGCGCTGAATATTAACTTTAACATTCTCGCCGAACGAAGCGATGATCTCATCACGTTCACGTTCGGATTGGGCGTAACGAACAACTTTGTTGCGCTCAATCTTGAAGAGCGGCGGCTGGGCGATATAGATAAATCCTGCCTCTACCAGCTTGCGCATGTAGCGGTAGAAGAACGTCAGCAGCAATGTTCTGATATGCGCTCCATCGACATCCGCATCGGTCATGATAACAACCTTGTGGTAACGGGCTTTGGACAAATCGAAATCATCACTGATGCCGGTTCCAAGGGCCGTAATAATTGCCCGGATCTCGGCATTGGACAATATACGATCAAGACGTGCTTTCTCGACATTCAGGATTTTACCGCGCAATGGCAGAATCGCCTGGAAATGACGGTCACGCCCCTGCTTGGCAGAACCGCCGGCAGAGTCACCTTCGACGATGTACAGCTCACTGATCGAGGCATCCTTGGATGAGCAGTCGGCCAGCTTACCCGGCAGCGCACTAACTTCAAGCGCACTCTTGCGGCGGGTCAGCTCACGGGCTTTACGGGCTGCCTCACGGGCACGGGAAGCCTGCAGTGATTTCTCCAGCACACGCCGGGAAACCGCCGGATTCTCTTCCAGAAACTGCTGCAATTTCTCCCCGAATAGAGACTCAACAATACCACGGACTTCACTGTTGCCCAGCTTGGTCTTGGTCTGACCTTCGAATTGAGGCTCTGGAATTTTGACCGAAATGATTGCTGTCAATCCTTCACGAACATCATCCCCGGTCAGATTCGAGTTGCTGTCCTTAATGACTCCCGTCTTACGGGCATAATCATTAATGATTCTCGTTAATGCGCTCTTAAAGCCCGATTCATGGGTTCCGCCCTCATGGGTATGAATATTATTGGCAAAAGAGTAGATATTTTCTGTATATGAATCGTTATATTGCAGAGCCACTTCCACCGCAATCATATCCCGCGAGCCTTCCACGTAGATCGGATCCTCATGCAGAGCTTCTTTTTTCTCGTTCAAATATTTCACATACTCAACAATACCGCCTTCATATTTGAAAACGTTGGATACTCCCGTCCGTTCATCCAGCAGGGACAGCTCAATGCCTTTGTTAAGAAAAGCCAGCTCGCGGATACGGGTGAGCAGAGTCGCATAATCATAAATAGTAGTTTCGGTGAAAATCTCCGGGTCGGGATGAAAAGTTGTCGTTGTCCCGGTCTCATCGGAATCCCCAACCACCTTGATCTCATACTCCGGTACGCCGCGTCTGTATGCCTGCTGGTAGATATGGCCGTCACGTTTAACTTTTACAACTACCTTCTCGGACAATGCATTTACTACCGATATCCCTACGCCGTGCAGACCGCCCGATACTTTATACCCGCCACCGCCAAATTTACCGCCTGCATGCAGGACGGTCATGACAACTTCGAGGGTTGATTTCTTCAGCTTCTCGTTCTCTCCGACAGGGATACCCCGGCCATTATCAACAACAGTTATACTATTATCCTCATGAATCTTAACCTGAATCCGGTCGCAAAAACCTGCCAGCGCCTCGTCGATACTATTATCGACAACCTCCCAGACCAAATGATGCAGACCTTTGGCGCTAGTGGAGCCGATGTACATGCCGGGACGTTTCCGAACTGCCTCTAGCCCTTCCAGTACCTGAATCTGGCTCTCATCATATGTCGGTTGATTCATTGACATGTCTTCACCTACTTCTTTCTGATTATCTCTTGTAACTCTGAATACACTATATTTCTAACAAGATTTTGGCTCTTTTTTTGAGAGTGGAGGAGGAAATAGGGGAGTAATATACAGTGTTTTTGGTTACGACAATGGACTTCGCTTCCTCTTCACCGATTCGTTCCAGTCTTTTGTCCTGCTCGGAATGAATAATGAACTGCTTCGACACCTTGGAAGATTTCTCAATCGAGATATCAAAAATAGCAATCAACTCTGAGGATCGAATAATTTTTTCCCCGCCTAAATGGATATACATGATCTTCCTCCGCTCTTTATAGCTCCACTTTGCCGTCATGAACATGATATAGGCTTGCGCCTTTTAATCTTTCGGCATTCAGACTCTCTACCCCGGTGGCGGTAATGAAGGTCTGGACCTTGCTCTGAAAGGTTTCGATAAGCTGGGTCTGACGGTAGGGATCAAGTTCGGACAAAACATCATCAAGAAGCAGCACAGGATACTCTCCGATCTCCTCATGGATCAGCTCAATTTCCGCCAGCTTGAGCGATAAAGCCGCCGTACGTTGCTGCCCCTGGGAACCGTAGACCTGAGCTTCTCTTCCGTTGATAAAAAAGGACAGGTCATCCCGATGGGGACCCGTCAGCGTCATGCCGCGCCTGATTTCTTGATCTCTCGTTTGTGATAACTTTAACATAAAATTGTTCAATAAAACAGCTTCATCTTCCATCTCCCGTTCACCGAAAGAGGGAACATACATTAGTTTCAGCTCTTCTCCGCCGTTGGTAATGCCCTTGTGGATGCTCTCTGCCCATACTTGCAGCTTCTTTATGAATTGTTTCCTTTTTTTCACGATTTTAACACCATGCTCCACAAGCTGGGCATCCCATATTTCCAAAAGCTCTTGGCCTGCAGCCTCCTTGCCCCATAGCTGCTTCAGCAAATTGCCTCTTTGGAGCAGCACCTTCTGGTATTGCTGCAGATGAAACAGGTAGCTTGGCTGAACCTGGCCAATCTCCATATCAAGAAACCGGCGCCGGATACCGGGCGTACCTTTGACAATCTCCAGATCCTCCGGAGCGAACATGACGACATTCAATGAGCCGACGAACTCGCTGAGCCTGCGCTGCTCGAGTCCGTTAATTTTGGCTTTTTTGCCTTGGGAGGACAAGGTCAGCTCCAGCTTCAGATCGCCGTATTTGCGCTCTACATCGGCCACAATCTGCGCGGAGCCTGCCGGGGCATCAAAGGAAATAAGCTCCCGGTCCTTGGAGGTCCGGTGGCTTTTGGTCATTGCCAGGACGAACAGAGCCTCCATGAGGTTGGTTTTGCCCTGGGCGTTCTGACCGAGAATAAGGTTCACATCGCCCAGGCTCTCCAGACGCAGCAGCCCGTAGTTGCGGTAATGCTGCAGACCGATATTTTTGACAAACACAAGCCTGTGCCTCCCTTTAGACTATTCCTCTTGTATTCCGCCGCCTTCAACCACAAAAACGCCGTTATCCTGAACCTCTATTGTATCACCCGGGTACAGCTTTCTTCCACGCCGTTCTTCTTTTTCGCCGTTAACCTTCACATAACCTTCCTGCAGCAGGGCTTTGGCCATCCCGCCTGTGGATACACAATCTGAGAGCTTCAAAAACTGGTCGAGCTTAATATATCCACTGTGGATAAGTATTTTTTTCATGTTTTTTATCCTTTCAGCCACTTATCCACAGGTGCATGGACAGCGGCATTAATTGGTGGTCCGGTAAGGGAGAATGACATACAGGCTGCGGCTTTCATCAAGCGGCTTCAGGATGATCGGACTCATCATTCCCGTAAAAGCAATCACCAGTTGTTCGCTTTCGACAACCTTAAGCACATCAAGCATGTATTTGGAGTTGAAGGAGATTCTCAGCGGTTCGCCTTTAAAATCAATCACTTCCAGCTCCTCGCGCACTTTGCCCAGCTCCGACGAGCTTGAGGAAATCTCAACATCACCGTTATCAAGTGTCTGCATGCGTACGATATTGGTTTTTTCCTCACGGGACAGCAAATAAGCACGGTCGATGGATTCACTTAATTTTTTTGTATCCAAAGTTAGTTCTGTTTTGTAGGCAGTTGGAATAATTCTAGAAGTATCCGGATAAATTCCGTCCAGGATGCGCGAATAGAATAGCACCTTGTCGATTTTGAACAGCACCTGATTATCGGCTACGACAATATCCACCAGCATATTCTGGTCGGGGATGATTTTACTCAGTTCATTCAGCGTTTTACCGGCAATAACAACATTGGCAAACTGAACATTATCCGTTCCTTCCAGATGTGCAGCTCTTGTCGCAAGACGGTGGCGGTCAGTTGCCGTGAATTTGAATTCATTATCGCTAAGATTCCACAAAATCCCTGTAAGAATCGGTGTTGTCTCTTGGGTGGAGATGGAGAAAGCGGTTTGTTTGATCATATTTTTCAGCAAATCGCCAGGCAGAGAAATCGTATCGTTCTCCTCTATGCTAGGAAGCACAGGGAATTCTTCGGGATCAAGGCCAACGATTTGAATCTCGGTGGAACCGGAAGAGATATAGGTTTGAAAGCCTTCTTTGACTTCCATATGGATTTCTTTGGAGGGAAGCTTCTTGATGATTTCAACGAAGAACTTCGCTGGAAGCACAACACTTCCGGGCTGTTCTACTTTTACGATGGTTTGGCTGTCGCTTTCTGCAGGAATAAAAGATTGTATGGAAATATCCGTATCGCTTGCAGTCAAGGTAACGCCTTGATGACTGACTTCAAACTTAATACCGGTAAGAATGGGGATAGTGGTTCTGCTGGAAATCGCCTTGGATACATGGCCTATTGATTCGTTGAGCTCATTTTTGAGAATGCTTATTTTCATGATTTCACTCCTAGCTGGAAAATTGGGAATTGGGTGGCTGTGTATTCTCTTTGAAACGGCGCTCTTAGATGATGAATTATTATAGTTAATTAATAGTATTAGTAGTAGGGGCGCTGTTTATGTGGATAACCGTAAAAACAGCATAAAATTAAGCCTACCCACATGTGTATAGATTGTGTATAGGCTCTTTGTTACTTTTATGAAGGATTTTTAATTTTCTCCGCAAGATTATTTACCACTTTGTACAACTCCTGGTCTACCTTTAATGACTGTGTAATCTTCTCATGGGCATGGATAACGGTGGTATGATCGCGTCCTCCGAAGGCTTCTCCAATCTTAGGCAGCGAATAATCTGTTAATTCACGAGAGAGATACATAGCGATTTGCCGTGGAAAAGCTACAGCCTTGGTACGTTTGCGCGCTTTGAAATCCTCCATGCGCAAATTGTAATACTCGCCGACTTTTTGCTGAATATCACCGATGGTGATCATCTTCGGCCGGCTTGATGGAATAATATCCTTGAGCGCTTCGGCTGCCAGATGAGTGGTTACATCCTGGTTAGTCAGCGATGAATAGGCCACAACCCGAATTAATGCGCCTTCCAGCTCACGAATGTTCGTATCAATCTGGTTGGCAATGTACATCATGGCTTCATTCGGGATATCCAGATTCTCTGCCTTGGCTTTCTTGCGCAAAATGGCAATTCGCGTCTCCAGATCCGGCGGCTGAATATCGGTGATGAGTCCCCATTCAAACCGGGAGCGCAGCCGTTCTTCCAGGGTGGGAATTTCCTTTGGGGGACGGTCGCTGGAGATAATAATTTGCTTGCGTTCTTCGTGCAGCGCATTGAACGTATGGAAAAATTCCTCCTGCGTTGATTCCTTGCCGGCGAGGAATTGGATGTCGTCAATCAGCAGAATATCAACATTGCGGTATTTGTTGCGGAAGCTTTCACCGCGGTTGTCACGGATCGAATTGATGAACTCATTCGTGAATTTCTCGGACGAGATATAGATGACCTTATTGTTCGGATTGTGCTCCAGAACATAGTGTCCGATGGCATGCATCAAATGAGTCTTTCCGAGTCCTACGCCTCCATACAGAAACAGCGGGTTGTAAGCTTTGGCAGGCGCTTCGGCCACCGCCAGTGAGGCGGCATGCGCAAAACGGTTGCCGGAACCGATTACGAATGTATCAAAAGTATATTTGGGATTGAGCAAATGGGTCTGCGCTTCTTCACGCGATACTGCGGGCGAGGGCGCCATTTGTTGTATTACAGGCTCAGAGGGCTTGTTCTCCTCAATCACAAATTTGACGTCAACCTGCTGTCCGGTGACTTCATAAACGGTAGCTCCCACCAATTTTGTATAGCGGCTTTCCAGCCATTCTACGGCAAAAGTTGTAGGCGCCGAGATGATTAGAGCCTGGGGGCTGAAGGTTAACGCTTTCGTAGCCTTAAACCAGGTATCGAAGCTCGGCTTGCTTAATTTGGTTTGAATAATCTCTAAAATTTGCTGCCATAATTCGGAAGTATGGCTGTCCACAGACTGTCACTCCTTTAAATCTTCCAAATGTGGCGTCAGCCATGAAGTGGAAATGTCGAAGAAAATGGGTTGGTACTGCATCTTATCCCCAATATGCAATATAAAGAGACAAAAAAATATGGATAAATTTGAATTGTTCACAACTTTATCCACAGCTTGTTGATAATTTATTGAACAAACAAATCTATTCACATTCAAAAGTAATACCATCATAGCAAAATGGCCCTTGTTTTTCAATGTGCAGGGACATTTTATCCACAAATTCAATCACTTGTGTATAATTATTAGGCACAACACTACATATTGTTGATAATTTGTTTACCGTTCGACAGTTTCTGCCAAGACTTCGACTTTTTTATACACAGGTTGTGCTCAATTGTGAGTAGCCGGAGATTTTTTTGATCACAGGTGGATAACTGTAAAAGTCTGTGGATTATTTGTTTGGGCGAGGGGATTGTGGATAAAGCCCCTGAAATGGAGGCGCGGCTGGCAAGGAGATATGGTTGACTTTTGACTTCATTATGTGTTTAAATATATAAAGGTGTTTTCTGTGAGGATATGTCTCCAAATTAAAATGATGATACTTGTAGATACTGTCCCTACTCAAAGGGCGGCTTAGTCCGTTTCTGCTATATGACAGTAATTAAGATCCTGTAAGGGAGGTGCAATACATGAGACCGACGTTCAAACCGAATGTGAGCAAACGCAAGAAGGTACATGGTTTCCGCAAAAGAATGAGCACGAAAAACGGCCGTAAAGTGCTGGCAGCCCGCCGCTTGAAAGGCAGAAAAGTTTTGAGTGCGTAAGTTAGGCCACTTAGGGACCACTACGGTGGTCCTTTTTAAATATAAGGAAGTAATCTGTGTTCTTTGAACAAATTACTTCCTTATATACCCGCAGAAACGGACATGCTCCTTAAGAAGCTGGGCATTCGTTTCATTATATTGTATGGATAATTTATTTTCGCTCTGCAGAGGAATATGCCTAAGACAGCGTTGGCTATACTTTGCGGGGCTTTTTAATGTATGTGTGCCGTTTATGACGGCATTCGTATGACAATAATAATTAGAAGATAAAATTCCGGAGCCTTATGAATCCGGTCTTTGAATAGGAGATTCCCATGCACAAAAGTTTACGATTACGAAACCGTGCCGACTTCAGCCGCGTATACCGCCATGGGAAGTCATTTGCGAATCATCAGTTTGTGGTCTATTGGTTCAACAGAAAAGAGGTGGAGCGCTTCCGAGTCGGGGTGTCGGTCAGCAAAAAGGTCGGAAACGCCGTTGTCCGCAACCGGATGAGACGACTGGTGAAGGAGATTGTTAGACACCATGAACCGGAAATTACAGGCGGGATTGATATGGTGTTTATCGTAAGAAAAGGAGCGCTTTCCAAGGATTATTCCGAACTGGAGAAAAGCGTGCTGCATGTGCTGCGCAAAGCCAAGCTGCTCAAGGCCTCACGTATGTAAGAGGGGCAGAAGGGGCTTGTTTATTTGTACTCATAATTATGGTATGATTTACGGTGCAATGGAATGTTTAAGAGAGGGGTTTTGAGGTGTCTCTAATGAAGACTAAACGGGGAAAATGGTTTCTTCTCCTCGGAGTAATGGTATTGATGATTGCTGTTCTGTCGGGGTGTACCCCGTCGCAGGCGGTTACGCACACTACGGAGGATTTGAAGAATGGAGGCTTCTGGCAGAGTAATGTTGTGTACTACTTCGCCACAGCCCTGGATACTTTCGCTAAATGGTTCGATGGACAATATGGCTTAGCCGTCCTTGTAATGGTGATTATTGTCCGCACGCTGATCCTGCCGCTTACTATGAAGCAGGTGAAGAGCTCGCGTGCGATGCAAGCGATTCAACCGGAACTAGAGAAAATAAAGAAAAAATATAAAGATTCGCCGGAAAAGGTACAGCAGGAAACGATGCGCCTGTTCCAAGAGAACAAGGTTAATCCGATGGCCGGCTGTCTGCCGCTGATTGTGCAAATGCCGATCTTTATCGCGCTGTATAACTCGATCTATTATAACCCTGACCTGCGGTTGCATTCCTTCTTGTGGCTGCAGCTCGGCAAGCCCGACCACCTGTTCATTCTGCCGCTGCTCGCAGCAGCAACCACATTCCTGCAGACCCGGATGATGACCAAGATGAACCCGGTTCAGCAGCAAGGTCCAATGCAGTTCATGATGATGGTGTATCCGGTTCTGATTTTCATTATGTCCTATAATTTCCCTTCAGCACTTCCACTGTACTGGTTCTACAGTAACCTGTATACCATTATTCAGAACTACTTCTTATACCGCAACAACGATAAGACCAAACTGGCTGTCGCTGGCGCGGGTGCTGGCAGCAGCAAAGAAGTTAATCTTGTGAAGAGCAAGGATACCGCCCGTAAGGATGTTACTCCGGCTGCGAAAGGCAATAGCAGCAAAGGAACGAAGGGGGCCAAAAAGTCAAAATGAGCAAAGTCGTCGCGACAGGGAAAACCATTGAAGAAGCTGTAGAACAGGGACTGAGCCAGCTTGGAGTTCACAAGGACCGGGTAACGGTCAACGTACTGGAACAGCCGTCAAGAGGATTCCTGGGACTCATCGGTGCGAAAGGCGCCAAGGTGGAATTGACCTTGATTGCCGAACCCGCACCGGCGTCAGCGGCGAGTGCTCCGTCACTGCCTCAGCAGTCAGCAAGAGAGGACAAACAGGAGGCTGCCGACGGTGCAACGCGCCAAGATTCCGGACACCCGGTGGAGGAAGCTTACCAAGAGGCTGTTCATTTCATTGTGGATGTTGCCAAGAGCATGGGGCTCGAGGTGGAAGTGGAAACCGTTCATGCCAAAGAATCGACTGTTCTGCAAATATCCGGTCCGGATCTGGGGCTGCTGATCGGCAGAAGAGGACAAACTCTCGATGCTCTGCAGTATTTGGCTAATATCGTTGCCAACCGTTATTCTGATAGTTTCATCCGGCTTGTTCTGGATGCCGAGAACTTCCGCGAACGCCGCAAGAAGACGCTGGAGGAACTGGCCGACCGCCTGGCGGCCCGGGTCGTTCGAACCCGCAAAGAGGTTGTACTGGAGCCGATGTCACCGCAGGAACGGAAGATTATTCACTCCAGATTGCAGGATCACCGGCAGGTCAGCACCCTGAGCAAAGGGGAAGAGCCTAACCGCCGCGTTGTTATAACATTGAAGTAGAGACTAAATTGCCGCAATGACTCCTTGACCAATATAAGGGGTCATTGTTTTTTTGATAATATTAATGAAATGAACCTTTCAGCGCAGCTGAAGTGCATATAAAATTGAGGTGAATAAAACATGCTTAGTGACACTATTGCTGCCGTATCAACGGCATTGGGCGAGGGAGGAATTGCAATTATCCGGGTCAGCGGCCCGCAAGCAATCTCCCAGGTAGCCCCATTATTCCGCAGCAAGACACCGCTTACGGAAGTGGAGTCGCATACCGTTCATTATGGGCATATCGTTAGTCCCGTTAACGGAGAACAATTGGAAGAAGTGCTCGTAACCGTGATGAAAGGGCCGCGTTCTTTTACTACTGAGGATGTTGTAGAAATTAGCGCCCATGGCGGGGTGATCTCTGTACGAAGAGTAATGGACCTTCTGCTGCAGCAGGACATCAGATTGGCGGAGCCGGGTGAGTTCACCAAACGTGCGTTTTTAGGCGGGCGTATTGATCTTTCTCAGGCGGAGGCTGTTATTGATCTGATCCGTTCCAAATCGGATCGTGCTTTTTCAGTTGCGCTTAAGCAGGTCAGCGGCTCTTTGTCGGAACGGATTGGGGCGCTGCGCCATACTTTAATTGAAACGATGGCTCATATTGAAGTGAATATTGATTACCCCGAGCATGATGTGGAATCCTTAACTGCTGAGTTCATCAAAACCAAAAGCAGTGAGGTAATGGACGGCATTAGTAAGCTCTTAAAAACAGCTAATGAAGGTAAAATACTGCGCGAAGGCATCACGACGGCGATTGTTGGGCGTCCCAATGTCGGCAAGTCATCACTGCTTAATGCGCTTGCCCGTGATAATAAAGCGATTGTAACCGATATTCCGGGAACGACGCGTGACGTTATAGAAGAGTATGTAACGATTAACAACATTCCGCTGAAGCTGCTGGACACCGCCGGAATTCGCGAAACAATGGATGTTGTGGAGAAAATCGGGGTGGAGCGCTCCAAAGCTGCTTTTAGCGATGCGGACCTGATTCTCTTGGTACTGAATGCCAGCGAAGAGCTGCATGAGGATGAACTGGCATTGATGGAACAAATCCACGGTAGACAAGCCTTGGTAATCATGAATAAAATGGACTTACCGTCCAGGCTCGATAAAAAGGAGCTGCTTCCTTATTTTAATGAAGCGAATATTGTGTCGATGTCTGTACTGGAAGAGCAAGGCTTGGATAAGCTTGAGGAAGCGATCTCTGAGCTGTTTTTTGGCGGCAAGCTGGAGTCGGGCGACCTGACTTATGTAAGTAATGTAAGGCATATTGCTCTGCTCAAAAAAGCCCAAAAATCGTTGCAGGATGCCTATGAGGCTGCAGATATGCATATTCCGATTGATATGATCCAGATAGATGTCCGTCTTGCGTGGGAACAGTTGGGTGAGATTATTGGAGATACGGCTGCAGACTCGCTGCTTGATCAAATTTTTTCGCAATTTTGTTTAGGCAAGTAACATTGCTTAGGTATTAAATAGAAGATTATAAGCACAAATTAAGGAGGTAACAGGATATGAATTATGATGGAGGCAGCTATGACGTAGTGGTCATTGGCGCAGGTCATGCCGGCTGCGAAGCTGCACTGGCCGCAGCCCGGATGGGCTGCCGCACGCTGATGATTACAATCAATCTGGATATGGTAGCCTTCATGCCATGCAATCCGTCTATTGGCGGACCTGCTAAAGGACATGTAGTGCGTGAAATAGATGCACTCGGCGGAGAAATGGGCCGCAATATTGATAAAACCTTTATTCAACTGCGGATGCTCAATACAGGCAAAGGCCCTGCAGTCCACGCTCTGCGTGCGCAAGCCGATAAATTTCTCTATCAGCATGCGATGAAGGAAACGATGGAGAAAACGCCGAATCTGACGCTTCGTCAGGGGATGGTGGAAGAACTGATTGTTGAAGATGGAAAGTGCGCCGGTGTTATTACGAAGACAGGAACGGTATATCACAGCAAAACGGTGATTCTAACCACAGGCACTTATCTGCGCGGCAAAGTGATTATGGGCGAACTGACCTATGAAAGCGGACCGAACAACCAGCAGCCGTCAGTGAAGCTGTCTGAGAATCTGCGCGAGCTGGGCTTTGATCTTGTGCGCTTCAAGACAGGCACACCCCCACGGGTGCATAAAGATTCGATTGATTTCTCCAAGACCGAGATTCAACCGGGAGACGAGAAGCCGAAATTCTTTTCCTTTGAAACGAAATCTTCAGATAATGAACAGCTTCCTTGTTGGTTAACCTATACCTCTGAGGTGACTCATCAGATCATCAATGATAATCTGCACCGGGCGCCGATGTTTACAGGTATTATTGAAGGAACGGGCCCGAGATACTGTCCATCCATTGAAGATAAGGTTGTTCGTTTCAGTGACAAATCACATCATCAGATTTTCCTGGAGCCAGAGGGTAAAAACACAGCAGAATATTACGTCCAAGGGTTGTCTACCAGTCTCCCTGAGGATGTTCAATTGGCTATACTCCGCTCAATCCCCGGGATGGAGAAGGTTGAGATGATGCGTAATGGTTACGCTATTGAATATGATGCAATGGTTCCAACCCAGCTCTGGCCTTCGCTCGAAACCAAACGTCTGCCTGGACTGTTCACAGCTGGACAAATTAACGGTACTTCAGGTTATGAAGAAGCTGCAGGGCAGGGAGTGATGGCAGGCATTAATGCAGCCCGCAAAGTGCAGGGCAAGGAACCAGTTGTACTAGATCGCTCTCAAGGGTATATTGGCGTACTGATTGATGATCTGGTGACCAAAGGAACGAATGAGCCTTATCGTTTGCTCACTTCGCGTGCAGAATACCGCCTGTTGCTCCGTCATGATAACGCTGACCTGCGCCTGACTCCGATCGGGTATGAGATTGGTCTGATACCGGAAGCACGTTATGAAGCTTTCTTGGATAAAAAAGCACGGGTGGAACGGGAAGTTGTCCGGCTTCAGGAAACCAAGGTCAAACCAGTTGATGTGAATACGCTGCTTGCTGAATATGATTCTGCACCTATTGTGGATGGAAGCAACCTGCTTACGCTGATGCGCCGTCCGGAAGTAGCTTACAGCTTTGTAGATCAGTTGTCGCCTTCTCCTGAAGGTTTGGATGAAGAGATGAAGGAACAGGTTGAAATTCAAATCAAATATGCCGGGTATATCGAGAAACAGCTTATGCATGTTGAAAAGCTGCAGAAGATGGAGAAAAAGAAGATACCGGATGATATCAATTACAATGAGATTCATGGACTCGCCATTGAAGCACGGCAAAAGCTGACCAAGATTGCTCCAATATCCATCGGCCAGGCTTCGCGTATTTCCGGCGTAACGCCGGCGGATATTTCAATTCTTCTCGTATATCTGGAGCATTATAACCGTGTGACGGCAGCGAAAGGATAATTTATGGATAACACTGCAGCGCAGTTTACTTTTTTATTGCAGGAACAAGGAATTAAGCTGACACCTGAGCAACTCACGCAATTTGAGCTTTATTTCCAGGAGCTTGTTTCTTGGAACGAAAAAATGAATCTCACCGGCATAACCGAACGTGACCAGGTGTACACTAAGCACTTTTACGATTCACTATCGCTTGCCTTCTATGTCGATATGGGAGAAGTGAAAAATCTGGCGGACATCGGTTCCGGCGCTGGTTTTCCGGGAATACCTCTGAAGATCTGTTTTCCGCATCTTAAGCTGACGATTGTTGATTCTCTCAGCAAGCGGATAGCTTTTCTCCAGCATGTCTGCGATACTTTAAAATTAAGTAATGTACAGTTGATTCACGGCCGGGCAGAGGATGTTGCAAGGCAATTTGCTCACCGTGATGCGTATGACCTTGTTACAGCCCGGGCAGTTGCCCGGTTGTCGCTGCTGAACGAGTTTTGTCTTCCGTTCACTCGCAAAGATGGTATCTTTGCAGCAATGAAGGGGAATGATCCTTCTGAGGAGCTAGCCGAGGCCAAACGTAGCTTGAAGGAATTACGTGCTGAATTACAAAAGGTAGAATCGTTTAGCCTGCCTGTTGAGGAGTCCGCAAGGCATATTGTGATGATCCGTAAGACCGGAGCCACTCCGGCTAAGTATCCCCGAAAGGCCGGAATCCCGGCTAAATCGCCACTGCTATAATTGTTTCACGTGAAACAATTTCCAATCCATATGAGTCAAATCAAGATCAAGCTCTTCATATTAATGAAGGCTTGATCTTTTTGTGAATATAGCGATGCTTATGATTCCAGAAGTTCATTGATCAATATAAAATGCAGGAAAAATAGGTCCCTATGGAGAATAGGATTATAGGCTGAAAAGTGATAGAATAATATAGTAAGACTTTTCATGTGGTAGTATATGAAGGCTAAGAGCCAGGTGATCTCCGGGCTGAAACAGACACCTGAATGCGATACGGACTATCGCTGCTTTTTCGGTCGGAAGCCTATGCTCCTTTTGAGGGCGGCTCAACTGCTTCTACTTGCTGTACGATAAGCTTTTCGCTAGGCATGGTCAAGAGGATCGTACTATAACGAAATTAGGTGGTTATGAACGGAATGAAAGAACAATTCACCAAGCTTTTTGGATTTACTGAGCGGAGCAGCGGAGAAGAGATCAAACAAATCCCAGTTCATGAGGTCGTCAGCAGTCCTTATCAGCCACGGACGATTTTTGATGACGAAAAGATAGACGAGCTATGCCAGACTATCAAGACTCATGGGGTTATCCAGCCGATTGTTGTGCGTGTGCGTGACTCCCAGTATGAGATTATTGCAGGTGAGCGGCGCTGGCGGGCAGTTAAGAAGTTGGGACTAGAAACGATCCCGGCCATTGTCCGTGAGTTCAATGATTCTCAGGCTGCATCTATCGCCTTGATAGAAAATCTGCAGCGCGAAGGCTTGACTTCAATTGAAGAAGCTATTGCCTATCAGAAGCTGATTGATCTTCACCAATTAACTCAAGAAAGCTTGGCACAGCGGCTTGGCAAAAGCCAATCGACCATTGCTAACAAGATCCGCTTGCTGCAGTTGCCGGAAGAAGTCAAAACAGCATTAATGGAAAGAAAAATTACAGAGCGTCATGCACGGTCACTGTTGTCACTGGACACTGTGGAAATGCAGCTAAAAGTTCTGGATGAGATTATTGCCAAGGGATTAAACGTCAAGCAGACGGAAGCGCGCATTGCTTTCTATAAAACAGTAACACAGACAAAGAAATCAAAACGGGTTTCCTACACCAAGGATGTTCGTCTTGCACTCAATACAATTCGCCAATCCATCGACATGGTGTCCGGTTCTGGGATGGAGATTAAGACCTCCGAAAATGATCGCGGGGACCATTATGAGATTGTAATTCAGATCCCAAAAAGATAAATGGTTTCAATAGCTGAAGGCGGCCCTGAGGTGATTGGCCGCCTTTTCTGTGACTTGAACTGAAGTGTATCATATGGGCTAAATATTGAAATTACCTGTATATTTGTCTATATTTCTCGCAGAAATTGATGCCGAATTTCAATGGCGCTTACGCCGTTACAACTTACGACCTACAAGATGATTTTTCTAACAATTCGAGGTGAAATTAGTGTCCAAGATTATTGCCATAGCAAATCAAAAGGGTGGTGTCGGCAAAACAACAACCTCTGTTAACCTGGGAGCCGGAATGGCGACTCTAGGGAAAAGAGTGCTTCTTGTTGATATCGACCCACAAGGCAACACTACTAGCGGTGTTGGCATCAACAAAGCGGATGTAGCAAATTGCATCTATGATATTCTAATTAACGAAGCCGATCCAGGAGAAACCATATTAGAGACACAGATTGAAGGGCTTCACATTATTCCGGCGACGATTCAATTAGCCGGTGCTGAGATTGAATTGGTATCCACTATATCCAGAGAGCTGAAGCTGAAGAAAGCACTCAATGCGGTTAAGGGCAATTATGATTATATTATTATTGACTGCCCGCCATCGTTGGGTATTCTTACCATTAATTCACTGACAGCGGCTGATTCTGTGATCATTCCGATCCAATGCGAATATTATGCGCTGGAGGGGCTGAGTCAACTGCTCAATACTGTTCGACTTGTCCAGAAGAATCTCAACCCACATTTGAAAATTGAAGGTGTATTGTTGACGATGCTGGATGCCCGGACCAATCTGGGGATTCAGGTTATTGAAGAAGTGAAAAAGTATTTCCAGGAGAAGGTCTATAGAACAATTATCCCTCGCAATGTCCGGTTAAGCGAAGCACCTTCTCATGGACAATCTATTATTACTTACGATAACCGTTCCAAGGGAGCGGAAGTGTACCTAGAGTTGGCAAAGGAAGTGATCTCATATGAGTAAGCGCTTAGGGAAAGGACTAGATGCATTAATCCCATCCTTATCCATCAATGAAGATGATAAGGTTGTAGAGATACCACTGGGGCAGTTGCGGGCTAATCCTTATCAGCCGCGTAAAGATTTCAATGACGAAGCTATTCAAGAATTGGCAGAATCAATCAGACAGCATGGTGTGATTCAACCTATTATTGTTCGCAGCGTACTCAAAGGTTATGAAATCATTGCCGGTGAACGCCGATTCCGGGCCTCGCAGTATTGTGGCAAAGCAACGATCCCAGCGGTTGTTCGGAGCCTGAGTGATCAGCAGGTCATGGAAATAGCGCTGATCGAAAACCTGCAGCGGGAAAATCTTAATGCGATGGAAATTGCTGTAGCTTATCAAGGGCTGATGGATCAATTTGAGCTCACCCAGGAAGAGCTTTCACTGAAGGTAGGAAAATCAAGATCCCATATTGCCAACTTTCTGCGTCTGCTGTCATTGCCGGAAGAGGTTAAGGAATATGTTTCACGTGGAACAATTTCTATGGGACATGCCAGGGCTATCGTGGGGCTGAAGGATTCCGAAGCTGTGAAGCAGCTCGCGGATCAATGCGTGGAACAGCAATGGAGTGTCAGAGAACTGGAGGAGGTTGTGAAAAACCTCGACCGTAAACCTACGGGAGCAGTTAAAACGAAGGTGGTCAAGCGGGATCCATATATTGATAATGTAGAGGAAATGCTGCGTGAAAGATTCAAAACGACGGTGAAAATTAAGCAAGGAAAAGAAAAAGGGAAAATCGAATTGAACTATTACAGTGCCCAAGACCTGGAAAGATTATTGGAACTGTTGGGAAACTGAGATGGATATCTGTGCCCGAAAACATATCCTGAGATATCCCTTAAAACGGATATGGAGGGGTATGTTTTTATAATGAGAAGGTGGGGGTAGAAAGATGGAAAAGCTGGTTTATTTGGATCATGCAGCAACATCATGGCCAAAACCGCCTGAAGTCGGTGCGGCAATGATGGAGGTGCTTGAGCATTCCGGAGCAAATGCCGGACGAGGAAATCATTCACTGGCGATAGGTGCGGGGCGGGTGCTGGTGAAAGCGCGGAACCAGCTCGCTGGACTTTTTTCTATCTCCAACGCTCAAGACATTGCATTCACAAACAACACCACAATGGGACTAAATATGGCTATTAAGGGTACACTTCAACCAGGGGATCATGTAATATCGACAATGACGGAACACAACTCTGTCCGCCGGCCGCTGGAATACTTGCGCGCGACAAAAGGGATTTCCGTTGATTATGTGAAGGTTGATCAGAAGGGACAAGTGGATTTGCTTGAGCTGCAAAGTAGCTTTAAACCAAACACGAAAATGGTGATTTGCAATCATAGCTCGAATTTACTGGGGAGTATTCTGCCCATTGGCGAAATTGGGGATATGGCGAAGTCACATGGTGCGGTCTTTTTGGTTGATGCTGCTCAAAGTGCCGGCTCTCTGACTATTGATGTGGGGGAGATGAATATAGATCTGCTTGCTTTTCCGGGGCATAAAGGGCTGCTCGGTCCACAAGGGACAGGGGGATTGTATATATCGCCGTCACTGGATTTGGAGCCGCTGCTGCACGGAGGGACAGGCAGTCAGTCGGAAAATAGCGCCCAGCCGAGTGTGAGGCCCGATCGTTATGAGGCAGGTACGCAAAATGCTGTAGGCATAGCGGGGCTACTCGCAGGTGTGAAAAAAGTAATGTCTATTGGGACACGGAATATTCACCAGCAGGAGTGGCTGTTGACTCAAAAGCTTATGGAAGGCTTGTCCGGCATTCCTGGTATCAGATTGCTTGGGCCGGGTCTGGGATCACAGCGCAGCGGGATTGTAGCCTTCGTCATTGAGGGGGAGGAGTCAGCACATATCGCTCACCGTCTGGATCGTGAATATAATATCGCCGTGCGTGCAGGGATGCACTGCACTCCCTTGGCTCATATGGCTGTAGACACATTGGAGAGCGGAGCTGTGAGAGCAAGTGTTGGCGTTAGCTCAACGAAGCAGGATATTGACAGAATGCTGGCCGCCATGGTGGAGATGTATGGCCGCGCTCGCATAAGATAAAAATAAAGGATGGTCCATACATGTCGGAATTAAATCAAATAATTACAGAGCAGCTATCGCTATTTATCATGGGATTTGCATTTGTAATCATACTGCTGGCAATAGTTCTAATCGTTCAGGGGGCGAAAATCCGGAAAATGCGGCGCAGATATGAAGCCATGATGACCGGTAATGGTGTAGAGGACCT
The DNA here is from genome assembly GCF_054483875.1 of Paenibacillus sp. BAC0078. Taxonomy (NCBI): domain Bacteria; kingdom Bacillati; phylum Bacillota; class Bacilli; order Caryophanales; family Paenibacillaceae; genus Paenibacillus; species Paenibacillus sp. BAC0078. The sequence continues at coordinate 24,070 of NZ_JBTLRW010000007.1, forward strand.
CGAAACCCTGCTGATTGATCTGAAAAACCAAGGAGACATGCTGGAAGAAGGCCAACGCGAGCATAAAGCAATGATTGAAGCAGCGCAGGCCAAAATCCGCGGTATGAAATCAAAGGTTGCGTTGAAGCGGTACAATGCCTTTGGGGAGCGGGGAAATGACCTGAGTTTCTCGCTTGCTATACTGGATGATAATCGCAACGGAATTGTTCTGACCAGCCTTCATAACCGGGAAAATTCTTATATTTACTCCAAACCCCTGGAGAACGGGGAATCACAATATCCATTGTCTCCTGAAGAAAAAGAGGTTATTGCTCTCGCGTTGCAGCAGAGCTAGCGTGGGTATTCCACTGCTTCAAGGCCGAATAGAGACTGGAGGCAATGATGTCTGATAGCCGCATTACAAGACTCAATCTTGTATTCTGCAGGACAAAGTACTCCATGAATCCGCCGACATTTACAATCCCGGTCAGATGGATATCCCCGACAGGGGGAAGCTGCTTGTTCACCCCGGCTCCGGGACGCAGCGGGCCGTCAACGACCTGAATGCAGCCGACACTTGCGGAATGACCCAGGCAGGCATCAATACCGATGATAAAAGGATTATTATGCTTTTCATGAATAAGGGTAAGGGTTTCTTCCAGATTCACAGCATGCACAGGCTCGTCTAGTGTGCCATACAGATGAAACAGGGGACTATGAAAACGGGCTAACGCTGTGCCGACAAGCGGGCCGAGTGCGTCCCCGGTCGAACGGTCTGTACCCACACATACAATTATGATCGGTGTATCAGAGCGGGTGCGTGAAAAGTGGAAAAGCAGCCGATGGGTAATGGCAGAATAGATATTGGGATCGGCATGTGATATTTTTAAACAAGACGGTTCTGGCAATGGTGCAGCTTTAGAAGAAAAATTCATAGGATCTTCCTTTCTGAGCCGGGAGTTATTATGATCCTAGTATATGGATGCAAGAAGCTTTTTATACTTGAGTGGGAAGAGATAGGACGATTAGCCTAAGGAGGCGCGCGTGTGAATGGATGAAGAACTACTGATTGCCTTTGACTCCACCCAGCAGGCGCTGCGTGCCGAAATGCTGCTCGAATATGCAGAAATTGAGATTGATATATTCCCGACTCCCAAGGAGATTACAGCAGGATGCGCGATGTCGATTCAATTTCCAAGTGAGGCGCTGGAAGAGGTTCAGAAGATTATTGAGGAACAGAATGTTGAAATACGCGGGATTTATGGCAAATCCGCAGACGGCGGCTACTTATTAGTCGGGGAAAGAGAGGGAGGAACCCAATGAATAAGTGGACACTGGAAACAACAACTGAAGAAGCTGTAAAAGGGATCGTCCAATTCAGAGATAAAGTATGGAATCTGCTGTCAGATGTAGACATGTGGGTAAATGTGCTTTTAGCAGGCCTGAGAATTCTGATCATCTTTATTGTAACCCGGGTCATTATTAAAGTTGTATCGAAGGTGATCGACCGTTCAATGGAGAGAGAAACCCGTGGCAGATTGCTCTCGAATAATCGCCGGTTCTCAACCGTAGGCGGGCTGCTGAAAAATGTAGTTACGTTCATCTGCAATTTTGTCATGATTTTACTTGTTCTTTCCGAGTTCAATGTCAACCTTGGACCACTGCTCGCAGGTGCCGGTGTGGTTGGACTTGCTATCGGGTTTGGCGCACAAAGTTTGGTCAAGGATGTAATCACAGGGTTTTTTATTATTTTTGAGGATCAGTTCGCGGTTGGCGATGTGATTCAGACGGGAACCTACAAAGGGACGGTTGAGATGATTGGTCTCAGAACGACCAGACTGCTTAGCAGCACCGGAGAGGTGCATATCATCCCTAATGGTACAATCATCAATGTTACGAACTATTCGCTGGCGAACGCACTCGCGGTAGTGGATGTTCCGGTCAAGATCGAACGGGGCCTGGAGACTACATTGTCATTAATCGGGGAAGCACTTGTAGGGATCGAGGACCGGAATCCAAACGTTATCGCTTATCCCAATATTCTTGGCATCCAGTCGATGAGCACCTCAGAGTATGTGATCCGGGTAGCGGCAAATTGCCTTCCCAATGCGAGGGATGCTGCGGAACGGCAAATTCAAAGTGATATTAAACAGGCGCTGGAGAAACAGAGCGCACTCGAGGCGGCTAGGGCCGAACAGGAAGCACGCGAGCAGGCGGAGCGGGAGGCAAGGGCGGCAATGGAAGCAAGGGCTCTGGCGGACGCACAGCGGGGACATGAATCGTCCAGTCGGAGTCCGAATAGGCAAGTGGCGGCAGCACAAGAGGGAGAAGAGGAGGGAGACTAATGGAACGGAAGGTTTTTGGACTGGGCGATATCGTGCAAATGAAGAAGCAGCATCCTTGCGGTACTAATGAAATGGAGATTATCCGTATGGGGATGGACATCCGGATTAAGTGTACCGGCTGTCAGCATAGTGTCCTGATTCCCCGCGCCAAGTTCGAGAAGAACATGAAAAAAGTGCTGCGTGCGGCAGAAGCGCCAGATGCTGAATAATCGGACTTGCAAAAGCAACGGTGCCATGATACAATAATTCTTGCTGCGGAGAGGTACCCAAGAGGCCCAAGGGGGCTGACTCGAAATCAGTTAGGCGTGTCAAAGCGTGCGTGGGTTCGAATCCCACCCTCTCCGCCACTTCAGCATAATATCATTTGTTTATGAATCCTTCGTTATCAGAACGAAGGTTTTTTGTTTCTTTACATATTTTAGAGCATGCAAAAAGAGGAACCTTTTCAGGTCCCTCTCCAGAGGCAGTACATCAATGATGTTCGGATTTTTTCTGTCTATAGCCGCTAAAGTGAAAAAGGTATTGCTGGGCTGAATCCTTATTTAAGGGACTCAGCCTTTACTCTCCCTGTCTTACAATAGTTGCTGATTCAGAAATCCTGTGATTGTGTTCGTCTACGACGTCCAACGGAACCACACCTCTCTTTTGTACTGCCTAATTGTATTATGTGCATGTACAGTTTTTTTATACACGGCTTTAAAAATAAATTAGTGGACGCGCGCCTTTTCAACCTTTTTCCACTTGCGGTTTTTATTTGTGGTTTCAGGGAAGGGTTCGCCTTTCTCCATCTTGATCCGCTTCGGGTTCTGAATTTCCGTGTGGAAGCTCCGCGCCTCGCCAACCTCGGTGTACAAGCCTGGATTTGGGGCCCTATCGCCTTTTTCATATTCTGTTTTTTCGCCCATGATATCTCTCCTTCTGTAAGCGTAGTAAATGCATTGTATATTGTGCGCACAGAGGATTGTCTTCATGTAAATTATTAAGACCCATGATCTGGCGTGAATGAATAATGCTTGCAATCATCAGAACAATTTGGTATATTCATTTGGTGCGAGTCTATGTTTGTGCTCGTTCCTTGCTCCTGACATGATCAGGGGCCGCAGACCATAAGGAGGTGAAAATTATGCGCAAATATGAAGTCATGTACATTATTCGTCCTGACATTGAACAAGAAGCCGTTCAAGCAGCAGTCGAAAAATTCCAAGGCATCATCTCCAACGGCGGAGGAGAAATTACAAAGCACGATGTGCAGGGTAAGCGCCGTCTTGCGTATGAGATCAAGAAATTCCGTGATGGCGTTTATGTTCTGGTAAACTTCACTGCAGAACCTGCAGTAGTTACTGAATTGGAACGTATCATGAAGATTTCTGACGAAGTCATTCGTTATCTCATTACGAACGACGTTGCCTAAGTTGTTGACAAGCTTTGTAATGAATCGCTTTACAAGGAGGGGACCATAATTGTTGAACCGTATCATTCTGATCGGTCGGTTGACCCGTGACCCGGAACTTCGCTATACTCCTGCTGGTGTTGCCGTAACACAGTTTACGCTTGCCGTAGACCGTAACTTTACGGGCCAGAACGGTGAACGCGAGGCGGACTTTATCCCGGTAGTAACCTGGAGACAGCTGGCTGAAACCTGCGCCAATTATTTGCGCAAAGGACGTCTGACAGCCGTGGAAGGCCGCATCCAAGTACGGAATTACGAGAATAATGAAGGTAAACGTGTATACGTTACTGAAGTTATTGCCGATAACGTCCGTTTCCTGGAATCTTCGCAGAATCGTGAAGGTGGAAATGCATCAGGTGGTGGAAGTATGCCCGAAGAACCAGCCTATGGCGGGGGTAACGGTGGTAACAGTGGACGCGGAAACAGCAATAATTTCTCGCGTAGCAACAATAATCAAGATCCTTTTTCGGGCGATGGAAAACCGATCGATATATCGGACGATGATTTGCCATTTTAATAAGGAAGGACTGAACTGACATGGCTTTCAAACAAAGAGAAGGCGGAGACAACGACAAAAGACCAGCACGTCGTGGTGGACGCAACAAGCGTAAGAAAGTGTGCTACTTCACTGTGAACAAGATTACTCACATTGATTATAAAGACACTGAGCTTCTTAAGAAGTTCATCAGCGAACGCGGAAAGATTTTGCCGCGTCGTGTAACTGGTACAAGTGCAAAATACCAACGCGCTCTGACCATTGCTGTAAAACGCTCGCGTCAAATCGCGCTGCTGCCTTACACAACGGAATAAGACGTTATACGAAGCAGTCGGGAAACCGGCTGCTTTTTTGTGCCAATTGCAGCCTGGATGCGGAATTTTAATGAAAATAGACCCCTGTACCCTGGCTGTTAATTGACGTAGAATACAGAATGTAGTAAATTACAGATATCCTATAACTGAAGGGGAAATATTGATGTCGGTGAGCGTTCTTAACTAAGCAATTTCATATCATCTGATTAACAGGCTGCGCAGGTCTCGCTTATCGCGATACATGTGCTCTATTTGATTATGTCCGCCGAGGATCTAATCAAAGCTTGTTGAGGGATGAATGATTTAGTTAAGAACACACTCGAAGCGTCATGAAGCCTCTTTACGGCTAATGATCTCTTTGTTAGTAAACCGTGCTCTTGCAGCACGGTTTTTTCTGTTGTCAGATCCGCTTCACGCAAGGTGCGGAGCTGACAGAATGCAAAGAGGGCAATAGCCTGCCAATTGAGGGCAAAGACCGCCGTAGTGCAGTCTTTGCCCTTTTTTGCGTTAGCGTTAGGAAATAGCTCTGCCAGCCTGAGAACTCAGGTGAGGAATGAAGGAGGATTACAAAGATGAATTTACAAAGCCTGAACACACTGGAATACGAGGAAATCAAGCAGGAGCTGGGGCGGCATGCGGTTTCTTATGAGGGGAAAAGACATGTGAACGAGCTTAACCCCATGACTTATCTGCCGGCGATTCATAGGGCGATGGATGAAGCGGCTGAGGCCAAGGAACTGCTGGAGAGAGGCGCGAGTGTCCCTATTCCTTCATTGGAGGGAATGGAGTGGATCATCTCGCTGCTCGGCACGGGCTACCTGTACAGTGTGCAGGATTTTACAGCGGTCTCCCTGTTTCTGAATAGCTGCGGCCAGCTGCGCAAATATATGGCCTCCAAGGAGCAGAGTGCTCCACGGATTGCTTCATATGCGGCTTCATTGATGGAGCTTAAGCCTGTACAGGAGGAGATTGAACGCTGTATCCGTTTTGGAGCTATTGACGATCAGGCCAGCAAGGGACTGGAACGGGTCCGTAAACGGCTGAACGTGGCTAAAGACCGGCTGCAAAGAAAAATAGAAGGTGTGATGTCCAGGCATCAGGCAATTCTGCAGGAGAATCTGGTCAGCATGCGCGGTGGACGGTATGTCATCCCTGTAAAAAGGGAATATCACAAGCAGGTGAAGGGTGCGGTGCTGGATCAGTCGACCAGCGGGCAGACGGTATTTGTAGAGCCTGACGAGATCGCTGCTTTGCAGGGAGAGCTTGAGCTGCTGTCAGCGGATGAGGCACGGGAGGAAACGCTGATTCTAAGCATGCTGACCGGCCTTCTTGAGCAGGAGCAGACAGCGCTGCGTCTCAATGTTGAAATCACCGGGAATTACGATTTTATTTTTGCTAAAGCCAAATATGGACGGACGCTGGGCGCAAGGGCAGTGGCCTTGAATGACAAGGGCTTCCTGCGAATGAACGGCGGCAGACATCCGAAGCTGAAGGATATGGTGCCGGTCAGCCTGGAATTCGGCAAAGGATATAAATCTCTGATCGTCACGGGGCCAAATACAGGCGGCAAAACGGTCGTGCTGAAAACATTGGGGCTGCTAACGTTAATGGCGCAATCCGGGCTGCTGATTCCTGCAGAGGAAGGGAGCGATTTTACAGTATTTACGGATGTGATCAGTGTGATCGGGGACGGACAGAGCCTCACGCAGTCGCTAAGCACCTTCTCGGCGCAGATGAAGAGCATTGAGGGGATGCTGAGGGATGCGGGCAAGGGCGTGCTGCTGCTGATTGACGAGCTGGCAGCCGGTACGGACCCGGAAGAGGGGTTTGCGTTGTCTATCGCTATTCTCGAAGAGCTGAACCGCAAAGGCGCCAATATTATGGTTACTACGCATTTTAATGAGCTAAAAGTCTTCGCCGCCTCCACCAGCGGGTTTCAAAATGCGCGGATGGAGTTTGATAAGGATACGCTGCAGCCGCTCTACCGGCTGACGATTGGCGAGGCGGGCGAGAGCTACGCCCTGCAGATTGCCGAGAAGCTGGGGATACCGGAAGCGGTCATCCGGCGCTCGCAGGAGCTGGTCGTGCAGCAGCGCGAATTAGACGGGAACAGAAGGTCCAGGAACAGTTTCAATGTGCAAGGAGGCCATAAAATGCCTGAGGTTGGCAAGGATACCGGCAGAGAAGGGCCTGCAGGCTCAAAATCAGCTATTAACGGAGCAGAGGATACTTCAACACGCCTAATTGATGAGGAGCAGGCACAACAGGACACCGACGGTAAAGAGCAGAGAAAGGATTTTGAAGTCGGAGATGCGGTGTATGTCAGCTCGATGGGGCGGACGGGAATTGTCTATGAGAAGAGGGACGCACTGGGAATGGTCGGTGTGATGATTCAGAAGCAAAAAATGAGGTTCAATCACAAACGGCTAAAGCCGTACCTTTCCAAAGAGGAACTGTACCCGGAGGACTATGATTTTGATATTATTTTCGAGAGCAAGGATACGCGGAAAAAGCGCAAGCTGATGCGTAGAAAGCATGTGGAAGGCCTGACAATCATCCATAAGGAGGAAGAAAGGTAAGAGGTGTAGTACACCCCCGAGGTCTGCCCGTATGGGCGGGCCTTTTTCTGCCAGGTATTACTGGGAAATTTCTTTAATTTGTCAGTTGTATCTTTTATTTTTCCACTATATGTAAGGGTTTTCATGAGCTATATTGAAAAGCAAATATCTTGCCCGAGAGAGGAGGGTAGGGACTTGAACGGGAGATTTATCGTATCACAGGCATGACTGCAAGCATTCTCATCTTCTCAATAAAGGAGTTGACTAATGAACATGCATTTGCAAATTAAAAAGAAAGCTGTTTCCAGAATTTCTGCAGTACTGTTGATTGCTGCGCTGGTTGCGACAGGCATGCCATTGCAAGTACAAGCTGGAGATACGTGGCCGTTCAAAGGAGAAGCAGCGCATGGTGTGAATCAGCCAAGCGTACACGGTTACACAAGCGGCCACATTCTGGATTGGAGTCCGGAAACGGACCGCGATGCGGAGATGCTGCGATCCTTCGTTCCTTTACAGCACAGAATCGCTCCATTTGCTGCTACACAGGCTAAACCCAACCTGAATCCAAATGTAAAGATGACCAACGTAAGCGGCGATTACGGCAACGCGTTCATCGAAAATGCGGCCTATACGAACAAGTTTGCCCAATACCACTTCGGCTTTTGGCAGTATGTGGACTATTGGTCGCCTTGGCATGGAACGGCCACGGCTTATACGCCATCTGCATATTATGATGATGTTGCGCAAGCTGACTGGAAGCAGAAATGGTTCGAATTTGGGATCCTGAACATTCCGAACCCGACCTATACGGATGCCGCTCACAAGAATGGCGTATTGTCCCTGGCCGGCATCTTTTTCTCCAACAATGACCGTGGACAGCAGACGTATAAACAGATGCTTGTCAAGGATGCGAGCGGCGGGTTCCCTGTAGCCAAGAAGCTGGCCCAGATGGCCAAATACTTCGGCTATGACGGATATTTCATCAATCAGGAGGAACTAAGCCCCAACGTTCAAACGAGCGACATACCAGACTATATTGAATTTATTAAGACACTGAAAAAGGGCGGATTATACGTTCAATGGTATGACTCCCTAAATACGTCCAGCGGGCAAAATACTTTTGCAAGAACCTTCAATGATAGCAATATTTCGCTGCTGTATGACAAGAGTAAGAAGGAGGCGGTCTCTGACTCCTATTTCTTTGATTACGGCGTGGGTCAAACCCAAATTAATAGTGCCAAGAGCTATTTGAACCAGTTGAATGCCAGTTCCGGAACCAGCTATTCCATTTATGATGTCGGCTTTGCCGGTCTGGAGGCGGGACGCGACAGGTTCACCTCGACTAACGTTAATGCCCTCAAGAGTAAGCTGGACGGAAGCGGTGTGCCGCTTGTCAGTATAGCGACGCTTGGAGCCGATTTTGTACATGCCGGCTATAATGATAATCTGCCTTGGCCGTCGAATGACCGGGCGAATAATGACTATCAGTGGGAAACGAAGAAAAGAGAGCAGCAATGGTGGTCAAGCCCGAACGCGAACCCCCGGGAAACGGCTGCTTCCACGGCTTGGCCGGGAATTTCATCAGTCATTGCGGAGCGTTCCGTCATTGGCAGCGCCAACTTCTATACGAACTTCAACACCGGGCACGGTTTGTCCTACTATAAAGCTGGCGCGGTTTCGAGCAATAATGAATGGTCCAACATGAGCTTGCAGGATGTGCCGGTAACCTGGCAATGGTGGCAGGATACCACCGGCAGCAGGCTGACGGTTGATTATGACTACGGCTCCAAATATAAGAAGGACCCGGCTTTCAGCTATACACAAATCGGAGGCTATGACGGAGGGAACTCGCTTGCTATAAGCGGCAATCTTAATGCCGAGAACTTCCTGCGTTTGTATAAAACCGAGCTGGACGTCAAAGCCACCTCTAAGCTGTCGCTTACGTACAACAAACCCTCGGCCAATGATGCTTCTTCGATGTCCATTGGCCTGATCTTTAAAGACCAGCCGAACACGGTTGTCAAAGTGCCTGCAGCTGACGGCAGCAAAACAACCAGCTGGACGACGAAGGAGCTGGACCTCAGCATGTATGCCGGTAAGACTATCGCCGCATTCGGTCTCGTTGCTGCTCCGAACGGCAGCGCGATTGCGGGCTATCAGATGAATGTCGGGCAAATCCGGATTTATGATGGCACAGCCGCTCTTCCGGCGGCTCCGACAGGTCTTGCCTTGACCAATGTGTTCACCGATACGAACGAAATGGTTATCCATTGGGACATCAATACGAATTATTCCCAGGTCAAAAATTATAATGTCTACGTCAATGATGTATTCGTTGGCGGCAAATACGACAAAACCTTCTACATCAAAAAACTGCCGGCCCGTTCGGGGGTTGTAAAAGTAATTCCGGTGGGAGCGGATGGCCGCGAAGGTGCAGCAGCAGCGCTGCCGTTCGATCTGAACGCCGCCGTTTCCGGCATCGGAGCCGTTTCCGGGGAGAATGGAGAGCTTGCGGTATCCTGGACGAATCCTGCAGCAGCATCCGGCGCAATTACAGTAAGCGTGAAATCGCTGAACTGGACGACAACGGCAGCGCCAATATCCACGACTAAGACGGTCCCGGCAGGATCGACTTCCGCACTATTTACGGGCATGCCTATCAATGGGGATGACTATGTTGTCAGCATAGCAGTGGGCAATCAACACCCGGTTGCGAAGAGCGGGAATTTTATTGACAAAACGATAGAGCCTTATGCGGAAGCTTGGTCCTGGAAAGGAAATACGCTGAGCCTGCCGATGCCGAACACAAGAGACTGGCGCTATCTGTACGTCTATGAGAATGGGGTTGCCATGCAGTTCGATACCACCTACTCATCCGGTAAGAAGCCTTATATCGTTCGCGGACGTTCTACAAAGGCCTCCTTATTTGTAACGCCTGCATCTACTTCAAGCAACATTACACTTGTTATGGAGGACTACGCCGGCAACAAATCAGCACCTGTATATGTACGGGGCTCTGGAAAATAATCGAGTAGCAGGAGCGTTCCGCTCAGAGTTTTTGGGCGGAACGCTCTTTTTGCGTTTATATGGGCGATTTGGACCTCATTTGGCATCGCTGGAGAGCATGTTATAATGCTATAGTCTGGTAATCCAAGAATTTCGTTGATATACTTGAGCGGAATCTGTCATTTTCTTTTTAACCTGTGGAAATATAATGGCATATATATAGAACTAGAGAAGTTTTTAAGAAAAGTGCTTGCGGAGAGCGCTTACATTTGGGAAGGGAAGGACTATATGAGTAGGCTCAAATTTAGCGGGCTGCTGCTTGCAATGGCAATCTTGTTATCCGCGTGCAGTATAACGGGCTCAGACAACCATTCCGATTCGGTGCAATTTGATGAGACGGCAGAAAAGCCTGTGGCTGGGGGAATTGTTACATACGGCTACTCCTCTCCATTCCAGGGCTTGTTTGAGCCTGTCTTTTATGAAGGTGAAGACGATGCTCAGGTTCTGGAGTTCATTACGGAGGCCATGTTTACGGTAAATGACGATTTGTCTACAGTACCCAATATTGCTACTTGGCAGGAGTCCGAGGACCACACTGTCTTTACTTTTAAAATAAAACCGGGTGTTCTCTGGCATAATGGCGACGAGCTGACGGTGGAGGATTGGAAATTTGCGCTTGAAACGATTGCCAGTCCCGATTATACGGGGTCGCGTTACTACAGTGTGGAAATGATTAAAGGTGTGGAAGCTTATCATAAGGGAGAAGCCAAGGAGATATCCGGCATTAAGGTCATTGATCCCTACACGCTGAGAATTACGATGAATGCCGTCCGTGTGAATACGATCGACAATCTGTGGCCATACCCGATGAACAAAAAGTATTTCAGCGGAGTAGCGGTCAAGGATATGACTGCCAGTGATCAGGTGCGAAAGCATCCCATCGGCATAGGTCCGTTTGAGGTAACCAATATTGTCCCGGGGCAGCTCGTGGAAATGAAGCGGTTTGACGATTATTACCAGGGCAAGGCGCTGCTGGACGGTGTGCAATATAAGGTATTTGATGACAAAGAGATCACAAGCCTTTTTGAAGAAAACAAGCTTGATATGGCTATGGCGCCACGTGACGGGTATGCAGCCCTGGCGAAGCTGGACAAGGTGGAAATCATGCAGTCCCCAGAGCTGTCTTACGAGTACATAGGATTCAAATTTGGGTCTTGGGATAAAGAAGCCCAGAAGATTGTTATGAATAATCCTAAGTTTAAGGACAAACGTTTACGCCAGGCCATGTATTATGCACTGGATCGCGAAGGCATTATCAATAAATATTCTTATGGTCTAGGCAGTCTGATTGAAACACCGGTTCCCAGCTCAAGCTGGGCGAAAATCGCCGATTCAGAAATCAATACTTATCCTTATAGCCCGGAGAAAGCAAAAGCGCTGCTGGACGAGGCGGGATATGTCGACACAGATGGCGATGGCTTCCGCGAGGACCCCAAAGGCAAGAAACTGGTAATTCATTATGATGCCATGACCGGCAGTACGACGGCAGAGCCGCGTACCCAGGCTATCCTGCAGAACTGGCGGGATGTAGGGCTGGATGTCCGGCTGAATGGCGGGCAATTGAAGGAGCTTAACACCTTCTATGAAGCGGTGGAGAATGACGACCCGTCAGTCGAGCTGTTCAACGGGGTATGGGGACTGGCCAGTGATCCCGATCCTTCAGGCCTATGGCGGGCAAATGACCTGTGGAATTATGCACGGTGGAGTTCAAAGCGCAGTGAAGAACTGATTCATGAAGGCATTGGGGTGAAATCATACGATAAGGAGTACCGCAAACAGGTCTATTATGAATGGCAAAAACTGATCAATGATGAAGTGCCGATGATCTTTTTTGCCGAGCGGACGAATATTACTGCTGTAAATAAACGTCTGCAGAACGTACATGTCAATTCCATGAGCAGCATTATTGAGCCGCAAAAATGGTGGATAAAGAATGAATAGCAGCAAAGCTCGGGAGACGCGGCCGGATGGCGGTGCCCCCCGGCTTTGCTTTTTTTTGCGAAATCTGAATCAAAATGAAGTTTAGTTCGTCATATACTTTACAGAATACAAGTACCTTCAGCACTAATACTGTCGTTATTTGTTGTTTCTTTTTCGGTGACAAGTGATTACAATAGAAATATTGTTTGTGTGCCAATGTAGTTTTCCAAGTATATACCACCCTTTAGAATGACCCGAATTCCGGAAAGGAGGGAACCCTAATACTGAATCGGGCCCAACCCATAACAGCCGAGAAAAGCCCACTATGACTGCTTGGTACGTTACAGGCAAGCATTGTAAATAGATCGCAAGCAATTATTTATACATTCCACAATAAAGAAGGAATCAAAAATCATGAACAAATTCAGAAAAATAAAGAAACGATATATCGTCATTATTTCTGCGCTGGTGGTGATTCTCCTCGGAGGATTTCTGTTCCAAAAACAGCTGGCTGTACTGGCGTTTGATCTATTTCTGTCGGATCGGGTCGAGAACAAGCTGGCGGAGGAATCTTATAAGCCTTTGGTTAATGACAGCAACACTACGGTCAAACCGGAACCCATTGTTTACAAAAGTGATCCGTTCTCGCTGATGCTGCTCGGTACAGACCAGCGCAAGAATGAAACTGCCCGTTCGGATACCATGATCTATGCGGTTATTCGTCCGGAGGATTACAAGATCCTGCTGATCTCCATACCGCGTGATACGTATACCGAAATCATTGGACATGACGATAATAAAAAAGATAAAATAACACATGCTTACGCATTTGGCGGTCAGAAAATGGCTAAAGACACGCTGGAAGCGCTGCTCGGCCACGAAATTCAATATTATGCCACAATTAATTTTCAGGGTCTGAAGGATGCAGTTGATGCCATTGGCGGTGTTCCGCTGCCCATCAAAAAAGATATTGTGAATAAGGGCAAGGATCATGAGAAATTTACCATCAAAGGCGGAAAATCGAACTATGACGGTGAAGAAGCGCTCAATTATACACGTTACCGTGAGGACAGTGACTTCAACCGCACGAAACGGCAGCAGGTCTTTATTGATGTAGTGGCGAATAAAATGTTATCCATCAGCCAAATCGGCAATATTCCCGAGCTGCTGGATATTATGGGCGAAAACTTCAAGACAGACATTCAGCCTTCCATGATCATCAGTCTCGCCAGAAAGTTCATGGGCGGCAAGGATATGGATATATCCAGCTTCACGGTTATGGGTGAAGGTAAACGCATCGGCGGGATATATTATGACATCGTTAATGAAGAGGATCTGAGCAAAGCGAAGGCTATGATCGACAACTGGATGAATGCCAGCACACCGGTAGATCAATTGATCGAGCCGGGCAAGGCGCAAAATGCGCTGGAGCCTGCGGCTACAGCGGCAGCTCAATAATCGCCCCGGTTATAACATCATAAGATACAGAAGCAGCAGCCATGTGCAGGGTCGATGGCTGCTGCTTACTGTTCTCATGTTATAATGGTGTGGAGCCAAGCGGAAACGGCTTCGCCGTCTTTATAAGACGGTATCCGTTTCAGCGATAAAATTCCTTCGGAACTCTTTGAGGAGGATCAAGAGATGAATATTGCGTTTTTTTTACTGCCGAAACAGGAGGTGGCCTGCGTAACACTCGATTCAACGCTGCGCCAGACCCTGGAACGGATGGAGTTTCACCGCTATACTGCTGTCCCGATTCTGAACCGTGACGGTGAATACGCCGGTACTGTAACAGAAGGCGATCTGCTCTGGTATATGAAGGATTCGGGTGGTGCGGTTACGTTCGAAAACGCTTCGAAGTATTTGCTTAAGGATGTGCCGCTGCGGATGAATAATCTTCCGGTCTCCATAGATGCTGACATGGAGGATTTGATCAATCTGGCCAAGGTGCAGAACTTTGTGCCGGTAGTTGATGATATGAACCGGTTCATTGGCATTGTCCGCCGCAGTCAAATTATTGAGTATTGTGAGAAGGTTGTTGCACGCCAGTCGCAGGAATCATTATAATTCATCCACTGCGGGAGCAGAAGCAAGGTTGACCAAGGCCTGTATTTCCGGCGACAACGGAATGCGGGCCTTTTTGGAAGCGGTACAGTCCGTTTGTGGGACGCGGGGCGTCCCGTGTAGCTAGGGTAATTATTTATGCTATAATGGAGAATAATGCTTTTTGCCGGAGGTAGAGAGATCGTGCCCAATCCGAAGGATCTGGATGTAGCCAAACGCGCCAAGGTAATTGAGTGGTTGAAGACCGAAGTCGTTGATCAAGTCTCGCGGTTATTCAAAGCATTGTGGGAGGGCAGCACTACTCGTGTCGGCGACAGCCTTGCCAGCCTGATTATGAGCTCTTATATCCTGGGGCGCAGACTGGGCATCCCTTATCGTGAGATGGATGACCTGCTGATGGAGAAGCTTAAGAAGCACAGACAGGAAGGCCATCAGTTGGAAGAATGGTACCAGGATATATCTGCGTTAGAAGAACATATGCGTAAGAGGTGAATACTGTTGAAATTTCGCTGGACATCTGTGGCATGGAGCATAGCTTATCTGCTTTTGCTGCTGTCGTTATCAACCCCGCTACTCATTATCACGACCCTTTTTATGATTATTCCGGCGGTAGTGCTGTTCACTACTCTAAGTACCAAGCAGTTTATCTTCCATATCCTGCCCGTACTGCTGATTGTAGGTCTGATCACACCTGTTTATGTTTTGATAGCGGTCTATTTCTTAATACCTGCCTTAGTTATGGGGCGCTGGTATAAGAAGCGGGCTTCAGCCATGTCCACCCTTGTTGCCGGAACGGTTGCCATCCTCGGCGAATTTTTGCTTTTGCTGCTGATTGGGACAGCGGTGTTTGGTTTTGACCTCTCCACTTATGTGAACGATGTGCTACAGATGGTGAATTCGCCGCTGGCAGAGCTGGGTGCGGGCAATCCGCTGTTGACCGATCTGAGGTTCACAAGGGAGGATGTAAATGCGATCAGCCATATGACCGTCCAGATTATTCCAATGGCGCTGATTATGAGCTCATTCATGATATCTGTTATCACACATTCCATCGTCCGTCCGATTCTGAACAGTATGGAATATGCAGTACCGAAGCTGAAACCGGCCCGCGATTGGAGACTTCCAAGATCATTCATCTGGTATTATCTGCTGGGTGTCGTGCTTAGTCTTCTGTTTGGTGGCGGAAACAGCGGGTTCATGCCAATGATCTCGGATAATCTGCTGCCTCTGCTAAGGATTGCTTTTGTCATTCAGTCCATTGGTTTCCTCTTCTTCCTGGTGCATGAGCGCAAATGGAGCAAGGTTGTGGCGCTTCTGCTGGCAGTGCCCGTTATTCTGCTGCCGGGGCTGTGGATTATCGGTATAGTCGACCTGGCGTTCCCGCTGCGGGAGCTTGTGACGAAATCGAAACGATAGGGTGAGGGCTCATGCCAAAATTTCTGCAACGACGCTGGCACGGCTATCATACCGTCTGGGCGTTCATGCTGATGCTGCTCCTGATTATAGCAGTCAGTGTCTATAACTGGGTTATTGGTGTCGCCTGTCTGTTTCTGGCCGGCACGCTGTGCTTCTCGATGCTGCAGGCAGAGCTGGCGTTCCGCCGTAATCTGGTGGAGTATATAAACGGGCTTTCATTCCGGATTAAGCGGGTAGAGGGTGAAGCGGTCAGTATGCTTCCGCTCGGCATTATCCTGTACAGCGAGGACCGGACGGTGGAGTGGAATAACCGCAATGCCGGAGATATTTTCACCCGCAAATCCTTGGTAGGAGAAGAAATGCAGGATCTGCTGCCTGACCTCATGCCCTTGTTGACGGGCAACGTTCCGGTGAAGCGGGAAGCTGCCAAGGACAATGCGCTGAAGGATGTCCGGCAGGAAATCACAGTGGACGACCGGTATTATCAAGCGGTGGTTATTCCCAGCGAGCGGCTACTGTATCTGTATGATATCACTGAGCTGGTGGTGCTGCGGGAACGTTATGAGGAAGAAAAGCTCGCCATCGGCATCGTGATGATGGATAATCTCGATGAAGCAGCGCAAGGCATGGATGATCAGCAGCGCACATCTTTGATCGCCAAGGTGGCCAGCGAGATTACGGAATGGAGCAAGCAGTTTGAGGTATATCTGCGGCGGTTGTCTTCAGAGCGCTACCTCATGCTGCTCAATCACCGCAGCCTGCAGGCGCTGGAAGAGAGCCGGTTCGTAATTCTGGATGAGGTCCGGGAAATGACTGCCGACCTCAAGGTGCCGATGACGCTGAGCATCGGACTGGCTTATGGCACTGAGTCGGCCAGTGAGCTTGGAGCGCTGGCGCAGTCCAGTCTGGATATGGCGCTGGGCCGGGGCGGCGATCAGGCCGCTGTGAAGGCAGGACAGCGCTTGTCTTTCTACGGCGGCAAGAGCAACGCCGCGGAGAAGCGCACCAGAGTGCGGGCCAGAGTCATCGCCCACGCGCTGCGTGATCTTATGCAAGAGAGCGACCGGGTGCTGATTATGGGCCACCGGGCACCGGATATTGACGCCGTAGGGGCGTCCATTGGTCTCTTAAAGGCGGCTCAGATGTACAATGTGGAAGCAAACATTGTAATGGAGACGCCGAATCCCTCCATTACCCGCATGATGGAGCAGATCCGCCGGGATGAAGAGCTGAACAGGTCCTTCATCTCAACGGAGCAGGCGCTGCAGGTTATGACTGAGCATACGCTGCTGATCGTCGTGGACACACACAAGGCGTCGATGACGATGGAGCCGCGCCTGGTGCAGTATGCCAGCCGGATTGTGGTGGTTGACCACCACCGCCGGGGCGAGGAATTCATTAATGATGCTGTACTGGTCTATTTGGAGCCATACGCTTCCTCCACCTGCGAGCTGGTCACGGAGCTGCTGCAGTATATCCATGAGAAGATCAAGCTAAGTCCGCTCGAAGCCACGATGCTGCTCGCCGGAATTACGGTGGACACCAAGCATTTTGCGCTGCACACGGGATCGCGCACCTTTGAGGCGGCTGGATTTCTGCGGCGGATTGGTGCGGATACGATCCTTATTCAGCGCATGCTGAAGGAGGATCTGCAGGAGTACATTTCCAAAGCGGAAATCATCAAGCATGCGCGGATGGTGTATGACCATATAGCGCTGGTTGTGACGGCGCCGGGAATGAAGATTCCGCAGCTTCTGATTGCTCAGACGGCGGATACGCTGCTGGGAATGACGAATGTGGTAGCTTCATTCGTCATTAGCGAGCGGCCTGACGGCCTCATCGGCATCAGCGCCCGGTCACTCGGGCGGATGAACGTGCAGGTGGTTATGGAGAAGCTGGGCGGCGGCGGACATTTGTCCAACGCTGCGGTACAGCTTGAAGGAACAAGTAAGGAAGCAGAAGCCAGACTGCTTGCGGTGCTGGCTGAAATCGAAGCGAAAGAGGGGCTGTTCGAATGAAGGTCATTTTTATAAAAGATGTCAAGGGTCAAGGCAAGAAGGGTCAAGTCAAAGAGGTATCGGAAGGTTACGCAACCAACTTCTTGCTGCCGCGCGGATTGGTTCGTCCGGCTACTGAGGGCAATGTGAAGACGCTGGAGAATCAGGCGGCTGCTGAACAGCGCCGTAAGGATCAAGAGAAAGAGGAAGCGGTGGAGCTTGGCAAGAAGCTGGACGAGCTGACGCTGACTCTAAAGGCCAAAGCCGGAGAGGGCGGCCGCCTGTTCGGCGCCATTACAAGCAAGCAGATAGGTGAAACGCTTGCTGCGACTCATGGCATTTCGATTGATAAGCGCAAGATTGAACTGAGTGATCCGATTCGTCATGTGGGTACATTCCAGGTAGCAGTCAAGCTGCATACTGAAGTAAAGGCTAACCTCACGGTTCAGGTAACGGAGGAGTAACATGGGTGGAGATCTCTTTTTCGATCGGATTCCCCCGCAGAACCTGGAGGCGGAGCAGGCTGTAATCGGCGCTGTGCTGCTGCAGGACGAAGCGCTTATTACCGCGATGGAGCGGGTGAATACCGAAGACTTCTACGATAAACCGCATCAGATGATATTTGAAGCGATGGTGCAGCTCGGAGAAGAGAGCCAGCCGATTGACCTGGTTACACTGACGTCCAGACTGCAGGACAAGGGACAGCTTGAGGATATCGGCGGTGTCAGCTATTTGGCAAAGCTGGCGCATGCGGTTCCGACTGCGGCCAACGTCGATTATTATGCGCAAATTATTGAAGAGAAGGCGATGCTGCGGCGGCTGATCCGCACAGCGACGCAGATTGTCAGCGAAGGTTATACGGGCGGGGAAGATGTAGCCGATATGCTGAGTGATGCTGAACGGCGGATTCTGGAGATATCCAACCGCCGCAGCGGCAGCGGGTTCATTGCTATCCGTGATGTGCTCATGCAGGTGTTCGACCGTGTGGAGATGCTACATCAGAATAAAGGCGGCACTTCGGGGATTCCTACCGGCTTCGTTGATCTCGACCATATGACCAACGGCTTCCAGCGCAATGACTTGATCATTGTCGCGGCCCGTCCTTCCGTAGGGAAGACGGCTTTTGCACTGAATATTGCCCAGAATGTGGCGGTACGCGCCAAAGAGACCGTAGCCATCTTCAGTCTGGAAATGTCGGCGCCCCAGCTTGTTCAGCGTATGATCTGCGCCGAAGCTAATTTGGATGCCAACATTATGCGTACCGGCGACTTCAAAAGCGATGATGATTGGTCAAAGCTGACAATGGGTATTCAGTCTTTGTCGGAGGCGGAAATTTATATTGATGATACTCCCGGGGTTACGGTTACAGATATCCGCGCTAAATGCCGCAGACTGAAGAAGGAAAAAGGCCTCGGCATGATCGTCATCGACTATTTGCAGCTCATTCAGGGACGCGGCAAGGGCGGCGAGAACCGCCAGCAGGAGGTATCGGAGATATCCCGTACCTTGAAGCAAATTGCCCGTGAGCTGGATGTCCCTGTCATTGCCCTCTCCCAGCTTAGCCGGGGTGTGGAGCAGCGTCAGGATAAACGTCCGATGATGAGTGACCTTCGTGAATCCGGCTCCATCGAGCAGGATGCCGACATTGTTGCTTTCCTGTACCGTGACGATTACTACAACCAGGAAACCGAAAAGAAGAATATTATTGAAATTATTATCGCGAAACAGCGTAATGGTCCCGTTGGCACCGTTGAGCTTGTGTTTCTGAAAAATTTCAACAAGTTCGTCAACTACGAGCGTGCCCACAACGAACCCTTTGCAGGTTAGGCAGTTTTCGCACAATATCCGAACGATCACACATTTCATCGTGAGATCGTTCGTTTTTGTTTGACTTTAAAAAGTACCGCTGTTACACTGATTATTGTGCTTTAGCAGGTTAAACCGCTTTGGCGCCCGCAGGGCTGCGTACATAAGAAATACGTACTGGGCCCATATTATGAAAAATAATGGTGCTAAGCGAGGCACCTACGGAGGAATGAACATGTCAACGGTAGTCGTCGTGGGAACACAATGGGGAGACGAAGGCAAAGGGAAGATCACGGACTTTCTGGCAGAAAGTGCAGATGTGGTCGCTCGGTATCAAGGAGGAAACAATGCCGGTCACACGATTCTGATTGACGGGAAGAAGTTCAAGCTGAGCTTGATTCCATCAGGTGTATTTTATAAAGAGAAGACTTGCGTAATTGGCAACGGAATGGTTATCAATCCGGAAGCCCTAATCCAAGAAATTAATTATATTCATGAGAACGGCTTTGATACCAAGAATCTGGTGATCAGTGATCGTGCCCATGTCATTATGCCTTATCATATGGTTCTGGATGCTCTGGAAGAGGACCGCAAAGGCCCGAACAAGATCGGCACTACCCGCAAGGGAATTGGCCCGGCTTATATGGATAAGGCGGCCCGCAACGGTATCCGCATCGCCGATCTGATGGACGCAGAGGAATTTGAGCTTCGCCTGCGCCACTTGATGGAAGAGAAGAACCAGGTTATCACTCAGGTCTACGGAGCGGAAGCGCTGGATGTGGAAGAAGTGCTGACTAAATATTTGGAATATGCGGAAGTGCTTCGCGGCTATGTTACCGATACTTCGGTTGTGCTGAACGATGCGATTGATGCTGATTCCAAGGTATTGTTCGAAGGCGCGCAAGGCGTCATGCTGGATATTGACCAAGGTACTTATCCATTCGTTACTTCATCGAATCCGTCGGCCGGCGGTGTCTGCATCGGTTCCGGTGTAGGTCCGTCCAAAATCAAGCAGGTTATCGGGGTTGCCAAGTCTTACACTACCCGTGTCGGCGATGGCCCGTTCCCTACCGAACTGAATGATTCCATCGGTGACTATATCCGTGAAACCGGTCATGAGTACGGTACAGTAACCGGACGCGCACGCCGTGTAGGCTGGTTTGACAGTGTAGTGGTGCGTCATGCCCGCCGTGTCAGCGGCATCACCGGTCTGTCTCTTAACTCACTAGATGTGCTTACCGGACTCGAAACGGTGAAGATTTGCACAGGCTACAAGTATCGCGGCGAGGTGATTACCCACTATCCGGCAAGCCTGAAAATGCTGGCGGAATGTGAAGCCGTCTACGAAGAGCTTCCAGGCTGGAGCGAGGATATTACTTCGGCCAAAACGCTGGATGATCTTCCTGCGAATACCCGCAAATATGTGGAACGGGTATCGGAGCTTACCGGCATTCCGATCTCGATCTTCTCCGTGGGCCGCAACCGGGAGCAAACCAATCAAGTGCTGCCAATTTATATTTAAGCTGAATATGCATTAAGCCGACATAAGGGGCCTCATTTGAGGCTCCTTTTTTTTCCATATTAATATGTTTCCCTGGCAGGGTTCTAGTCAATACTGGATGGATGGAAGGTATAAAGACCTGATTCCTGAAAGTTTGGATATGAACATAGCGCAAGGGAGAGATAAAGATGAATTTAGTAAAACGGGCACTTGCCGTCTGCCTGATTGTTGTTCTGGCCAGCGGACTTTCCATTCTGACTACAGCATTTGTTGTAAATACGTATATTCAGTCTGTGCTGGCAAGCTTTGATATTAAGCTGGACGGCCCGGAGCCGGGAATTGGCGGATTCATGAAGAGTCTTGTAGGGATGAACAGTAAAGATACAACTGCTGACAATGCGGAGACAAATAAGGCGAAAACACCAATCCAGGGGACGGATAAAGGGAGCACCGGCAATAAGGACAGCAAAAGCGGTGAGCAGCCAGCGGAGGAGAAGGTCCCTGAGAATGCTCTGCCCGTAATGGGGGGAGTTTCGGGTGGTGGGGAACAGGGCGGGAGCGCTGCCGATCAGCAATTGGTAATGACGCCTGAAGCGATGCGGGATATGAAAGACAAGCTGCCAACCGATGAAAAAACCAATATATTCAATATTCTGATGACCAAGCTGCCCCCGGATGAAATGCAAAAAATCTCCAAGATTATGGAGGATGGATTAACAGAGAGCGAAGTGCAGGAATTGCAGCAGGTTATTGCCAAATATGTAGACCCGGATGAATATAAGACCTTAATGAAAATGCTTACACCTAGTGCAACAGCTACACCACAAAATTAAAAATTGTCATTTTTCAGACACAACAAAGCCTTTGAACGATCATATTTTTGGATAAAACCCGCCATTTGCGCGGGTTTTGCCATGTAGAGAAAGTTGAAATCCTTCTTCGGGCTATGGTACAGTAAAAAAGGACTAAAAGGGGTTAATTTTTTGTAACCTTTTTCCGCTTTGTAACAGCATGATTATTCATACTAACGCAACAGAAAAATAGATGCAGCAGAATATATACAAGGGGCCGTATATCAATAGCTTGATCGCTCTAGGAGGAATGAATGGGCGGACTGAAAGGGAGAGTTTCATGAAGGGATTTAAGTTCATGCGCCGGTTGGGGAATATGCGGAACCAAGAGGAGGAGCGTTCAGCCCAATTTGGTGCAGAAACCAAACCTCGGAGAATCCGGCGCTCATGGATTGCAGCTTCTGCCGGACTGATGCTGCTTGGGGCCTTCGCGGTCGGAGCGGAGAAGAAGCACGTAGCGGCGAACACAGTGACCTACTACAAGGTTTTGGTGAAAGGCGCGGAGATCGGAAAGATCAGCCAGGAGGCCGAGCTCGATGGGCTGTTCGAAAAGAAGCGGAAGGAATACCAGATCAAATATCCTGACTCGGTGATGGTGCTGCAGACAGACGGTATTACTACAGAACCAGAGAAGGCGTATAAGCCGGAGATTGACAGCGCCGCAACACTGGACAAGCTGGATAGCATGCTTAAGGCTTATGCGGTAGGCGTGCAATTGACTGTGGGCGGCAAGGTGCTTGGAATCGTCAAGGATCAGGAGACGGCGGCTGCGGTGCTGAAGGGAGTTAAGGAGCATTATCTTCCAGAGGCCCAGGCTTCCACAGGAGCCCAGCTCAAGAAGACAGCAGCTTCAAGCGCGGCCAAAACCTCGGCTGCAGGCGCAGACAAAGTAGAATCGGCTGCGATCCGCGAGAAAGTGTCCATTGCTCCGGTAAAAGCCGACCCGAACAAAGTGCTGAGTGTAGAGGAAGCTGTCAAGACGCTTACCGAAGGCAAAGAGGCGCCGCTGCTATACACAGTGCAGGAAGGTGACACGGTTTCCGGCATCGCCAAGCTGTATGGTACGACTCAAGCTGAAATTTTCCGCAACAATCCGTCTGTCGAAGAATTGACCCTGCAAATTGGGGACACGCTGCAATTAACCGTACCACAGCCTGACCTCACAGTAGTAACTGTAGAGCAGGTTGCAGAGAAGGTTGTTACTGAGCCGGAAGTTGTTGTGCGGACGAGCAATCTGCTCCCTGCCGGCAAGAGAAAGGTGGTCCGTCCGGGGCAGACCGGCCTCAAAACGATGCAGTACCGCTTAACCAAGGAGAACGGTCTGGTCGTCAAGGAGGAATGGCTGGGACAGACGGTAGTGCAGGCTTCACTGCCGGAAGTAGTGTACCGGGGAACCAAGGTGATCGGAGAAGGAACGAAGACGCCGGAAACCAAGGTTGCCTTAGAAGCAACAGGGATGTTCGCCTGGCCGGTGGTCGGTGCGTCGATTTCCAGCAGCTATGGCGAACGGTGGGGACGCGTACATAAGGGCGTGGACCTGGTATCCGGTAACCGCACGATCAAAGCCGCCGATGCCGGAACGGTCAGCTTCGCCGGTGTACAGAACGGATACGGCAATGTAGTTATTGTGGATCACCACAACGGATATATTACGTATTACGGGCATTTAAGCAAAATCTCCGTTTCCCCGGGCCAAAGGCTTGAGAAGGGCTCCAAAATCGGGATTATGGGCAGCACCGGACGTTCAACCGGCACCCATCTTCATTTTGAAATCCGCAAGAACGGGACAGCGATCAATCCAATGAGGTTTTTGCAATAATCCATATGACAGGTTCGGCCGTCCGAATGATTTCGGGCGGTTTTTATATTTCACGCAGGAGCAGAATGTATATCGTAGGATGTGGCGCCAGATCAGGTATGTTAAAATAAAAGAATCAATGATAAGTAAGGGTAGAAAGGTGAAGCTGAGCCTATGCAGATGGGAACGATTCTGGTAGTAGATGATGAACAGCCTATTGCTGATATATTGAAATTCAATTTGGAAAAAGAGGGCTATGAGGTGATCTGTGCCTTTGACGGCAACAGCGCAGTAGAGCTGGCATTGTCCAAACGGCCCGATCTGATGCTGCTTGACCTGATGCTGCCCGGCAAGGACGGCATGGATGTCTGCCGTGAGGTGCGGTCCGCGCATCTTGATATTCCGATCATTATGCTTACAGCCAAAGACGGGGAAATCGACAAGGTGCTGGGTCTGGAGCTTGGGGCGGATGATTATGTGACCAAGCCGTTCAGTACGCGCGAGCTGCTGGCCAGAGTCAAAGCGCAGATGCGCCGCCAGCATAAGCCGATGCCCTCCGAAACGCAGAGTGAACCGCTGGAGAGCAAGCAAGGGGTGCAGCATTTCGGTCTTTTTGTGGATACGGATATGTACATGGTCTACAAGGAAGGCGAGCCGCTTGATCTGACCCACCGGGAATATGAGCTGCTCTATTATATGATTCGTCACGCCGGCAAGGTGATGACCCGGGAGCATTTGCTGCAGGCCGTATGGGGCTTCGAGTATTTCGGTGATGTGCGGACCGTTGATGTAACCATCCGCCGTCTAAGAGAAAAAATTGAGGAGAACCCTAGCAAACCGGAATATATTTTTACCCGGCGCGGACTCGGTTATTTGATGCATAGCCCCAAAAACGGAGGGTTGTGATGAAGGGACTGTCCTTTTTCCGGACGATACAGGCGAGGCTTATTATTATCTATGTGCTGCTGATTCTGATCGCCATGCAGTTGATCGGTGTATATTTTGTCAGCTCGATGAAGAATTCACTGACCGATAATTTCACCAAGGATCTGAAGGCGCGCGCAGAAATGCTCTCTATCCTGACCGCCGACAAGCTCGGCAGCCAAGCCGGAACGGCAGATGAAGAAACTGCTGTAGAGAGTCTGCGGGGCATGGTCAACAATCTCTATATCAACGGTGCTGAAATTCAGGTTCTGGATGCAAGCGGTAAAATTATCACCACCTCTGTCCCTTCGCAGAATGATTATGTCGGCCAGCGCAACACGCAGAC
This sequence comes from Paenibacillus sp. BAC0078, assembly GCF_054483875.1. NCBI lineage: Bacteria > Bacillati > Bacillota > Bacilli > Caryophanales > Paenibacillaceae > Paenibacillus > Paenibacillus sp. BAC0078. The sequence goes on from NZ_JBTLRW010000007.1 coordinate 48,901, forward strand.
TGTGGTCAGCCGCGCTCTGCAGGGGATCAGCGACAATGAAGAATACATTATTGCCGACGACAATGTGCGAAAGAAGGTAGTCGCCAAGCCGGTGCTCTCCGGCGACAAGGTCGTAGGCGCAATCTATATTGCTGCCGACATGAAGGATTTATACGCCACAATGAGCCGGATCAATAGCGTATTTCTCTCGGGACTGCTGCTGGCTCTGGCGCTGACGGCCGTTCTGGGTGTTATTCTCGCTCATACGATCACGCATCCGATCAAGGAAATGACCCGTCATGCCACAGCGGTTGCGGAAGGACGCTTTAACCGTAAGATGCCTGTATTCGGCAACGATGAAATCGGCCAGCTAAGCCAGGCGTTCAATTATATGACTGGAAGGCTTCGCGAAGCCCTGTCACAGAATGAGGAGGAGAAGGAGAAGCTGGCTTCCATTCTGACGAACATGAGCGATGGTGTAGTGGCTACGGATGAGAGCGGTGTGGTCATTCTGATGAATACCCGCGCAGCACATATGCTAGGCTCCGAAGGTCCACTTCCTGAGGGCGCTCCCCTGGACGAGCTGCTGGGCCTCGACCATGAGCAATCGGGATCGCTTGCCCAGGGCAACGCCCAGTCGGCCATGCTCCATCTCTCGCCCGTGGGGGGCGGCAGCTCCAACATCGTGCGCGTCACCTTTACGCCGATTCACCGCCGGGAAGGCCGGGGAATCGCGGGCACGATTGCTGTGCTGCAGGATGTGACTGAGCAGGAGAACTTGGAGGAGTCCCGCCGCGAGTTCGTAGCCAATGTGTCGCATGAGCTGCGGACGCCGCTTACGACCATCAAAAGCTATGTCGAAGCGCTGGATGACGGCGCACTTGATGATCCGCAGCTGGCTGTGCGGTTCGTTGGAGTTATCCGCAATGAAACCGAGCGGATGATCCGCCTCGTTACGGATCTGCTGCATCTTTCGCGGCTTGATTCGAAGGAATCCAGCCTGCGCGTTCAGCAGACCGATATCTCCGAGATGCTGGAGGATGTCGCTGACCGCTTCTCATTTCAGATTCGCCAGAAGCGGATTCATATCAGCACAAGAGTCCGCAAGGAGGTTGAGAGCGCCTGGCTTGACCGCGACCAAATTGATCAGGTGCTGGGCAATCTGGTCTCCAATGCGCTGAAGTATACGCCGGAGGGCGGAACAATCCAGCTTGAGGCGCTGAAGAATGAAGAAGGAATGTTGGCTATTTCTGTAAGGGATACCGGGATTGGAATACCGAAAAAGGATATTGAGCGTATTTTTGAACGATTTTACAGAGTGGATAAGGCCCGCTCGCGGAATATGGGTGGAACTGGCCTGGGGCTGTCCATTGCCCGGGAAATTGTTAAAGCGCATGGCGGCTCTATTTCCCTGCAATCCGAGCTTAATGAAGGTTCGCTCGTAACCTTCACACTGCCTCTGAAGGAGCAAAGGGGGAGTGAGTCATGAAGGAAAAAGTGAAATCATGGATTCTGGCGCTGCTTGTGTTCGGAAGTCTTGTAGAGAGCTATTACCTGATCTACCGGCTGCCGGGCAGCGATTCGGCGGTCATGTCTGAGAATCTGTATGTGAAGACGGATAACATGGGGCCGGAAGAAAAGGTAGAGAATCTGCTCTATCCCGATAAAATGATCATCCATATGGGGGAAAGCAAGCATACGCTTTTTTATCCAAGCACCACTTTCTATAATCTTATCCTGAACCGCTTGAAGGGACGCAGCTTTGAGAGCTTTCAGCGGCGCTCTGTGCAGGATTTCGATTGGGATAAAATCCGTAACGAGAACCCGGGGATTGAGCTGTCCTATGGTGCAGGCATCCCGGTAACGCTGCTGCAGCGGGTGATGCAGTTGTCTCCTGATTCATTGTTTGAAGGGGAGAGCATCGACCGGATTTGGATTTACAATGTTAAAAATGATTCCAAAGCGCATGCCATCTTCTTCAGCACCCGGGGCGATATCGTATATGAAGCAGCCAAAGCCGACCTCACAGTTCAGGACGTGCAGCAGCATGTTGATTTCGGAAAAAATCTCCCTAATTATACAGCCGTGAACGGCGACTATTACGTACCGGAGGGCAAGGTATCCATGGTTGAGGCGGAGATGCCGTCCGGCATGTACACTATCCAGCAAATGCAGAGCAATCTCTTTTTTGATGCAGGAAGCACCAGATATATCCCGGAGAAAGACGGAACGGAGATTTATACGGACAGCAAACGCAGTCTTCAGGTGGATCAGGAGCAGAACTGGATGAGCTACAGCGATCCGGCGGCCCTTCCAGCCGGGGAAAGCACGCCGGCGAAGGACGCTCTGGAAGCTGTTGACTTCGTCAACCAGCATGGCGGATGGAATGGAACATACCGGCTGGAGGCGACGGAGGAGGGGCGGCAGGAACGGAAGGTTTCTTTTCAGCAGTTCTACGGCGACTCGCCTTATGGTTCGTATCCGATCATTAGCCAGCCACGGCTGAAGTATGGAATCATTAATCTGGAGCTGCAGCAGGGAACGGTATCCTCCTACGAGCGCTCCCTGATGTATGTGCAGGAGGCTAAGGCGGTTAAGCGAATTGTCGATCTGCCGGTAGGAGACAGGCTGCGCAATCAGTTGGCGCAAATCAGCCAGGTATCGGCGGTAAAGGATTTGACTCCGGCCTATGTGCCTGTCGTGAAGAGAGAATCGCTGCAGCTTCGCCCGGTATGGCGGGTTACATTGGAAGACGGCACTGTGCTTACGTTGAACTAGAAGTGACGGAGGGGAAGGTATGGACTGGGGAAGAGCGAAAAATGTAATGATTTACGCCTTTTTAGTGCTGAACCTGCTGCTGTGTTATCAGCTCTGGATCGATCTGCGCGATCAGGCCAGTGCCAACCTGGATTTCACCTCCTTGTCCCAGGAAACACAGGCGGTAATGGAAGAGAAGGCTATCCGGGTGCTGTGCCCGATCCCGGCAGCCACACCGCAGCTTCCGAATATTACGTACCATTACTCCGGCGATGAGCAGAATGATCCTCCGGTTCAGTTGAAGGAGCCTGTAGACAGCAAGCTGATCTATTCCTCGTTCACGGAGCTGAGTAGTGCCCTGCAGGGCCAGATCACGGATATTGCTAATTACCGCTTCGATTCACAGGAAAGTGAGGTCGGCAAGTTCGTGCTCCATCCACTGGTCGATAAGAAATATTCGCTGTTCAGAGTCAGGCTGGAGCTGATTAACAGCGACCAGAAAATTGTGGCGTACCGCTGGACGAAGATTGAGATTGAAGCCGGCAGCGAAGACAAAGCGCAGAAGGTGCTTCCGGCTTCCCAGGCGCTGAGCAGCCTGATTGAAAAATATTTACCGGCGAATTCAGTGGTCAAGGAGATTGAGCTTGGCTACTACGGCGAGCTGTTCAATTCCGAGAGCCAGGTAGCTTCACCCATGTGGCGGTTCATGCTGGAGAATGGCAATGCCTATTATGTGGATGCCATTAGTGCGGACATAATTAGTCCCAAGACAACAGAGTAGAAGTAGAAGGAGCAGGAGAGAGATGGGAATATCATTTACGGTGCTGTCGAGCGGCTCTACCGGTAACGTAACGGTGGTGCGGAACGGGGAAACCACGCTGATGATCGACGCCGGTCTAAGTGCAAAACGGATTGATGAGCTGCTGGCCATGCGCGAGCTAACGGGTCAGGATATCGATGGAATTCTGGTAACGCACGAGCATTCCGATCATATTAAGGGGCTCGGAGCTATGGCGCGCAAATACGATCTTCCGATCTACGCCAACACCAATACCTGGGGAGCGATAGAGAAGGGAATCGGCAACATTGCCGAGCATAACCGCATAATTCTGGAGACTGGGCAGCACAGGGATTTCGGCAGTCTGCGGGTAGAGTCGTTTGCAATCTCACATGACGCTGCTGAACCGGTGGGCTACAACTTTTATGACGGCAAGGAGAAGCTTTGTGTCGCGACGGATCTTGGCTATGTCAGCGATAAAGTGCGGACGGCGATTTCGGATGCCGATGTCCTTGTGCTGGAAGCCAATCATGATATTGAAATGCTGAGAATGGGACGTTATCCGTGGAACACCAAGCGGCGTATTCTTGGCGACCTGGGCCATTTGTCCAATGAGGCGGCGGGGGCGGCGCTGAGCGAGATTCTTACAGGGCGGACCAAACGCACTTATCTGGCTCACTTGAGCCGGGATCATAATATGATTGATCTTGCGAGGATGTCGGTGCGCGGGGCGATGGAAGACCGGGGCTGTTTTTTCAAAGACAGTGAATTCAGGCTGTGTGATACCTACTATGACCGTCCTACGCCATGGGATAAGGTGAGTCAGTCATAAGCCGGTCCATTTCGGCGATTTTATGCTCCAGCTCTTGGCGTGAGAAGAGCCCTTTATCAATCAGCAGCTCGATCATCGCACTTTGAACAAGAACCAAATGATAATGCTCATCCTTGAGATCACCCAGCTTGCCGATAAATTGCACGAGGTCCATGCTTGTTCCAAAAGATTCCATTTTGCCTTCCTCCTTCGATGCTGAATATACACTTTAACTGTAATAAATTTACACAAAATTTACTGCAGAAAAAATACGGAACGGCCGCTGCCTGTGATACAATTGTATAGAACAGATCAGGTGCAAGACAGGATTAGCTGTTTCTACTATTGTAGTCTTTTAAGTTGCAGAATATTCCTCAAAAATACGTAACGATTTATGCTAGGCTGCAAGAATAAGAGAGCCTTTGTACAAATATAAGAAAGTATAAGTTTCACGCTATACTTTATCCTTATATTTCTCGCTGAAACAGATACCGTCCTTCTATGGACGGCGCGGCGTTTCTACTTGTTATAAGCCGCACCTATGCGGTAATGAATCAGTTGAAACCTTTTAGTGCCTCCTGGAGTCTAAGAGATAAAGTAATAAGCTCGGACGTGGTTGCTTGGCGTTCAGGTCTTGAATGCAGTAGCAATAGAGGGGAGAGGGTGTAACGGTGGGACTGTTTGATGATGATTTCTATTCAACGAAAGTGTCGCGGCGCATAAGCAGGGAACATGAGGCCTCCAGTGGAGCTGGCAGCCGTAAATGGGCTGTGCGCAGATCGCGGAGGGGACTAGCAACGTGGCAGGTGGCAATGATCTGCTCCATAGCCAGCGCTGTGATGTCGGTGCTTCTCTTCAGTATGGTCACAGGGCAGTTCACTCATGTGAAAGCCAATTCACCGGCAGTGATAGGTAAGCTCGCTGTAAGCAGCGGCGATCCCTTTGACCGGATTGTTCAGGCAGCCGCTCTAGTGCGTCCTGCGGTAGTAAGCATTATTAATCATAAAGAAGATAACAAGGAACTCAATATCCAGGATCAGTCGGCATTGGGTTCAGGGGTTATATATAAGAAAAACGACGGCAAGGCCTTCATCATCACCAATAATCACGTGATTGATGGTGCAGGCAAGCTGGAAGTGGTTACGGTTGACGGGGAGACCCGCAAGGCGACACTTGTTGGTGCGGATAAAGTAAGCGACATCGCGGTGCTCTCCATAGACGCCAAAGGCATCAATACCATTGCCCAGATTGGCGATTCCTCCAAGCTGCGTTTTGGTGAGACGGTGATCGCCATCGGCAATCCGCTGGGACTCGGGGATTCGCTAACCTCAGGTATTGTCAGCTATACCGAGCGGACCATTCCCGTATCGCTGAACCAGGATGGCGTATATGACTGGGAGCAGGAGGTTATTCAGACCGATGCCGCGATTAATGAGGGCAACAGCGGAGGCGCACTCGTAGATCTGAACGGCAAGGTAATAGGCATCAATACAATGAAGATCTCTGATACAGGTGTGGAAGGCCTCGGCTTTGCCATTCCTGCCAATCATGTGATAGAAACGGCGGATGAACTGACAGCCAAAGGGAAAATAGCCCGTTCGTACTTAGGTGTATATTCCGTTGATCTGAACAATCCTTATGTGCCGCTGGCAGAGGACCAGCGCAAGGAGCTGAACCTGCCGACGAGTGTGAAGGATGGGGTAGTTGTGCTTGATGCCGTAGGTCCAGCCAAGGAAGCGGGACTGCAGCTCAATGATGTCATTACGAAGTTTGACGACCAGCCGATTACATCTACGCTTTCACTGCGGAAATATCTGTACGATCACACTAAGATCGGCGATGAGCTTACAATCACTTTTTACCGCAATGGGGAAATGAAGCAGGTCACTGTGAAGCTTCTTGAGAAGCCGGAGGAATAAAAACGCATCAGGCAGTATATAATGATGAAGCAGTCACATAAAGAGAGGCGGCGAGCCGCCCTTATAATTATTATTTAAGGGCGGCAACCGTTTCTAAGTGAAATACTTAGGGTAAAGGATAGTGAAGGAATTAATTTATATAGTTTTTATATGCTGGTAGCCCTTACATTGGGAAAGTAACCTTATAAGGGGAAAAACGGAGAAATTCGGATGAGCCAGCTTGCCTTTGTTAATGAGGTGTGGTAACATGAAAATTAATCATACAATTGATACCTGATTCACGTATTGAAAAGGGCTGTCAACTGAAGCACAACCTTTTTCAATGTGTGAATTTTTTCTTTGTTTGAAGATAAAAAGAACATATTAATTTAAATTTGTGGAGGTAACACACATGCAAACAGGTACAGTTAAATGGTTCAACGCAGAAAAAGGATTCGGATTCATCGAAGTTGAAGGCGGAAGCGACGTATTCGTTCACTTCAGCGCAATCACTGGCGAAGGCTTCAAAACTTTGGATGAAGGCCAACGCGTTGAATTCAACGTTGTTCAAGGCAACCGTGGACCACAAGCCGAAAACGTTGTAAAACTGTAATAATAGAAGGAACCGTCCCGCTTGTGAAAGCTGGGACGGTCTTTTTTTAGAATTATGAGGAGTAAATATCCTTATATTCTCAATGAAACGGTTGCCGTCCTTAGAATAAAGGGCGGCAACGCCGTTTTTACTTGTCTGGATTCTCGGGCTTGTTACATAAAGGAAGGGAGGAACGGCAATGAACTACCGGAAGAAGCCTTTGGAGGAAGTACCAGAGGAAAATACTGAAATATGGGCCTGTACCAACGATGGATGTAACGGATGGATGAGGGATAATTTCGCATTTGAACATGCGCCTTCTTGCCGTCTCTGCAACTCTCCGATGGAGCGTTCCATGAAAATGCTGCCACAATTGCTTAATTCGAATGGCGATCTAAAATCGCTGAAGAAGGGCACTTCCATTAGCTAATGAGCACCTTTATGAGTCAAGCTTTTTCTATAGAATGATGTACACATCCAAGACGGTGAAACCGTCTTATTTTTTTTGCTTTATGAACGTAATATTGTGATATTTGTCACAAATTTATTGATTTTAAGGCCGAAACAGGGTGTATAATGTGATTAATATCACACTTAAGGTGTTAGATTTTTGACAGAATATACGTAATGAATGGGGAGAAGGAAGGGGAGAAATATGGATACAGTTATACTGTCGCGTATACAATTTGCGTCGACGACGATTTTTCATTATTTCTTTGTACCGGTGTCAATTGGACTTGCGCTCTTGATTGCAATCATGGAGACGATGTATGTCAGAAAAGGCAATGACGAGTACAAAAGAATGGCGCAGTTCTGGGGAAAGCTCTTCCTCATTAACTTTGCCGTAGGTGTAGTGACAGGGATTTTGCAGGAGTTTCAGTTCGGGATGAACTGGTCCGATTATTCACGCTTTGTCGGTGATGTGTTTGGAGCTCCGCTGGCCATTGAAGCGTTGCTGGCTTTCTTTCTGGAGTCTACATTTATTGGATTGTGGATTTTTGGCTGGGACAAGGTTCCGAAGAAGGTTCACTGTCTCGCTATTTGGCTGGTAGCCCTGGGAACGATGTTATCGGCGTTCTGGATTCTGGCCGCGAACTCTTTTATGCAGCATCCGGTCGGTTTTGCCATTAACAATGGCCGGGCTGAAATGAACGATTTCTTCGCCCTCATTACGAACGGACAATTGCTGGTGGAATTCCCGCATACGGTACTCGCCGCTTACGCCACAGGCGCATTCCTGGTAACAGGTATCAGTGCGTATAAGCTGCTGAAGAAGCAGGATGTTTCTTTTTTCAGAAAATCGTTTGAAATTGCTGCTATTGTCGGGGTTGTATCCTCGTTTGGCGTAGCCATTGCAGGTCACGCTCAAGCGCAGTATCTCGTAGAGACTCAACCGATGAAAATGGCTGCTACAGAAGCGCTTTGGGACGACAGTGGAGATCCTGCGGCGTGGACGGTCTACGCAAACATTGATCCTGATAATAAAGTAAGCACACATGAGATTAAGGTTCCGTACATGCTGAGCTTTCTCTCCTACAGCAAGTTCTCCGGATCTCTTAAAGGTATGAATACGCTGCAGGCAGAGTATGAACAGAAGTACGGACCTGGGGATTATATCCCGCCTGTACGCACAACGTTCTGGAGCTTCCGGATCATGGTTGCCGCAGGTACGGCGATGATCGGGCTTGGAGTCTATGCGATCTACCTGATGTGGCGCAAGAAGATGGAACGTCCGAATACCTGGTTCATGCGCTTAATGCTCTGGGGGCTGCTGCTTCCGCCAATCGCCAATGTGTCGGGCTGGATCATGACTGAAATCGGGCGTCAGCCTTGGACGGTATTTGGACTCATGACCACAGCGGATAGTGTGTCTCCTAATGTTACGGCTGGTCAGGTGTTGTTCTCGGTCATTTCCTTTACGGCAATTTACGCCATACTGGGAGCTGTGCTGGTTGGCCTGTTCATCAAAGTGATCAAAAAAGGCCCTTATGCCATGGATAACGATCACGGTGACTCGCATGATCCATACACGAAGGAGGGATCGCATGCTTTCTCTTAATGAATTATGGTTTGTGCTGATTGCGGTATTATTTATCGGATTCTTCTTTTTGGAAGGCTTTGATTTCGGCGTAGGGATGGAAACCCAGTTTTTGGCCAAAAATGATACGGAGCGCCGGGTGCTAATCAACTCGATTGGCCCCTTCTGGGATGCGAATGAGGTGTGGCTGCTTACGGGTGCGGGCGCGATGTTCGCGGCCTTCCCTAACTGGTATGCAACATTGTTCAGCGGCTTCTACATTCCGTTCGTCTTCGCTCTGCTTGCGCTAATTGCCCGTGGTGTTGCTTTTGAATTCAGGGGCAAACGGGATTCGCTGGCTTGGAAAAGAACCTGGGATGCCTGCATTTTCTTCGGCAGCTTCCTTCCGCCATTCCTGCTCGCCGTAGTGTTCGCCAGCTTCATCAAAGGGCTGCCGATTGACGGCGACATGCAAATGCATGCCGGCTTCTTCGATATCGTCAACGTCTATACGGTAGTGGCAGGACTTACGGTTGTGCTGCTCTGTCTTGTGCATGGCCTAATGTTCACGACACTTCGTACGGTAGGCGATCTTCAAGAACGGGCGCGCAAGCTGGCACAGAAATTGCTGTTCCCGCTGGCGGCTCTGCTGGTTGCCTTTGTAGCTATGACATATTACATGACTGATGTATTTGAACAACGCGGGGGACTTTTGCTCGTAGTTGTCATTCTTGGAATTGCCGCTTATGTGCTGTCCGGCTATTTCATGAGCAAGAAGAGAGACGGCTGGGCGTTTGGAATGACCGGAGCGGTCATGGCCTTGTCGGTGCTCTCCATCTTCGTCGGATTGTTCCCGCGTGTAATGATCAGCTCGATTGATGCGGCATTTAGCTTGACGATCACCAATGCTGCGTCGGGCCATTATTCACTGAAGGTAATGACGATTGTAGCGCTGTCGCTGCTGCCGTTCGTGCTAGGTTATCAGATCTGGAGTTATTTTATCTTCCACAAACGGGTTCACGAGAAGGAGCATCTTGAATACTAATGGATAAAAATTTGCTTAGGGTTGCAGGAGTTAAGCCGGTCTTTCTGATCGTAGGCTTCCTTACCCTGGTGCAAAGCCTGTCCATCCTTCTGCTGGCGAAATCGCTGGCAGAAGTTGTCTCTGCGCTGTTTGCGGGAGAACCGCTGAAGGAACAAGGGGCTAAAGCGCTCTTGTTCCTTCTTGCGTTTCTGGTGCGCCACGCCTGTGCGCTGCTGATGAGCCGGGTGTCTTACCGTTTCGCGGAAGCCACCGGCAGCAGCATGCGGAGACAAACGATGGATAAGCTGTTCCAGCTGGGGCCGAGGCTGGCGGGCGACCGGGGAACCGGAGATTTGGTTACGCTTGTGCTTGAAGGAGTTGCGAAGTTCAGGACGTACATGGAGCTGATCATCCCGCGAATGGTAGGAATGGCGGTAACGCCGGCCCTGCTGCTGGTGTACGTCTATACCCTGGATACATCAAGCGGTGTTATTCTCACCTTGACGATGCCGATCATTATTGTCTTTATGATTCTGATCGGGATGACGGCGCGCAAGCAGATGGACCGCCAATTGAAGTCGTACCGCACGCTGTCCAATCATTTTGTGGATTCACTGCGCGGCCTGGAGACGCTCAAGTTTCTCGGGCGCAGCCGCAGCCACAGCGAGAGTATTGCCGCTGTCAGCGACCGCTACCGCTCGGCCACCATGCGCACGCTGCGTGTAGCTTTTTTGTCTTCATTCGCGATGGATTTCTTCACCATGCTGTCCGTCGCATCGGTAGCAGTGAGCCTGGGGCTGCGTCTTGTTAACGAACAAATGACGCTGGTCACGGGATTGACGATTCTGATTCTCGCACCGGAATATTTCCTGCCGGTCCGGCTGGTCGGGGCGGACTTCCACGCTACACTGGACGGCAAGGAAGCGGGAGAAGCGATGAGGGGCATTATTGACCGGAAGGCTGTCCAGGCTGAGCTGCTGGAGGCGGATGGTGCTGAAGGCTCCAAGACTGCTGCATCCAGAGCTGCCGTATTCAATTGGCACAAGGACAGCACGCTTGCGCTTCATCAGGTGGGCGTGAAATATGAAGAAGACGGCGTTGCTTCGCTGAACGGAGTGAATCTGGAGTTCAAAGGTTATGCCAAAATTGGCATTATCGGAGAGAGTGGAGCCGGCAAGTCTACACTGGTAGACATCCTGGGCGGCTTCTTGCACCCTACCTCCGGCACGATTGAGGTGAACGGTAACCGGGTCAGTTCGCTTACAGATGAGGAATGGCGCAAGATGACCTCTTACATTCCGCAGCGGCCTTATATTTTCAGCGGTACGCTGGCGGATAATGTACGCTTTTATTACCCTGAAGCGACGAATGAAGCTGTTGCAGGGGTTATTGCTGCCGCAGGACTATCGAAGCTGGTTGACTCCCTGCCGAATGGGCTGGATGAAATGATCGGCGGCGGCGGCCGTTCGCTAAGCGGCGGACAGGAGCAGCGTGTGGCGCTGGCCCGCGCACTGCTGAGCAGCCGTCCGGTAATGCTGCTGGATGAGCCGACCGCCCATCTCGATATTGAGACGGAATATGAGCTGAAGGAAACGATGCTGCCGCTTTTTGAAGGGAAGCTGGTGTTTCTCGCTACCCACCGGCTGCACTGGATGGTCGATATGGATCTCATTGTCGTTATGCAGCAGGGGCAGGTCGCCGAGGTTGGCACACACCACGAGCTTGTGGCCCGCAAAGGGGTCTATTATGACCTTATTCAAAGCCAATTGGAGGGAATCCATTGAAACGTGAAGGATGGTTTGCTCCCTATTTTCATACTTACTTCTGGCGGTTCCTGCTGATTATTGCCTTGGGTGCGTTGACGGTTTTCTCAGCCTCCTCCCTAATGTACACCTCGGGGTTTCTGATCTCGAAGGCATCCATACCGCCGGAAAATATTCTGATGATCTATGTGCCGATTGTTGGCGTACGTACCTTCGGAACGAGCCGGGCGGTAATCCACTATGTGGAGCGCCTCGTCTCTCATGATACGATCCTGCGGATTCTCTCCAGGATGCGCATCCGGCTGTACAATATTCTGGAACCGCAGGCGTTGTTTCTCTCCTCGCGCTTCCGTACCGGGGATATTCTCGGCATGCTGGCCGATGACATAGAATACCTGCAGAATGTGTACCTGCGCACCGTATTCCCCAGCATCATCGCCCTTCTGATCTATGCCGCCGCGATTATTTCGCTGGGGACGTTTGATGTGGCGTTTGCCTTGCTGATGGGGATGTACATGCTGGTGCTGGTTGTTGTGCTGCCGCTGGTTTCCCTGCTGCTGACGCGCTCGCGCCAGCGGCAGGTGAAGCAGGAGCGCAACCGGCTTTACCAGAAGCTGACCGATGCCGTACTGGGCATGGGCGATTGGGTGATCAGCGGACGGCAGAGCCAGTTCGTCGCGACCTATGAAGAGGACGAGAAGTTGGTCGCCCGCACGGACGGGGCGCTGCGGCAATGGGCGCGCCTGCGGATGTTCATCGGCCAGGCCGTTGTTGGCCTTGCTGTGCTGTCGGTGATTTACTGGGCAGCGGGCGAGTACCAGAGCGGCGCCATCGCCGGAACGCTGATCGCAGCGTTCGTGCTGGTGGTGTTCCCGGTGGCGGATGCTTTTCTGCCGGTATCGGATGCTGTGGAGAAGATACCACAGTACCGCAATTCGCTGGAGCGCCTGTCCGGTGTGGAAGAAGCGAAGGATAGTATCCCGGGAGTGGAGGCAGAAGCTAGAAGTGCGGATACGGCTGCTCTTGCGGAAAACTCCACGAAGAGAATCCAGGAAAATCAGCAGGCGCATATCGAGCTGCGGAATGCCGGATACCGCTATGCTGCCGGAGATGACTGGTCGATACGCGATTTGAATCTCGACATTCCGCAGGGACGGAAGATTGCGATCATTGGCCGCAGCGGAGCGGGCAAGTCCACGCTGCTGAAGGTGATTCAAGGCGTAATAACCCCTTCCATTGGCTCGGCTGTAATCAACGGGGTTGATGCCTCGGCATACGGCGAGATGATCCCGAAGATCATTGCCGTACTTAACCAGAGCCCGCATCTGTTCGACACCACAGTGGCAAACAACATTCGGCTTGGCGGCCCGGATGCATCAGATGAAGACATCAAGCGGGCCGGGGAGCTGGCCAAGCTGGATGCCCTGATCACTTCGCTGCCTGAGGGCTACAATACTCCGGTGCGTGAGGCAGGGCAGCGCTTCTCCGGCGGAGAGCGCCAGCGGATTGCACTGGCCCGTATCCTGCTGCAGAACACGCCGGTGGTTGTGCTCGACGAGCCGACTGTCGGTCTTGATCCACGGACAGAGCGCGAGCTGCTGGCCACGATGTTCGAGGTGATGGAAGATAAGACCGTAATCTGGGTTACGCATCATCTGGTGGGTGCGGAACAGATGGACGAAGTGATTTTTATGGAGAACGGGATTGTGGAAATGCGCGGTACCCATGCGGAGCTAATGGCCCGCGAACCCCGTTACTGCAGGCTGTATGAGCTGGACCGGCCCAGCGGGTTCCTGGGGGAGCTTGCCGGAGAATAGATATTTGGAGATGCTAAGAGGCTCCTTCGCCTGGTTTGGGCGGGGGAGCTTTTTTATGCATATTCAGGAGTTTGCAGAGTAGTGTGCAAATTACGCTCCGGGAGTTCCTTTTTGCGGGGAAGTGTGGTAGAACAATAGAAGGAGTATATACCGTAGCAGCACAGAAAGGGATGCTTGATTGAATGTATGTAGTGTGTAAGGAACACGTGGAGCTGGCCATTGAGAAATTTGTGGACGAGTACGAGGATGCACCGGATATTGTGGATCTGAAGGAGACAGAGTTCTCGGACTGGGACCCGCCGGCGAAATGTGCGGAATGCGATAAGAATGCAGAGGTCCTGGTAGTTTAGGGCTGCAGTACTTCACCATAACTTGGATCAACTATTTTAAAAGATGACCGCAGACGTGGTGTGCATACATCCATGAATGGGGTCACTTTTGATCAGGCTTACCCTGCGGCTGTAAAATGAGCTGCAGGGTATTTTTGCGTGATACAGACTGTGTGCTTGAGGAACCTTATGCATCCGCCAAATTCCCGCCCATGCTGCTACGGCGGTAGGCAAAGGCTGAGGCAACGGCGATCAGTGCGGCAATTGAAAGTCCCCAATAAATGTTGGAGTATGCCGCAGCCAGTGACAAGCGGCTTTGCCATTGTAAAGCACTGGCCGCCAGGGCTACGCCGAACGCTCCGCTGAAGAACTGCATGAGCTGAAACAATCCCATCCCGGAGCCTATCTGGGAGGCAGGGAGAATACGGGAGATTTCATTGGATACACCACTCGACAGCGTTGTGAAGGCAAGACTCATAATCATATATACGAGCATTACAGCCACCCATGAATGTCCGGCGAATATAGCAAACAGCACGGTAGCGGTAAGTACAAGCAGCGGCACATAACGCAGAATTCCTCCGTTGCCATAGCGATCAATGATCCGCCCAACCGAACGCGAGACGAAAATCGCGAGCAACGAACCGGGGAAAATCACAAGCCCGGCATGGCTTGCGCTGAAGCCGAAGCGGTGGGTTAGAATTTGCGGCAGCAGGAACAGCGTTGCAAAGCTGCACAAGTAAGAGGCAATCCCAACCAGAGACAGCACCAGATACGAACGATTTTGGAAAAGGGACGGCAGGACAAACGGATCGCGGGTGGTGCGGATACGACTCACGAACAATAGAATAGCGGCAAGCCCTGCGACAAGCGCAATCCAAAGCCCGCTTGTCAGGAACAGCAGGAGACCGGTGGTGCCAACTCCAAGGAATACGCCGCCAAGGGCATCAAACGAACCCCGGCTAGGCACTTCTTTTGGCAGCAAAATCAGAAACAGCGGTACGAGCAGTAAAATGAAGGCAGTGACGGCAAATAGCCAGTTCCAGCCGAGATATTGGGTGATAGCTCCACCCGCAACAGGACCGAGGCCAAGGCCAAGCGAAACTGCGGACATAATGGTCGCCATCGCTTTTCCGCGGCGCTTTACCGGAACATACCGGGTGAACAGCACCAGCGATAGTGACATGACCGCCCCTGCGCCGGAAGCCTGCACAATACGCACAATCAGCAGGAAGATAAAGTTGGTGCTGAAGAAGCCGGCAACTGCGGCAATACCAAGCGTCAGCATACCAAGCGCTAGCAGCCTGCGGATCGGCAGGAAGTCGGAGAGCCTGCTATAAGTAATTGAAGCGATGGAGAACATAATGGAGTACCCGGTTACGATCCAGGATGCGGCGGCAGGGGAAATGCCGAATGTCTCGGTCACATCGGGCAGTGCCAGGTTGAACATGGCAGTGTTCATAATGACGAGAACAACTGCAATACTGAATAGAAAGGTCAGCAGCCCTTCCTTTGGAAGAGTGGCTTCCACGGAAGAGCCTTCATTTTCCGCAGTAGCAGAAATTTGATTTGTTGAGTCCATGTGATGGCCACTCCTTTTATTTGTTTTATAATTCGATTATATTCGAACATTTGAAATATAGCATGCGTTGATATAAAATGCAATTAGGAACATGAAAAATTCGGCATCCATTTGTACCGCAAAGGGGATTTTATTCATGAAGATACTTTTTCATCCGGATCGCAAGGATATCCAGCTTGCCTCTGTACTGTATGCACTCAGCGATCCGATTCGCTTATCTATCGTTTCGGATATTCATAAAAATGGCGAACAGGCCTGCAACAGCTTCATTGTGCCAATTGCCAAGTCGACCATGTCCCACCATCTTCGGACACTTCGCGAGGCAGGAGTTGTTCATACGCGTACCCATGGTACGCAGCGCATTGTGTCGCTGCGCACCGAGGATTTGAATGCCCGTTTTCCCGGGGTGCTTGATTCCGTACTGAGTGCCTATGAGGCTGGGGAGCAGCCTGAAGCACTCGAAGAATGAAGGATATTCGCTCAGGGCGTCTGACGAAGAGCTTGGAGAAAGGTAATCGGGTTTATTTTGGAGAGCGGTTTCATTAATGGCGGAATGATAGGATAAGGAATCGAAGAGGATAAGGTGTAAAAGGAGGGGGCGCCCCAAAGCCATATCGGTGGCAGCTGGGACGCCCCATATTTTCGATGAACGGGTATCTGAAAGCGATGCAGAGTATCGCTGCTGTGGGGGGGATGCTCCTGTAGAGGACAGCGAGATCAATCCTAATTGCTAATATAGAATCAATCCTTCGTTGATCAATTAGCGCGGGTTGACCTTCACCTGTGCGCCTTTGCTGCTGGTCTGAATGCCTGTTTCCTTGGTTCCAGCTTCCTTCAGGTCAGCCAAGAGACGCTCCAGTACCGCCTTGGCTGCGGCTGCCTCCTTCGCACCGGAGGCCTTAACTACAAGCTGCACCGGCTTGCCGGAGCGCAGATGCTTGTCCGCTTGCCGCAGCTTCGTGTCGTAATCATGCTCCTCGATGTGAGCGGTGAAGCGCAGCTCCTTGACCTTTTCTTGTCTGCCGTTACCGCCAGCTTGCGGGCCCTTGCCTGATTTGCGTGTAGCCGCTGCCTCCTTCAGCGCGGCCGCTTTGGCTTTGCCTTTGGCCATCAGGCTGCAGGGTGGGGGGCTGCTCATCAGTGAGGTGCAGACCAGATCGGCTCCTTTGGACCGGGCCATAGCCAGCGCCTCCTCCCTGGAGACAATGCCGATTGCCTCACCATTCAGTCCGGTAAGCACGACCTCGGATGCTCTAATTTGTTCATTAATTAAGACTGCCACTGTAACCCAACCTCCTGCTGTATCAGGTGAATATAAGAATGACAACGCCATCCTTAAGTTCAGCCTATGTATCATCATATGGTTATCATATACGGAAGCTGCCGGTGGTTCAAATTCAGTTCCGGGTTGAGCGCAGAGGGCCATTCATTGGTGTTATAATTCGGAGTATAACCGTTTGCCAGGCTTATATGGGCTGGAGTTCGGGCAGATTGTAGAAGACGATGGTAGTTTATTACACATGCATATCAATGGAGGATTTATGTTCATACAAATTATTGGCGTGGGCAAATTGAAGGAAAAGTATTTGACCCTTGGCATCGCAGAATATGCCAAACGGCTGACGCCATACCTCAAATTTCAGATTATTGAGGTGGCGGATGAGAAAGCACCGGACAACCTCAGCGAAGCCGAGGTTGTCCAGGTGAAGGCGCGCGAGGGGGAGCGCATCCTCGCGCACATCAAGAGCGAGGCGCATGTGATTGCGCTCGCGATCGACGGCAAGCTCTGGAGCTCGGAAGAGCTTGCCGCAGAGATCGACCGGCTCGGCACCTACGGGACGAGCCATGTCGTCTTCGTCATCGGAGGGAGCCACGGGCTCTCCGATGACGTCATGCGCCGCGCCCAGCAGCGCATGAGCTTCGGCCGCATGACGCTGCCCCATCAGCTCATGCGGCTGGTGCTGGTAGAGCAGATTTATCGCGCGGTGAAGATAAATCGGGGGGAGCCGTATCATAAGTAACTACAAATTTTTTATAATTTATGGGTCATAAGGAGGAAACAATGACTGAATTATTAGCTCCAGCAGGAAATATGGAAGCTTTAAAAGCTGCCATTTCTAATGGTTGTGATGCAGTATACTTAGGAATGCAAAAATTTGGTGCACGCGCATACTCATCTAATTTTGATTTAGAATCGTTAAAAGAGGCTGTTACGTATGCGCACCTGAGGGACGTTAAAGTCTATGTTACGATGAATACCATCGTTTTCGAAAACGAAGTTGAAGAGATGAAAGAGCAGATCCACGAATTAAATGAAATCGGTGTAGATGGCATTATCGTTCAGGACCTGACTGCTTTCGATTATATCGTTAAAAACTTTCTTGATATGGAAGCACATTGTTCAACTCAAATGGGAATAGACGATGTAGACGGAACTTTATTATTTAAAGAGCTTGGTGCTAAGAGAGTTGTTCTGTCCCGTGAGGTTGAGATGGAAAAAGTAAAAGAGGTAAAAAGAACAGCTGAAATACCTTTAGAAATTTTCGTTCACGGTGCTTTATGTGTATCTTATTCTGGAAACTGTCTAATGTCAGGATTAATGGGCAATCGAAGCGCAAACCGCGGAAGATGTGTGGGTTCATGCCGTAAGGAGTATGAACTCGTGGATAAGACAACAGGTACATCTTTAGGGAAAAACCATATTCTATCTACCAAGGACTTAAACACAATCGACTATATCGAGGATTTAAAAGAAATCGATTCTTTAAAAATCGAAGGTCGAATGAAAGTGCCTACGTATGTTGCGAATGTTGTATCCAAATATCGCATGGCCTTAGATCATAAAATAACCGAAGAAGATAAAGAAAATCTGAAAAAAACATTCAATAGAACCTTTACGAAAGGATATTTATTTCGCGAAGATAAGAGAAATATTACAAACATCTTAAGACCTAATAACTTTGGTTATGAAATTGGAACCATTAGCAAGGTTATTAAAGACATGTATGAAATAACCCTTACACGTGCTTTAAACCAAAACGATACCATCAGAATAAGTCACAACCATGAGGATGTTAATTTAACAGTTGCAAAACTGTACGATAAAAATGGCGAATTAATCAACAAAGCAGATCATGTCTGCTACATCAAAGTCAAAGAAAAGTTGTCTACAGGAGATGTAGTATATAAAACGAAGGATTATTTCTATACCAAAGAATTAGAAGCATCACTGGAAAAAGAATTTAAGCGGTTTAGCCTAGATATTAGAGTATATGCATGTCCAGATTCAAAGCTTCACATAGATGCGGAGGGCTTGGGCCATCATTATTCATATGAAAGCGAGGAAATACTAGGCGAAGCCATTAATAATCCAACAACAAAAGACCAGGTAATCAAGCAGTTCTCAAGATTAAATGATACGATATTCGAGCTTAATCATGTGGATTACGAGGAATGCAATGCGTTTATTCCAGCTAAACTGTTAAATGCAGCAAGAAGAGATATTGTACTGGGCTTGTATGACTTAAAGCTTAACAGCCAAGAGAAAAGAACCAAGGCTGTGGAAGCAAAAGAAAAAATAAGTTTTGCCCCTGCAAAACCATACCTTACGGCCTCTGTAACGACTAAGGAGCAGTATGATGCTTGCGTGAGCCGTGGAATTCAGGAAATCTATTATGAAAATGTGGTTAGAAGAAATCAGAATAAGTATAAGGACAAAGAAGGGCAGCTGCTAATCGGAGGATATGGTGGGATTTATCACTACAGAGAAACGAATCCGTTTGTTACGGACTATTCGCTAAATGTCGTTAATGCTACTAGTTGCTATGAATTATATAAATTAGGTGCAAAACGAGTCACTTTATCTTATGAGTTGAATAAGAGCCAAATTGAAGATTTAATGAATGCCTATTATGAAGAAAATGACGGCTATCCTGCACTGGAAATGATCGTATATGGTAAGGCTCCTTTGATGTTTACAAAATATTGTCCGATGAAAAAAATGGATCAATGCAGAATTTGCAAAACGAAGAGCTATGAGTTAAAAGATGAGCACGGAACGTTCCCTATCATTTCTCATAATGATTGTACAACGACTCTCCTTAATGGGAAGACGCTTAATCTTTTAGATGAGCTACAAAACATCAAAGGAATCGAGGCGCTCAGATTAAGCTTCACAGTTGAATCTAAAGAGCAGGTTGTGAAAGTCATTAATATGGCCTCAGGCAAATTAAATGGCTCAATGAATAATGCTGTCTTTAATCAGGAAACAGACACAAGAGGACATTTTAATAAAGAGATTGTGTAGTGAATGAAATAGTAGCTGCTTATAAAAAAAGCGGTTGAGCAATCAGGGGTAAAAAAAGTCGTGCATCTGAGCAGTATCGGAGCTCACACGGACAAAGGTACTGGTTTTTTAAAAATTCACAACATTGCCGAGACTATTTTGAAACAACTACCTAATGATGTGGCAATCAAATTTATGCGGCCAGTTGGCTTTTACAGTAATTTATTGGCTAATATTGATGTAATAAAATCAACAAGCGAAGGGTTTTTAGGTGGATTATTGTCTTTGCAGCATTATGGGATCGGAGGTTTACTGACTGGCAAAAGAGGAGTGATTCTGGCCAACTATGGTGGTGAAATCAAATACCTGTTGGTCTCGGCTAATGATATTGCTGCTGTTATTGCTGAGGAAATGGCTAAACCTTTTGAAGGCAGAACCTTTCGCTACATAGCAAGTGAGGGCTTACCTGTAATGAGATTGCTAAAATACTAGGTGAAGCCATTGGTAAACCCTATTTGAAACATGGGAGAATATCCGATAAAATGCTCGCCAATACCATGCTGAAAAGTGGTATGAACGAGCAAATGGCAAAAGGGTTTGTGGAGATGGGCGTGGCGGCCCGGACAGGTTACGTGTATGAAGATTATTACAAGAACCGCCCAACTTTAGGAACAACAAAATTGAAAGAATACGCAGCAGAATTTGCGGCGAAATATAATCAAACGTAACAAATTAGAGAATCCTCATCTAAGTCAAAACGGAAATATGATCAATTGCATGTGCTTGTTAATGCTTGTGGTGCAATCTATTTTAAGAAAGAATGGATGGCAGAGGGAATTGATCGTATGCTCGCGGTAATTATACAAAAGCCCGACTTAAGACGCGGTGATATAAGGATACGAACACGAATGCGAATATTGTAATAAACATTGTTACATAGAGGAGATTGATGACATTGATCGGACGAGATGTAAGGGTGGGTGCGTGCCTATACGCCGACGACATGGACAGTATGGTTCAATTTTACAGGGATACATTGGGCTTTCATACTCAATGGAATGGCGGAAATTTCGCGGAGTTTGAGACGGCAAGCGGTGCGCTATCCTTATTCATGTACAGCAGGAAAGCATTCGCGCAGGCCATTGGGGAGAGCTACGTACCTCCAAAGGGAATCAATCAAACGTTTGAAATCGCCCTCTGGTTACCCTGCTTTGCCGATGTTGATGCGGAATATGAGCGACTATCGAAGTTGGGCGTGCGATTTCCGACTGGAGAACCCATAACCTATTCCTTCGGCATCCGCAACTTTTATGTCGCCGACCCGGAGGGTAACCTGCTTGAAGTCGGCAGCATGAGCGAAACGTAGTTTGGCAGTTCTAGCCATCACAAAGGCTCCATTTCTGCGCATTCTGTTCTAAATAATACGAGTATTCGGTGTGTCAGGCCTCTATCCTGATTAGCAGAGTAGAGGCTCTACACACGAAAAAGATCCAATCACCTAGAATGACTGGATCCTGAGTAATAAACTAGATTTCAAAATCGATGGTACCATTTTCGGTTAATTCAAACGGACCAGGTGTGACCTCTGCATCGGGTCTCTTTATTCCGAAAAAGTCGGAGTCCAAATGATATGGAGTGCTGTCTGGTTCCTCATACTTCATATCGGCGTGATAAGTCCTTCCAAGCAGGTCAGTGGTAATCAACATTGCAGAGGTTGCCCGAAGCAATTCGGGCTCATTGATCTGAATTTGCACCCTACCTTGCGCAGGATTGATCTCAATTTTTAAACCCTTCTGTGTATATATCTTCGCATTGGATTCGTGACTACTTGGAACCGCATGGTTAAGAAATAAATTTCCACCCATAGCTACCGGAAGAACTGCATTTCCTATAAAGAAATCCTTCGCGGCATCGCCAAGCTGGGTAAGCTCCTCTTTGGTATATTCCCACCATTTCTTATCTTTTACATCAGGATGTTTATCGTAGCCGCCAAGTCCCACAGCATGCAGAAAGCAAATGGAATTGTCCGGAACACCATCCATGACACTTTTCCCATCCTCTCCAGCTTCATCCCTTGATTTAAGTGGAAGATGCTCAAAAAAGGTGATAGGAACAGGTTCCTTATTAGCGTCATTATCACCCAAAAAGATATTATTGTAATATCTATCATCGCCTCCAGTGATATTGGAGTATCCTGCCATTGCCGTCTCGTGAGGGAAGTGATATGGCGTAATACGGGTAATCTCGGAACGAACTACAAATCTGCCTGCAAATAAATTATGAGCAAATGCCCCGCCCTGTGCCATATTTCTGAAATTCATGGGAGAGAGGAATAGATTATGATCGACCATATACGGACCATGGCAAACCTCAACGAAGAGGTCTTCAGAAATGTTGTCAAAAAATGCATTGCGGCTGATGCGGGTACCCTGTGCCTGCCAGTCAAGCCAAAGCGCACGGTAACAGCTATAGATTATATTTTCGCTAATCTGAGTATCCAGGGAAGCATGTAGTTTAATTCCCGCTACTTCGGCACCGTGTCTGAGTCGTTTGTGGTGAATATTGTAAATACGGTTCTGATAAATGCGGCTGAAGGCCCCTCCCATATGACCCACAATACCAGCTTGTTCACAATCATGAATCACATTGCCACGAATGATGTGACTGCCGACGCTATCCTTATGCCAGCCGGAGCGTAATGCTCGTAAAATAACCTCCTGCTCACGCTGAGTACCGCCTTTAATATGCTTCTCCAAAGACTTGGTGTGACCTGTACCGATTTCGGTACCCAGGCTAATACCAACGCATTTGGATTCACTGATCTTATTGTTTTCAATAATCCAGCCCTTGCTCCAGTGAGGTCCAATCAAACCTTCCTGGTAGTCAGTAGGCGGTGCCCATTGAGGAGAGGCTTGACGAAGTGTGAAGCCACTTACGGTTATATAGTTAAGTCCTGGTTTCTCAGGCCAGAAGCAATAAGGACGTACATTAATTTCTACATTTTCCTTTCGAGGATCCTTTCCGCCAAATATGGCCCAGATTTTTGTTGTTGTAGAACCAACTTCCGCATACCATTTTAACAGTGAATCCTTGGGATACTTGGCTTCGGGCCAAATTTCGGGCTTGTGAACGTTTTCAACACTATCGCATTCATACAATGATTTGCCATCCAAATATACATCGCCGAGATGAATCGGGAAGGGCCCGTCAAACAACCAGTCTCCACCGAGCTCCACCTCAAAGGGATTACGAACGGAAAAGATGGAATTGAGCACTTCTGTGCTCCAAACATTGTTTCCTTCAGACTTCCAGTTGGTAATCCGTTCAGCTCCTGTAATTACTACTTCCCCGTCTCCTGCGGATCGATATATTATTCTATGCTCCGGTGTTCCTCCATTAACCGGGTTAACCCATTCCCTGTATACTCCGGCATGAACAATAACCGTATCACCAGCCATGGCATGAGCCGCAGCGCGTGATATTGTACGAAGGGGTTGATCAGCTGTTCCTTTTAGTTGATCATTCCCATGTATGGATACATGATATTCCATAACAACTCTCCTTCTTCCTACCTTAAAAAAGTCGTAAGAGTTCCTTACAAGCTGAAAGCAGGATAATTTTAAAATTATTGTTGTATTAAGTTATTATACTAGAAAATAAATACAATGGGATAGATCGGAAGATGAATGTTTTATGCGCAAGCACTCGGTCGAGTAAAAATCTGATTTTGTCCACGCTGTTCATAGTTAATTCAACAGGGTAAATCGCTTGTGCGTTTTGCTGTAGCGTAAGTATGGTGCTTATTGGCTGTTTATCAACGCGATTTAGACTTCGGCTTTTCCAATCTGCTACGTTCACGCATGGGAATTAAATGGGAGACTATTCTCCAAGGGATGGGCTACAAATGGATTGAACTTGTTGGTAAACAGTGTTACTCTAACAACGGTAAACTCAAAATTTATGTTCTGCAATACATCTTATAATAGTCACCATTTTAGTTATAAAGAAAGGTAACACAATGATAAAAGTTGATAACTTCTCCTTCTCATATCCGCAAAAAGAACTATATAAAAACATTTCATTTACGTTTGAAGAGGCACAACATTGCGCTTTTATAGGAACAAGTGGCAGTGGGAAAAGTACACTGATAGATATACTGATGGACCCAGAAAGGTATATGTTCGAGGGTAAGCTAGAGATAGACCCAGCTTGCACAATTGGGTATGTAAGTCAGTTCTCACAAGTAGCCAAAACTAAAGAAACAACCGTTTTTGAATATATAGGAGAAGAATTTATTAAGATACAGAATGAAATTAATACCATTTTGGCTGAAATGGAAACATCTTCTGATATTGATTTGCTGCTAGAAAAGTATCAATCCGCTTTAGACGCTTTTGATGCAATGGACGGAAATGATTTTGAAAGCAACATTAATAAGAAACTAAATCTAGCAAACCTCATGAAGCTAAAGGATCTTAGGGTATCCGACCTGAGTGGCGGGGAATTTAAACTTATTCAAGTGATGAGGGAAATGCTTGAGTGTCCAGACTTAATGATTATGGACGAACCCGATGTATTTTTAGACTTTGAAAACCTAAATGCGCTTAAAAATCTTATTAATTCCCACAAGGGAATGCTGCTGGTTGTTACTCATAACCGTTATCTACTCAATCATTGCTTCAACAAAATTATACATCTTGAAAACATGGAGATCCAAGAGTTTGATGGGCGATATATTGATTATAACTTCTCATTACTTCAGACTAAAATTGAGTTACAAGAACTCACAATCGCTGAAGAGGAAGAAATTGCGAGAAACGAGAACATCGTCAATAATCTTAGAGCTATCGCAACCTATAATGCAGAAGCATCGAGAGGTAGAGCGTTAAAAGCTAGAGTTAAGTTTCAAGAAAGATTGGAAGCGCGTAGAATTAAAGCGCCATTTGTTGATATTAAGCAACCGAATATTAGCTTTGGTATGGATAATGAAATTGAAGACACCATTGTTGTGAATGTCAATAATTATAGTGTTGCCTTTGATGAGTTGCTTTTAGACAATGTTAACTTTGAGATAAAATCTACGGATAAAGTCGCCATTATTGGTCCAAACGGTACCGGCAAAACGACTTTACTCCGAGATATCTTTAAAAATAATCATGTTTCAATTGAAATAAATGCTGATGCTAAAGTGGCCTATTTATCCCAGCTTCAAGGTGAAATGTTAAAGGATTCTAATACAATACTAGAGGAATTCATTGACGCGGGGTTTAAAACTTATGATGAGATTAGATCGTATATTTCAAACTATGGCTTTGAAGGAGAAATCGTTAATCAAAAGATAGAATCTTTATCGGGTGGAGAAAAAAATATGCTTCAATTGGCTAAAGTTTCTGCCAGTAAAGCAAACGTATTGCTTCTTGATGAACCGACAAGCCATTTGGACACCTATACACAAATTGCACTGGAGAAAGCCATTGAAGACTATAAAGGTGCGATTCTCATGATTTCTCATGATTTCTATTCGGTTGTGAATGGTATGGATTATGTGCTAATCATTGACGATAAAACGATTAGAAAAATGAGTATGCGAAAATTTAGACAGATGATTTATGCTAGTCATTTTGATAGAGACTATTTAGAAGCTGAACAAAAGAAAAAATCAGTTGAAATGAAAATAGAATTGGCTTTAAAAGATACTGATTTTGAACTTGCAAAAGTATTGGTAGATGAGCTAGAAGAGCTGATTAAAGCCCTGATTTGAATGCATTCAAGCTGTAGATTGAGTAAAGGAGCCGTATCCCAAGGGGATGCGGTTTTTTGCATGAGTACACAGAGAGCGCTTATGGATGTGCTCAAAGTAAAAGATGAGCTGGTCATAATGTTATCATTGTAGAAATGGATAACTTAATAATGAAGCATTGGTCTGCTAAGCGTGAGCTGCCTGGGATCAACTGCATTGCTTTTGCAAATGGCAACATAATCATTCTAAACATCGGGACATATTACAACCCTAACAACAATGAGCGTACCATTAGCTGTTCTCCCCTGTGTGATACAACTATAGAAAGCATTGAAAAATACAACAATGACTATTGGACAATAGTTGATGCATGGACGAGTATTGACTATCGGGGCGGTAAAATCTATGGCGGCGATGGGCAGATGGGGAATGAAGGTTTCATTGCTTGCACAGATGCAAACGACAGTTTGGTTTGGGGTATTTTTTTTGATGAAACAAATCCTATCAAAAAATTGAGTATCGAAGATAAAACATTAATTGCTATTAATGAACATGAAGATATGACGATTGAAATCAACTTGGATACCCTTGTAGATATGAAGATGACCATTCGAGATGACCCAGGGAACCAATGAATTATGTAACAAAGTCAAGTGTGCTAATGAGGATGAGATGTGTTACACCGGAGTTTGGAAACTGCAACACTTGATTTACTTATTCCCGATGCTCCACCAATAAATAAAACTGTCCAGTTTCTATTATTATTCATTTTGCCAATGCTCCAACCTCATTTATATATTCATCCGAGTAATGTTAAACAGCAAAAGAGCCGTCCAGGTTAGCCTTGTGGGGGCTCTTTGATATAATATTTCCCTTGTGGTTACTTGATGGGGTTACCCACAGTATTCAACTATGACACAGACTAAAGAAGTTTCAAAATGTTCAAGTAACGGACCCTCATACTCGCAAACCAGTCGAAAAAATGTTCAACTTGAGAATCCTTGAATCTCCATGGCCATCCGAACAGTGAGTTGGCTTTCCTTCCAGTTGGAATATACAGAACCGAAATCTGTTGTGTCAGTCTTTTTGAGCCTACCAAACTGGCTTTTAAAGATGTAGAACTTTTGACTGTCCAGTAATGATTTTTGATAATATTTTACTTCTTTTGTTGATTAATCTCTTTTTAAGGATTAATATGGTAGTAATATTCCACAATATGGAGGATGGAGTATTAATTATTAAATCTATAATTTGGAGGCAAATTTATTTGAAAAAGGTATTTTTGAAGCTTGTCACCATTCTTACTATGCTGTCTTTAGTTGCACTTCCTTTAGGAAAAGTTGCCACTGCCGCTGAGAACCTCAATGATTTAGCCTCAACGATTCCATCAACGGGGGTTATTGAAGAGAGTGGGGTTTTTGAGGCTGACGGAGTAAAAATTACCTACGATGTGGACATAAAAGGCGATGTCATTTCCTATAATCTTGTTAATAATGGCGTTGAACAGACAATAACTTATAATCAATCCAAAAAAGAGTTATATGTGGATGGAAAATTGACTGATATCTCATCATTGCTTGGATCTACAGATAACTTGGTACAGTCTACTCCAAGTTTTACAACTCAGGCAGCAACAGATATCCCACCCGATGTGGGTAGAACTGCAATTGGACCAAATGGAGAAACAGGGCAATTAACTAAGTATACAGAATCAAATTCAACCTATACAAAAATTACAATGTCTGCAGTTGCGGCTGCATTATCTACTCTTGTGAAGGCACCATACAGTGCTGTATTGGCTGCATTAAGTGTTATAATTGGAGCCTATCCAAGCGCTACAGTTTATTATCGAGAGCAGCTTTATTTCACTAGTAATCCATCGAATTATTGGTTTGAGATATTTAAAACATATTCAGATCCAGAATATAAACATCAGATCAGTAGAGATGTTTACTACGTAATGATTTGGTAATCTCAACAAATTTAATAGCCCCCGCGATTGCTAGGGCTATTTTCATGTTACAAATTTACTTTTCTAAAATCATTTCCTTCTTTTTAAATACATTCTTAGAACATCTGTTGCAAGAGTTAAAAACATAAAAATCCAAACCCACTGAAGAATGTTATTATTTTGATTCTTGTCGGCGTTAATGAGAAGCCAAACTACTATTACTATTGTAATTCCAGCAAAAATTAACCTCAATGTACGTAATAAGCGCAGTAGAGTCACCCCCTATGGAATTAATTCCCTCAACACTCATTTTTTTCATTATATCATACTACATATTATATAAACCTGAATTTCGAAAGTAATCTTCTATAAAAAAACAAAAAGGGCCCAAACCTTTGGTAGATTGGTGTTTGCGAGAACAAAATTACCCAAAGAGAGGAGCATCTTTTAGGTGAATTCTAACATTTGTGACGGAGGGTTCGTTTCTGCCAACCTCAATCATGGAAATATAGGATCGGTCGACATTGCATTCATGCGCTAGATCTTCTTGGCTTAAGCCTTGTTTGATGCGTATCGCTTTCACGGTTTTACCGATAATTTGCTTGATGATATTGGACGGATCGCTCAAGGAAATTTACCCTTTTTAACAGATCTCTATGTCTTTAGTAGACGCAACAATCTCTCTTCGGTGCCTGACCCGGGTACCGGTACGTAGAAACACCAGTGCAGGTTTGGGTCGTTATCGACAACAGAAGCGGAGTAGATTACAAACTCCAGCTCCTGTGTAACCGGAAGACGAAATGAAGTGCCTTCATTATCTGGAGGTAGCGGATGAAAAAAGGTAAGAAGAAGCACAAAAACAAAAAGAATAGCTTATTGGAGCAACTAATGACGGGTGTATTGATCAGCGTAACTGCTGAATTAATCATTGCCCTTGTTCATAGGCTGTTTCAGTAAGCTTGAGAGGAAGAGGGGATGCGCACCCCTCTTTTATTCATTATATTCTCAAAGAATTTGTTGAGGACGTGCTGCACTTCGAAATAATCGCAGTATAAATCGTTAAGGACATTCATATGTTAATCTTCAAGCTTACTAATCTCCCGTTCATACTCCACCATAAACTCAGATACAGGAATGTGTAAAGCTTTTGTCAATGCAACAATAGTCAAAAACGTAGCAGACTTCTCTCCATTTTCTAACTCGGAAATGAAAGACCTGTCCACTCGACTATAAAGGGATAGTTCATCTTGTGTATATTTTTTATCTTTCCGAATACGTTTAAGAACCTTTCCAAAAGCAATCAACTCTGTACGTTTATCCAAATAAACAACCCCTACCATGTACGATTAACTAAATGGTAGAGGTTAAGTAACTGAATTTCTGTAGGCTATTGCCTACAAATGTGAAGTTGTGTTAGTATTACAGGGAAATATATGAAACGAGTACTGTAGTTAAGTGCAGCACTTATATATACAATTTATGAAGCTGTTTATGAAAAGCCCTATAGCAGGCTCTCAAAATATTCTTTTACCACAAAGGAGGCTCTACCCGTGCGCCCATCCTTCCTAAAATCAATCAACCCGGATGTTATTGTGGAGATGCTAGAGATGGCTTGCCGTCTGGAGAAGTGGAATAAGGTGATCGAGACGGCGGGGATTTTGTACGAATGCGTGCAGTACTTGTACCAGGAGCAGCAGTACCGGAAGGCCAAGGCTATGCCGCTGCTGGTCTTCGAGCTGGAGCATCCGCTGGTCTATTACTACGGGTTCAGTCATCTGATGCGGGGAATGGCTTGTCAGGAGAAGGGACAGTATTCTGAATCGCGGGCGTACATTGATAAGTATGCCGAGCTGGGATGGCTGGAGGATCTGGGTGAGGATGGGCTGGAGGTTGTGGAGGAGTTCCGATTCCTGGCTGAGGCGAACGAGTATGCGCTGGAGCTGTTGTCTGGTCGTGTGGAGGTGCTGGCTGCCTATACCGATTTTTTGAGGGAGAATCCTGAGGAAGTGCTGCCGGGGCTAGATACAATTCTGCGGGCCGCGCTGCGGCATGGACTGAATGTGGATGAGCTGCTGGGTGCGTTTGCGGAGCAGACGGCTGAATTCGGTACATATGAGGATGAGGGCAATCTGGCGTACTATTACCGCTTCAGCCATCATCTGGCGTTGTATCAGAAGCGGGCGGGAAGAACGGAGGAGGCACTGGAGCAGGTATTGCAAGCCTTAAGGCTTGCCCGTCGGTCGAGGAATGACAGTTATTTTACAAGAAGTCTGGCGCTCTTCGAATTGCTGCGGGATTGGGCGACGGCAGAGCAGGTGCTGGAGGTCCATGATATGATTAAGGAACGGTGATCCAAGGCGGTTCGCCGTTCCGTTCATGAATATGATGCCTTTACCTTTGGTAATTTCATTAAACTCCCTTTCATTGGCGTAACCGCATGCTTCAGGCGCAGGGATGGTGTAATGTATATGGCACAAAAGTTGAAAAAGAAAAGCGCACCTGGTGAATAATTCATTTGCAAAGCAGAAAGACCGCCCGTTTTATACGCATGAGTGTAGCCTTGAACCAGCGATTGCATCGGAGTTTGGTCTGGTTACCCAAGGGTGATTAGAACCGAATCAGTTAGAGCACTTCTGCCCTGGTGATCAAGCCCCTTCGCTTATCTGCGGAAGGAGCTTCAGGTGCTTCGAGGACTATCTTCGAAAGAACGCTCTTGGGGAGTGCTGCTGCTGCGGGTGAAGAAGTGCTCCACCAGCAGAACGGCGGCCAATACAATTTCAACCAGCATAATACCGGCAAGGCCGTCGAGAATCGCATGCTGCTTGATGAACAGCGTGGACAATATAATCATCCCGGACATCCCCCCGATCAGGAGCATGTTCCATTTGTTCCGGAAGCCGCTGCTGGCGGTTAGGCGGAACACCATGTAGCTGGAGAACACATGGATACTGGGGAAACAATTGAACGGCTGGTCCCGGTGGTACACAAAACGCACGATCAAGGTAAAGACGTCATGGCCCACCAACTCGGGGCGTGGCACTGTTGTTTGAACTACAGAGTAAATCCCGTAACAAATGCAGGCGCATACGGTATAAATCAACAAAGCACGGTAATACACACGCAAATCGTTCTTGAAGAAATAGAAAAGACATAGATAAATATAAAAGATCCAAACGGAATAAGGCAGTGCAAAATATTTGACGAAAGGGATGGCGTTATCCCATGAGGTCATCAAATGATAGACTTTGCCTCTCGGCTTGTTGACCCATGCATACATCTTCCCGAGCACCGGGAAAATCAGCATCAACAGCAGCGGTGTATATTTCCAATTGCGTAGCGACACTTCTCAACCTTCTTCCAACGAATGATAAAGTTACCCCCCATTATAGTTGATTTAAGCAGGAATAAAAATAACCATTTCGTCTCCGTACTCTCGCCTTCCGGGTTAACTTCGCTGGCGCCCTTTTTTTCTTGCGGAAATTTCGACCGCTTGGCGCAAAAGCGTGATTAAAGCTTAGCCTAAACCATCGACTAGAAAATGTATATGAAGAGGGAGGTGGTCCGGATAAGAAGAGGATTTATGAGAATATATGGGCCGTCGCCAAGGGGAGCCTTAAAACTTGCCGTTACAGCTATCGCGGTGAGCCGTATCATAAATAGTGGTAAAGGCGGATTCCAATGAAATCTAAGGACCTACGATAAATGGCCATATCTTAGTTCATAGTGGTTTGAACTATTTTACGATTCAAACTGGGCGTTTGCCGTTACTAGGACAGATGTCCCTACATAGACATAAGCTGATGAGAAAGGCTTATGTCATGAGCAGGGATGGTGAAAGTAGATGGCACAAAAGTTGAAAAAGAACAGTACGCGGTTAACCGGAAGGATCGTAATTCCGGGCAATCCGTCATACAATACGGCCAGAATGGAGTTCAATAGGCGCTTTTCTAAATTTCCAAGGGTCATTGTTTTTTGTCAACGAACTCAAGATGTGATCAACGCAGTAAAATGGGCTCGTGAGCGGGGCATACGGCTGCGAGTACGCAGCGGACGGCATAGCTATGAAGGCTTCTCGGCTGTAAATGGCGGTATTATTATCGATGTGAGCGAGATGAATAAGGTTAAAGTTGACCGAAAAAATAGAGTGGCCATTGTCCAAACGGGAAATCCACTTGCCCGTGTGTACAAAAAGCTATGGAATAAGCGCGTGGCAATTCCGGCGGGGACTGCACCCGATGTAGGCGTAGCTGGGCTTACCCTGGGAGGAGGCATTGGACTACTTTCCCGCAAATATGGACTTACGTGCGATAACTTGAAACAAGTGAAGATGGTCGTAGCTTCGGGGCGATATGGGGCAAAGACAATTGTAGCAAACAGAAGGAAACATTCCGATCTGTTGTGGGCATCACGAGGCGGAGGGGGAGGGAACTTTGGTGTTGCTACAGAATATACATTTCGGGTTAGACCGATTTCAACGGTTTCTATATACAGTATTACGTGGAAATGGAGTGATCTTGAGAAGGTGTTACCGGCTTGGCAGCGCTGGGCTCCATCTGTCACAAACCGCTTAACCTCAACAATTGAAGTAGCTGCCAAGCAGGTGGGAACCATTGTATCTACCGGGCAATTGCTTGGCGGCTCAGAGGAGCTGCGTCGATTGATTAGACCACTCTTGCGGGCAGGCACTCCGGTGAAGTTGATGGTGAAGACAGTGCCTTTTATTGAAGCAACCAAATTTTTTGCCGAATCCGACCTGAATTTGGAACCAAAGTTTAAAATAACCGGGGCCTACGGGTTCCAACCTTTGCCGCCTGAAGGAGTACGAATGATACGCGACTTTTTATCTAAAGCACCCAACAGGCATTCTAGCGTGTGGAGCCAGAGTTTAGGTGGTGCAGGAAGCGCGGTGAGCCAGGTATCGCCTACTGAAACGGCCTATCCTCATCGGAAGGCTGAGACAATCTACGAACTGTCAGCCCGGTGGAGAAACAACAGGGAGCAGGAGCGCAATATTCAATGGGTGGAAAGGTTCCGTAGAGCGTTGCGTCCCTTTGTTAAAGGGGATTATGTGAATTTTCCCGATCTGCAGATTAAGAACTGGCCCAAGGCGTATTATGGCGTGAACTTTGGCAGATTGAAGCAGGTGAAACGAAAGTACGATCCTCATAATGTGTTTCGTTTTGCTCAGAGTATTCCAGTGGGTAAACAATAGTCCAATGCAAACGAAGAAAACAACACGTTGTGTGACATGCACTCGTGTTGCTTTCCGTGTTTTAATATCATATATGTTGTTGCTAGATAGGCTTGCCCGGCTTTTAAAGATGCGAACCGCCACTTGCGTCGATCAACTGACCGGTTACCCAGCGGCTGTCCGGAGAAGCGAGTAAGGCGGCGATATCCGCAATGTCTCCGGGTTCTCCCCAACGGTTGAAAACGGACAGGCCTGCCGCATATTTTTGTCCGTCTGGATCGCTCAAAGTTCCTTCATTCATCTCGGTGTTGATGATGCCGGGTAGGATGGAGTTGACCGTAATATTTCTGCTCCCCAATTGCTTGGCCAGCAGCAGCGTAAAGGTATTGATCGCTCCTTTTGTCATGCTGTAAGTGAAGACACCTGGGGAAGCTACCCGCGTCACGAAGGAAGAAATGTTAATGATGCGCCCGCCGTCCTTCAACCGCGGCAAAGCTTGCTGCGTGACAAAAAACGGCGCTTTGACGTTAATCGTCATCACTTCGTCAAAAGTAGCTTCCGTCGTTTCTTCAAAAGTAAGAATTTGCCCGATTCCCGCGTTGTTGACCAAAATATCGAATCCGCCGCCGTCCCCGTGCTCTCGAATTGCTTCGTCTAGCGCCGCGATCAACTCACGAATGCCGTCAGGTGTGCTCAAATTGGCGCCAATCGCACGGGCGTTTCCTCCATTTTGGACGATTTGTTGCACGACGGCTTCCGCTTCATGGCGGCGTTGGCCGTAATGTACGGCGACAAAAGCGCCCTCCTGTGCAAGACGCAACGCGACGCTGCGCCCGATTCCCCGGCTGGCCCCCGTTACTAACGCTATTTTTCCTGTTAATTTGCTCATCAATTCTCAGCTCCTTATCCTCTGTTCCTCCATAGTTATAACATAGGAGTGCTGTTGTAATGTTGCTACCCTATTGCTTTGGGATAAGTAGCGGCAAGTTTTTGAGTGAATACAAGCAAGCCTTTTCCTTTTCAAGATGTGTTGCACAAAAGGGGTTGCTTTTGCGTGAGGTGATCATTTTATAATAATGAGTGATGCAGATATGCGGCTATACTAAACAATACTGAGTGATCTTCCAACGGATCATGAAGCAAAGAGGGAGCGTGTTTGCGGAAAAACGGTCAACGTGGAAATCTATTATTCTCCAGCAGTGAGCGATGTGGCGAGATTTTCGACCGTCGGGTTATCCGGTACCCTCCGCTCCAATGGACAACCGATCGGTACGGAATGGATGATGGCTTTGACATATGATTTAGGCCATAGGCAATTGCAGCCAAAATACATTTGGGCATGGGAAAGCCCATGGAATAATATTTGGAGGCCATTAAGGGCCGAGGGGTCCAGAGCGATCTGTCGCCTCCTCCGATCCTGCCGTTGCAGGCTCGACTAAAGTAGGACAAAGGAGAAAACATGGATTTTCAAATTCTGCAATTAAAAATCGAGGCGGCTGCGAAGGCTGCATTTGAGCAAGTAAGAAACAAATATTCAGGGCAAAGCTTTTGCGGTTATGCCTTGTATTCCGACTCGGATGCAATCACCGTATGTCCGGCGGTAAACTCAACCGATCACTTGAACAAAATGATTGCCGGCGACCCTGATGATGCGATTTATTATCGCTGGAGTCCAGGGGAATGGGATCATGAATTTGAAGGTGCTGAATGCTTTAAAGATATATCCAATCTATTATATAAAGAAGTGATGAGTATGCAGTCGGCGGAAAGACGCAGGGACTATGCAGAGAATGTATATGAGTGTTGCGTTGCTGCGCTTGATGCACTGAATAAGGAAGGTTTTTTCTCTGATATGAACGAATCGGGAGTATTGGTCTTTACTGTATCGGATGACACAAATGCACTGGAATGTGATTGGATTACCCGATTGAACCGAAATGAACTTGCTCAAGAATTTCAGAATTGGATTGGCAGTTGAAAGTTGGATTTTCCAAGTGCGGGTACGATCCTCATAATGTGTTTCGTTTTGCTCAGAGTATTCCGGTGGGTAAACAGGTCAGAAAATGACAATACGCACACCAGATCGAATTAAAACAAGGAGCTGCCGGCGGCAGCTCCTTTAGCAATTTCGCAGATTACATCATGGAAGGTCTGCCTCAGTTCTGTACGCGAGGGGCAATTTCTTTCTCGCTTGTTCGAACCACTCTACCAGCTTATCGGTCAAGCCGATCCGCAACTCGTTTGAAAACAGATGATCCAGCTTATGGTAATGCCTCTCCGCTTCTTTGTGCCTTCCGCTTGCCGTATACAGCTTCATCAGCGCAAGTCCGTCTTCTTCGTTATACGGGTCCATATCCTGAATCCGTTCATACAGCGCCAGCGCTTCCTCCTGCATCATGGCTTTCTCATAGAATCGGGCTAACGAACGTGCATTCTGATACCATAGCTTCCGTAGTCTTTCGCGTTCGTCCTCTACCCACCCATATCCGATTTCTGGTAAATAGTCCCCTTCATATAGCGAAAGCAACCGCCGCAGCTCGGAGTGGCTATCGGTTAAATTTACACCGTTCACCTGCCGCAAGCCGTTTTCCCATTCATCCACGTCAATCCGGATGCGGCTTGTGTCGAGTATGTAGCCTTCTTGAATAGTAATATTTTGGATGGGAGCATCAATGCCCATTTGCTTCAAGCACTTTCTAATGTGATAAATCGATGTGTACAATTGATTCGCCGCCTGTTTCACATCAATCCCAGGCCACAGTAGCTCCAAAAGTGTCTCCTTGAGGACGATATTGCCGCGATGGTGCAGCAGGTAAGCAAACAGAGTCTGCGTTTTTGCTGTGCGCCATTTCGGTATTTCCGGAGACCCGCCGCTGCTCTGAAAACGGAGGGACCGAAAACAAAGAATGCGGGAAGGCGCTGTTGAGCGCATATCTTCTTTTTGCATTCTTTTTTGCATCAGCCGCTTTATCGTTTGATCCAAACGTGCCTGATGCAACGGTTTAAGCAAATAATCGACCGCATTCAGCGCAAAAGCTTGGACAGCATACTCGCTATATGCCGTTACAAATACAATATCGGCCCCCGGACAAGCCTCCTGTACCAGCTCTACCGCTTGGATTCCCGATATTTCCGGCAAGTGAATATCGAAAAATACGACGTCCGGCTGAAGTTCCGGCATTTGCATAATAGCCTCTCGCGCATTCCCAAACGAGCCGACCACTGAAATACCGGGATATCCCGATAGCATCCGCCGAATCTGGCTTAACACCAGCGCTTCGTCATCCACCAGCATGATTTTCATGTATTTCACGCTCCATAACATGTATGCATTGTTTTTTGGCAAGATTCGACTTGTTACACTAATACTATCGGAATTTTGGCAATGGGTGTTGAGGCGAAAACAGCTTGTAAAGCAGTTGTAAAGATTTTGTAAAGTTCCTTTTGTTATGATCACACCTGTCGAAAGAAAGTGAATTATATCAAGATATAGGATTAAGGGGCTTGGAGTCCCTATGGGACAGGGGGGAGGATAAAAGCGGAATAGAACAAGAACGATTGTTTCACTCCAGCGTGAGCAGAAGCGCCTGAGTTAGAAGGAATAGACAAATTTATCAAGAAGAAAGGAGAATCCTGCTTAACTGAAAGAATGCTTTCGCTAGCAGGTATACACAAAATATGAAATTTAAAAATCGAAGAATGTTATCTGTTCTACTAGCAATTGTTATGGTATTGACGATGATGCCTTTTCATCCGTTAGAAGTGAAAGCTGCTCCAACACCTACAATTGATCTTGGTACTCCTGTTAGTGTAACGAAAACAACCTATCAGCTATCCAATGCTACATTTGGAAGATCAGGTGTCGTGAATGGAGCAGGCGGATACTTTACTGTGGCAGTAAATAATGGCTCTATTGCTGTTGGAGCTCTTCCAAGTGGTATCACCGAGTTGATTAATGGCATAAAAATCAGTGGCATTGTGACTGATCAATCTACAGCTGTAAATCGAGTATTCAATTTTTCAAATGGTAATACCTATGAAGATATTCTGGCTGTTATTCAAAATTTGACATTCACAAAAACTGTGGGGCAAATCCAAAGTGTAACAGTAAATGTAGCGCCAGGGGCACCATTAACCGATGGTAAAACATCTGTGCGTACCTACAATGGGCGCCATTTTGTATATGTGCAGAGACAGGCTTCTACCATGACTTTCAAAGATGCTGTGACGATTGCAACGAACAATAGTGGACATCTTGTAGAGCCAAAATCAAATAATCCTCAAGAAATTTTTGCGATTGCTAGTATGTTTAAAGAATTTAAAAGTGCCTTTATGGGAAATTGGAGCTTTTTAACCTTTATAAGCGCTACTAAAACTACAGCACCTAATTGGGACACTTCTACTTATAGCGCTACAAGGTATGTATCAAACGGTCAGCCCACCGGTCTTGATACATCGAATGAATTTGTGCCTAATGGAGCATATGACCATCTTACACTTCTGCTAGACACGACTAGTAATAAAATAGGCTACTTAGCTGTAAATAATACACACGGCAGCAGCAGCGGATATTTCGATCCGGGAGTTATTGTCGAGTATAATTCCGGTGTCATCAGCAACAATATCACTGCCACAAAAGATATTGGGGTTTCAGAATTGCGAGGCAGCGTGGGAATCAGCGGTGTTGCCAAAGTTGGTGAAACGTTGACTGCGGACCTATCGGGAATCACCTATTCGCCTGACACGTCGGCCAATGTGCTGACTTACCAATGGTACCGGAACGGAGTCGCCATCACGAATGCGACGGGTTCAAACTATACGTTAACCGCTGACGACTTCGGGGCAGATATCACCGTGGTGGTAACCGCTGACGGTACGCATGCGACAGGGAGCGTGACGAGCGCGGCAACGGGGGCGGTAACGGCTGCGGACGGCGCTGCGGCTCCGGCAGCACCAGTAGAAGTAAGCAAAACAACAAAGAGCATTACACTGCAAGCCGTCCCTGGTCAGGAATACAGCATAGACGGCGGCGTGACTTGGCAAGATAGTTCGACGTTCGCCGGACTGCTGCCAGGAACGGATTATACGATTGTAACCCGTGTGAAAGCGACAGCGACTCAGCTCGCGTCTGCTATCAGCGCAGGAACAGTGATTCGTACAGTGGCTAACAATGCGGGCTATTTGACGCTGTCGGGCGGCAAGTTAAATCCGGCATTTGCGGCAGGTACCACAAATTACACGACAAGTGTGCCGAACAGCGTGAGCGACACTACAGTGACGGCAACGGTATATGATGCTGTTTATTCTACGGTGACGGCGAGCGTGTACAATAGCGAAGGCATATTGGTAAAAGGCCCGATTAACCTGACAAGTGGTGTCGCTTCCGATTCGCTGCCGCTGAGCGTAGGCACCAATACGATCAAGGTGGTCGTAACGGCGCAGGATGGCACGACGCAGACGTACATCGTAACGGTGACGCGCGCCCCTAGCGGTGGCTCCGGCACGAACGGAAATCCTGCACCTACATCAGCACCTACTTCAGCTCCTGCTCCGGCATCGGGCGTGAAAACAACCGTAAACAATGAGAACAGTGGTTTCGCTACTGGCACAACGGAAAACAACGTAACGACCGTTGTGATTGATCAAGATAAACTATCGGCTCATCTCACCAAAGGCAACGGACAGCAATTGAATGTGCTTGTGCCTGGCGACGGTGAGGTCAAGGTTGTGGGTTTGACCGCAGCAACACTGAAGCAGTTGTCCGATACCGGCTCCACGCTGAACATCGAGAACCTGCTTGCTATTTATCCGATTCCAAGCAAACAACTGGATCTGGGTTCAATCATCAAACAATGGAACGGCGCGCCGCTTGGCGAAATTGCAGTTGATATTGATATTAAGAAATCGTCTGATGCATTAAAAGCCGCAGCAAAAGCTCAGGCGACCAAAGGCGGCTATGATCTGCTCGTCGATCCGGTCGATCTATCGCTTAACTTCACTTACAAAGGTCAATCTGCTAAGCCGGATCAACTGACGGGCTACGCGCCCCGCTATATCGCATTGCCTGAAGGCATTGATCCGAACAAAATTACGACCGGCGTCATTGTTAATCCGGACGGTACCGTGTTCCATGTGCCGACAGTTGTAACGAAAATCAACAATCGTTACTTTGCAATGATCAACGACCTGCGCAGCCAGGGCAGCTACTCGGTCATCTGGAATCCGCAAAATTTCGATGACGTGAAGAGCCACTGGGCACAAGCGAGCATCAACAACATTGCAGCCAGACTGCAGCTTGCAGGTATCGGCAACAATACCTTCTCCCCGAATCGCAGTATTGACCGTTCTGAGTTTGCCACGATTGTGGCAAGCGGACTGGGCTTAATGCGCCAAGGTGTATCCGGCACGCCGTATAGCGACGTAGCACCGTCGATTTGGTACCACGATGCCGTAACGATTGCCAGTGAGTTTGGTATTATCAAAGGCTTTGAAGACGGTGGTTTCCACGGCAGCGAACAGATTACAAGAGAGCAAGGCATCGCTATGATCGCCCGCTCCCTGCATATCGTTCAGCCGCAAGAGACGCTGAGCGCACTACAAATCAATCAGATTCTGGCTCCTTACAGCGATATGGACCAAATCTCCGGGTATGCCCGGGAGTCCGCAGCCCAACTGATTAAGGCTGGTATCCTGCAAGGGACCGGCGGACAGAAGTTGAACCCGAAAGCGGCGCTGACGCGCGCGGAAACAGCGGCTATGGTTGAAAGATTACTGAAAGCTACGAAGCTGATCGACTAGTATTAATGATTAAGAGGGGGCTAACTGCCTCCTCTTTTTTTTATCCCTCACAACACTGGCTAATGTGCCTAATCACCCGATTTAGGGAACAAGGGATTCCCGCTGTTCTTGTCGAAGTATGAAGGCTACCGGATTGGGCCATAGCATTTTCAAGCACTTGGCAGAACTGTACGGCGAAACGTTGGGAGTGAGCTCTGTATGATTTGGACAAGTGGAAACGGCTACACCGTCCTTAAAAAGACGGTATCCGTTTCAGCGAGAAATAGAAGGATAATTTATAGTGTGAAACATATAAGTTCTTATATTTTAAAAAACAAAACCACCCTGAAATATGCTGTAACGTTCATCCTGTTTCTCTCTATACTTCTCGGAGTCCGATGGCTTTGGTCCGGGTTTTTCCTTACGCCTGAACATCCTCGTGCGGTTCAAGGCGTGCTCGATCTGCGCGGCTGGGACTTCGCGAGCTCCCGTTCTATTACGCTGAACGGCGAGTGGGATTTTTATCCGGAAGCATTCATCACGCATAAAAACAAGGATTGGAAATCGCTGGACAAGCGTAATATCATGGTTCCTGGAGATTGGCGAAGTGCTTTACCGGCAGATTCAAAGTCGTCGTTCGGATACGGTACGTACCGTCTGCGCATTCTGGTCGATCCTCTACCGCAACAGTCGTTCAAATTCTGGATTCAGGAAATTCAAGCCTCTTCAGTTGTTGAATTCAACGGTCAGATAGCACGAGTCGGCCAACCGACGGAGCAAGCGAATACGTATAAGCCCCGCCGGATTTCTTATACCCCGCTTTATAAGGCAGACGGAGTGAATGAGATCGAGCTGCTCGTACGCGTGGCCAATTTTGATAATCCGTTTAATGGCGGCATTGTCAAAGCCATCCGCTTCGGGTCGGATACTGCCATCAATACCGAACGATGGATCTCCATTGGCTTTCAGATTATGACCTTCGTGGTACTGATGTTTCTTGGCTTGTACGCCGTGATGTTATACTTGTTCAGTTGGCAAAAAGGGTTGATTGCCTTTTTCCTGCTGCTTATGACCGCCGGGCTTACGATTGTGTCTGATAACGACAGCCTGCTGCTGGTATGTATGCCTTTCATTAACTATGCATGGGCACTGAAAATTAAGATGCTCTCGTACACGTTGGTCCCCTTTTTCTTCCTGCTGATTACCGGAATATTTGCCAAGCTCCGGACAAATACGGTTTTGTTCCGTGCGTACGCCGTTGTTCTGGCTTTGTATTCAGGATTTGTGCTGGTCATGCCGTCTCCGCTCATTTACTATCTGATCGAATTTAAATTATTCAGACTGCTTTATTGGTTTCCAATGGCCTGGGTTATCTATCTGATTGGCAAGCTTATAGCCAAAAATCAGCCCGGTGCAACCTTCCTGCTGCTTGCCACCATGAGCATATTATCCAGCTCCGCATGGGGAGTGATTAATGCTCACTTAGAAGTAATAAACATTTACTTCCCGTTTGACGTGCTGGTGGCTATCATCAGCTTTTCCGCTTACTGGTTTAAGCAGTACTTCCGCAATTCCCAAGAAAACGCCAAACTAAACGAGCAATTAAGAATAGCAGACAAGCAGAAGGATGATTTTCTGGCGAACACATCCCATGAATTGCGAAATCCCCTGCACGGGATGCTGAATATGGTGCAAACCGTCGTTGACAGCGAAAAACATTCGTTGAGCGGCGAGAGTGTCCAAAATTTGGAATTGGCGATGACGGTCGGCCGGCGCATGTCGTTTATGTTAAATGACCTGCTTGATTTGACTCGTCTCAAGGAGGGGAACATCGGCCTGCACGTGCAGACCGTTCAGGTGCAGGCGATCGCTTCCGGCGTATTCGACATGCTCCGCTTCATGACCGTTAGTAAACCGATCCGGCTGGTCAATGAGATTCCGAACGAGTTTCCTCCTGTGATGGCCGACGAGAACCGGCTCATTCAAATTTTGTTTAATCTCGTTCACAATGCAATCAAATTTACCAACGAAGGAACTGTCGCCATCCGGGTGGCCGCACAAGACGGGAAGGCGTACATTAGCGTTACGGATACGGGCGTCGGCATGGATGAGGAAACGCTGCAACGAATCTTTAACCCTTACGAGCAAGGCGACTCCGGCATAACGGCGGCGCCCGGGGGTGGTATCGGACTGGGCCTCAGCATTTGCAAGCAGTTAGTGGAGCTGCACGGCGAAACGTTGGAAGTGACATCTGCCTCTGGCCAAGGTTCGGCATTCTCCTTTGCTTTGGCGCTGTCCGATTCGCCCGTTCAACGGGAAGCAGATTTTGCAGCAGGTCTGCCGCCTGTCTATGCAGAAACCGCCGCCGCTGCCGACTCGAACATCCGTTACGGTACGGATGACGATTCTGCCGCTCCGGAGAGATCGGTGCGTCCTTCGGTATTGGCTGTGGACGATGATCCGCTTAACTTGAGAATACTGGAGAACATTCTAGGTGGGGAAGCTTTCGACATCATTACGGTTACGAGCGGCACTGATGCCTTGTCTCATCTGAACACGAGAGTATGGGATCTTGTTATTACTGACGTTATGATGCCTCATATGTCGGGGTATGAGTTAACGAGAGCTATACGTGAGCGCTATTCGAGTTCTGAACTGCCCATTCTGCTTCTGACCGCGCGCAACAAGCCTGAGGATATCACCGCCGGTTTTTTGGCTGGGGCTAACGATTACATTGTGAAGCCTGCGGATGCGATGGAGTTAAAGGTTCGGGTGCGGGCATTAACGGATCTGAACCGTTCCGTGCGCGAACGCCTGCGTATGGAAGCAGCATGGCTGCAGGCGCAAATACAACCGCACTTTTTGTTCAACGCCCTCAATGCGATAGCTGCGCTTAGCGACGTCAATCTGAATAGAATGCGCCTACTGCTCGACGAGTTCGGCAATTATCTACGGGCCAGTTTCAACTTTCAAAATTCCGGGCCGCTTGTTCCGCTTGAACAGGAGCTTGATCTCGTACGTTCTTATTTATATATCGAGAATGAACGTTTCGAAGGCAGGCTGAATACGGTTTGGGAAGTCGAAGCGGACATGGAGCTAAGGCTTCCCCCGCTTTCCATTCAACCGCTTGTCGAAAACGCAGTGCGGCACGGCATCATGAGTCGTTCGTCTGGCGGAATGATTCATATTAATATCGCCGAATATGAGGATCGTACAGAAGTAACCGTTGCCGATAACGGCGTGGGGATGGATACAAAAACGCTGCAGCATATATTCGACAAACGTTCGAACCAAAGGCAGGGAGTCGGTTTGTTCAATATTAATCAACGGTTGAAACAATTATATGGGAAGGGGCTACACATTCAGAGTGATCCGGGTCAAGGGACGATAGTCGTCTTTGCCGTGCCGAATAATGCGGTGAACCGCCTGATTTAGCGGCTGCCGGAAGACAAAAGCGATATAAATCTGAGCAAAGAATATCTTTAGCGTTGAGGGATGTTATGTACCTCGAAGGGGGCTTTTGCGGATTCACAGCAAAAGCCCCTTCGCCGGTTCGGCAGAAGAATTCTGCTCAAAACGCATAAAATCAACCGCCTGAATCGAATCTATAAGCATAAATGTAAGCGAATAATTGGCACATTTTCGTATCTGATGAAAAAATATCATTGATTTTCCGTAAAAAGTCTTTTACAAAACTAACGTATGATGTAAGATGTATCTTAACCTTCTTTAATGCGGTGAATCGCAAAATCAGATGGAGAAAGGGCTGAAGTACATGAGTATTACAGAGAATGTAGCACCGGCACAAGAGACCTTAAACCCCTTTGAAATTGTGCAAAAACAGATTGATGAAGCGGCTGCCTATTTGCAGCTTCCGCAGCATGTTACCGATATTCTGAAAAAACCGAAACGTGTGCTGACCGTCAACTTTCCCGTCAAGATGGACGACGGCAGCGTGACCGTCTTCGAAGGTTACCGTTCC
The DNA here is from genome assembly GCF_054483875.1 of Paenibacillus sp. BAC0078. Lineage (NCBI taxonomy): Bacteria > Bacillati > Bacillota > Bacilli > Caryophanales > Paenibacillaceae > Paenibacillus > Paenibacillus sp. BAC0078. The sequence goes on from NZ_JBTLRW010000007.1 coordinate 92,174, forward strand.
CAGCATAACGATGCGGTTGGTCCGGGAAAAGGGGGCATTCGTTTCCATCCCGACGTTACGCTGGACGAGGTCAAAGCATTGTCGATGTGGATGTCCTTCAAATGCGGCGTTGTGGGTCTGCCTTACGGCGGCGGCAAGGGCGGGGTTATCTGTGACCCGCACAAGCTGAGCAAAGGCGAGCTGGAACGCGTCAGCCGAGGTTTTATGGAGGCTATCGCTGATTTCATCGGTCCCGATAAAGATATTCCAGCACCGGATGTCTACACGACACCGGAGATTATGGGCTGGATGATGGATACATACAGCCGTCTGAAGGGCGTCAACACGCCGGGCGTGATCACAGGCAAACCGCTCATCCTCGGCGGCTCCAAAGGCCGGAATGAAGCGACGGCGCAAGGCTGCGTGTACACAGTGCTTGCTGCGCTCAAGGAGCTGGACGTATCTCCGGAAGGTGCAACGGTTGCGGTACAGGGCTTCGGCAACGCCGGACGCATTGCGGCCAGACTGCTGGCCGAACAAGGCTGTAAGGTTGTTGCGGTCAGCGATTCGAGGGGCGGATTGTATCAGGCGGAAGGTCTTGACTTGCCTAGAGTTTTTGCGCTCAAAGATCATGCCAAGCTGGCCGACTACGGCGAGTCTTGCGTGATTACGAACGAAGAGTTGCTGGAGCTGGATGTCGATATCCTTGTCCCCGCGGCACTCGAGAATGTGATTACCGCCGCCAATGCGGTTAACGTCCGGGCCCGTATCATCGCCGAAGCGGCCAACGGCCCGACCACTCCGGAGGCGGACAAAATTTTGCAGGAAAATGGCGTGCTCGTCATTCCCGATATTCTGGCCAATGCCGGCGGCGTCACCGTTTCGTATTTCGAATGGGTGCAAAATCTGGCCAACTTCTACTGGACGGAAGAAGAGGTGCTGGAGCGTCTGTCACAGCGGATGTACGCTTCCTATGATGCGGTCCGCGCCTTATCCCGTGAGCACGGCACCAATCTGCGCACCGCCGCTTTCATGATCTCCATTAAACGGATCAGCGAAGCGATGAGCGCCCGCGGCTGGATCTGATCCGGCATATTATGAATTGGAGGACACAATAACCATGACCCAACCTATTTCCATCGGCATCGTCGGCTACGGCAATCTCGGACGTGGCGTCGAGGCGGCAATCCGGCAAAATCCTGATCTTCGGCTGGAAGCGATTTTTACGCGCCGCGATCCCCACACGTTAGAGACGGGCACACAGATGGTGTCCATTAACGATATTGAGGCTTATCGGGGAAAAATTGATGTGCTGATCCTATGCGGCGGCTCCGCAACCGATCTGCCGGAACAAGGCCCGGCTCTGGCGAAGCTGTTCCATACGGTCGACAGCTTCGATACCCATGCGCGAATTCCGGAGTATTATGCGGAAGTGGATGCCAACTCCCGCACGGCTGGAACTGTCAGCGTCATTTCTACCGGCTGGGACCCGGGACTGTTCTCGCTGAACCGTCTGCTGGCAGAGGCTGTGCTGCCGGAAGGCAGTGAGTTCACCTTCTGGGGCAAAGGCGTGAGCCAGGGCCATTCCGACGCCATCCGCCGTGTTCCCGGCGTCAAGAACGGCATCCAGTACACCATTCCGCGTGAAGAAGCGGTGGCGCGTGTACGCAGCGGGGAGAACCCGGTGCTGGCTACCCGCGACAAGCATCTGCGCGAGTGTTATGTAGTGGCTGAGGAAGGCGCAGACCGCGAGGCGATTGCGGAGACGATCCGCAGCATGCCGAATTATTTCGCCGATTACGAGACTGTGGTTCATTTCGTGAGCGAAGAGACGCTGGCTGCAGAGCATGGCGCAATGCCGCATGGCGGCCATGTTATCCGAAGCGGGCGGACTGGGGCGGGGAATACGCAGATCGTCGAGTTCAGTCTGAAGCTGGACAGCAATCCTGAATTTACCGCCAGCGTGCTGGTCGCCTATGCCCGCGCGGCCTACCGTCTGGCGCAAAAGGGAGAGTCCGGCGCGCACACCGTCTTCGATATCCCGTTCGGCCTGCTCTCGCCGAAATCACCGGAGCAGCTTCGCAAGGAACTGCTGTAGCATTAGTGGAGATCCTAGTGGAGGAAAGAAGTCCGTGCAGGAAAAATCGCAGAATCAGCAGGACGTGCATGAGTTAAAAAAAGAAGAAGCTTAAGCTAGCTGTAGCTTGAGCTTCTTCTTTTTGTGATTGTATGAGCGAGGACATCAGGTTTACTGTGAGTTGTTCTCTTTTGCTTAATTAGGACTACCCCGGAAATAGCCAGGAGGGGAAGCTTAGTATGATTCCATTAGACGACGTAAACAAATGCTACTCATTAATAAATGAGCGAGCACAACGTTTTTTGAGCGAGCAAGAACTGAAGCAATATCGCTCCCTCCCTCAAAACGAGGTTGAACACCAGCTTAAGCTGTTGCTGGAAAGTCCGATTGCCCACTTTACCGTTGTAAATGAAGTCTACTTCAGAGCGCGTTGGGCAGAGGTTTTTGAAGCGCTGCAGTTAGGAGATGACCTGACATTATTGGAGGTGGCTTCAGGCGATGCAGATATGGTTCCCCAGGTCATGGCACGAACCCATCCGAACAGTACATACATAACGGCCAATATGAATAAAAGCCTCACCACCAGTTTGCAGCAGAAAACGCTGGGCCTTCCCCTGCATATGAAAATCATAGAGGAAGATGCGGCTTATCTCGACAAACATCTGCCTTCCGGGTCAGTGGATATTATCGTTTTTCAGCATGCGGTCAATGATATCATCCAGGCGATTTTGTGCGGACAGGCTGGAATCGACACCATTCATACGGATTGGATGGAAACTTTGCCGGCCATGATCAAACTTCTCCAGCAGGAGGTTGCCTCAGGTACACTCGAAGTTCATACCATGCAGCCTTTTATCACCTTGATCCACACTTTATTGAAATCTCTGCGGACAGATGGCATTATCGCAATGAATCATTATATGTTCCAATTGGACCTTGACTGGGGCTACCCGGCAGATTTGTTTGAGAATATCATCCCCCTGACCAGACGCTGGTTGAATGGGATTCAGGGTTGCGAAGAGATTTTTATTCCCGGTTTTGACCGGCAATGGTGGATCTTTTTGTAAAAAAGATAAGGATGCTCCACAATCGCGGGGAGCCGTAGCATAAGTAGCGGCGAGTTCAAAACGCCACGATCACGGCGAATAGGACCTGCGGTAGCCCGTCCTTCTTTAACCCATGCACGAATTTTGGCCCGACACGGTTCTGGATACTTCTCAGACAATTCATTCACCGCACTTTCGTAAAAGAAATAGAGTTGACAAATATATAGTTAGGCACCATACTATATTCATGGCCAATCCATTTCATGAATCAGCTGACATGCAACTTATCCCTACCCTTGCACAGACGAAGCGTCAGGTTGACCGTTACGGACTCGACGTTGACGCGCAAGCTGTGCTCGTTGCCGCAAGATTGATGACCGCAGGTGCCAAGCTAGGACATGCCGCAGACATCCACTTCGCCCGATTCGGATTATCGACAGGACGATATCGGCTGCTAGCAGACCTCGAAGATAATGAAGGTGAAGAGCTGCCTTCGCAGCTTGCGGAGAATCTCGGCGTAACACGCGCCACTGTCACAGGATTAATTGACATACTAGAGCGAGATAGGCTTGTATCTCGACGACCCAGCTCCCTTGATGGCCGTCAGAAGTCCGTCCTCTTAACAGAGCTCGGTGCGAAGAAGCTGCGCGACATGGCTTCGGAACATTATGCCAGACTAGAAGCGATGGTCGGCTCGCTGAGCATTGAGGAGCGTACCTTGTTCCTCGATTTGTTGGGACGTGTAACCCAAGGCATCTCGGCGCTAACAGACGAATCCTTGGCATCAACAAAATCCAAACCATAAACGCGCATCGCAGAAAAGGAGAACGGGCTAGTGCGGCTAGCCCATTTATTTCACCTTATAATTAGGTCCCTAATCATTTTTTGTTGGGCCGTTTTTTGCCTGATAGTTAGGTGGCTAATTATAAATCTCTACGATGCGTCTTGAGAAAGAAAGGTGTTGCGTATGTACAACAGGAATACCCCTACCCCGTCAGGGGAAATTTATGGTGCTCAGTCCAGTAGGTCGAGGAAGCAATCCTTCGTCCTATGGCGCGAATTGATTCCTGCGTATCTCGCCCCTGCCATCATGGCTGGGATTGGAGGGATCATCACCGCTGATAAAGTGCTGCAGATCCGGGCACTCACAACAATTGGAGGATCATCGTTGCTAATTGCATTCTGCATGGGTCTCTGGCTTCGCACCCGCCGTCCCCGTAATCAATGGTTCGTGCGTGCACCGCGCCTGCTCGTTACCTTGGCGTTTGCTCTCGGCGGCGCTCTGTTCGGACTGCTGGCGGCTTGGGGAATTACAACCTTGCTGCCCTCCTTTCTACCGAACAGCCCCTACCTCTGGCTCGGCCACATCGGGTTTGATTTCCCAATATCCAGCGCGATCGCTTGTACGACGATGTCGTGGCGATGGCGAGGTACCCTCTCGAAATGAAATAATTCATTCACATATTGAAAAGGAGCGAATATCATATGATCGCAATTTTAGGAGCAACAGGAACGATTGGGAACGCACTTGTAAGACGGCTTTCAGCCCTTGGACTGCCCGTCCGGGCATTAAGCCGGGAGCCCGGCAAGCTTCGGGGACGACTCTCGGACCTCGATTTGACCAGCATCGAGATCCGCACTGCAGATGCGAACGACTCGGCATCTATGCTTAGCGCCTTGCAGGGTGCCAAGCAGCTATTCCTCGCGTTGTCCAATAGCCCGAACCAAGTTGCTCTCGAGACTTCTATCATCCGAACCGCCGTTCAAGCAGGCATCGAGCATATCGTCAAAATCTCAAGTCCCATCTATGACCCTCGCTCGCCTGTCGCAGTTGCCAGTTGGCATGGCGAAATCGAGCTTGCGCTAGCGGAGTCCGGTATGGCCTATACCGTCCTGCGGCCTTATGCATTCATGCAGAATCTGCTGCGGCTAACACCAACGATTTCTGCCCAAGATCTGTTCTTCGGCTGCATAGGCGACGCACCCTGCAACTTCATCGACTGCCGCGATATCGCCGATGTCGCGTCCGCAGCACTGACGAATCCCGAAATGGCCGGCCGTATCTATACATTGACCGGCGCTCGGACGTTCACCTATCCTGAGATTGCCGAACAATTATCGTCTCTGCTCGGGCGCCCGATTCAATTCATCCATTTACCGCCCGAACAACTGCGCTCTGATTTAATCGAACACGGGCATATGCCATCTTGGCTTGCGGACCATGTCGTGGAAATTCAAACGATGTCGACCGTGATCAGAGAGCAGCCGACAGATACCGTTGAACGTATATTAGGTCGAGCGCCGCGGACGCTAGAAGCTTTTCTTAAGGAACATGCTGTCCATTTTCAACCAAGACGATAACACGCCCATACACAAGAACCCCTTTCTAGGTTAGGGGGTTCTACGCTTTATCTTATCTTTTGGACCAAGGAATACTCAAATATCCTTGGTCCCCATATGGCTGAAGCTTCTCCACTCATTGGTGATGGTATCGGCAGAGGAGAAATAACCGGAGTCGAGCGTAACGGCTTCCACTCTAAAGTCAAAACGTTCTTGCTGGCGATCTAAATGCGACAAATACGGCACGGAGTCATTCCGGGTGTAGCATGCACATCGGTAATGAGATTGTATTTGGCATCCACAGTACGGTGGCCCAGGTAAAAGAAGCCTTCGGGTTCGCCGTCACGAATCATATAACCGCTGTCGGGATCCGTCTTACTCACTTCTATTTCTTTGTCTTCGTTCATTTCCTCTCTAGGTTTTAAGGCTTTTTTTCATGTGCCTTTCGATTCTCAGCCACGGCTGCATTGAGCTCATTCACATAATTCTGAAGCTGGGCAGCAATCCCGAATTTACCGCCAGCGTGCTGGTCGCCTATGCCTGCGCGGCCTACCGTCTGGCGCAAAAGGGAGAGTCCGGCGCGAACAGACGTGCTAGGTCAAAGACCCCGCGCGAAAGAGGTCTTTGACCTAGCAAAATCATGATATATTATTGAAGGTGTCACATTTACGGATCAAAAAGGGATTCTTTTTGTACTGATCGTGTAATCGTGCTCGGCTGCCCAATTTACTAGACCACTCCAGAAGTTTTCACAAGCTGAAACGATCTTTGAAGGCTCTGCTAACTCTCCAGACATAACCATTTGAACAACGGCGTCGAATCCTTCAGGACGATTTGAAAGTTCCAATGCCTCAGCCAGAACCATTGAACCAGTCGAGTAAAGCTTACAAGGACTTCATTAATTGCACGTCTGAAGTCTTCATTTGTTGGTGATTCGGCGGTGAGCCTTATTATAGTTTTTTGATTATCATTCTTGAATAAGCATGGTTGAAAGGCAGGGGGCGAGATTTTGATTTTGGAGAAGAAGGTTAAGCGGATTGAAAATGTTCGTGGTCTTGTTCAAGAAATGCTTTTAAATACAGGGGAGACCGGCTATAAAAAGAAAACTGGGGTACATCTTTACGGGGTATCAAATTTCGCTTCGATGCTTGCTATGAGAAGAGGGCAAGATCCGGAAATTGCCGGGATCGCCGGGTTGCTTCAAGGTTATTATTTCTATAGAACCGGAATTAAAGACTTCCCTGGTCCAAACAGTGCAGATGCGGTAAGACCTATTCTGCGCAGCACACAACTCTTTTCTGACGAAGAGCAGCATGTCATTCTTCGATCGATCTTTTATCAAGAAAATATAAATCGAACGCAGGGCCCATACGAGGAAATTATTAAAGATGCTATTTTATTGCAGATGTACTTTCAGAATACAGGTAACTATTCATCCAAGGCGGTTATAAATAGACTACAAAATGTGTTTAATGAATTGGGGATCCCTGAGGAGTACGCAGGGGCGGAATCTAACGTTGATACGGAAATGATAGAGATTAATGCTGAAGACAGACGCCTTAAGCTGGCAGGATTTTCAGAAATTTTTGCAGGGCAAAATATTGTTGGCATCCCGGAAGATGAGCGCTACCGGAAAATCTGCAAGTATTGGCCGGACACTGATATCTATAAAGTGCTAGAAGGCAATTGGTGCGCTGCATTCGTCTACTACTGCTGTATGGAGGTGGGAATACTACTGCCAATTCGATATCCGAATCGCACGTATCGATTAGCTGGAGTTGGCGCATGGTTGGATTGGGCCCAACTGCCTGAAACGGGGTTTTTCTATCGCGATAGACAAGATGGATTTAATCCGGAACGTGGGGATATTGTTATTTACGAGAAGCTTTTAAGCGATCACCCTCATGATCATATCGGAATTGTTATAGGTTGTGATGACAACAAAATTATGGTCGCAGAAGGTAACAAAGACAATAAAAATTGCTCCGGCGTTTTATATAGGGAAAGAGGCCATTGCATTTTCGGATATATCCGTATAGACAACAATTATTTTTTTAATTTTGATGGGGAATATAAACCTTAATGAAATGGGGGGGGATTAAAACATGAGTATTGAATTCAAAAAAGTGAGCGACTTTAATCGAGGAATACTCTTTGAATTATTGACAGATGCGTATTCATTTGATTGCAGATATAAACAAAGTTGTAATTCTGATTGGCAAGATTTTGATAAGTTTTTCTTTGACAATTTGCAAATTGCAGATAAATATGGGTTTATCACAACATTAAACGATGAAGTCATCGGATTTGTTTCTTGGGACCCGAGAAACATGCCTGAGTATGCGGAAATTGGCCATAACTGCATTGCCTCAAAACACAAAAGCAATGGGTATGGCAAAATACAGCTTCAAGAAGCGGTCAATAGAATCACCCGGAATGAGGTGGACAAAATCATTGTAACCACGAATGGTGACCTAATCCCTGCTCAAAGAATGTATGAGAGTGTTGGGTTCACAATATATCAAAAAAGGAAGAATCAAAACATCGCAGATGGTGTTGGTGGACACATAGATTATGTATATTCGTGTCCTAGGCTCTAAAGGAAAGTTTTATTATACAGAAAGTCTCCCTGGAGTTTAAAAGGAATTTTTAGATATAATATAGTGCATCCATTTTTTAGTTTATTGGAGGAGATATTATAAATCATAACGAGGTTGTTAAAATCGGTGACGCCCATTTACTTCCATTAATATCAGCGTTGTACGGATTAGAGGGCTATGAAATCAAACCGGTTAAGGCGCATGACGGAGGGCGTAATGTGGTTTATACCTGTGAGAAAGCGGGCGCCGAAGCAACAATACTAAGAATCGCTTTCTTAAATGACAGAAGCCGGGAAGATTTTCTGGGGGAACTTGAGTATGTCAGGTATTTATTCGAGCATGGAGGAGCTGTCTCGGATGTAGTGAGCTCCAGGAAGGGCAATCTACTGGAAGAGGTCACTCATAATAATCACACCTTTTTTATCTGCTTATTTAAAAAGGCCAAGGGAAGAATGCTTGTAGAAAATAATTATCAGTACCGGGAAGGGGCTCCAATTACCGAATATTATTATAATTGCGGTAAAGTTCTGGGGAAGCTACACCAGATATCGAAAGGGTACACTCCTGTCCATCCCCGGTATAGTTTTTTTGACAAATACAATGCCGAATATATTGATACACTGATCCCCGGTTCCTTTTTTCTGCTTAAGGAGAAGATGGTAGAGCTCCTTAATACAGTAACAGAACTGGACAGGAACCAAGAGTCTTTCGGTATGGTCCATTTTGATTATAACGATGGGAATTATTCGATTGATTTTAACAGCGGGCAAATCACTGTATACGACTTTGATAATTCATGTTTCTGTTGGTATATGTTTGACCTGGCGAGTCTCTGGACTAACGGAATGGGCTGGATACAATTTGAACCAGACGCGGGCAAACGCAAGAAGTTCATGGATGATTATTATGAAAAAGCCCTCGAGGGGTACAGATCCGAGACTCGGATCGAAGATTCAATATTGGATAAATTACCACTATTTATTCAACTAAACCTCATAGAAGGTATTGTGGATGCATTCGAGGTTATGCAGCACAACGGCGAGGAGCTGGAGTGTGATGAGGAGTTGTCATATCGCATTAAATGTCTGGAAGACGATATCCCGTATATGGGATTTTTCCATGATATCTACTCGTGTGAAGAACCCTTTGAGTATGAGAAACGAGATTTGACCAAATAATGTTTTGTAAAATCGGATTGCGACATTTGAAAGTGATATCAAAGAAAGGGCCATCCCACATACGGATGGCCTTTAAACTTGCCGCTGGAGTGGGACTTGATCAAAGGAAATTTGGAGGCTGGAATTATTATGGCAATACTTAAGTGAGAGTACAACGAAACCAAAGGCCGCACCTTATGAGACGGCCTTATCTTCTTGCGCGGTTTTGAACGTATGATTCAATTCGTACCTGGTAATGAATCAGGTCTTTTTTTTATAAACCAGCCCAGCACCAATAAAAGTATTGCGAGAATACATTCAATCCAAAAAACCGTCTGTAGACCGGCAACCATGCTTTGTGTCTTCTCATGCATCCCAGTGGGATCGGGCGAATGTTGAAGATAACGATTGGCGCGAGAGGACATGACGCCGACGAACAATGCGATACCAATTCCCCCCGCGATCTGCTGGAGCGTATTGTATATGGCTGTGCCATGAGGGACCAGGTGACGTGGAAGTTGATTCAATCCTGCTGTCTGAGCCGGCATGACGACGAACGACATGCCTAAGAATAAGAGGATATGGTTGAACAGAACGGAACCTCGCGTAGTATCACTGTCGATGCCGGTAAACAGCCACAATGCTATGGTAATCAATAACAGCCCGGGCACAATTACGAATCTCGGCCCGAATTTATCGAATAATTTCCCTGACACCGGCATCATTATCCCGTTCAAAATGCAACCTGGCATCAGAAGCAAGCCTGTCGCGAATGCTGTCAATTGCATTACATCCTGCATATAGATCGGCAGCAATGTCGTTGTGGCGAATAGAACCATCATTAGGATTATAATCAATACCGCAACCAGAGAAAAAGTGGGATGCCGGAATACGGACAGATCGATCAAGGGCTCTTTGATGGTGAGCTGCCGCCATACAAGCAATAACAAGAAGAGGATACCTATGGCAATCGACACGTAACCCTCAGGCTGGGTCCAGGTATTGGTTTGGCTGAAGCCGTAAGTGAGGCCGCCGAAACCGGCGGTTGACATCACAATGGATGCAAAATCGACTCTTGGCTTAGTCAGTTCAGTCACATTCTTCAAGTACATGAATGCATAAACAATCGCAAAAAGTGCAACAGGAATCACCATATAGAACAGCCACCGCCAGTGAAAGGTATCGATGATCAGACCCGACAGAGCTGGCCCGATAACAGGCGCGACCATGATGACCAGCCCCATGAGACCCATGGCGGCACCCCGGCGTTCTGGAGGATAGAGGGCGAGAATCGTGCTCATCATCAATGGGATCAATAATCCTGTCCCAGAGGCCTGAACAACCCTGCCTATCAGCAAGACTGCGAATCCCGGGGATACTGCACACAAGCAGGTACCCGCCAAAAATAAAACCATCGCAGACATAAACATCTGGCGGGTCGTGAACCATTGCTGCAGCAATGCGGTTACTGGCACCAGTACGCCGATCACGAGCATATACCCCGTCGATAGCCACTGTATGGTCGTAGCAGTAACATTGAATTCCCTCATTAATCCGGGGAGCGCATTGGTAAGCAGATTTTCATTAAGAAACGCAACAAATGCACCGACGAGTAGCGCGGTTAACATCGCCCCTCTTTTTATTCCAATTGCAGCTTGAACCTGAGTGTTCATCTTCTACCTCCCGAATATTCATTGCGTTCCGTCATTATCAGCCTGAAGAACATTTTACGTGAACCCGGCTGAATTGGAAAAAGCGGAATTGCGCTTCTTATTCGGAAATTCATTCATATTTCGAAAGTCTAAGGGGGGCTCCCCCATTATGTCGCTCATTCGCCCATTATCTCTTGACAAGATGGGATTTGGGGATTAATATAACGTGCCGGTCAACTCAACAAGGTAAATGCATCCGAAAAGGCCGACTTTTCGCAGTGCCCTGGCACCGGAATCGTCAGCCTGAAGTGCAGATTATCCTACACCATCAGTTTCCAGCAAGGAATAAAAATTATCACGGTCCTCATTATCAAATTTGCCAAGCATCCGTACCTTGATAAATTCATGTCCGCCATACATGTTTATTTCCTCGCCATACTTATTGTAGAGCGCGATCATATTGCCACCTTCATTCAACTCCATGTACCCGTAACATTTTGTTTCGGGCGTTTCACCGTTCAAGAGCGTAAATCTGATTTTGATCACTTTGTGCATGCAGATCCTCCTTCTCTGACTATCGTATTGGCGTTGAATTTATACAGCATCCACCACAAAATGTCAACAAAATTGTGAAAGTGAACAGTTTTGGAAAAAAATCCGATACAAGTAAGGATGACACCAATTCGAGTTCCTTATAAGGAGAGAGTATATGTCCAGTAAATTAGTAAAAAATATCATCGTGTTTTGTTTGGTTCTCCTGCTCTTGCCGGCAACATCCGCTTGGGCTGCATCTGTCATTACAGACCCGGTTCTGGCGAAAGCCATTCGAGCGGAATTAAAGCTGCCGGCTAATAAAGAGGTGAAGACGGGGGATTTGAAGAAGCTGGAATCATTATATCCTATGGAATCAAAGAATAAGATTAGAAGCTTGCAAGGACTTGAATTTGCCGTTAACATGCAGAGCTTATTTCTGCCCGGTCAAAATATAAAGAATATTACACCGCTCGGCAAGCTGAAAAAACTGACGTTTTTAGCTGTTGACGGGAATCAGATTACAGACCTTACCCCCCTTTCCGGGTTAAGCAATTTGAAAAATCTGGTTGTTGATAGTAACAAGATAACAAGCCTAGCGCCGCTGGAAAATTTACATAAGCTGACCGATCTTCTTGCCAGCAACAATCAGGTGGCAGATCTCCGTCCCGTTCAGAAATTAAAGTTAAAATGGCTCTTGCTGAGCGGAAATAAAATTCAGGATTTGACGCCGTTAAAAAATCATCCAACCTTGGAAAATCTTTATTTGGACGATAACCTCATCCGGGATATTGAAGTGCTCACGACGATACCGAATCTAAAAGAAGTGTCGTTGGCAAACAACCCGCTGAACGAGCAGGCAAAGCAGATTGTCGAGGTACTAGAGAATAACGGCATCACTGTAAATTTGGAAAATAGTGCTGATGGGAACAATTGATACGTAGATCATAAAAATGGCCATCCCGCAAAGGATGGCCTTAAATATTACTGTTCAGTCAGCGCACGGAAACCGTACTATTTTCGATACAACATACAATACACAGGGAGCTGGCCGACTTGGGTGTCTTTGCTTAAAGTAAATCCGAAATTTCGATACAGCTCTATATTTCTTTTATTTTCCGTATCCAGGGCCAGTCCCTGTGATTGTGTGTCCGTATTTACCGTCTCCAAAAGGTGATCCAGCAGCGCTCTTCCGATTCCCTTGCCCTGCTCTTCCGGCAGTACTCCAAACATGATGAGATAATGATGCGGAAATGGAGGAGCGGCGGATCTTGTGACTCTCATATAGGAATTTAGAAGATGCAAGGTTTTTCCGGAAACCTGAAATAACAAAGGAATCAACCTCCCCAGCAGCAGCACTCCTTTCATCGTCTGAAGTAAACCTGCGTGCGGCCTCTCAACGACATAAGCGCCAAGCAACCGTTCATCTTCAAAATAACCCCAAACCTCTTCATGGAGTAAGAAGCTTTTGTCAAACATAAAGTTAGAAAATGCGGTCATGCGGCTTCTTGCTTCGCTGTCGAGCTCTGAATCGCCAAATAAATGCAGGAATAAGGGATCTCGGGCAAATGCGCTGCTCATGAGAGCTGTGAATAAAGGTCTGTCTGGCTTTGTCAGTTTGGATATCCGATACGAGGGGCTCATGATTGTTCACCGGCGTTGCGGATAGCTGTGCGATAATGATCAACTGCGAAGCTAAATAATACTTTCAGCATAAATAATAAGCAGGCGGTCAGCATATAGGGCTGGATATCTGGCAGCATAGGCAAGCAGCCCATACCTAAGGACAAGAGCAGACCAGCAACAAATACTTGCGAAGGTCTCCCGATAACAGCATTCACGATAAATGCTCCCGCGATGGTATATGCCCACACCGCTATTGAATGCCAAATATTCGTATTCAACAAAATGGCTACAAGCACGATATGAAAATGAATCGCGATGAATACGATACGATTTGTTCTCCGCACCGCATAGAAATTGCTGGTTGAAGCCGTAAAGTTGGCAATGCAGCCGGAGAATATGTCGAACAGCAGGACCAATGCCAAAATGGTGCGCCACACTGGCAAATTGGCGGTCATCTCAGGGAATACCAAATATAATACGGCAGTCAGCGATGCGCCGAATAGCAGTATAGCTGCAATAGTTGCAATAGACTGCTTTTCACCAAAAATATCATGCAAAAACGAAGGTATCCTAACAGGTTTCATTTCATTACGCTCCCATCATTGATTAATAGTTTTGTACTTAATGTAGTTATTTGATATAAAACTATTATAAGTTCGTGAAATCCAAATTTCAATAAAGATTTATACTGGGTTTGTTGAATCACTCTAAAACTTAAGTTACACTACCTATGAGGTGGAGAAGATGAACGGCTTCGAACGACGGAAACAGAAGAAGATGGAGCAAATATTCAGCGTCGCATTCAAATTATTTTCCAAATACGGCTTTCAGAAGGTCAGCGTCAACGAGATCGCGCAAGAGGCGAGGGTTTCTCCGGCTACCATTTATAATTATTTTGGAACCAAAGAACAGCTTTATGCCGATATGCTAATGGATTGGATGGACAAGCAGCTCGGGCAGTATGAGCATATTTTGGATTCCGGCCTCTCATTTCCTGAGAAGACCAAGGAGATTATGCTGCTGGAGGTCAAAAACTTAAAAATGATATCGGATGAGTTTCTGAAGGCTCCGTCCTCAGAGCAGGTTGGATTGGAGCGAATGATGGAGCAGTACAGTGAGGGAAAGGTCATGCATTTCTTCATGAAATTTGTCGCGCTTGGAAAGCAAGAGGGTTATATTCAGCCGGAGCAAACAGATGAGATGATGATCATGTACTTCACGATGTACAAGAATGAGCTGGGCCGGCATTGGGCGGCAGCGAGCGAAGAAGGAACAACAATAAATATGGATCAATGGCTGAAGTTGTTTTTCTATGGTCTGGGCGGGAGCGGGATGCTGCAACCGGAATGATTTCAAGCCCCTCCTCGAAGAATGGTTGAGGAGGGGCTTGTTCCAGTTTGCACTTGAAAGATTAAACAATAAACTCGCGGCACAGTTTAAAGTAATAGCAGAACTTATGAAATATATAGATACTTGCTCAGCTCCCAGTACTTGATTGTCCGTTAAAAGTTATGTAGTATACATATAAGAGTATTGGTTTAAATGTTTAAACATTTAATCTCACGGAGAAGGTGGTTACCAGAATGGGCAAGCAGGCACTGGAGATTTTTCGGGAAAGCCTCCCGATTCTTCAAACCTTAAGCGAAGTGCACCGTCAGGATATTCTGCTGTTGCTTTCGGAGAACGGTAAGATGACGGTAAATGAAATCACGGATGGGTTGTCATTGTCACGTCCAGCCGTCTCACATCATCTGAAGCTGCTCAAAAATGCGGGAGTCGTCAAAGTCGAACAGTCCGGCACTCAGCGTTACTATTATTTGTCCATGCAGGAATCCATACAATTGTTAAAAAAACTGTTGGTCGCGCTGGAGCGGGATTGTCTCTAGGCTGATCTCATTTTAGGGGGGGATATATATGAATCATTTGACATCGGAGCAGGTCGATCAGCTCCTGCAGGAGCACCGCAAGAAATTCCACAGCGGTTATACGCAAAGTGTGGATTTCCGTCTGGAGCAGCTTAAGAAGCTGGCGGATGCGATCAAACGAAATGAGCAAAGTCTTTTGTCTGCACTATATCAGGATCTGCGTAAGAACGAATTTGAAGCCTACGCGACCGAGATTGGTTATACGCTGGACAGTATCCGATACATGAGAAAACACTTGAAGCGATGGGCGGAACCGAAAAAGGTAAAAACACCGTTCTATCATGTTTCATCGAAAAGCTACATTTATAAGGAGCCCTATGGCACCGTGCTGATTGTTGGACCGTTCAATTATCCGTTTCAATTGCTGATTGAACCGCTTATCGGCGCGATTGCGGCTGGAAATAGCGTTGTTCTGAAGCCTTCCGAGAATACACCTACCGTTGCTGCTGCTGTTAAGAAGCTGATTCAGGAAACCTTCGACGAGACCTACATCCGTGTGATTGAAGGCGAGAAGGAGACAACCTCGGCGCTGATTCACGCTCCTTTTGACTATATTTTTTTTACAGGCAGTGTACCTGTCGGTAAAATTGTCATGGAGGCTGCCTCCAAAAATCTCGTTCCCGTCACGCTTGAGCTCGGAGGCAAAAGCCCCGCCATTGTAGACAAGACAGCGAACATCGCTATGGCGGCCAAGCGGATTATTTGGGGAAAAATGATGAACACCGGCCAGACGTGCATTGCCCCGGATTATGTGCTTGCCCACGAGGATATTAAAGAGGAACTGATTGCTTCAATGAAAGAGGTTCTTGCAAGCTTCTACGGACCGGATGCCAGACACAGCAGCGACTATGGCCGAATCGTCAATGAACGCCAATTTGACCGGTTAGCCTCTATACTGGACAAGGATCAGGCGAATGTGCTGTATGGCGGCAAGACCAATAGGGAGGAGCTTTATATTGAGCCAACCCTTCTTGCTGCGGCTTCCTGGTCGGATGCTGCTATGCTGGATGAAATATTCGGCCCAATATTACCGATTATGGGCTTCCAGCAATTAGAGGATGCGATTCAGACGGTTAACAGCCGCCCCAAGCCGCTCGCCCTATATTTATTTACCGAACATCATCAAGTTGAAAATGAAGTGCTTACCCGGGTATCCTTCGGCGGCGGCTGCATTAATGACACCATTACCCATGTAGCCAATCACCATCTGCCGTTCGGAGGTGTGGGGAATGCCGGGATCGGGGCGTATCATGGGAAATACAGCTTTGACCTGTTCTCCCATGCCAAAAGCGTGATGACCAAAGGCACCAGGCTGGACGTGAAGCTCCTGTTTCCGCCTTACGGCGACAAGGTAAAGTGGATTAGAAAAGTATTGCGTTGATGATAGACAGCTTACTTAAGGGCAGCTTGTGAAGCTGCTCTTTTGTTTTTATAAAAAAATTAGATAAATCTTAAAATTTATATCCAATAGTGATACACTAGGGTCAGGACTGATCCAAAACAGGTGTGTGACTAGGTCGCGCGCTGGCTTGCTGTGGCGCCTAAGCAGGAGCGCCTGCATCCTTCCTGCAAATCGTAGGGTAGAAGGACGGTAAAAAATGAGCAACCAACAAACAAAAACAGACGTTATTTTAATCGGTGCTGGAATCATGAGTGCAACACTCGGTTCAATGCTGAAGGAATTAGTGCCTGAATGGGAAATAACCGTGTTTGAGCGGCGCGCGGGCGCAGGGGAGGAAAGCTCCAACGAATGGAATAATGCGGGAACGGGGCATTCTTCATTATGCGAGCTTAACTACACCACTGAGCGGCCGGATGGATCTATCGACATTAGCAAGGCTATAAAAGTGAATGAGGAGTATCAGTTCTCCAAGCAATTCTGGTCTTATCTGGTAAACAGCAAACGAATACAAGATCCGCAGGAATTTATTGTACCCGTACCGCATATGAGCTTTGTGCAGGGGCAAAAAGACGTAATGTTTTTACAAAAAAGATTTGAAGCGCTTTCAAAAAATCCGTTGTTTCAAGGCATGGAATTTTCCGATGATCCCGGGCAACTTGAAGAGTGGATTCCGCTGATGATGAAGAACCGGACACTAACCCAGCCGATAGCGGCAACAAAAATCGAGTCGGGAACGGATGTTAATTTTGGCGCTTTAACACGCATACTGTTCGACCACTTAAAGAGCAACAACGTCGATATCAAATTCAACCATCAGGTTGAGGATCTTAAACGCACTAAGGACGGCTCGTGGGAGCTGCAGGTGCGAAATGGCAGCGGCGCTGCTGAGCGCCATACGGCCAAATTCGTCTTCATCGGGGGCGGGGGAGGAAGCCTGCATTTGCTGCAGAAATCCGGTATTCCGGAGGGCAGAGGAATTGGCGGGTTTCCGGTAAGCGGACTATTTATGGTGTGTCAGAAGCCGGATATCGTAGCGCAGCATCATGCCAAAGTATACGGCAAAGCTGCGGTTGGTGCGCCTCCAATGTCTGTTCCGCATCTGGACACAAGAGTTATCGACAAGAAAGAATCGCTGTTCTTTGGACCGTTTGCCGGCTTCTCGCCAAAGTTTCTGAAGTTCGGCTCCATGTTCGATTTGATAACCTCCGTCAAACCGGATAATCTCGTCACGATGCTCGCGGCAGGCGCAAAAAACTTTCAACTGACCAAATATTTGATCGGGCAAGTCATGTTGTCGAAGGAACAGCGCATGGAAGCTTTACGGGATTTTGTCCCAGATGCCAAAAGCGAGGACTGGGAGCTGGTGGTGGCGGGCCAGCGTGTGCAGATTATAAAAGATACGGCTGCGGGCAAAGGTACACTGCAATTTGGCACCGAGGTGATCAGCAGCGCGGACGGCTCGATAGCTGCATTGCTTGGCGCTTCTCCGGGGGCTTCTACCGCCGTTTCCGTTATGCTGGAGGTTATCAGCAAATGCTTCCCGCAGCATCTCAAAGCCTGGGAACCGAAAATCAAACAAATGATTCCTTCCTACGGCCTGTCCCTATCGGCAAACACAGAGCTTTTGAACGAAATTTATGCTTCAGCAGCGCAGTCGCTCGGTCTGACTATTGGAGCAGGGGAGCATAAGCATGGGCAGCAGACGGCTGCAATTAATTCATAAATATAATCAGGAGCAAGGTATAGAACAGGTGAGAACTTTCCTATTGAGGAAGGTTCTTTTTTTGGGAAGATGTATATTTTATTTTGGATTTCTCTCACAATCCGCAGTAAAATCAAGGAGTCCAAATATTCTCGAAAGGAAGGCCAAATGAAAAGCATATTATTGAAGTATTTAGCCAGGTACACAACACTTAGCGATGATGAGCAGCAGGCGGTTGTTGAAGATATACTGGTGGAGGAATATCAAAAAGGAACAGTGCTCCTTAGACAAGGAGATGTTCCCGCTAAATGTTATTTCGTATTGAAGGGATGCGTAAGGCAGTATTCCATAGATGAAACGGGAAAAGAAGTTACGTCGGGCTTTTACACAGAAGAGCAAGCCGTTTCGATCTTCAATTATCATAAACAAAACAGGTCATCTGCGTACACCTTAACTTGTCTGGAAGACTGTGTGCTGGTTGTTGGTGATCTTGATGCCGAAAAGGATATGTTCCACAAATACTCACAACTGGAAACCATGACACGCAAGATGGTGGAAGCCAACCTGGGTGAGGTGCAAGAGGAGTGGTCTTCATTTATTGCATCTACCCCTGAAGAACGCTACAAAGTATTGCTGCGCAAAAGACCTGATCTGGTTAATCGTGTGCCTCAGCATCAGTTGGCGAGTTATCTTGGTATAACCCCGGAGTCGTTAAGCAGAATTAAAAAACGAATCAGTTCAAATGATGTTTAGTCCCGCCTCTGAACAGCAGCCAGATTCCAAAGCCCAGCTCCCCTGCAATCATCGGGACAATGAACACAACATTAATTATGGAAATGAGCCCATCATATTGCGGAAGAAATATTTTGCATAAGTGAATGACCATATAGCCTATAGAAGCAAGCAGCAGTAAAATACCGATGATCTTAGGAATGCTGTCCGACTTAATCGCCACGTAGCCCACAATTAATAGATGCCCCCCAAAAACAACCAAACCAACAGACCAAATGGATTCGAACGCTTCAAGGAATAACATCATAAGCGCTTGGGTTTGTTCAACTGTAAATGAGGATAAATACTCTGAATGTGTTGAGAGAAGCAGCACAAAGATCAGGTCCAGTATGGCAATCCCCAATATGGCAGTGTAAGTGAGACGAAGCCAGGCGCCGAGTAATGACAGGCTTTTGTTTAGCGGCTGAAGGAACACATAGAACGCCCAGGCAACGAGAATATCGGCAATCATGATGATAACCCAGCCCAGGATTTCACCTTTGAAAAGGTTAGTGGACGACATGATGTTGTTATATGTGGCGCCGGCATCACCCTGTACAACAAGGCTCCCATGAACAAAGCCATAGGAAAAAAATGAGGCAAGCGTCATGATGAGAAGTGAAATGCCGGCGGTTAAAGCTGATTTTCGCTGATATGATAGTTCTTTTGCTGCTGTAGCCATAAGATGTAACCCCCTATATAACGTTGTTGATGCTCATTATATAAGGAGGCTGACGACGGGGCATTGATTTAAGTTAAGATAGATTTAAAAGACGTTGAACCAGACAGGGGAATTTTTGAATCAAGCAATATTTGGCTTGCACCTTACGTAACGTCATGTTTTATAGTATAGATACCGGTAATCAGTTAGCGCTAACGAGGGAGTTGCTATGGAACGACATTGGAAGGTCGGGGACCTAGCCAAATTAACGGGACTCACTGTACGAACCTTGCGATTTTACGATCAAATCGGTTTGTTCTCGCCATCCGGCCAGACGGATTCAGGCCACAGGCTGTACAATGAATCCGACCTGTCGCGTCTGCAGCAGATTGTATCGCTTAAGGAGATGGGCTTATCTCTTGACGAGGTCAAGTCCGTCCTGGCCGGCGAGCAGATCAGCCCGCTTGAGATCGTGGGCCTGCAAATAGACCGGATCAAGGAGCAGATCAAGCTGCAGCAAAAGCTTCTTGAGCAGCTCCAGCATGTATCTAAGCTGATGCAATGGAAGGCGCCGTTAACCGTTGAAGACTTCACGCGACTCTTGCAAGCGATGAAAAAGAGCCACGAGAAGCTGGTCATCGAGCGGCGGATGAGCTGGGAGCACCGTTTGGATCTGCTGGGTGATTTTCTTGCCGAAGATAATGAACGAACGAATTCAAAGGAGGATAAACCGTGACCGAACGATTCGTCAGACACGCCACCTTCGTCGTGGAGCGTACCTATTCCGCACCGCCTGCTAGGGTCTACAACGCTTGGGCAGACCCGGCTGCAAAAGCAAAATGGTTCTCCAAGGCCGATATCTTCGATTTCCGTGTTGGAGGACGCGAATACAGCAGCGGAGGTCCGCCCGAGGGACCGGTCTTTACCTTCGAAGCCTGCTACCAAGAGATTATTCCGGAACAGCGTATCGTCTACACGTACTCTTTGGATTCAGGCGATACACGCATATCCGTTTCGATTACAACGGTCGAGCTTATCCCGGTCGAAGGCGGCACAAAATTGATCTTCACCGAGCAAGGGGCGTTTTTTGACGGGCATGACACGCCGGAAGTACGCGAGCATGGCACGAATGAAATGCTCAGTGCACTTGGCAAGACACTCTAATGGGGGGATCACTATGACAGCTATCTTAGGCGAGAATGAAGTTATTTCCTGGCGGGAGTTTGACTTTCCGAAGAAGGTGGTCTTTCAAGCTTGGACTAACCCCGAACAGTTAGTCCGCTGGTGGGGACCGAAGGGCTTCACCAATACGTTCCAAGAATTCGACTTGCGCCCGGGCGGTACCTGGCGATTTATTATGCACGGGCCGAATGGGGTGGACTATCCCAATCACAGCGAATTTGTTGAGATCGTGCCGGATGAGCGGATCGTACTCAAGCATCTGTCCACCCCTGAGTTTCAGGTGACGGCTACCTTCGAGGAGAAGGATGGGCGTACTAAACTGACATTCCGGCAACGATTTGAGAAAGCGGAAGAGTTCGAGCAAGCCAAGAAGTACTGCATCGAAGGCAACGAACAGAACTTCGACAGGTTGCATGAACTGCTTGCCGAATGATCATCATAGTATGAAGTGAATGGATAGACATGACAAAGGGGTACCAACAGGTATCCCTTTAAACTTGTGCTACAAGCCCTTGAACGTTCCATTATGAATACGCTAAACCATCAAAAAAACTGACCCCGCGTGAAGCTGCGGGGCCAGTTTGCATTGTTGAAGGCTGGGTAGTAGTACACTTACAGGTTCGCCAGAACTACGGCGAGAATAGCCACAAAGGCCGGTAAGCCTTGAACGATTAGAATGGATTTCTTGGCAGTGAGGCTGCCGTAGATCGCGGCAACTGCGACACAGATCAGGAAAAACAACTGAAGCTGAAACGCGAACGTGTCATTCGGATGGAACAAACCCCAGATTAGACCGGCAGCCAGGAAGCCATTATATAACCCCTGGTTTGCTGCAAGCGATTTGGTTTCCTGTGCAAACTGCTTGGTCGTCTCGAACGCCTTATTGGTCACATTTAGGAAGGATGATGGTTATGGGGCTGATTGATTAGACGGGGCCTTGATTCAGAGGAGGACTAATCGCCAATTTCAATAATGTTTCCCTCTGGGTCCGCAATGAAGAAGTTCCGCTGACCCCATGGCTTGGTAGATAATTTTTCAATGATTCTCACATTCAGCGCTTTCAGCCGCTCATATTCCTGATCTACCTCAGCTGTGGCAAAACGCATGTACATTTCCATGGTCAGGTTGATGCCGCTTGGTGGTACATAGGTTTCGCCTATGGACTCGGCAAAATGCTTGCGGTCAAACATAAACAACTGATCCGTGTCCTTCTTAAAAGTCGCATACAGACCACCGTCCCAATTGGTTTCAAAGTTCAAAACGTCGCGATAGAAGGTGACCATCTTTTCCATATTTCCTACAAATAGACCAACATCAATCAAGCTGCGCATCCTCCCTTAATCATGTCAGCCGAAACGCTGATAAGCTTTGAGCGATTTGGCGAACACTTTTTGATTTGGTTCATGTCCACACCTCAGAAGTTCAAGGTAAATATTAAAGAAAGCAAAAGCTCATATATTAAGCTTAACAGTTCTCTATGTCTTTAGTAGACGCAACAAGCTCTCTTCGGTGCCTGACCCGGGTACCGGAACGTAGAAACACCAGTGCAGGTCTGGGTCGTTATCGACAACAGAAGCGGAGTGGATTACAAACTCCATCTCCTGCGCGTCCGGAAGACGGAATAAAGCGGTTGCGACCCGTCTTTGCTTGATTTCATAGAACTCCCAGAAATGTACAAACTCCTTACTTTCCAGCCTCAAACGTTCAATGCGTTCCATATACAATGGATTATCCTTATAACGGTCCAAGTTTGCCCGCAGCATCGCCGTGGTGTATCGGGCGTACGCTTCCCAATTCACCAGTCTTTGGCGGTATTCCGAATTGCAGAACATAATGTTCATCATATACCGTTCACTTTTCGGCAGACTGCCGAAATCGGCTATGATCAGTTCGGCTGCCCGATTCCAGGCGATTACATCCGTACCCTCGTCTGTGACGAAAGAAGGATAATGCAATTGATCTACGATCGTTTGCAAAAAACGGGTATCGGATCTTTTGCTATTTAGTACTACACCTGAGCTTGCTGGGCCTACATTGGCCAGATCAAACAGATGCTTCCGTTCGTCTTCGTCCAACATCAACGCGGTGCTAATATTCAGCAACACTTCCGGTGAAGGATTTGCCTCTCTGCCTTGCTCCAGCCAAGTATAGTAAGTCACGCTTAAATTAGCGAGATACGAGACCTCTTCTCTTCGAAGCCCTGGGGTGCGTCTTCGACCAGGAAGCGGCGTTATCCCCACTTCAGAAGGCTGTAAACGTTCTCTACGTGATTTAATGAATTCGCCTAATGCGGATAAGGAACGATTTGTTTTCACGTGATCACCTCCAATAACTCCTACGAGAGTATTCAAATTCGTATACGATCATTATAATCGCTGTTAAGCGTCGTTGCTACACAGCAGATCCATAACCGCGAACTGATACTGTTACTCCTGTTAATAGTATAAACATGGTGTGGTTAACCCCTCCTACTGACGGTATGATTAAGACAATTTACGTCAGAGCAGTGCGATCGATTGGAGGTTTTGTTCTTGAAAAAGTATGCATATAGAAATAAGCTGGCTGTAGTCACTGGTGCTTCATCCGGAATTGGGAAGGTTTATGCCCAAGAACTAGCGGCACGAGGCTGTCATGTAGTGCTGGTAGCACGCTCCAAAGACAAACTGGATGCAATGACTGGGGGAATCACCCGCCAGTATGGCGTGCAGGCCTATGCGTTGGCCTGCGATTTGTCCGAAGCGGGCGCCCCGCGTCTACTGGCTGATCAAATTTCCGAACTTGGCTTGTCGGTCGATATTCTCATCAATAACGCAGGCTTTGGCACTTACGGCCGTTTCGAGGAAATAGCTCCGGAGCGCGAGCAGGAAGAGATTATGCTGAACACGTCTGCGCTAGTTGACCTTGCGCATTGTTTTCTGCCCAATATGTTGAAGCGTGAGGACGGAATCATCGTTAACGTGGCTTCGATGGCAGCGTTTATGCCTTGTGCTTATTCGGCCGTTTATGGGGCTACCAAAGCCTTTGTATTGTCCTTCTCTGAGGCGCTATGGGCGGAGGTGCGCGGGCGGAGCATTCGCGTTCTCGCACTGTGCCCTGGTGCAACCGAGACGGGGTTTTTCGATGCGGTTGGCAGCAAAGACATGGCTGCAGGCCAAAAGCTCTCGACCCCGGAAAAGGTTGTACAGGCCGGATTTCGCGGGATTGACCAAGGGCGCAGCTATATCATCGATGGTCGTACCAATTATTTTATGGCTCAAATGATCCGATTTTTTAGCAGGCGTAGGGTGGCCTTGATCATGGAACAAATGTCAAACTCCAAAAGGCATTGATAACGGCGAGTCGGCTCCAGGTGGAGTATTGTAGTAGTCCAAGATCAAGCAAGAGGCGAGGGAGTATAGCGAAGGCACCCGATTGGGTGCCTTTGGTTTTCGCTCTATAGATGATACGGAGAACCGTATCACAAGTAACGGCAAGTTATTTGGATGGAGGACCTCGGGCTTAGCGGGGGCTTGTACACCTACAGGTTCGCCAGAACTACGGCGAGAATAGCCACGAAGGCCGGCAAGCCTTGAACGAATAGAATGGATTTCTTGGCTGTGAGGCTGCCATAGATCGCGGCAACTGCGACACAGATCAGGAAAAACAACTGAAGCTGAAATGCGAACGTGTCATTCGGATGGAACAAGCCCCAGATTAGACCGGCGGCCAGGAAGCCATTATATAGCCCCTGGTTGGCTGCAAGCGATTTGGTTTCCTGTGCAAACTGCTTGGTCGTCCCGAACGCCTTCTGCGCTCTTGGGGTAGTCCACATAAACATTTCCAACGCTAAAATATAGAGATGCTCAAGCGCAACAAGCGCTACGAGTATCGTACTCAAAATCATCATCGCAATCCCCTCTTTTTCTCAAAATGTAATTTCGGATGCTTAAGCCGGATAGCCTCCTCCAGGCGGTGGCCAGGCTCCATGCAGACGGCGCAGCAGCACAATTTCTCCTAAATGGTAGGAGTTGTGTGAGGCTATATTGCGTAGGATTCCTCCCTTGGTCTCTCCCGGAAAATAAGCGAGCGGCTCGTCGAGCTGGGCGGTCTGAGCAATGGCGACGGCCTTCTCAATTCCTTGCAGCAGATGCTCAATGGCGTCTTTCAATTGTACCTCGTCCGCCGGGGCGTCCTCATCAGGCCAGCTTTCCTGTACACTTCCAGGCATTTGCGGCTTGCCGCCCTCAAGGTGAGTCAGCATGAAATCCTGCCAGTAGCCCATATGCTTCACCAATTGGTAAATCGTATACGGAACCCCTTCCGTGCGTTGTCCGGCAAGCTCCAGTGTAATATCCGGCAAGGCTCTGGCAATCGGAATATGCCCGCGTTCTCCAACTAACGATTTCACAAGAGCTTGACCAAAAGCAAGATTGGCTTCGGACATTCGTAAGCTCCTCCTCTTTATTTATGTATTAGTAAACAAAATTATATTTTGCAAAATTTAATTTAACAAAACTAAATATACCTGAATTCAGCTTTTTTGTCAATCATACCATTCCTTGCTCAGATTGGATGCGTGGTACTTGTAAATCGGAGGAAATTGCAGGAATATTCTTTTGTATCGTTGAATATATCCGAAAGCATACTATCCGAAATAGAGGCGTATTCAGGATATGCCTTAGCTGCAGGAGGAGAACAACATGAAATCCATCACCGTTCTAAGTCTTACGAAAACGTTCCACCTGGAAGTACTTGCGGGAGGGGGCCGCATGGACCGTGTGATTACCCGTCCACGGACGCACAGACCGGGGCTGGAGTTTGTCGGTTATTTTGATTTTTTTCCGATGGAACGGGTACAGGTGCTTGGCCGCAAGGAGATCAACTATTTATTGACGCTGAGCGTAGAAGAGCGCAAATTGCATATCGGAAATATCGTTAAATATCATCCGCCATGTTTTATTGTAACGTCAGGCCAGCAGGAGATTCCTTATCTGACCCTGTTCTGCGATCAGGAGGGCATACCGCTGCTGCGGACGGCGGAGACGACAACGGAGTTCATTGCCAAGCTGGACAGCTTCCTGGTGAAGACACTGGCGCCGGAGCTGTCGATTCATGGGGTATGCGTGAACGTATCGGGTATCGGCATCCTGCTCAGGGGCAAGTCCGGGATTGGCAAAAGCGAGACAGCGCACACGCTCATCCGCAGAGGCCACCGGTTCGTGGCGGACGACGTGGTGGTGCTCAAGAAGCTGGGACCGGCGACGCTGCTCGGGACCCATAACGAGACCACACGCGAGTTCCTTGCGCTGCGCAGCATCGGCCTCATCAATGTCGTGCGCCAATACGGACGCAGGGCCTTTCAGGATGAAACGCGGATTGTGCTCGACATTGAGCTGGCTCCGTGGCAGGAGAATTCGCTGAACAATGAGCTGGAGCTGGTGCCCCAGTTCACGAATTACCTGGGTGTGCAAATTCCGCATATTGTGGTCCAGCTTCAGCCGGGACGAGATGTAGCCGGTCTGATCGAGGCAGCCGCCAACAACTGGTATCTCAAGCAGCTCGGCTACAGCGCCGCTGAAGACTTCATGAAGCGGATCGAAGACGGGATGCAATCTCAAGGGGATTGCTGAGGAGAGATTCAGCCGCCCGGAATAATCTATATATGTTGAACTAAAGAAAAAATAAAAAGGGCAGAAGTGACGGAGGGGAAGTTTGGAATTGGAGGAGCGAATGCGTCCGCCTTTATGTTTGGATTTCTACTGCGACCAGCAGTTTAAATCAGGAAATCCAAACATAACAGCGGCCGGAAATCCAAACATTCCCCGCAGTTACGACTAGGCCCAAATATGAAAAACTAAAGTTCAACTACATGCAAGCCGTTTCCTGTTAAATCCGGGGAGCGGCTTTTTTTGTTCGGCAAGGGGGTTCATCATGAAGTGGAAGGGTGCAGGGCGAAAATGCTTGCTTAAGCATACAAAATGTTTCCTTTCATACGTTACCTAATATTTTATCTATTGATATATTGAGATGAGATTATGGGAGAAAGGTGATCAGAACATGAGAATTGCAAAAAAGATTGTCGCTGTGTGTGCAGCATTGTTGCTTGCGTTAAGTTCATTTTCATTCAACATGGGGACTGCTTTGGCTACAGATGTGAACAGTAAGTATATTGTGAATGGTGGTTTTGAAACCGATTTCTGGACAGATCATTCATGGAGTGTGGAGACGGCGAATTGGGATCAGGTGGATATTCAGCAATTTGCATACGCGAATGATACCTGGATCACCCCAAATGAAGGGACTCACGCCTTCAAGTATTGGATCAAGGATACTGCGGCTGGGAAGCAGGCGGTTACGGTGAAGCAGACGATTCTGGCTCTCCCTGCGGGAAGCTATGAGCTGTCGGTTCATTCGATGGGCGGAGATGGAAACGCAGCGGGTAATGTGGAATTATTCGCAGGGGCAGAGAAGAGCGGTGCTGTGGCAACCACGGGCTATAATGCTTGGGGGACGGTTAGCCTCAAATTTGTCTTAAAGGAAGCAACCTCTAACCTTGTCATCGGGGCGAACATAAACGGCGCTCCAGCCGCATGGGGATACTTGGACGGCTTTGAGCTGAAGCAGGTGAGCACGGATACGAATCAGCCGATAGCGGCAGATATTTTTGTGAAGAAGGTTGAAGGGCTGCGGTCTGATTTTATAAAAGGCGTGGATATTTCCAGTATCATTTCTTTAGAGCATAGCGGTGTGAAGTTTTATAATGAGGCCGGAGAAGTGCAGGATATTTTTACAACCGTACATGAAGCCGGAGTCAATTATGTTCGGGTGCGTGTATGGAATAATCCGTTTGATGCAGCAGGCAATGGCTATGGTGGAGGAAATAATGATCTGGCTACTGCAATTCAAATCGGCAAAAGAGCGACGGCTAACGGAATGAAGCTGCTGGTTGACTTCCATTATTCCGATTTCTGGGCAGATCCGGGCAAGCAGCATACGCCAAAGGCCTGGGCTAATCTGAGTTTTGAAGACAAGAAGACCGCACTGTACAACTATACCAAAGAAAGCCTGCAAGCTCTGATTGATCAAGGTATTGATGTTGGTATGGTTCAGGTAGGCAATGAAACCAACGGACAATTTGTCGGGGAATCCGACTGGTCGAAGATGAGCGCGTTGTTTAATGCAGGAAGCAAAGCGGTTAGAGAGGTTAATCCGAATATTCTGGTCGCGCTGCATTTTACGAACCCGGAGTCGGCGGGCAGATATGCTTCCTATGCGCAAAAATTGCAGGATAATAATGTAGATTATGATGTGTTCGCAAGCTCATATTATCCGTTCTGGCATGGCACATTAAGCAATTTGACGTCTGTTTTGAAGCAGGTAGCTGATACTTATGGCAAAAAAGTAATGGTGGCCGAAACCTCTTACACGTATACCGCTGAAGACGGCGATGGACACGGAAATACCGCTCCGCAGAGCTCCGGCCAAACGCTCGACTACCCTGTTAGCGTCCAAGGTCAGGCGAATTCGGTCAGAAACGTAATTGAGGCGGTTGCGAATGTGGGCGCTGCGGGGATCGGCGTATTTTATTGGGAGCCTGCGTGGCTTCCGGTAGGTCCGAAAGAGAATCTGGAGCAGAATAAGAGCATTTGGGAAAAATACGGTTCAGGCTGGGCGTCCAGCTACGCGAAGGAATATGACCCTAAGGATGCAGGGGTATGGTATGGCGGCAGCGCCGTTGACAACCAGGCATTGTTTGATTTCAGCGGCCATCCGCTTGCCTCGCTGAACGTGTTCAAATATGTGAATACAGGGGCCGTTGCTCCTCTTGCCATTGATGAAATTAAGGATGTGTCGGTGACTGCGATTGCCGGGGAGAAGATCGTTTTGCCGAGCGTCGTGAATGTTACCTACAATGATGGAAGCGCCGGAATTATACCGGTCGTATGGGATCAAGCCGCGCTTGACCAAGCCATTAGCCAGGGGGCCGGCAATTATGTGATCCAAGGAGCTGTGGAAGGTGGTCATACGGTAAAAGCAGCTCTGGTCATTAAGAAAGAGAATTTCGTCTTGAACGGAAGCTTTGAGAATAGCGACAGAACAATGTGGGAGATCACCTATGGTGACGGAAGTGAACCGCATACGAGCTATCAGAACAAGGTGTCGGATGCCAAGACTGGAAAGTATTCGCTGCACTTTTACTCTGCAAAAGGAGTCGATTTCAGTGTTACGCAGAACGTTTACGGTCTGAAGCCGGGATACTATAACCTCTCCATGTTTATCCAAGGGGGAGATGCTGCCAGCTCTGATATGAACCTCTTTGCCGTAACAGGCGGTAAGGAAGTGAAAGTAAGCACCGGCGTTAACGGGTGGGTGCAGTGGAATAATCCTGAGCTCCAGAATATTCTCGTTACCAACGGAACCCTTACGATTGGGGCAAATATCAAAGCGTCCGGCGGTGCATGGGGAACTATTGATGATTTCTATTTAAGCTTTGTAAAAGATGCCGAGGGGCCGAAGCCTGACCCAGGGACGGAAAATCCGGGGACTCCGGGAACGCCGGGAACGCCGGGAACGCCGGGAACGCCGGGAACACCGGGAACACCGGGAACTCCAGGAACCCCTGAGACTCCACCAACACCAACACCAGTACCAACACCAACACCAGTACCAGCACAAGTACCGACAGTATCAATTCCGGCAGCAACACCAACAGCAACGCCAGAAGTGAAGCCTGAACCAAAACCTGCACCAGCACCGGAAGTGACGTTTGATGACAAGGTTGTCAATGCTGAAAAAGTATTATCCAGCCTTAATAAGAAGTTAGAGGAAACCAACGCTAATCTTACTAAGGTTCAATTTAAGGACACTGCCTCCCACTGGGCCGGTGCAACAGTGAACATCTTCGTTAGATTGGGAGTTATTAATGGATATGCAGATGGTACCTTCCATCCTAACGCAAAAATTACTCGTGCCGAGTTTGCTACGATTATTGCAAAAGTATTTGATATTTCTAGTACGGGTACTGGGAATACATTATCTGATATCTCCGGTCATTGGGCGGAAGGCTCAATTGATGCTTTGACTGAGAATGGAATTGTTTCAGGATATCCAGATGGTACATTTAATCCAAATAAAGAAATCAGTCGTGCTGAAATTATTTCTATCATCTCTAAAATTGTTAACCTTAATAATGTAAAGGTTGCTGCAGCATCTGCGTTCTCAGATATTGATGGTGCATGGAACAAGGATCAAATTGAGAAGGCTGCAAAGATTGGCATAATTAGTGGAGAAGGCAATGGAGAATTTTCGCCAGACAGATCCTCTTCTCGTGCAGAAGCTTTAACAATTGTTTTACATGCACTTCAAACGAACTTGGAAATTAAAACACTATTAGAATCTATTGAATAAAATCATAACAATCTGAAAATAAGATAATTGACGAAAAAACAGCTAGAACCAGAAAAACGGCACACAAAATAACAGTCACTTTAAAAGCGTATTTTCCCAAACTTGATTTTGGATTTTTTCTTTAAGATATGGCTACTGGACGTAAGAGTCGACGACAGAAGTAATAATTAGGAAAGGCGTCACCAGGGAAGTTATCCCGGGTGGCGCCTTTTTTTGACTAAAGAGAGATCCACACGTTTTGATATTTTTCGACAGTCCGGCTCACTTTTGAGAGAAATTTGAGAGAATGCCTTTTTATAATGATTGGTAACGTGTGACTAAAGTCACGAAGGAAAGGATGGTGGCCTAATGCGCGGCAAGATAGGAGCGGTCATTCTAGCGGTTTTTGCCTTGCTGCTGTTGCAGGATGGCAGGTCCGTCTCCCAGGCAGAGACACTGGCCGAATATGATGCCGAAGGTGTGTATGCCCATGCAGAGGAAGCAGTGTTCTATGTACGGGCGTTTCGTGCAGACGGCACGTTAAAGGATGTGGGCAGCGGGTTCCTGATTCAGCCCGACGGTACGGCGTTGACGGCCTATCATGTGGTGGAAGGGGCGGCGCGGCTAAGCTGTGTGCGCGATGATGGCGCTGCGGCGGCTTGCCGGATTGTGGCTCAGGACGAGGCGGCGGATACAGCCGTACTGAAGTTTCCATCCTTGGATAAGAACATGTCTTACCCATATTTACCCTTGCGGACAAGCCCGGTTAAGCATGGCGAGAAGGTGTTCGCCATCGGGTATCCCATGAAAGAGACGAAGATCATCACCGAAGGCATTGTGAATGCGCCCGGCGCTCCAATTAACGGCAGGGAACGGATCTTGATGTCGGCGGCGCTGGTCAACGGCATGTCGGGAGGGCCGCTGGTGGATCAGTATGGATATGCGGCGGGACTGTTGTCCGGCTCTCTGCGCACCATGAATGGCATTCATCTGGCGGTGGACGCAGAGTCGGTCAAGCGGGTGATCGCGAAGGCAGACAATTAGAGGAAAGGCCGCGACCCGGGTTTGTCTGTGTTGCAGCAGGCGGCTCCGGTAGCGTTTTTACATAGAAAAGATTTGCAGTCAAAATCCGCTAGGGAGGGTGCATACATGAGGAAATGGGCAAAAAAATGCCTGTCCGTCACACTGGCTACAGTGCTGCTGACGACGGGAATGCCGTGGCTGGGCGGAGATCGGGCGCAGGCAGCAGGCGAATATCAGGATGTATATGTATATGGAACGAAGCTGCTGCACATTGGCGACTGGTATCCGGTAACAACAGCCGATTATGATGCTGACACAGATTCAGATGCTTTGCTTGTCAACGCTTTTGGATGGTTTGCCAAGGTGCAGAACGGCAACAACATTCCAGGGGTTACGATTGATGACGTTGACGGCGATCTGGACGGAGGGCCGCATCTGGGGGATGCGGATGTGCTCGATGCGACCATTCGGGTCGCGGACAATCCCCAACTGAAGCAGTTGGCTGAAGGAGAGGGACAGTTCCGCTTCTATGTGCGAAGCCTCTATGAATCAGATGATGATAGAGCAGAGGTAGAGGTTAAGAGTAAAAAACTGGGGACCTGGTACCGCGAAGATTATGTTGGAGCCGGGCCGAACCGTGATGATCAAACTACCGGCTGGATTGATCTGGAGCCGGATGATGTGATCAC
Organism: Paenibacillus sp. BAC0078; assembly: GCF_054483875.1. Taxonomy (NCBI): domain Bacteria; kingdom Bacillati; phylum Bacillota; class Bacilli; order Caryophanales; family Paenibacillaceae; genus Paenibacillus; species Paenibacillus sp. BAC0078. Next base: position 123,903 of record NZ_JBTLRW010000007.1, read on the forward strand.
CATTCATCTGGAGAGCTGGGGCTCCGGTACAGTCACTGGTATTCACTTGAACTTCCGGGATATTGTCGCTCCCACCGTCAAGGACTACATCTTTGATACCACGGGCACCCAGCGCGACAATACCACCATTGATGAGAAGGAATTGCTGCTCAAATGGGGCGACAAAGTGGATCTGACCTATCCGTTCAGCGAACCGGTAAAGGCCGGTTCCGGGGAAGCGGTGGATCTTAACAAGCACAGTCTGTTCACCAACCCTGCCGGAACGGGCCTGCCAGCTGCCGGCGAGAATCAGGGAATGCAGCTACCGGCTGCAACGGATTGGAGCAAGTACACTGATAAGCTGAGCTACACCTATGAGGCGGCCAACTACCAGCATAGCGGAAATCTGCCGATTGCGAACGGCGGTGAGCTGAGCAGCCTTCCGTCCGGGATCAATTTGAATGAAAAATCCTTGAAGCAGAAGCTTATCGATGCCGATTTCCACGATGCCGCCGGCAATCCGCTGGTTGTCAGCAATTTCGGCCAGAAGGCTGCCGCAGATGCAGGGGACCCGTTCATTCGCGGCAAAGCGATCAATCCGTTTGATACAACGGTTGATGCGGGCAGTGCCAGCGACGGCTTCCGGGTAATTGTTGACGCGGTGCCGCCCAAATACAGCTTCGCGGCCAACGGCATTCAGCCGGACATTGTGACGGGAAGCACGCTGAACAAGGGGGACACCCTTGATTTCAAGGTCAGGCTAACGGAGGACGTGATCGCCAAGAAGGGCTTATCGGCTGACGGTCTGTTCCTCTACTTCAACAACGGGATGAAGGCTTACTACGTGGGAGGGGAAAACACTTCACTGTGGACCTTCCGGGCGACCGTGACCGAGGATGATCTGGATGTGGCGCTGCTCAAGGTCATTGCCCTGACTCATTCCTCCAGGTCCGGCAGCACTCCTGCTTACGCGGACAAGGGCGTAATTCAGGATTACGCCGGCAATCTGCTGATGGACCCGGTCAATACCAGCAAGTCGGCTAATCCTGATCCGTCCAAGCAGGTTCCGAACACCAAGATCGACTGGGCCAAGCTGTCAATCGACAACACGGACCCGAGCTTTAAGTTCATCTATGACCAGACAGGTGCAACTGGTAATGTGTGGGGCAAAACGGGCAAGGTCACTATTGATGCCCTTGATCCTGAAGTAGTCGCTCCTGCACTCGACCCGGACGAAGCCGGACAGAAGCGGCCAAGCCGCGGTATCTATCGTCCGCTGAGCATGACGGGCGGTTCAGGGGATTCGCCGGGCCTGGGTCTGGTCTACTATTACTGGAGCCAGAGTCCGAAAGATCCGCTGGAAGGGCTGGAAGCTGACGAGTTCGCAGCGGTCAAGCGCTATTCGCTTACAGGGCAGCAGCCCCGCGAGGGTCTGTATCCCGGCAAGCTGGCGGACTTCAATCTGATGGTGGCCAACAACAGCACCAATCTCTTGTCGCCGCCTGCTCAGGCGCAGACCGTTCAGGGCAGCGGAACCTGGTATCTTCATACCTGGACAGCGGATATGACCTGGGATACGGCCCGCGAACTGATGCAGTACGACAAAATGAAAGCCTACAAGACCGGCAATTCCACCGTCTATAACGGATGGGTTAATGAGTATAAGGCTAGCCATGCGGGTGCATCCGATGCGGACGCGGAAACCTATGCAAACGGCAAAGCCCTCCAGGCTGTAGGCGACTACAGCGATCTGTCGCTGTGGACGGAGGCGGATTTCAAGCATGACGATTCCAACTGGATTTATGGCAAGACCGCTATGCTGCTGGACAACAAGGTGCCTGTTCTTAGTGCCTCCGTCTCCGGTGTCAACCATACGGCGGTAGTTAAGGCAACCGTCGAGGCATCGGATGAGCATAGCGGCATTGATCCGGGCTCCTTGCAATTCCAATGGGTCAAGAAGGGCGAATCGCCAAGTGATCTGGACTGGCAGGTTGTGCCTGCAGACCGGATCGTGACGACCCTGAATCATGTGATTGAAGATGGAGAGTACCTTCTCTATTTACGAACTTCCGACAAGGCAGGAAATACAACGGGGTATCAGATGGGTGAGACTGTCGTGGTTGACTCCACGAACAAGATCAGCATCGCCTTCACGCCGGAAGCATCGGAAGGTTATGTTCAGAGCCATGACATTGGGGTAACCGTTAGCGGAACAGGGGTACAGGAGCTGCTGTACGCCTTCAGTCCATCAGCCGCCCGGCCAGCGGACAATCTCTACAAGTCAACGGTGGTGAAGAATGTCTACGAAGGCGAGAGCGTGACGAAATCAGTCTATAGCAGCGTTGTTGCAGCCGTGTACGGCCTGAACGGAGATCAGTACCTGCATGTTCGGGTCAAGGGAGACGATGCTGACCGCTACTATGATTACAGCTCGCTGTACCGGTTCGACAATGCCGCTCCGGTCGTAACGTTCAGTCTGAACGGCGTAAGCTATCCCCGTTCTTCTTATAAAGTGCTTGTGACGGCAACGGATATGTACAACCCGGATGGCACATTGGTTCAGTACCAGTGGCTCCCGGAGAAGGCCGCTCCACCGGATGCCTCCTCTGCCGGCTGGCTGCCGCTGCCGGAAGATGGCAAGGCGGTCATTGACAGCGAGCTGCTGGCTCCGGGCACATCCGCAGGTTATGTCCTGTATGTGTACGCCAAGGACGGACTGGGCAATGGCGCCGTTACCCGTACTGGGACATTCCAATTGTTCCGGGCGGATAATTCCCCGGTGGAAGTGCTGCAATCCGATCTGATTGCCTTTGAACGCGGAACGGAAGAAGGGAACAAAGCGACACTGCAACTGGAGCTGAAGAGCATCTCCAAGGATGGCTTCGACTACTCCATCTCCCGCGACAACGGGGTTACATGGAGCGTGTGGAGACCGTACACGAACTTTGTGCAGGTCGGCGTGACGCAGACTTCTCCCGATCAGCTCAAGCTGATGGCTAAATTCCGCTCCCCTTCAGGGGTGGTGAGCACTCCCGTATCTATTGATACGAGCCAATTCGATGCAGCGGCCGATCCGCTGCACGGACTGGTATCTTACAGCACAGTGAGGCCTACAAAGAGCGGTGGCGTTACACTGAGCATCACCGTGCCGACGGGAACCAAGGTAACTCCTTCGGCGGATAACCCGGCTCCGCCAGAGCGGGTCAAGGGGAACAGCTTCAAGATTTCGCAGAATGGCCTCTACACCTTTGATCTGGTCGACCTGACAGATTCGGAACGCAAGGCTACGCTGCTGGCGGTGGTAAGCAACATCGACATGACTTCGCCGGAGGGTGTCATTGAATACAATATCACAGGTCCAACCCGGGGGAATGTTACGGCCAAGCTGATCACCTCCGAGCCGGTTCGCATCCTGAACAATGGCGGAAGAGACAGCTATATTTTCAAAGAGAATGGATCATTTACGTTCGAATTCGAGGATGAAGCGGGGAATACGGGCTCGGCAATTGCGAAGGCAGCCAATATTGACAGAACACCTCCAGAGGTATCTCTGGTCAAAACCTACAACTATGGAACGGGCGGCTCCAAGTCCTTCAAGACTCTTCTGGACGCTCAGGGCAATGTGCTGCTGGCTACAGGAGTTGTGCTGACGGCTGAAAAAAGCTTCCCCGGAAGCGAGAATTTCCTGGTGGTGCAGGGCAAGAATCCGACCGTTCTTCTTCAGAACAATCCGGTCCGAATCATCGTACAGGACCCGCAGGGAAATACAGCGGCTCTGGAGGAGAACATCAAGAGCATTGCTCCCGCGCTGGAGCAGCCTAAGATTAGCTACGAATTTGTAGATGGCGATGGACATGCGCTTTCTCCAAGCAAGCTTGTTACCATCAACGGCAAGACCTATGCCAAGGGTGCAGTGAAGGCCACCTTGAGCGGCCAGATTGATGCCCCTAACCAGATGTTCACGGGCGCTGTGCCCGTAGTTCAGGGAAGCGGCTATGCCAACAAGATCAGCGGCGCAGATGGCAGCTACACACATTCAGCCACCTATAAGGCGAACGGCAATAGCCATTTGGTACTCAGCGATCTTCTGGGCAGAAGCATCGTTTCCGCCATCCAAATAGATGGCCTGGATAATACGGCGCCGGAGATCAAACTGAAACGTCCTGTGGCTTCGGTCATCCGGGGGCAGAAGGATTTTGATGCTCTGCGTGATCTTGGCGGCTACGTCGTCACGGATAATGTGTCTGACGCAGATAAGCTGAAGGTTACGGTCAGCAGTCTGGATCTAAGCAAGACCGGCAAGCAGACTGTTACCTACACTGTAACGGACCAGGTAGGCAATACCGCAAGTGCGAAGCAAGAGGTTGTAGTCATGAAAGACGCGGGGCTGCTGATCACCGGCAACGGACAGGTGCTGTCCTCCAGCCTATCAGAGACTGTGCTGTTCGACACGAACAAGATCACCTTCAGCGTGCTTGGTTACGACAAGATGAATGTGAGCGGGAAGGAACTCGTCAATGAGCAGGCGACGTACACTCTTCTCTATCACTCCGGGTTATACCGGGAAGGCCAGATGAAATACATCGCTGAGGAAATACCGCTCAAGGAGCTGACGGCGAATAAGTACCAGGTCGTCTTCCCTAAGACAGGCTGGTACACCATTATTATCAGAACACAGGAAAGAGAGCGGGAGATCGTCTCCTTCTTTATCGGCGGCATGGAATCATAAGCAGTTCAGCAAGCGGCAATGCCGAAGGAGAAAGCCGGGCAAATGACAGAGGCGGGAAGGTCTCTGCCGCTTGCCGGCTTTCTTCCAAATTTCAAGAATGAAGGAGTCAGAATTGATGAGAGGAATTAAGCAGACGATTACGGTTCTACTGGTAATGCTCCTCGCCTTTGCTACCCCTGTCTCGGTATTGGCCGAAGAGGCCGGTAAGGCGGATACAACGGTTCTGAGCAACGGTCTTGTCAAAATAACGATTAATAATGCTACGGGCCGCTTCGCTATCCGTACCGTCGAAGGTCAGCCGATCCGCAAGAAGGATCAGAATATTGACATGATGTTCAAGGGAGATGACCCAGAGACCTCCTTTACGACCTTCCGTATTGACGGAACGGACTATATCTTCGGCAATCCGTACAAGTTCGGTGCGGAGCTGTTTTCCGAGATCACCACTCCCCAGATTGTACAGAATACGGACGGAACGAAGCAGATTGAAACGGTATGGACGATCAAGGGCATCCAGATCAAGCAGATCATCAAGCTGTATATGAATACCTCTGACAAAATAAATGCCGGCAATGTGAATGTAAGCTATCTGGTTAACAACAATACGAAGTCTACGGTACAGGTAGGCTCGCGGATTTTGCTGGATACGATGGTAGGCAGCAACGACGGACCGGCTTTTCAAGTAGGCAAGGTCTATAAGACTCCCCTGCAGGTGGAGCGGAGACTGGTGGACGAGGACAAGCTTCCTCCCGGCATCGGTGAAGATGAAAAGGCGCTTTATACGCTGCCAGCCTATTGGGTCATGAAAGACAAGTATGACAGCACAGACCCTCTGGCTACCAACGCTGTGGCGTATGGCTTCAACAATTTTTCCGAGAATGACATCAATATTGTGGATGAAATGGTTGTGGGCCACTGGAGCAAAATGGCTAACACCAAGTGGGACTATGAAGTGAATCCCAACCTGGATTTCACTACGGATACCAACGATTATGGCACGGCGGATTCAGCGGTTGCGTTGTACTGGAACCCTGATGCTATTCCTGCAGGTGCTGTGCACAGCTATGAAACCGTATATGGGCTGGGAGAAATTGTGCAGCCGGACAAGGCGTTCTCCATCCGCTATATTGATCCGGTGAACCAGCTGGCGACTCTGGATGATAACAGCGGCTATGAGAATGAGGGCGTTTTTGATATTACCGCTGAGGTGGAAAATCTGGAGGCCTTCAACACGGAGCAATCTAGCATCAATGTCAGTCTGCAGCTGGATAACGCGCTCAAATTCGTTGATGTGGATACAAGCGGAAAGATCAAGCGGGATGCGAACGGGAAGATTCTGACCCGGACCGGCAATTCACAGACCGCCATCTTCCGTAAGGAAGCGACCCCGGAGCAGGCGGAACAGGGCATACAGCCGAAGTTCAAGCCCGGCGAGACTGTTACGGCTTCCTTCAAGGTTATGGCTACAGGCCGGGCCTGGCCGACAACGCCGGAATATTTGCTGAGCGTCAGCAGCCCGGAGACGGAGGCCAAGCTGGAGAGCATTCAGGATGAAACGGTCAAGGCGCAGTACAAGTCGAGCAAAGCCAATTTCGTGCTGCTGCCGCCTGTCGGCACGGCCACCCGGACTTATGTATACGCAATGTCACCGGAAGAAGTGTACCGCTCGGATGTGAAGTATATTACCCTCAACCTGTCCAATATTGAGGCGTACAACACCGGGAACGCTACAACGGACCCCAATTTCGACCTTTATCTAAAAGAAGTCGCCACCGGCAACCGGTACAAGGTGCCGGTGAAGAACTCGGTGCTTCTCCAGCCCGCTAATGACGGGCAGGTGGGAGATATGCGGATCACCTATCGGACCGGGGATCTGGTGGATAAGGCCGGCAATATCCTGAAGGATGGTGACGGCAAGGAGCTTAAGGACCTGGGGCCGGACCTGCCCCTGGGCGAATATCAGGTGGAGATTGACTATAAAGACTCTGGCGATACTGGCGGTCTCTACGATCTGACTACCTCCCAGCGGTTCGTGGTCAGTGATAATGAGAAGGCGCGGATTAAGAAGGCGGGTATTCTGGCGGTCGTCAAGAGAAGCTTTGACATGACGACTCCATATGACAATACCAACAAGGAAGAACTGAAGGAAGCGTATGAAGACGCGTTCCCGGGTTACACCTTCCCCGGACAGGCTGAATATGCCGGGATGAAGACAGCTTTTACTACGGCCATGAATGCGATGGTCTTGAGCGCCAAAGTAACGGACCCCGAATTCGGCGGGGAATATCTGCAGCAGGCGGAGGAGGTTCCAGCCTACCATCTCCAGGCCTTCGAGAGCGAGGAGGAGCTGGAGGCCTTCAAGAAGAGCCTGGCCGAAGAGGATAGCGGCACAGGCAGCGATGAGGAAGAGGGAGCACCCGGCGACGAGGTGCTGGTGGAGATTCGCGGGATGATCAACCAGATCGGCAGCGGTGACGACGCTGAATATGTGGTGGACACCAAAAGCGAGCCGGCTATTATCAACAACGCGGTAGCTTATCAAGGCAAGGATATGGTATTTGCCAGCGGTAAGCTGGATGTATTGAGCATTAAAAAAGCTATTAATACAGATGATACGCCGCTCTTCGATACCCTGAGTGTAAAAGGGGACGGCGAGCTGAGCATGGCGGGCAGCGGTTTTGTCTTCTTCGAGGGAGAATGGACACTCGATTTCTTCAACGGCTTCAGCAAATCGTTAATCCAGCAGGATAAAGAGGATGCTGGAGGCGATGACGGCGGGGATGACGGAGAAAAGGACCCGGAAGCGGAGCAGAAGAAGGAGGATCAGGGCGGAGGCAAGGAGGATGATACGCTTAACGGAGCACTGACCTGGGCGGCCGGTGCTGTGGGAGAGCGGCTAAACCCGCTGCGGCAGCTCATGATTCCTGATGTGTATTTCAACCGGCAGAGCCTGTTCGCCGCGCCAAGCTTTTCGGTTAAGGGCTTTGGCATGAAATTTAACGACTATATTCTGCGTCCGGGAGGTATCTCGTTCTCAGGCGGCATCAATTTGAAAATTGTAAATTCGGAAATCAAAAATGTAATTTTCAATGATCAAGGATTTGTAGGTATAGACGCCAACCTCAAATTTGATCTGAATGAGGAGATTGGATTGATCTCGAAGCCCAAGGAGGGTGATGCGGAAGAAGGCGATAAGCCGTCCGGCGAGATCACGATTGTCCATTATGTGCAGGAAGTAGAGGATGTGTCCAATACCTATGGCCTCAAATTCAACGCGACTGTGAGCAGCGTGGGTGTAGGCGTGGAAATTGCGTTCAAGCAGGTTGCGGACAAGCGTATTTTGCCTGATGCCATCGGCTTTGAAGCCGAGCTTGGCGATCCGGGCGTACTCATTACCGGCGCGACCTATTTGACCGGCATCCGTGGAGCGATCCGCGAGCTGGCGGATACGATTGCCGGGGAAGGCGATGTGCCGCTGACCCTTGAGGCCGGTGCGGATATCACCTTTGGCGTACAGCCGGCTACGTTCTATGGCAGCATCGACATGACGCTCAAGAAGTCGGGAATCAAGCTGGTCGGCAAAATGGATTACAGCCCTTCACCTGAATCGGAGAAGCTGGCTATGCTGACCGAGGCCAAGATTGCGGCTCAATGGATGACGCCGTGGTTCGTCAGTGCCTCTGCAACGGTAGACGTTCTGGGCTGGGATGTGATTGTCGGCAAGGCGTCCCTGTTCGTGGGGGAAAATCTGATCAAGAATCGGATTGATTTTGAAGGCTTCGTGAGTGCGAAGCTGCAGATTCCTTCCGATGTGCCGGTCGTTGGCGGCATGCCGCTGGCAGGTGTATCGCTGGGTGTCAACAACGACAAGATGTGGGGCAGCTTCGCTGTTCTGTTCCTCAGTCTGGGCGTTACCTATTATTTTGACGGAGATATTGAATTCGGTACTTCCGGCGAGAAGCTTCCGGACGGACTGCTGTATCTGCAGGTTCAGGACCCGGAAACCGGGCCTAAGCTGGTCGTATTCGGCGAGGGCGCGGAAGCGGTAGCCACTTCGTGGGTATCAAAGGAAGAAACGCAGCATGAAATTGAGTACCACAGCGTAGCTGACGGTGTCAGCCTGCTGGATAACGGCTCCTTGGATGTCGGTATCGGGGGCATCAAGGTGTCCGGCGACGGCAAGCTTCATGAAATTCCAATGTCGGCAGTTAGCGGGAATGCTTTGCTTGAAGTGCAATATTACGAAGATTCCTTGCCGCAGCTTGCACTGAAGGACAATAACGGCCGCGATTACAAGCTTGTATTCGATGAACGCAAAATCAATGATCCGAACGCCAATGCCTTTACCCAGGAAATTTCCGGGAAGAACGGAACTATCCGCAAGGCGTATATCGCTATTCCGGCCAGCCGGGCCGGAAGCGGCACTTGGAAGCTGTATGCGGATCAGAGCGTGGACACACGGCTGTTCAACATCCCTGAGGTATCCAAGCTGGATGAGGTCAGACTGGATCAGATCAGCACAGACGCGAATGCGTTCTCGGCTTCCTGGAAGGTATCAAATGCCAAGCCGGATGATACCATCAGCCTGTATCTGACAAAGGATGCAGTGCTTCCCGCTTCTGCAAATGGAGCTATTCAGGCTCCTGGGGATGCGGGTGTACTGATTGCGAAGGATCTGAAAGCAGATCAAGGCGGCGGAGTGGCTGGCAGCATCACATCGGGCAGCACCCGGATTGACGCTATCCAGGTTTCCATGCTGGGAGCTACGGAAGACATCAGAGGCCTGATGGCCCAGGGGGATTATTATTTGCGGGCAGAGCTGCACTCGTCCACAAGCTTCGGAACGAAGACAAGCGCGGACAAGTTCAAGCTGGTGGACCCGCTTGCTCCTGCCGAGGTTAGCGATGTAGCGGTCAAGCCTGCGGGCAACGGGTATTTCGAGCTGAGCTTCAAGCCTGCGGCGAAGAAGCCGGGACAGACCAATTACGAGCACAGCTACAGCATCGAAGCGCTTCAGCAGAAGGATGGAAAGCTGGCGGAATACGAGAATTTCAGCTCCCTTCTGTTCACGGAAGAGGAATTGCAGCCGTACTGGAATGAGCAGAGCGGCAAATATGAAGGCATCCGCCTTGGCGGCTGGACGGGGGCTTCTACGTCCAGCAAGGTGGATCATTCCAGCCTTGCGGGCAAGGCAGTGGACGGCGATTCGATCAAGTATAAGGGTCTGAAAGTCGGAGAGAAGTATGTTATTGGCGTATCTGCGGCGGTGAAGCCTGATAAGGCTGCAGACCAGAATGAGAATCTGCATTATTCCAAACGGGTGGATACGGCAAATACGCTGCTTCCGGCTCCGGCCAAGCCCGTACTGAGTATACAGGGCGTGGATTCAACCCGGATCGGGACGGCAACCTCCGCTTACGCGGAGGCGCTAAGCAGCTCTAAGAAGCAGAGCGTCCGGGTAGTATCCGATCAGAAAAATGTAGAGGTAGAGGCGATCTACGACGGCAAGTCACTCGCTAAAGTGGGACTTGCAGATAATGCGGCAGGAAGCGCCGGAACGCTGGATTTCTCCACCTTCACGGTGGATGGCACATATGCGATAGAACTGCGGACAAGAAACAAGACGACCGGCGATTTCACTATTACTATGCTGTATCTGACTGTGGATACTATTGCGCCGGTTCTGTACATTGACACTCCGCTTCCGGGCACGCGGACAGCCGGCGGCAAGATCAAGGTATCCGGACAGACCAGCAATGACGCTGTTCTCAAGGTTAACGGCCAGCCTGTTACTGTGGGTAAAAACGGCCGCTTTGACGGCGAAGTATCCGTCACCGGCAGCCAGCCAACGCTGGATTTGGCCTTTGAGGCAGTCGACCGTGTCGGCAACAGCAACAGCGCCTCGGTCGTTCTGACCAATGGCGGCTACCAAGTGCCGGTTGGCCTGGTTCTGCGCAAGGTGACCGACCTCGGTGTGAAAGACGAGCGGCAGCTCGAAGCCTTCCTGCGGGTACCTGACGGCAAGGATGGCAACGGCAAAGCCAAGTACAAGGAAGTGCCGGTTGCAGACAGCGATCTGGAGAAGCTGACCTATTCCTTGTATGCGGGTGAAGCTGCAGCAGTATCCGAAGACGGCAAGGTGACTGGCCTCGCCGAAGGCTCGGCGATTGTGTCCGCAGACTACAAGCTGTCCGGCGGTGCAACGCTTCAAGGCATGACGGCAGTAAATGTAGTTACTGACATCAAGGCCTATACCTCCGCTGTCTCCGGCAATGCGGCGGCTACGAAGGTTAACATAGTGTCGGCAGGCGACACAAGCAATGCCAAGCTGGTCTACAAGGTGTATCCTGCAGCGGATACTGCTTCACCTGCGCCCCGCTACAAAGATGATGTTAGCAATTGGGCGCTTCTCCCGGATGGCGGCGTGATTTCTGCCGTCAGCGGCGACCGGATTGCTGTAGCCAAGCGGCCGGACGGCGGCAAGCAGGCGCTGGCGGTATCGGTGCTTATGCCGGCGGTGCTGTGGAGCGAGAGCGGCACAGGAGGTGGCAATACTGGTGGCGGCACAGGCGGCGCCGGTGGCGGTGCGGGTATTGGCGGTGGTGCCGGCAGCGGCGGCACGAAAAACGGTAATGATTCCGGTATTTTTGTTGGAGGCTCCCCTGTTCAGGCGCAGAAGCAGGATGACCGTCTGACGGCCAAAATCACAGGTGCGGGCGACGATTCCTCCAAGACATTACTGATTGAAGGCAAGGATGGGGCGGTCAGCGGATATGCATTTGCGGTTGACCGCAAAACGCTGGCACAGGCAGCGGATCGCGGGCAATGGCTCCGCATGGTTCTGCCATTCGCAGAGCTAACCTTCCCTGCCAGCGCGGCGGCGGCAACCGGAGAGGATCTGCAGATCGCCATCGACAAAAACAGCAGCAGCCGGAAGGCAGAGCTGGCGAAAGTCGCCAAAGCACAGGGCTCTACACTGCTAGGTGGCGGCGAGGGCGTTACCTTCGATATTCAGGAGAACGGCATTTACAAGAACCGTTCGGTAGCGGCGAAGGTGGCATTGCCTGAGACCATTGCGGCAAAAGACATTACTGCAGTCGTGCTTCAGGACAGCAGCGGCAACTGGACCACTGTGCCTTGGTCCCTGGATGTTGTCAGCAACAAGGTGTACATCAACCTGACTCTGACAGGGAACGGAAGCATTGGCTTCATCAGCAAGAATGCGGCATTCGCCGATGTGAAGGACACCCACTGGGCCAAGTCAACGATTCAGGAGGCGGCAGCCAAGCTGTTCATGCAGGGCCGCTCCGAAAATCGGTTCGATCCGAACAGCCGGATCACCCGGGCGGAGTATCCGGCGGTGCTGCTGCGGGTACTGGGGCTGATGAATCAGCAGGAACAGGTTGCTTTTGCCGATGTGAAGGCGGATAGCTGGTATAGCCGCAGCTTATCCATTGCCGTTAAGAACGGTTTGGTTACCGGCTTCAAGGATGGCACATTCCACCCGAATGAGGAGATTTCCCGTTTGTCAGCAATGGTAATGGCTGGCCGGGCGGTGAAGCTGCTGGGAGTGGACAAGCCAGTCGCCAAGGCTGAAGCGGACGCCATTCTGTCGAAGTTCAAGGATGCGGAAACCATCCCTGCTTGGGCCAGAGATGCAGTTGTGCTGAGCGTGAAGCAGAATCTGATTTCGGGCCAGGACGGCTTCCTTCTCCTTGACGGTGCGCTCACCCGCGCCCAGGCCGCGGCCATTGCGATCAGATTGGGTGATCTCGTGCCCGTAGGCAATCCATAAGGAGCGCGGAAGCGGCGAATCTATTCAGAGAGTGAGAAGGTGACCTATGCTATTTGCAAAAAAATGGATCAAGCTGCTATGCTGCGTGCTGCTGCTGGTTCCACTGCTGCCCGCCGGTAATCCGGCGGATGCCAGCGGCGGAAGCTGGGGGGATCACGCGGATACAAGCTGGTATGATACGAATTATTCTACGTATATTATTGATTCGGCGGCCAAGCTGGCGGGAGTCGCCAAGCTGGTCAATGACGGCACTACTGATTTCAGCGGTAAAACACTTCAAATCGCAGCCTCGGGTGCCCTGTCATTGGCTGACTATGATTGGGTGCCCATTGGCAACGGCGAGCATCCGTTCAGGGGAATTCTTATCGGCCAGGCCGGGCTTAACCCGGCGCTGACCGGCCTGAGCGTTTCGGACAGCGTATACGGAGGGCTGATCGGCCGCATGAGCGGGGCCACAGTCGGCCGGTTTACGCTATCGGGGAGCATTCAGACTGCTGTTGCCGGAAATGCGGCTGTAGGCGGGATTGCGGGTTACATGGATGAGGACAGTACCATCCTGGATGTCACCAGCGAGGTATCCATTCAAGTGACGGGAACGGTCACGGGCAATGTATATGCCGGCGGGATCGTCGGCAGCGGCTCGGGGCTGCTGTCCAATGTGGCCAATCATGGCAGTATCGCGCTTGGCGGTTCTTATTGGGGCATGGCCGGGGGTGTTGTGGCTTCAACCAATGGCGTCTTGACTCTGAAGAAGAGCGAGAATACCGGCCCGGTAAGTGTATCGGGCAGTGTCTACAAGGCGGATGCGGGCGGCATTGTCGGCCTGGCTTCCGCGCCGCTGTTCATGGCGGATGAAGATACCTTCATGCGTAACAGCGGAAAGATTGCTCTCCTGAGCGTAGGGAGCGGGTCTATCGGCGGGATCATGGGCCGGGTGGCGGCGGATACCGATGTCACCTTCTCCGCCCAGACCTCGAATTCCGGGGAGATCCTTGTAAATTCCGGGACCGCTACTGCGGGCGTATCTGCGGGCGGTCTGGTCGGCGCGTATGAAAATACCGGGGGACTGAATCTATCCATTCCCTTTGTACAGACCGCTCCTGCCATTGTTAATAAGGCAGGCGCCGGGGCGTACACCGGCAGCATCGTCGGCAGTGTGGACGGCGATTTCACCTGGGGACAGAGCGTGGTCAACAGCTCGCCTCTGACGGCGGGCGGTACGTCGGAGGTATACACCGGGGGCGTAGCCGGCAAGGTTGTGGGAACGGCTGCGTTCCAAGCAGCCGCGAAGAATCAGGCGGAGATTCAAGTTGACGCTTCAGGTATTGGCGTGTACACAGGAGGACTGGTCGGCTTCGCGGGCCAGCGCCTGCTGCTTCACAGCAATACGGCTGAAGCGTATGGCAATACCGGCGGTATTACCGTAACCGGAACGGCTTCCGAGATGTATACCGGCGGCATTATCTCCAATCGGAACTACCTCAAGGCGGCGGGCAATGTCTCCAGCAAGGGGGATATTGCAGTTACGGGAGCTGAAAGACTGTATACCGGCGGTTTTGCCGGGCGTGTATCCGATGGCGACTCCGGGATAACGGACGAATCCTACAGCGGCAAAATTACGGTGACCTCCGCCGCTTCCAGCACTGATAGCCAGGTGTATACCGGCGGTATCGTAGGGTATTACGGTATTGGCGGCGTGATCGAAAACCCCATTTTTGACGGTGAGATCAAGGTATCCGGCGGCAGCGGCGTTCATACGGGCGGCGTGGCCGGTTATATCACGGGCGGCAGCACCATTGTTAATGCAGTAATCGGCCGCACAGCCGAGAAGCCAGCCCTCATTCAGTCGAGTGGGGATGCAGGCGGCGTAGCGGGTTATGCAGACGGCACCATTCAGTCTGCTGCGGTAAAATATACAGAAATTCGCACCTCGGGGTCCGGCGGCTCGGCTGGCGGTATCGCGGGTTCGGCTGGCGGACGGATTGCGGATGCGGTGATAGGCGATGCGGGTGCTGACAGCAATGACAGTCTGCAACTCTTCACGGATGCAACCGATTCAGCGGCGGGCGGTGTTGTTGGCGAAGGGCGCAGCACCTTGGTGCTGGGACCGGCTGTCGCCCACAGAATCAGCCTGTCGGCAGGACCGGAAGCCATTCGTTCCAGTCTGGGCGGTCTGGCGGGTAAGCTCTCTGCCGGCGCTGCGGTAAGTGTGCAGGGCAAACCCTTCGACATCCGGAATGTAACGATTGCATCGGCGGCAGCTAACAATGCAGCCGGGGGGATAATCGGGGACAACAGCCTCGATCTGGATTCAGAGAACCTGCTGGCGGTATCCGGGATTTCCATTGACGCCAAGGGCGATCATTCCGACCTGGGCGGAATCGTGGGCAGAAACAGCGGCCAGTTGACGGCACTGACAGCGACGGATGTAATCATCAAGGCCGCTGGCGCTTCTAGCCGAATGGGTGGGGTAGCCGGATTTACAACAGGTGCTATCAGTAATCCTGTTGTTGCTCCGGGAGACGGTAAGTTGCGGCTTGCCGCAGAAGGGCCGGACATCGCTGTGGGCGGCGTGGCCGGAGGAGCCGATGCTGGAGCTGCTGTGAGCGGCAACGGAACGGACAGCAATGTGTCCGGGCTGACGGTAACCTCTACGGCAGCGGCAAGCGGTGCACGAATCGGCGGTATCGTAGGGGACAGCAGCGCCTCTGCGATCCGGCGTGTGATTGTAGAGAGTCCGGTGCTTAGCGCAGCGGGTGCGGACAGCATGATCGGAGGGCTGGCCGGCCAGATAATCGGCGCGGACGTAGAACGCTCTGTTGTCAGAGGAGTTCTCCCGGACTATGCCATGCTGAATGTGTCCGGCAGCGGAGTTAAAGCCGGAGGCTTGGCCGGGCGGACGGAAAATGCAGTCATCACCGGCGGTGGCGCGGCTGAGCCTGGAGTAGAGAACTTGCTGCTTACCGGCGCTGAATCGGCGACCGGGCTTTATGCGGGCGGCATCGTAGGCTACAACGTGGACAGCTCGATTGGACAGATGTCCGGTTCTACTGTCAAGCTTACGCTGAAGGGCAGCGGAGCTACTGCGGGCGGAGTGGCCGGCTATAACCGTGGCGTGGCCGGATATGGTCAGCCAGCCGCTTCAAGAGTTCTGAAGGATAATGTGATGGCATCACTGACGATTCTCCTGCCAGCCTCTGCCGCTGCTTCGATTACCGGCGGAGTGGTCGGCCTGAATGATGCCAGAAGCGATGAAGCTCCTGCTGTGGCGGCTCCTTCAGCCATAAGCTCCATTCAGGGCAGTAAGATGCTCGGGAGCATCACGGTACACGGAGCTTCTGCGGTAACCGGTGGCCTCATCGGCGAGAACCGGAGCGTCGTTGCTAAGAACAGTATTAGCGAATCACTACCTGTTCTGTCTGACGGCGACAAGGGTCTGGTCGGCGGTCTCATCGGCAGAAATACAGGAACGATATATTACATGTATTCCAATGCGGCTCTGTCTGCGGGCGGAGTGTCTTCGGTCATCGGAGGAATTGCGGGAGAGAACACCGGACGGGTTGTCTCCTCCTATATCGAAAACGATCTGAAGAGCAGCCTTTCGGGCACTGCGGGAAGCTACGCTATTTTCGGCGGACTAATCGGCAGAAACAGCGGTAGTGTAGATAAGAGCTATACATTGTCAAAAATAACAGCGGGCGGTGCCTATACGTATGTGGGCGGTCTGATCGGCGACCATTCCGGTTCGATTAGCAACTCTTACGCAGGCAAGGATGTGTCCGCCAGCGGAAAGGGCTCGTACAGCGGCGGCCTGATCGGACGGATAACGGCGGGAACGGTGGCAAGCAGCTATTCAGCCGGCCGGATCACCGGAGATAAAGGCGCATATCCTGGCGGCTTCGCAGGGTACTATGCGAACGCAAGCAAGAATCTCATTGATGATGCGTATTATGTCAAGGATGAGAGCCTGGGAATCAACAGCGGAGTCCTGGATTTTGGCGGGGGAACCTATAATGAATTGAACAATTACGCCCGTCTGAGTCCACTTCTCTCTTCTGCCCTGGCTGACCGCAAGGCATTTCCGGCATTGTCCGGCTGGACATTTGGCGGCTCGCCTTGGCGGTATAGCTCGGATGGTGCGGGATACAAGTACCCTGAGCTGAACCTTAGTGCCGACGGCGGAGATGGGGGCAGTGAGACGCCAAGCTTGAATTTGAACTGGTATACGCGAAATCCGGCGGCGCTGCGTTTTACGATCAAGACCGAAGAAGAGCTTACAGGTCTGGCGGCAATCGTAAACGGTACGGCGGCGGATGTCGCTCCGTTCAACTTCCTCGGCAGAACGGTGGAACTGACAGGCCCAATCCGTGTGAGCGCTTCGCAGTGGACTCCTATCGGGGCGGATGTGCAGCATGCTTTTGAAGGAACCTTTATCGGCAATCATTATTTGATCAGCGATTTCAAAGTAAATGAAGCTGAGTATGCGGGGCTGTTCGGCGTCCTTGGAAGCGATGCTGTTGTCCAGCAAGTTACAGTAGCGCCGTTGGCGGTAACCGGCAGCAGCTACGCCGGAGCCTTGGCGGGATTGAATCTGGGCAAGGTTGAGCAGGCAGCAGGAAGCTTGTCCGGCAGCGCCAAGGTTGCCGGCGGGAAGGCCGTGGGCGGCCTGATCGGCCGCAATGAAGGCCAGGTCTCCGGCCTGTCCATGTCCGTCAGCGGCGGGGGCGGAGTAACCAGCGCCGCCGACGGGGCGTATGTGGGCGGCCTGATCGGCGACAGCTTATCCGGCCTTAACGAAGGCAGCGTGACTGTGGGAGCCGGAACAGTAGAAGCGACAGGCAGCAATGCCGCTGTGGGCGGTCTGGCCGGAAGACTGGACGGCAATCTCGGAGCAGCGTCCCTTCTGCTTCAGGATGGCGGCGGAATAGTTGCCGCAGGTACGGACAGTGCAGCCGGCGGTCTGGTCGGTGTGGCAGAGTCGGGAACAGCCGATGGCCTCAGCGTCAGCTTGTCCGGGGGAGGCATACAGGCCTCGGGCGCAGGCTCTGTTGCCGGAGGAATGTTCGGCCGTTCGGCAGCGAGGCACGTTATCCGCGACGCCAAGGTGCAGGGGAACCATACACCTGCGGCGGCGATCACCGGCAGCGCGGCTGTCGGCGGCATTGTCGGCGTCAAAGCCGGCCTTGGCAGCAGTACATTTGACATCGAAGCGGCGGAGGTCCGGGATGTGACTGTTGCCGCAACAGGCGATGGAGCTTTGCAGGGCGGTATTGCCGGCAAGCTGACCAATACCGCACTGAAGAAGGCTGTATTTAGCGGCAGTCTTTCGGCAACAGGCAGCAATGCCACAGTTGGCGGCATCGCCGGCCAGGCTACGGACTCCATTCTGTATAGTTTGGAATCGACTCCGCAGATTAAGGTTAGTGCGTCGACCGGCGTACTTACGGCAGGCGGGGTAGCCGGAACGCTGAAATCTGCCAAAAGAGACACTCCGCTGGACTTCGGACTGCTCGTTCCGCTATACCCGGGCGTGTATGAAGCGAAGCTTCCGGCAGGATCTATCTCCATTAACGCAGCCGGTCAGGCGGCGGAGCTGTACGCCGGAGGCATTGCCGGCAAGCTGGATTCCGTCTCTCTGTATAATTCCACTTCAGCGGTCTCACTTGAGCTGAGCGGCGGGAAAACAGCGACGGCCGGGGGAGCAGCAGGTTATGCCAAAGACAGCCGGATGGTTGGAGTCGACACGGCAAGCCGCATTCAGACCGAAGCCAGCACGAACTACAATGTGGGCGGTCTGGTAGGGCAATCGTCCGGCGGCAGCATCTCTTACGCCCGGGCGCAAGCGGCGAACAATCTGCCGATTGTTATCGGAGAGAGCGTCGCCGCTGGTAGAACGGCATCCTACGCTCATGCCGGCGGGTTCGTTGGTCTGGCGGACGGAACGGACATTCAGACTTCCTCGGCCACACCAGCCATCCAGATAGACAGTGCCAATCCGTATTTCACCGTCTATGCAGGCGGCTTCGCCGGTCTTTTGGGAGAGGCCCAAAGCGGCACAATCTCAGTGGCGTATGCGGCGGGCCAGATTACGGCTGATGGCGCAGCGGGAGTCTACGCGGGCGGCTTCGCCGGCACGGTTAATAAATACCGTATTGAGCAGGCCTACGCTTCGGGGAATGTGTCGAACACGGCTTTTGATGCCAGAGGCGGCGGTTTCGCCGGGGTCATCTACCAAGGAAGCACCATTGAAGATTCGTATGCCGCCCAGGAACAGGTGAAGGTTGCCGGAAGCAACGGGGCAACCCGTTCTTATGCCGGCGGCTTCGCCGGATACAATGACGGCAGCCTGTCCCGGGTCTATGAGCGGGTGTCGGAGGTTTCGGCTGTGGCCGGCGGCTCCAACTCGTACATGGGCGATTTTATCGGCTACAACTTCCGTAATGGTCTGGTAGAGAACTCCTTGTATGCGGGGAATTTGACGCCAATCAAGCATGATATTAACAGCAGCGGACAAAGCGCAAATCTGAAGCCATTGTCCCTTACCAGCTACAATAAGCCAGACGGCTGGAAGTTCTCGGGCGATAATCCGGTCTGGAGCTTCGCCGATGGAGAGCAGCCTTATGCTCCGGTGCTGGTGGGCATAACTAACTGGCGGTTCTCGCCTGATCTGGGCTTCATTACCCGGGCTGCCAAGAATCAGACCGAGTTTGCGGCAGGCACCGGGGAAGAATTGGCAGGGCTGGCGCTTCTGAATGATAACGGGGCATCAGTGCATGCGTTGTTCAATCCGGCTGCAACTGCACCACTGAATATAGCCAGCATCGTGCTGACCGCCGATATTTCACTGGCCGGCAAAACATGGATACCTGTACAAAGCTTCAATGGTGTACTGGATGGCAAACAGCATATCATCGCCGGATTGAATTATCCTTATGAGCAATTTGAGCGGTATGGACTGATTGCCAATAATAACGGGACTATCACCAACGTGAAGCTGCAAGACGCGGTGGTGCCCGGGGCAGTTAGCACCGGCACGGTTGCCGGGGTGAACCATCCTAAGGGGATTATCGAGAATGTGACCGTGAGCGGCGGCAGTGTGTCAGGCACGACGGCTGGCGGCGTTGCCGGTGACAATCAGGGCCGGATGAGCGGGATTATTGTAGAGAACCTGAAGCTTGCCGGCAAAGAGAATGCCGGGGGAGCAGCAGGCAGCAATACCGGCCAGATGGAAAAAATCGCTGTGAGTGGTCTGACCATCAGTTCCCCGGCCACGGCGGGAGGTATTGCGGGCTTCAACGGAGGAAGCATTACGACATCGTATACAAAAGCTGTGATCACTGCTTCCGCCGCTGACGGAAGCAGTGCAGCCGGCGGCATTGCCGGACTGAACGGCGATGAAGGCTCCATTAGCGGGAGCTTCTCTTACTCCGATGTTACCGCGACAGCCAAGGATTCACGTGCAGGCGGCATCGCCGGAACAAGCACGGGGACCATTGCCGCCAGCTATAACACAGGAAGCATAGAGGCCGTCGGCAAGGAGCATGCCTGGGCGGGTGGAATCGCAGGTACAGCTGCGGCGGGAACACTCTCTGCCAATGTGAACGGCGGACAGGCTGTAGCCAGTGTTAATGGACAGTTGGTCAAAGACAGAACCTTTACCGGCGGTATTGCCGGACAGACAGGCAAAGACACGAATCTGGCCAATAACTTCTTTGACGTTCAGATGCTTCAGTTCCCTGTAGCGTATTACACCTTCCAGGGAAGCAAAACCAAAGGAGCAGCAGGGCAGGCCGAAGGCTTGAAAACCACCCGGCTGACAGGGGGCGTGCTCCCTGAAGGGCTGAAGGCTTCCGAGTGGAAGGCTGTTCCGGGATTTTATCCGCAGCTTGCCCATTTCTCAGGATCGCTGGACAGCGAACTGTCCACTGTGGCAGTTGTGCTGGGGGATGGCGACACGGCCTACAAGGTGAGAGGCAGCTATACGCCTACACCTGACGCAGCAATAGATTGGAAGGCTAAGACAGAAGCGGGTCTCATTTATTTGACAGCATCGAAGAGCGGCCAGAGCCGTCTGATCGTGATTAACAAAAAGCCGTTCGCTTACAGCGAAACTGCGGCTGCGCCTACAAGCGCCACTGCTCTTGAGTTCAAGGACAAAACTGAGGTGGTGCTTAAGAGCAGTGAAGCTGCCGGGGTAATTCATTACACTGTCGATGGCTCGATTCCTTCCGAGGACTCGCCGGTGTATACAAAGTCTGTTCCGTTAAGCAATTCCGCTGTAATCAAAGCGGTGACGGTGGTGGACGGCAAGAACGACAGTGAACTGTTCACTGGAGAGTTCAAGAAATTGCCAGAGCCTGGCGATAACGGCGGGAACGGCAATGGAGGCAATGGAGGCACCGGCGGTGAAGGAAGCCCGGGTGGCGGAGCAGGTGGAATCGCCGGCGGTGGCGGTATTTTGCCAGCGGCGAATACCGCGTTCGAAATCCTGGTGAATGGCAAATCCCAGGCGGTTGCGCAGGAGAAGAATACAACCGAGAACGGCAGAGCAACGACCACTGTCCACGTCGATGAAGCGGCTCTGATGAAGCTGCTGCAGGACACAGACAGCCAAGCCGACATTTCCATCGTCTTCAGTAAAAAGACCGATTTGAATAAAGTGGAGCTGAGCGGAAAGCTGGTCAAGCTGATGGCTGAACGCAAAGCTGTGATCCGGGTGGATACCGGTGCCGAAGCCTTCCGCGTCCCAGCGGTGTTGCTGGAAGTGTCAGCGGGCGATCAGGCCGCGGTGCAGCTTGAGATCGCATCGCCGGATGAGTCGAAGGCGAAGCTGCTGGAGCAAGCGGCGGCAGCGGGAACGTATTCCTTCCTGGTGAAGCCGTCCGTATTCCGGGCCTTGTATACGGCCGGGGACCAGACGAAGGAGATCGAACGTTTCAGTGCTTACGTGGAACGGACGATCACTTTACCCAAATCTGCCGATACCTTGAACGCAATCGGAGTCAGAGTTGCAGCAGACGGAAGCGTCAGCCCGCTGCCAACCCGTATCGCTGAGAACGCCGGAAGCTTGACGGCAGTGATCAAAAGCTTGTCAGCAAGCGGCATATTCGCCGTAGTCGCTGCCCGGACGGAAACCTCTTTCCGCGATGTCCAGACTCATTGGGCCCGGGAAGCCATCACGGACCTTGCAGGCCGGTGGATTGTGGGCGGCAATGGTGAAGGCAGCTTCGAGCCGGAGCGCAAGGTTACCCGGGCGGAATTTTCGGCTATGATCGTGAAGGCGCTTGGTCTCGGAGGAGCTGCTGCGGCAGAGAGCACCACCTTCCGCGATGTAAGTGCCGGAGCCTGGTATGCTTCTTCTGTTCAGACTGCATCTGCATACGGTCTGGTGTCCGGTTACCCGGATGGCAGCTTTGGAGCGCAGGAGCCGATCAGCCGCCAGCAAATGATGGCTATTCTCTCCAGAGCAATGAAGCTCGCAGGCTTGCAGACTGAGCTGGCAGAAGCCGAGAAGCAGCGGCTGCTGAAGCCTTTTGCCGATACCGGCAGCATTGCGGAATATGCTAAGAGCGACTTTGCCGCAGGCATCAGCGCGGGATTGATATCTGGAAGAAGCGCCAAGCTGCTCGCGCCAACCGATCTTACAACCAGAGCTGAAGCGGCCTCAATTATAGAGAAGCTGCTGAAGCAGGCAGGCTTGATCTAACATCTGCCATCTGCCATAGGCAGACAAAACAGCCGCGTCATGTACCGTAGGGTATATGGCGCGGCTGTTATTTTTAATGATCCATTCCAGCTCCTAATACGCGGGGGTCGGAGTGCTGATCCGGTCTATAACCATCAGGCCGTCGAACTGCTCCTTCGGGACAAACCTCATCGACATCGGAGCAATGACCTCGCTGGTCATCCCGTCTTCAGCGGCATAGATCGGCTTGAACATCCAGCTATTGGCCGCTTTCGCCTTGGTGTGGCGGGAGAGGTCGACAAAAGTATTTTTATAACCTGACTGCATAACTGTCTGCTCCAGGCTGCCCTTTGGCATCGGGCCAACGGAGAATGGCTTCATGGTTGTGATCGAGTCGGTCTTGCCTCTGTTCATAAAGAAGCCGACAACATACATTTTATCCTTGAGCTTCTGGTGCAGCAGCTCTCCCATGCTCTTGAAGCTGTTAACCCATTTGCCGTTCTCCAGCACCCGGATGTCCGAGGTGTTCTTGGCAAGGTGGTCGTTGTGCGCCCACAAAATAACCTTCTTACCCGGATATCTGACCTTCATCAGCCATTCTACATGCTCAGCCATAGCCCGGTCGCGCGCCTCGTAGGATTCCTGAACATTGGTAATTAAGCCATTTTGCAAAAATTGCACCCGGTCCTCCAGCGATTTCAGAACAACATCGACGATATAAGGATCTTTTGGATACGCCGCTGCGAGCTGCTTCCGGTGTTCTTTGATGTACTGGATATACTTTTCGTATTCCGGCACATTACGCTGGACCACTTGTTCCATGCCCTGTATATACTCTTTGTTCTCAGGAGCCAAACCATATTTATTCATAATCTCATAGAAATCGGTGACCGCCTGCAGATCAAACTGTTGAAAAGCTTTGCCATACTCTTTGTCCTGTGTGGAGATAAAGTCGCTCACTCCATAAGTTAGCAAAGGCGAAGTGAACTGGTTGTCGAAACCGGCCAGCTCCAGCGGCTTGTTTGTCTTGCGCGACTTCTTGATATAGTTGAACAGCTCCAGTGTCTCCTTGGAATGCCAGACCGGCAGGACGGAATACTGCATCATCTTCGTAGCGGTCATTTGATCGGCCTGTTTGTTGATAAATTCAGCATCGCCGAGACCCGACTCAAAGGCAATGACATCAAAGCCCAGCTCTTCATGCAAATATTTAATCATTTTCGTCTTCATACTTGCATATTCGGCTACCCGGTGAAAATTTTCGCCCAGACTGACCACCGTTTTGCCAGCCAGCAGCGGCTTTAAAAAAGCCAGATCGCTATAGTCCTCTCCGCTGAGTGACTTAATCTCATGCGCATAGTCTAGCGGCTTCGAAGTGGACTTCGGTGCATTCCCTGCAAAAGCGCTCTGGCCGGACAGCAGCACCAGAAGTAGGGATAAGATAACGATTACCCTCCGGTTCCAGTTTAATTTCATAGACATTGATGCTCCTCCTCAAATGGGTTATGTACAACTTTCGCCCCCATTATAGAAGGAGTAAATAAAGATTTGATAAAGGATAGATTAATAGGTTTCAATTGCTAGATATACATCCAAGCACTCTTATAGCTTGTGCATAAAATGTAAAGAACTCAATTAAGGTTAGGGGGCATGTGTATGAAAGGGTTAATCTTGTGTGCTGGCCGAGGAACGAGACTGCAGCCTTCGACGTATACCAAACCGAAGTGCATGTTACCCGTTAACGGAGAATATATTCTTGTCTCTATTATTAACAAGCTTGTTGCTGCCGGAATTACCGAAATAGGAATCGTAGTGAGCCCTTCGCAAGGAGAGATCCAGGAAACGATCGGGGATGGGGGGCGGTGGAATGCCTCTTTAACCTACCTGCTGCAAAAAGAAGCCAAGGGGCTGGCGGATGCAGTCCGCAGCGCGCAGTCTTTTATGGCGGATTCCCCTTTTCTATTAATGCTTGGCGATAACTTGTATGAAGGGGATTTAGAGCCATTGATCCAATCACTGGACAAGGATAAATCTGCGGCTTCGATCCTGCTCCAGCAGGTCAAGGAGCCGGAGCACTTTGGAGTCGCCTCGATTGAAGATGGACAGATTGTCAGTCTGGAAGAGAAGCCGCGTCAGCCCAAATCCAATTTGGCTATTGTTGGTGTATATGTATTCACTGGGGCGATCTGGCCGGCGATTGAGAGACTTACACCTTCTCCGCGCGGCGAATACGAGTTGACGGATGCCATTCAAATGTTGATTTCTGAAGGCAGGCATGTTGCGTACAGTGTAACGACCGCACCCTTTTTTGATATAGGGACCCATGAACGGTGGCTTGGGGCGAACCGGTACCAGATGGATCGTGATCCTGACAACTTTGCAGTGCCATCCGGGCAGGACAGCTCGGTGCAGTGGATTCCTCCGGTTAGAGTTGATCCGACCGCCCGCGTAAAGAACAGTGTCATTGGACCGCATGTGTATATTGGTCCGAATAGCGTCGTTGAGGATTGCATTCTGATCAACAGCATTTTGACGGATCGGGTGTCGTTGTTCCATGTTCATGCGGAGGGCAGCGTATTTGGATCACGTGTTCATCTCGCGGAACAGGAAACTCAGGAGCAGCCTGCCAGTCATATCCTGGGCGATCGCGCTACAGTTATAAGAATAAATCCTGACCCGCAAAACGATTCATAATAATCAAATGTTTACTGGGGATTAGTCCAATCCATTCATCCAGGTGGACACATACACTTAAAGTAGTCTAATGCATCAGGCAACTATGCGGAGAAAATACTTTAGGGGTAGGTGATTCTTGAAGATGGTTGAATTATTATTGACGATTAACGACAAAGACGGCAAGTATACCGAGCATGCGGGTGTTGTTCTGGCATCAATCTTTTGCAATACCCAGCAGACGATCAATGTGCACATTGTACACGATGATACCTTAAGTGAAGAGAACAAGGCAAAGCTTACTCAGATGGTTGATATTTTTCATCACAACATTAATTTTTACCATGTTTCCGTACCTGGGGATTTGCAGGAAGTTGCTTCCGGTGTGCATAAAATAGACTATTGGACCATAGCCAGTATGTACCGTTTGTTGCTTCCGTTATTTATTCAGGCAGACAGGGTTATTTATCTGGACTGCGACATCCTGGTCAATATGGATATTAACGATTTGTGGAGCATCGACCTTGGAGACCGTTATTTGGGCGCAGTGCTGGATCAGGGTGAAAATTTGCTTGAGTACTTTAATTCACTTGGTCTTCGTGCGGACTTGTATTTCAACTCAGGGGTCATTCTGTTTGATCTGAATAATATCCGCAATAAACCGACCTGGTATGAAGAGATGCTCAATTTCCTGCGCGTCCATCCAATGATGACCATGCCGGATCAGGATGTGCTGAATGCCATTTACAGCTCTAACTATTTGCAACTGGACCAGCGGTTCAATACGTTCGCTAAACCTGAACTCGACATGGTTCAAAAAATCGTTCACTTCGCCGGGGAAGAAAAATGGTGGGATAGTGATTCACCCGCAGCGCCGATATACGCTAAATATCTGGCCATGACCCCGTGGGGCAGAGAGCCGGCACGTGAGACGGTATATGAGCCGGAGCCGGTTAACATCCCGCTTGATCCCGCCCCAATGCCGCAGGGAGAACCTCCAGTTGCGCCGCCGGAGCTGCCTGCTCCGGTAAATCCGGCCCCTGAAGCGGTAGTTCACGTTCCCGAGGCAGTTCTGGTTCCGGCAGCAGATCCAGTCCCGTTAGCAGCCCCGGAGATTATTTCCGTGAAGCCCCGCAGACGGAGCCGCCGCAGATTACTACGGCTGAGACGGCTGAAATTAAGACGGGTGCGGCTAAGACTAAGACTGAAATTTAAAAAGAAAAAAATGCTTCGCGCCAAATACCGTTCCATAAAGCGGCGGAAGCTGCTCAAACGTAAATTGGCAATGAAGAAAAAAACACAACGCTCAGCAACGAAGAAGCTGCGGTCAGTCCGCAAGAAGAGCAAACATGCAGTAAAGAAGGTTCTGCTGAAAAAAAGCTCACATCGCACAACCCGCACGTTAAAACGCACCTCGTAAGAGATATGCAAGCGAACAAAGAAATCACTTCTTATTAGGAGTGGTTTCTTTTTTTTGTGCTGTACGTAAGGCCGCCAAGGCATTAATTAAAGCGTTGAAGCTATAATTGAAGCTATAAATGCAAATTTCAATTCCATAATCATAGCACATGTTTCTCCATTTCAGCCTGACCTATACTTATTGCTGTTGATTCCGGTGCATATTCCGGTACACGGCAGGGGTGAGATGCTCGAACTTCTTGAATGTTTTAATAAAATAACCCGCATCGCAGAAGCCGAGCGCATCGCTGATTTGATTCACGGGCTGGTCGGTAGTCTCCAGCAGTTGCTTGGCCCACTCGATTTTCAGCCGCGGCGCAAAGGTAGAGAAATTTTCCCCGGTTTCCTTCGCGAATATCCGGCTGAAATAGCTGGGGCTAATGTGGCATTGCTTGGCCATCTCCTGCAAGGTGAAATTTTTATTCTTATGCTCATAGAAATAATCAAAGGCCGGCTGCAGCAGCGGGTTGGATGGGTGGAATTGCTTGAGGGTCAGCCCCTTAAGCGAATGTTCAACCAGCGTATGGGACAGCTCGCTTTGAATCGCTTGAAGATTGCTATAGACTTGGCCGGAAGGGGTGACAAGGTCCATTTTTTTATACATTTGTATTGTTGTATTCTTAGTTATAGCCTCTTCAACAATGTAATTGCAAAGGTGAAATAACATATCTGCGATGGTCGAGACTTCTGTATACGACAAGGTCGGCAGGGACGCATATGCTTCTTCCAGCGCCTTGAACTTGCTCTCTGCCCCAATGTTCGGCGGCCGCGAGACCAATCGCTCAAGCTGTTCATCCGAATCGCGCAGCTTGATCTGGCCGGCCATGATTGCGCCGATATATTGATTGTCAATAATGATCGGGATGGCGATATCAATGATGTCAAAATGGCATTTGTAGATATACGGAGCGTTTAGCCGCACAGCTTCAAGTCCGCCTCTTGCGTCACATTTCTGGCAATAAGGCGACAGCATATCATCCTTCCTCACTCCCTGGCAAAAGGGCTGGCAGTAGCTGTGCTTGGTTACGGGAACGCCTTTATAATTGACGGTAATAATCGCCATTTTGGTGACCAGTGCAAGGGAGTCCTGAAGCATATGCCATTTCTCGATATCAATAATGTTCTCCAGGTTGAACAGCGGATTGCTCATGAGTGTACGCTCCTTTGTCTTCATGGATCAAGTGCAAGATTCTACTATTGATTGAGTATATAACAAGAAAACACAATCTGAAAACGCTTTTATTAGTTCGCAAAGTACAATGCTTGCCGACAATGGGTAGACTATACTTGACCTAAAGCAGAATTATGAGGAGGAGTTACGATGAGAAAAGCCTTTATCAGCCCAACCAAATATGTGCAAGGTGAAGATGAGCTGTTCAACTTGGGGTACTTCGTTCAGACCTTCGGAAATTCAGCGCTGCTGATCGCCCACCCGGATGATGTGAAGCGGGTACAAGCCAAACTGGACCACACCGCAGATAAATTTAAGATCACGCTGGTTGAAAGTAATTTCCGTGGGGAATGCTCACGGGAGGAGGTAGCGCGGCTTCAGGAGCTTGCCCGGGCGAATTCCTGCTCCTGTACGATTGGACTGGGCGGCGGAAAAGCAATTGATACTGCTAAATGCGTAGCCGAAGGCGAGGCTTTGATTATCGTGCCGACAATAGCAGCGACGGATGCGCCGACAAGCCATTCAGCCGTCCTGTATACACCCGAAGGGCAGTTTGATGACTACGCCTATTTCAAGCAAAGCCCAAGCGTGGTCATGATTGATACAACGGTAATTGCTAATGCTCCGACAAGATTTCTGGTGGCTGGCATGGGGGATGCGCTGTCCACTTATTTTGAGGCCAGAGCGACTTCAAGCTCCTACTCGAAGGTCAATGCCGGCCTGCCTTGCGGCGTTCGTGAAGGCGTGTGCGGAGATGCGAGGGGAACGAATACGGCGCTGGCGCTGGCTAAGTTCTGCTACGAAACGTTGTTGAAGGATGGAATACATGCGAAGGTAGCGTGTGACTGCAATCTGGTTACACCTGCGCTGGAGAATATTATTGAAGCCAATATTCTTTTGTCGGGCCTTGGGTTCGAAAGCGGCGGCTTGGCGGCAGCCCATGCCATTCATAATGGGTTGACCTCGCTTGAAGGAACCCATCACTATTATCATGGCGAGAAGGTGGCGTTCAGTACCATCGCCCAATTGGTGCTGGAGAATGCCCCCCAGAGCGAGTTGAACGAGGTGCTGGAATTCTGCACAGCCGTTGGCCTTCCGGTCTGCCTTGCCGACATTGGAGTGGACAGCGTATCGCAGGAAGAGCTGCTGAATGTAGCCCAAAAAGCCTGTATCCCGGAAGAGTCGATTCACTCGATGCCTTTCCCCGTTACAGCAGAAGCGGTTGCCGCAGTCATTCGGGTCGCCGACCAGCTCGGACAAAATTACAAGAAGGAAAAAGGGGTATGAGATGAAAAAAATAATAAATACGCCGGAAACCTTGGTCAGAGAAATGTGCAGCGGGCTGGTGCTGGCCCATCCAAGCTTGGAGTTCAACAGCAAGTATAAAATTATCCAGAAGAAAAACCTGAATCAGGAGAAAGTAACGTTAATCAGCGGCGGCGGAAGCGGCCATGAGCCGGCCCATGCCGGATTTGTCGGAAAAGGGATGCTGGATGCCGCCGTTTGCGGTGATATTTTTGCCTCCCCTTCACAAATTCAAGTGTATCAGGCTATCCGCGCTACGGCAGGCCGGAAGGGAACCTTGCTAATCATCAAAAATTACAGCGGCGATATGATGAACTTCAAAAATGCCGCATTTCTTGCTGGCGAAGACGGCATTGAGGTCGATTATGTGAAGGTCGATGATGATATTGCCGTTGAAGACAGCCTCTACACTGTAGGTAAAAGAGGCGTGGCCGGAACGGTTCTGGTGCACAAGATCGCCGGTGCGGCAGCTGAGCGGGGAATGTCCTTGAGCGAGGTAAAAGCTGCGGCCCAAAAGGCCATTGAACATACCCGAAGCATCGGCTTCGCGTTCACCTCTTGTACGGTTCCGGCGAAGGGGACACCAACCTTCCAGCTTGGGGAGGGTGAAATGGAGTACGGGGTCGGCATTCACGGTGAGCCGGGTATCCGCAAGGAGCCTATGGTGTCAGCCGATGAATTGGCTCAGCGAATGGTGTCTGCCCTGCTGGAAAACTTAAGTGCCGCCGGTGATCCGGTCCGGGAGGTTACCGTATTGGTTAACGGTTTCGGGGCTACCCCGCTTCAGGAATTGTATCTGCTGGCTAATTCGGTGATGCGTGAGCTGCAGGCCAGACAAGTAACCGTCTATAACGTTCTAGCCGGCAACTTTATGACGAGCATAGATATGGCAGGGGCATCTTTGTCGCTCATGCAACTGGACGATCAATTGAAGGAGCTGCTCGCCGACGAGTGCCACACGCCCGCCTTATTCCTGCAGGGACCCTTCGAGCCGGTTAGCTACATTGAGACCGTTAAGGAGCCGGAACAGAAGCAGGCGGTATCCTTCAAATGCGAGACGAATGCCGATTACGCAAAGATTACCGGGGATAAGCTATCTCTAAACAATCTGATTTACGGTATGGATAAAATGAGTGAAATCGTTATTGAGAATGAGGTTCCGTTCTGTGAGCTGGATGCCCATGCCGGAGACGGGGATTTTGGAATGAGCGTAGCCAAAGGGTTCAAGCAACTCAAGACAGAATGGCCGGATATCGTCCAAAACCATGCTTCGGATATCGGGAGCTTCCTGGATGCCTGCTCGCTGGTTATTATGGAGTATTGCGGCGGGGCGTCCGGTCCGATCTGGGGATCGGGCTTTCGGGCTGCCGGCAAATATGCCGGGACCAAGACAGAGCTATCCATGCAGGAGTTCGCCGATATGATGGGCGCTGCGGTTAAGGGCATTCAAGACACAGGGGAGAGAGCCTTCGGCAGAGGGGCGGTTGTCGGCGACAAGACGCTTATCGACGCGCTGGTTCCTTACGCGGAATCGTGGCAGCGCAGCGCGCATCAAGGCGATGACTTCCCGTCTGCTTCGACCAAGGCAGCAAATGCTGCTGTAGAAGGAGCGGAGAAGACCGGGAACATCGTGGCCCGAATGGGCAGAGCCGGTACAGTAGGGGAGAGAAGCCTCGGTTATCCCGACGCAGGCGCTTTTGCACTGGGCGTTATTTTCACCGGGCTTGCGGAAGCGATGCAGTAGGGAAAATAATGGAGCCCGATCAGCTTAGCTGATACGGGCTTTTTTTGTTTGGAGATTTGAGCTGCGATAGTTGAGAACATAAAAATATACGCATGTATTCAAGAGCGATTTGATATACTAGTCTTTTAACGATATACTTTCCTTTTCAAAAATGTAAATTGTATACTTTAAAGTAGTGCTATATTATAATATTTATGGAACCAAAAGCACATAAATCTATTTTTACCCATAAAATCAAAAAGGAGATATGTTAATGAAAAAAATGATTCTTTTAATTCTTACAACGCTATCAATATTGTTTGTAGGTTGTGACAACAACAAAGAAATTGAGTCTCGAACCGACCTTTATGAAATTCCTTCAATTCAGTTGAATATTGCAGTAGTAGGTAAAAATCCATTTGATAAAGTTAAAAATATAAACTATGTACAAAAAAATCTCAAAGATATTATTGCTGACAAGAGTATAGACTTTGATGGACTAATCATTACAAAAGAACATTTCGTAGAAGCAGCAAAACAAGAAAATAAAGATTTTTTTCGTAACATACCCTATCCAGTATTCTTCATTGGAACTGAAAATCTACTGACGAATGTATTTCACGATGATAGGCTTACTCTTGAATCTGTAAAAATAGGCGGTTTTGGAGCAAATGTATCTGGATTTGTTCTAACCGAAGGTAGGATTCAAGAGTGGGGGTTATTTTTACCAGATAATCCAACCGAAACAGACAAAAATCATAATATGATTTTAAGGATTTCAAAAATAATTCAATCTTTTAAATTAAATATATATTAGAGACATTTTTTAATACTTACAAATTTTATCCAATGCAATATTATGAATATATTCTACTAAAAGGAGAAATGAAATGAAAAAATTTAAAAGTTTAACGTCAACTCTTGTTGCAACACTAGCTTTAACTACCGGTTTGCTCTTTCCACTTTCCCAACCGTCTTATGCTCAAAGTGCTCAAACAGCTATAGAAGTACCTAATGGAGTTGAAAACCAAGGAATTGTTGACTTGAATAATCTGGACAAATTAGGTGATGGCGTAATCGTGAGGGATGTTAGTTATGATGAAGCAATGAGTTCTATTGCAAAAGATAGTGGTATTACAATTGAGGAGGCTAAAGCTCAACATCCTGATAAAACTTCTCAAACTTTAAAAGGGGGCATCTCAACTGCCACTACTGATAAATGGGTTAAAGAAATATCAATTCCGCAAAATGTTACTCCTTTTTATATTCCAACTTTGAAGATATATGCATGGTATTATAGTTCAGGATCGTTCAGAGCATTCACTGATATGATAAGTGTTCAATTAGATCGTACAAATACCGGTAGCATTTTTGTTGGCTCAAAGGTTTTTGGTGGAAATCTTGAGGGGAAAATTTTAAATTCTACTACAATTTTTTGGTTAGTAAATGGAGATTTTTTTGATAAAGGTGAAACGGCTATTAGTGGCGGCCTGGAGGTAGGAGCTCAAAGATATAATGTTACTCTTACATTTACGTATTCTTCGAATTACTATCAATATTACTATAAACAAGGCACATATGTTATTGACTAACTTAAGTTAAGTATTGCATTCCTTCACATAAAGAATTTCTGTATTGGAGAATGAATAATACATATTGCCGGCCTACTAACCTGTTCATTTTCCGGATACTTCATAAATTGTTATCAGATAACAGGAACGAGTGTAGGTTTGTAACTAAGTTACACTTGTTCATATTTTGACGCCGACACTTTATCGGCGTCATTTTTTTGTAATTCATTTACTCACAATCCCCCAGCTCTGCGAGGACTGAAGAGCGCATTCACTGCAGCTATAACCTCGTCATACTTCCCGGCATTTCTCGAATAATTACTGTGATCTGTTTGGTTTTAGTTTGACTTTGAACGCACGTTGTTAACCCATTGCCTCAAGGCTTGAACCGATACCCCGCTCCCCAGACAGTCTGAATATACTTCGGATTACCTGGGTCCTCTTCGATTTTGTCGCGGAGTCTGTTGATATGTACAGCAACTGTGGCATTATCTCCTACTGCGTCATAGCCCCAAATCCGCTCGTACAATGAATCTTTGCTAAACACGATGTCTGCATTGACTACAAGAAAATACAAAAGATCAAATTCCTTTTTCTTCAAATCCAGCTCCCGGCCTTTAAGATAAGCTCTATGCGACTGGGTATTGATGACGAACGGACCCATTTCGATGCTGCTGCTCTGGGCCATTGTTACATTTCCGCCTTTGAGGCGCTCATATTGCGCCAGGTTTGATTTGACCCGGGCGACCAGCTCACTTGGGGAAAAAGGCTTGATGATGTAATCATCGGCTCCGAGTCCGAGACCGCGGATTTTATCAATATCCTCTTGCTTGGCTGTAACCATCAGGATCGGAATGTCGAGCTTGTCTCTGAGCTTGCGGCACACGGAGAATCCATCTTCGCCCGGCAGCATCAGATCGAGCAGAACGAGTTGAAATTGTCCCGAAAGCGCCTTTTCCACCCCGGTTATCCCATCTTCCGCAATCTCCACCGCAAACTGGTTAATCTCCAAATAATCCCGCTCGATCGAAGCGATGGCACTGTCATCTTCAATAATTAATATTTTCTTCATGCTATAGCCCCTTTGCTTAGAAGTGGCAGCTTGATCACCATACATAAACCGCCTGCCGAAGAGGGCTCAGCATGAATACTTCCTCCCATGCGGTCCACTGCCTTTGCCGTTATCGCAAGTCCTAATCCGCTGCCTTTATTGGGATTTTTGCGAGAGGGATCGCTGCGGTAGAATACGTCAAACAATTTATCCAGGGCCTCCACCGGCACACCGGGCCCATCATCGGACACAAAGATATAGACTTCGCTGCCCCTGACTTCAGTACGTATGCTCACATGACCTTGCTCTTTATTTTTATATTTCAGGCTATTTTCCAGAATGTTAGTAAAAATACTGTTAAGCTGTACCGGATCTGCGAAGATGAGCACATTGTCCGCTAGAGCAGTTATACTCACTTCGAGCCCATTTTCTCTGTATTCTTCGGACGTAGCTTTAACCAATGATAATATCTCCTGATTGACTTCCAGGGCTTCCGGATCGTACGGATAATCCCCCAGGTCCATTTTTGAAAATAAAAAGATTTTGGCCACCATCCGGTCGATGTCCTCGGCTTTGGTCTTAATCATGCGGATATAGTTGATTTGAGATTCCCGTGTCTGGGCCACACCATCCAATAAACCTTCTGAATAGGCCCGGACAGAGGTTAGCGGAGAGCGGAGATCATGCGATATTCCGGCAAGAAGCTCTTTCCGGTTCTCCTCCTGTTTCTGTATAAGCTGCAGAGATTCTTTCAGGCGTACGGCCATATCATTAAAATCCTCGCAGACGGAGGCGAATTCATCCTTGTTCTCGTAACGGATTCTAACATCCAGATTGCCGTCCCTGAGCTGGTGAACGCCGTCCACCAAAGTATCCAAGGGCTGCTTAATCCGCTTGAACACAAACCGGGTAAGAAAACGGTTCGTTAAGACAATCGCGGCTATGGTGCCCAGCAAAAATAAAATGCCGAACGTAATGATCTCAGGCGGGACTTCCTTATAGTTGAAATCAGATATGATGTTGAAAATGATCACTGTATACGTTTTGCCGTTAACGTTCATCTTCTCTGCGTATGCTTCTTCGTTTTTGAGGGAGGCGGAGCCTTCCCCCTGCAATGCCCAAATTGCCCTGGTAAGCTCCCCGGTATACTGACTGTTAAGAGTGCCGAAGCTGAATAGACTCTTTTCGGAAGAGTAAATATCCAGACGCAGCTCATTTTTTTCCAATATCTTCTCCAGCGCTGCCTTGTTTTTGTCCCGTTCCTGTTCGTTTCCGTTCTCAAGAAATTGCTTAGCCCGCTGAATCAGATCACCGCGCGAGTCATAGAATTGATTATCTTTTTGAACGCTATCCTGCGTGGCCCGAAAAATAATTTCCCCGCCGACAAAGATGATAAGCAGGGAAATGAGTACAGGGATTACAATCATCAGGATATTTGAAATGAACAAGCGCCGTTTAATGGTCATACCATTTCCCAGTCCCTTCCTGTAGCCGTTTCTACTTGTTCAATCATATCATAATACCCTGGATTATTAGTCCGTGCGCAGTGCATAAATCGGCCGGAGCCTTGCTGCTTTGTTGGCCGGCAATAGTCCGAAGAACACACCGATAAAGAGGGAGAACAAGAACGAAATCGTGACCATATTCCAGGCATAGCCCACCTGTAATGAAGTGAACTTGCCGACTAACCAAGTGAATCCTAATCCAGCACCAATCCCTATCACTCCGCCAAGGGTGCTTAAGAAGATGGACTCAATCATGAACTGCAATAACACATCCCGCTTTTTAGCGCCAATGGCTTTGCGGATGCCGATTTCCCTTGTTCGTTCGTTGACCGAGACAATCATGATATTCATGATCCCGATTCCGCCCACAATCAGGGAAATTCCGGCAATCCCTGCGAGTCCGATCGAAAGGGTATTGGTGGTTTTTTTGACAGTATCCATGATTTCCTTGGAGTCGTAAATAAAGTAAGCATCTTTAGCTTTAAGGAACTTCTTGTCAAGGATACTTTCGATCCTGCTCTTGACAGGCTTAACGTCTTTATCGGTCAGTACCTTGACAGTAAAATTTTGAACGCCTTTACTCTGAAGCAGCCGTTCTGCCGAAGCTAAGGGGATGAGGATTTTGTCATCATTCGATCCGGCCAGTGATGTGCCTTTTGCTTGCAATAATCCAACGATCTTGAAGGTGCTGCCATTGAGCTGTATATCTTGCCCCACAGGATTCTCCGTACCGTATAGCTTCTTGGCGGTAGACGAACCGATCAGCGCTACCTTTTGCCGGTACTGGTTATCTATATCGAGCAGGAATCTGCCGGACTGGACATGGAAATCCTTCACCTTCTCGTAGCTTGGTGTTACCCCTTCAAGCGGGACAGTTTTATTCTTGGTACGGTATTTGGCTGTAATGTTGCTGCTGATGCTGGGGGACACGAGATCTACACCCGGGAGCTTGGCATAGGCCATCACCTCGTCATATTCCAGTGAGTTGACCGCTCCCCGTCCTGTGATCATTACCGCCATCTGGTTGGTGCCGAGATCACTGAGCTGACCTGAAATCTGTCCGGTAACGCCCTGTCCGACGGATACAAGCAGAATAACCGATGACACCCCGATGATGATTCCCAGCATTGTAAGAAACGAACGAACCTTGTTGCCGATGATGCTCATGAGCGCCATGCGTATGCTTTGAAAAAAGATCATTCGTCATTTCTCCGATCCTCTACCAGATTTCCATCCTGAATCCGAATGACCCGTTTCGCCTGCTTGGCAATCTCCAAATCATGCGTAATCAGAATAATTGTATGCCCCTGTTCATTCAGCATCTTGATCATCTGCATCACCTCTTGCCCTGTCTTCGTATCCAGCGCCCCGGTAGGTTCATCCGCGAGAAGCATGGGGGGATTGCCCGCGAGCGCCCTGGCGATGGCTACCCGCTGCTGCTGCCCCCCGGACAGCTCGCTGGGCCGGTGATGCATCCGTTCGTGAAGCCCTACCTTTTCCAGCGCCACCTCGGCCAGTTTTCTTCTTTCCCTGTGGGCCATGCCCCGATAAATCAGAGGCAGCTCTACATTTTCTACAGCAGAGAACTTCGGCAACAGGTTAAAGCTCTGAAAGATAAATCCGATTTTCTCGTTGCGGATTTTCGCCATGCGGTTATCTGACAGCTTCCTGACATCCTGCCCGTCAAGAGAATAGCTTCCTTCATTGGAAAGGTCCAGGCAGCCGATCATATTCATGAGCGTTGATTTGCCTGACCCTGACGGGCCGATGATTGCCACAAATTCCCCGTGGGTGATCGTAAACGAGATTCCTTTTAATACCGTCATCCGTTCGCCTGCCATCGTATAGCCGTGGACCATATTTTCAATCCGGATCAAGGGTTCAGCGCTCATAGTCCACCCCCTCCGGCTGGAGCGTCTCCGCCGTTTCCGATGTCTTCCCCGCCTCCGCCGAAGAAGCCCTGATCCTGGGAGCCCGAGCTTGCGCCGCTAGGCGCGATAACGGTCGGAATAACCACCTGATCCCCGAGCTTCAGCCCGCTGGTGATCTCAATCTGGCTCTCATCGTGAACGCCGACGGTAACGGCCTTTTCTTCAGGTACAGGGGCTATGTCCGGGCTCGTTGTCTTCGCCGTAGTGTTCAATACCTGAACGAAATACTTTTCGCCCTTCTGGGTTACGGATTCAATAGGAAGCACCAGAATCCCCTTCTTCTCTTCGATTTGGACTGTCCCCTGCGCTGACATTCCGGCCTTTACCTCACCGGGATCGGTGAGGCGGATCGTGACATCAAATAAGGATACGCCGTTTGTAATCTTGCCTTCATTTGCAATGGCGACCACTTTGCCGGAGTAGATCTTATTTGCCAGAGCATCCAGTTTAACCGTTGCAGTCATTCCCAGCTTGATCTTTGGGATATCCAGCTCGTCAACCCGGATGGTTGCGCTCAGATTCTGGTAATCGGTAATCTTGAAGGCTTCCGCGCCGTTAACAACTGCTCCGCCTGAAGATACGCTAATCTTGGTAATCGTTCCATCCATCGGTGAGGTCAATGGGGCGCGAGGGGTCTGATCCTTGTGCAGCGCTGCAATTTCAGCCTCGGTCGCCGCGATATCTTCCTTGGATCTTTCAATGGCCAGTTTCGCCGTGTCCACTTCACCCTGCGCCGCGCCGTCCATTACAAGCTTCTTATACTGGTCTTGTTTGTCCTGCAGCGCGTTTTGATTCTGCCTTAGCGTGTTAAGCTGCTGCCTCAGACTGCTGTCTACATTTGTCGCTTTATATGTCATCAAGACCTGGCCTTTCTTAACCAGAGCATTTGTGTTGACAAATACCCTTGCTACGTTCCCCTGATCCTTGGCGAAGACAGTTTCTGAGTGTGTAGCTTTGACAGAGCCGGAGCCTTTGACAATGACAGAGATGTCTCCTTTCTGCACCGCGGTTGTTTTGACGGTTACTTTAGCTTCTTGCTTGCTTTTGTCTGGCGATAAGGTATATACCGCCGTACCTGTTGCCACAAGCGCAATGATTACAGCCGATATCCAGACCCCTTTTTTTATCTTCATAATGATCCTCCACCGTTCGTGTTAGTGCTGTCCTTAGGGGCAGGGGTGCTTGTAGGCTCGGGAGTCTTTGGTGTCGGGACGTAGGTCAAATTGTAGGTTTGGCTTCCAAGCTTGATTCGCTCGCCCTGGAACTCGTCGTACAGGTTAAGAATGAAATTTCCGCCTTTCAGCGTCTTATATAAGCTGCTGGTGAAGGTTGTGGAATAGGTCATGAATTGTCCTGGTGTAAGATCCGTACCGAGTGTCAGTGTTCTTTCCTGGCTTTGGCCGTAAGGGTCCATTAGCTGCACAACCAGCTTATGTCCATAGGCTCCCATATCATAGATGCTGCTCTTGCCCAGGCTGTAGGTCAGGTTGGTTGAGAGGGTGTCTTGGCCCTCATTCAATGTTCCTGTAGCATTGGTTATCGTGAGACTATACGGGAACAGTTCTACACCGCCGCTAAGAGCGGTTAGAGGTGCGGGCGTTTGCTTGTTCAGTGCGAGTGCTACCGTGTTGATGTAAGCCGTCGGCGTTCCGCCCGGCAGCGTAAGCTTGCCTTCGCTCACGCCTTCCCCGACATAGAGAGTCAGCTTGGAGGTGTCTACCGACACCGGCAGCTTGCTCCACACGGTTAACAGATTTTTGCCTTTAGGCCCGGTCCCCAGCTCCGATTGGCTGATTTCCGCTTCGTAATAATCATCGCTAGGCGTCTTATAGTATGCAACGAGCTTAGCCTGATCCGATTTACGGGTCTCCTCGCTGTTCATTTCCAGCTCTGTGTACACGATGTTCTTGCTCGTTCCGGGATATACAGTGGTCCGGCGTTCCTTGATCTCCGCCCGTTTGCCCGGCGTTTCAATGTGGAACGATTTGCCCTGTTCTACCGCAGGGGCCGCAGCAGCCACCTGTCTTGTGTTCAATGAGAGGAAGGACTCCGCCGTATCGCCGGAACCGCTGGTAAGCTCGATTTTGATTTGCTCGAAGCTAAGCTCATAAGGGATCTTGCCGATCACATAATAACTGGCGCTCTCCCCTGAAGCCAGCGTAGGGTCTGAATCGGCTGCAACAACCTGAACCGAGCTGCCCAGATCATGGGTTCCGGCTTTCATCGCCCCGGTGAGCGAAGGCATTGTAACCGTGGAAGCTTTGGTGTTGCGGATGCGGACTTTGGCTACGACCACATCTTCAGCGGACCAAGGCATGCGCTCGATAGATTCCAGATTAATGCCGAAGGTTCCGTAGCTGTTATCGAGTATATATTCTGAATTTACGTAACGGTCCTGTTCCAGCTTATAAGGAATCTGGTAAAAGGCCGTAGGGAAGATGATTTTGCCTTCGGCTGCCGGCTCTACCAACTGAAGCTGAAGGGCACCCTGACTTAGCTCAAGCGGCACTTCTGCGGAGAACTGGAGAATCCGCTCCTCAAGCGGCTTCAGTGTAAGGCTGCTGAAAGCTTTGGTATTTACCGGGAGGGTATAACCCTCTGCGGCTTTGACAGATAAATCATAGTTCGGCAGGGTTACTGCTTTGTTGCCGGCATTTTTTACCCAGAACTGCAGATTCCATAATGCCTTGTCGCCCTTAACCGTGACGGAGGCTTTTTTCAGTTGTGTCTCCACGGTGTTGCTGTTGATACTGAGCTTCTTCGTGGCATACGAAGCTACGCTGAGGTTTGGAGATGTTGCAGCAGGCAGCACGAAGGAGGCCACAGGCAGGTTCACTTTAAGCTCCGTATTTTCCTTGGTGATGGACAGAGACATATTATTGGTATTTGTATAAGAAGGGATTTCAGTAAGGTAGTAGACGGTCTTCTTCTCCCCGGGTTGCACTTTATAGTCGCGGCTGGTGTCGCTTAGCGCAAGCTCGAACATGGAGCCGCCGGAAGACTCCAGGTATACCCTGTAGCCGGGAACACTCAATACCTTGGAGCCAAGATTCGTCAGGCTTAAGGCGATTTTGGCATATGCCTTGCTGTTGAAATGGTAGATTTGCAGAGTATCCGGCTTGAGGGATACCGGTAAGCTGTTCATGGTGATTTTCTTGCTCTGGCCCCGCTGGACGTATGAGGAATATGTTGCCGGGATGGCAAAGGTGCCCAGCTTCTTCTGGTAGTCGGAACCGCTGAAGTCCCAGCCGAACATCGAAATTTTGATCCCGCTGAGCTTGTTCGTCTTGCGGACATTCACGTAGTATGTAACGGATAGTTGGTCCTTGGGGGCTACTTCGACTTTGTTTTTATCCTCGGGCACAGCGTTGCTTTTGATCTCTACGCCTTCAGGGGTTGTAACTTTTGAGAATCCATTGAAAAGCTTAT
This sequence comes from Paenibacillus sp. BAC0078, assembly GCF_054483875.1. Taxonomy (NCBI): domain Bacteria; kingdom Bacillati; phylum Bacillota; class Bacilli; order Caryophanales; family Paenibacillaceae; genus Paenibacillus; species Paenibacillus sp. BAC0078. The sequence goes on from NZ_JBTLRW010000007.1 coordinate 163,908, forward strand.
AGGGACTGCCGCTTGTATTGGTATAAGTCAGTGTATAGGTCAGACTATTCCCGGTTTCCTCCTTCGCAAGCTGCAAATCGGTCAGTTTCACGCTGACGCCAGCCTGAATAGAGATAGAGGCCAGCTTAGCCAGAGCATCGGTATTCTGCGGATTGGCTTTGTTTATAGGAACGCTGGCGGGCGCCGCAAATGCCGGTATGGCGGGCTGCTGACTAACAGCAATCGCTCCTGCCAGCAGAACGGCGTAGGCACGGTAATTCTTCATATTCTTCCCTCCTAATATTCATAGCCCTATCATAAAAGGCAGTTTTAAAATAGGGATAAATAAAGAAGCGGAGAGTTCGACACAAACTTAAACAGAAGTTAAACTTTTTATAAATTGAACGATTGGAAATTTTTCGCAGACGGATTGAACCTTTTTGGAATAATGAGCCAATATCCGTTGTAAGACCCGAATGGAGGCCGGCCCTATGAAGGACTTAGACTTGAACCCGTGGCTTATCCGGATGAGCCAGGGTGATGAACAAGCATTTCAAGTCGTATACGAAGCAACACGCGATCATGCTTACCGGTTAATCAGCTATCTCGCTCCGAGCAAGCAAGACGTTCCGGATATTATGAGCGAAGTCTATTTGGAGCTGTTCAGAAGCCTGAAGAATTATGATGTGGAGCAAAATTTCACTTCATGGTTCAATGGCCTGATTGTCAGACAAGTACGAAACTGGAAACGGAAGGAGTGGCGCCTTTTTCGCATCGCGGAAAAGCTGAAGCTCACCACCTCCAAATCATCCGATCCCGCTGCTGAGCTACAGCTCCTTGTTCTGAATGATCAGCTCGAACTGCTTCCGATTCTGCAGACGTTGTCCCTCAAATTCAGGGAGGTTATCGTTCTTCGCTACTATCAGGATTGCTCGCTGGAGGAGATTTCCGAATTGCTGAAGATACCGTTAGGCACAGTAAAATCCAGACATCATCATGCGCTTAAGCAGTTGCGCCGCCAATTTGATGGTCAGGGGTTGCGAAAGGAGGGGGATGGCTTTGTCTATTGAACAGCAACTGGTAGAGGCGTTCGAGCAGGATTCCCGGGTGTGTCCTTCCGACCTGGATGACCGGATTATGGCGGAATACAGGCAGCAGGTGATGCAGCAAAGGGGAGAACCATTCATGTCCACCAAAAGAAAAATGCCTAAATTCGTCTTGCTTGGGGTAATTTTTGTCATGCTGTGTGGCTTTGCCTATGCAGGCAGTAAGCTCCTGTTCACGGATAATAAGGAGAAGCTATCTGTCAGCTATCAAACAGAGCAGCAGCTGCAGTTCAAGCAAGAGGATGTGGCAAAGATTCGCGGTTCGCTTGCGGAGGTTAAGGCCCAATTAAACCCCGGGGAAACAGCGGTTGTATATCTTAAGGATTATGACCGTGAGATTCAAGGAACACCCATTGTCTTAGGCACTAATCAACCAGCCGTTCTTCCATTAGACTCATGGAAGGCAGCTTTGCAGGAGCGCAGTATCGGGGAGAAGCTTCCTGACACATTTCTGGGAACCTTTAAGCTCGTGGAAGGCATGGAGAATTCGCCATACCAATTCAGTTTCGGCATGGATGCCTATAAGCTTCTGGATGAGATGAAGGCTGAAAGCAAGAAGTCGGGGAGCGGGATGCTGTGGCGTAAGACTGATGCGGCCCAAGATATTATTAAGACCTACACTTCTGTATACCGCAATGCGGCCAATGAGTCACTCTATCTGACCTGGCAAATTGCAGACGGTGCTCCCGGAGCCAAGGCGCTTCAATTGGTTCCTCCCAATACAGTGTACGAGGAGATCAAAATAGGAGATCTAACCGCACATTATCTGATGGACGATCAATCCCTGCTCGGGGAGAGTTCTAAGCATCAGGATGTAACGTGGCTGAGTGAAGCCGGCGGCAAAACCGTGGCCTATCATGTGCAGACCGGTTCCCAGGCGATGACCAAAGAACAATTGATTGAAGCGGCTAAGAGCTTGTTCTAAATAGGCAAAAATAGAACGGTTGATTCCATGAATAATGGGGTCAACCGTTCTTTGCTACGAATCCGGGACTACAGAAATGAGAAAAAGGAACGCAGCAAGCCGCGCTTCCTTGGCGGGGTCGAGAGCTTCACGGCTGCAACGGGGTGGAGCTCTGAATACGGAGTGGGGGATTGGCCGTTCTGAATCGTTTCCAGGGATACCGCCAATTGCTTGATCATTTGCCGCAGGTCCTCAAGCTCTTCGCGCTGCTGGAGTAGTTGGAACGACACGACTTCATCGGCTTTATGGTCGAGTGAGCGTTCGATATCATTGATCCGGGACAGCATATCCTCCATTGGCTTATCCTGCGTGTACGAGACCCGGCTCTCTTGCAGCAGCTTGGGCTGCTGCCCGTCATTCACGGGGGTTAGATGGATGCTTTCCAGGGCTTCCCCGTGAGTAATGCGGTCTTTAATAGACTCTAGCAGGCTGATTTCATGCTTCGAGAAAATGTAATGTCCAAACCGGTCCTTTGGAAAGGAATTAGGGAACATGGCAGCCCAGCGTTTGATCGTTGTCTGGCTAACGGACAGCAGCTCTGCAGCATCCTTTGTTTTCAGAATTTCCATTTCGATTCCTCCAGTTCAGGTAGTGTTGGTATGAGTAATTCGCTCTTTGGCAGCGGCTACCTGCACGGGTGACAAAGGAAGTGCTCATTCGCTAAACAAAGTGCTATTACGAGCATTTTTATAGGTAAAGAAAGCCGGGGGCAGGATATCCATGCCCACGGCTTAGCTAAGCTTATATTTCTCAGTGATGACTGAGGCAGCACTATAAAAGTAAAAATTACTTTGTATTTACAACTTACATGAACTATAAAGTTCCGCGGAGGAAGCGGGATGAAAACTTCTGCTCCGGGGCAAGTTAAGGAAAAAGAGCTCAAAGGGAGTGGTTAGCATGGCCCGAAGAAACAGGAGATATGTGGTGCCGGGGGCAGCACAGGGGATGCAGACATTTAAAGCAAATGTGATGAAGCAGGAAGGCTACAATGTTGACCTGAGCCGGCCGGACGATGTGAAATACGAGGTGGCAAAAGAGCTGGGTGTACCGCTGCAGCCAGGCAATAATGGCAGTCTGACTACAGAATCAGCGGGCCAGATTGGCGGCAAAATCGGCGGGTCCATGGTTCGGGAAATGATCCGGCTCGCCCAAGAGCAGCTGGCGAACAAGGAGAAATCATAAAAATCGTTAATAATCGAAGCCCGATAACCAAGAATATGACATAATGTTGTCCACTTCTCCGCGCTATAATGGCCATATAACAAGGATAAGGGGATGAACGATGTCTATTTATACAGTTGAAAAGCCGGAAATCAGACTGGTTGGCGTTAGCGCACGCACTACAAATCAGGTGGAATTAGGGCCGAATGGGCTGTTACCGGGACTATGGGACACCTATTTTACCAGCAGCCTGGCATCACGGGCGGGGATGGGCAGCTCCGAACCTCTCTATTCCTTATATACGGATTATGAAAGTGACGCAAGCGGTGCTTATACAGTGGTTATTGGACATGAAGTTAGTGAAGAAGCAGCGTTTCAGCCGGACGATAAGTTCAGTTATGCAGTGATTCCGGCAAGCAAGTATCTCGTATTTACGGCGGGAAAAGGTCCGATGAATGAAGTGGTTCCTGAGGCGTGGAGAGAGATTTGGGCATATTTCGAGAAATCGCCGGAACTAAGAACGTACACAGGCGATTTTGAACTCTATCCGTCCCGGAATCTTGACCCCGGCGCTATCGAAGTGCAGATTTATATTGCGGTAAAATAAGCTTGATCCATACAAAAAGACACTAGGGTGAATTTCATCCCAGTGTCTTTTTTTTGCTTTTTCTATGTGCTGCCTTCACTTAAAATGCAACGGAGAAATAGCTCAGCGAGCCCATTTCATAGCTCCGGTGAACCTCTTGGGGCTGACGGTCCGGATTCCCGCTGCCCATCACGATGTAGAGGGGAACGAAATGCTCAGGTCTAGGCACGGCCAGTCGGGCATTTGGAGCTAACGACATATAGTTGAACAAGCTGTCCAAATCCTGCTTGCGCATATGCTCGATCAGCCAATCATCGAAGGCGACAGCCTGAGGGTCGGGGGCCGTGGCATCCGGGTTCATGGTGCGGAAATTATGCACGGTTGCGCCGCTGCCAACAATCAGGATGTCTTCTTCATCCAATCCGCGAAGGGCTTCGCCAATAAGGTACTGCTGAGCAGGCGGCAAGTAGGGATTCACAGATATTTGAACCACCGGGCAATCAGGGACCGGGAACATCCGGGAGAGCGGAACCCAGGACCCGTGATCCAGTCCCCGCTTGGTATCGAACTGAACCGGGATGTCTTTCGCGCTGAAGCGTTCAGCAAGGGAATGGGCCAGGGCAGTTGAGCCTTTGGCAGGGTATTTGATCTGATACAATTGATTCGGGAAGCCGCCAAAATCATAGATCATCTCATACACATCATCCGTGGATGAAATGGTAAGCACCTCGGTTTCCCAGTGGGCAGTGAAAATAACAATAGCTTTGGGCTTCAGCGACTGGCCGTACGAGAGAAGAAAATCCGTGCAAGGTGTGTTCTGTATCGCCATCATCGGTGAACCGTGTCCTACAAAGAGCGGGGATATCATTGTAAACTCTCCTTTAGATTAAAGTGTGGTTACTTTCGTTATATTCACTTACTTACTATATGTAATATAATATATAATACTTACTTGATTTCGTAAAGTGATTTATTTATATGAAGAATAATTTTCCATAGATTATATTGGGAATAACAGAAAATTTACTTATAATAATGAATAAGTGTTAACACCAGCCGAAAGGAAGTTACCCCTTGTTAGAGACCCTGCTGTTGAATTTCTTGTTTTTGCTGTTTCCGGTATTGTTTGTTCTGATTTTCTTTGAAAATAGACCCTATTCCTATAGTCGAAAGATTATTGTTTTGCTGTCAGCAGTGACGATGCTTCTATGTATTGCTAAGCCGATTCAACTGGAAATGGGGTTTATTTTTGATCTGCGGTACATTCCGTTTATTATAGTGGCTCTGTTTGGCGGATACAGGAATGTTCTCCCGTTATATCTGATATTAAACATTTACCGGTTCTATATAGGCGGAGAGGGAACGATTCATTCCTTTCTGTTTTCAACAGTTGTACTGATTCTGGTGCCTGCATTCAGTGAGAAGTTCCTCAAGCTAAGCTCTAAAGCCCGGATTATTTGGGCAACCGTCATTTCTTTTTTTACAATGGGATGTTACCTGGTTGTATTAAGTATGCTTGTGGAGACCTTAGACCATCAATTCTGGGTCCTTACTCTTGATGCGGTAGCAACTCATGTTGTGGTGATGTGCATCCTGATGATTTTACTGGAGCAGATCATTACCAATCTTAAGAACCGTGACCGGATTCTGCAGTCGGAAAGACTGAATGTCGTCAGTGAGCTGGCGGCCAGTGTTTCACATGAAATAAGGAATCCGCTTACAGTTACGAGCGGGTTTTTGCAGCTACTAAATAAATCAACAAACCTGACCCATGAGCAGCAAGGTTATGTGGAGCTATCTCTGCAGGAGCTGAACCGCGCGGAAAAAATCGTCAGCGACTACCTCTCTTTTGCCAAGCCGCAATCGGAGAACATGATTCATTCCAACATGAAAGCGGAGGCGGAGTATACCAAAAATATCATTATGCCCTATGCCACCATACACAAAGTGGACGTCCAGTTCAGTTTCAATAATACGTTAATTAAAAGCTACGACAGGAACCAGATTCAGCAATGCTTGATCAACTTATATAAAAATGGAATTGAAGCGATGAAAGAGAAGGAAGGCGGCACGCTTTTCATTGATATATCCGAAAAAAAGCACAATATTATCATCAGTATCCGTGACACCGGAATCGGGATGACGAAGGAGGAAATATCGCGTCTGGGCAAGCCATATTATTCTACCAAGGAAGAAGGAACGGGTCTGGGCATGCTCATGGTCTACAGTACAATTGATAAAGTTAAAGGGGTCATTGAGGTTGAGAGTGAGAAAGGCAAAGGCACGACCTTCCTCATTACAATCCCGACCTAAAGATGACCGGGCGCTCAGGGCCTATTTACTAAGAATTGGATTTCAGCCTACTGCTGATTGGACAGAAGTCCATTCCTGGAACTGGTCGATGACATAGTATAGGCATAAGACGAATGGTTTTTTGTACCTCAATGTGATTCTTTGAGTAGAACGCCAAATAAATCGGAGGTGTTTCTATGTGAAGTGCTCCAAGCTTCATAAGACCGTACGGAAAAAATCTCTCCAATATAAAAGAAAAAAACTAATCATCAACAGAAAAAAATCAAAGCACTGTACTCCGAAAAGGAAATTAATCCGAAGGAAGAGATGTGGACGAACGAAAATTCATGTTTATGTCCCCCGGCGTTTGCGAGGGCCACGGGGGTATCAAGGTGAACGGGGGCTAGCGGGAGCGCCCGGAACCCAAGGCCCGCAAGGGACAGCGGGAGCGCCCGGGGCTCAGGGCCCGCAGGGAGAGCAAGGAGCAGCGGGAGCGCCCGGAGCTCAAGGTAGGCAGGGAGAGCGAGGACCAGCGGGAGCGCCTGGAGCTCAGGGCCCGCAGGGAGAGCGGGGAGCATCGGGAGAATACGGAGCCCAAGGCCCGCAAGGACCAGCGGGAGCGCCCGGAACCCAAGGCCCGCAAGGGACAGCGGGAGCGCCCGGAGCTCAAGGCCCGCAAGGAACAGCGGGAGCGCCCGGAACCCAAGGCCCGCAAGGGACAGCGGGAGCGCCCGGAGCTCAAGGTCCGCAAGGGACAGCGGGAGCGCCCGGAACCCAAGGCCCGCAGGGGACAGCGGGAGCGCCCGGAACCCAGGGCCCGCAAGGGACAGCGGGAGCGCCCGGAGCTCAAGGCCCGCAAGGGGCAACGGGAGCGGCCGGGACCCAAGGCCCGCAAGGGACAGCGGGAGCGCCCGGAGCTCAAGGCCCGCAAGGAACAGCGGGAGCGTCCGGAACCCAAGGCCCGCAGGGGACAGCGGGAGCTCAAGGTCCCCAAGGACCGCTTGGCCCCCTCCCCGGGGTCACTATCGTACCTTCTGTAAATAGATACCTATTTATACCAAGCGCGGATTTAGTACTGACTGATCCTGTAGTTATTCCAGCTAATCAGTTTACTGATGATAATGGTAATCCGGTTGTTTCTTTTCCTGCTGTAGGTGTAAATGGATATAACGATCTTTTCGTCAATGGGATATTACAAGAAGGCGGCACATACAGCGTGAATACAACTGCCTTAAATTTTAACCCGGGTAGTGGCGTGATCTATGCAGGTACGCCAATTACTTTGCAATTTCTGCGGTTCCTTGCGCTGGTTTCGTAATTGGACGCTGCTTCGCCCTCACTTTTCTCTTCTACTACCATAAGATAGAGTAGAGGAGGTGAAGAACATGGCTTTCGTAAAACCATTTTTAACAGTTAGTAGATTCTCTGCCACTATCGGAGATGGTACAGGTACAGGCGCTACGTTCAACATTCTTGCTACTGCCACAACGAATGATGCCGGCGCGGCTGCGACTGCATTCCCGACAGCACCAGCGTTTTACAATCTGTATCTCAATGGAGTGCTTCAAACGGGTGATACTTCAACAGTTACCACTACTGCAATCACCATTCCAAATGGTGATACACTCAATGCAGCGACTCCCGTGCTTATTGAGTTCACTATCAACTAATCACTAACTGCATTGCTATCTTCAAAAATCTTTAAATTTCTTAAGGCTATCCCTCGCAAGCATCGCAAGATGCCAAGGGGGATAGCCTTTTGGTTATAAGGAGGCTGCTCCGTTTGAAGGACTGCAATGGGAAAGTCCCTAAGGAAATGGTAAAGTATTTCTTGAACAGAAAATTATCAGGAAATCTTACCAGGAGGCATAGCAATGAGAGATGAACTTATCGCGCAACTAAATGCTTGGCATGAGGAGGACAAGTATCAAGAAATCGTAGACCGTATCAAAGAAACCCCTACGATATTGATTGATGACGAGCTGGCCACTCATTTGGGGAGAGCGCTGAATAATCTGGGACGCTATAAAGAAGCGCTGAAGTGGTTCATGAAGACTGCCGAACAGGGGAAAAAGGACCCGCTATGGCATTTCCGCGTAGGTTATGCCCACTATTATTTGGATCAGCTTCAGGATGCGATCCGAGAATTTGAGATTGCGCATAAGCTGGACCCTGAGGATGAGGATACCATACAGTTTCTCGAATGGAGCCGAAACGAAGCGGCCGCTGCAGCGAACTCCGATGATGCTGAGGAAGAGGAATAGATTGAGGGGAATAATAGGGGCGGGGCGAGTGCCAGGGTTTGCGGGACAGGCGGTCCGGCCGCTCCCGGAACTCAAATGTGGGGCTGTCCCATCAATGGGACGCCCCCTCTTTCAGAGAGCGACAAAGCCGCTTCTTCTTGTCATGTTCACCTTCCGGAAGGAAATCCGTATGCTCTGCTGCGCCAGGCAACCAGAAGTGCAAGGGTCAGCAGGACAAACAACGCCCATGGGAAAGAAGTAACTCCCGTTGTTTCGAGCAGAATACCACCGGCCACACCCCCGCCTCCAATGGCCAGATTCCATGCTGTCACGAGCATTGATTGAGCCACATCTGCACTTTTCCCGCCAGCTATAGCAATTGCTGTCTGCAGCAGCGTCGCTGCTCCCCCAAATGTTAACCCCCATACGGCAACCGCCAAATAGATCACGAGAGGCTGGCTGCCGCCCATACCAAGCAGGATAGACGCCAAGGCAAATGCAGCGATGCTGACCAGAACCAGCAGTCTCAGGTGGCGGTCGATCCAGATCCCGGTCATCCAGATGCCAAGAAGCGCTGTAATGCCGAAAATAAGCAGCACCAAGTCTACCTGCCCGGTAAGCCGGGCCTGAGTAAGGTAAGGAGCTATATAGGTATACAGGATATTGTGGGCCAGGACCCAGGCCAGCACGACAAACAATATCGGCCGTACTCCTGGGGCAGTGAAAATCCTGTGGAGAGGGAGCCGCTTGTCTGCGGCCTCTCCCGGATAGTCCGGCAGCTTCCAGAGCACCCAAACGGTCAGCAGCAGCGCGAGCAGTGACAGGCTGCCGAAGACATTGCGCCAGCCAGCAAGATCACCTATCCAGGTTCCGAGAGGGACACCGAGCGCCAGAGCAAGCGGCGTTCCTGTCATAGCAACGGCCATAGCGCGGCCTTTGAGCTGCTCCGGTACCATGCGCCGGGCATAGCCTGCGACCATTCCCCATAGGACACCAGCGGATACACCCGCGAGGAAACGGGCCACAAGCGTCAGGGGATAGCTCGAAGAGAACGTAGTAACGGTGTTGAATACAAGGAAACCAAGGATACATGTCAACAGCAAGGGCCGCCGTCTCCATCCGCGTGTTGCGGTAGTCAAAGGAATTGCAGCAAGCAGCGAGCCCAGGGCGTACAGGGTAACCAGTTGGCCTGCCATGGCCTCCGTCACTCCAAGCCCGCTACTGATCTGGAGCAATAATCCGGCGGGAATCGTCTCGGTTAGTATACAGATAAACCCCGCCATAGCCAGAGCGAGCAGCCCGGTCCAGGGGAGGCGCTCAGGAACGGGCGGATTGGAGACTTGCTGTGAGGATGAAGCTGATCCGCTGCTCATTTCGCACCCCTTTCTTGTGTTATTCATTCATTATTCAATCTGCCGTAGACGGCATTGCATAAATCAACTGTAAACGGACCAGACATGCCCTCCAGCGCGGTATTGGTGAAGGCTACCACGCTTAACCGCTGCTTAGGATCGACGAACCACGAATGGCCATAGGTGCCGCCCATGCGCCATGTGCCAGGGGATTCTGCAGTGTCTGCGGCAATAGGGTCTTTAAGCACCGTAATCCCCAAGCCAAAACCTCTCCCTGGCCAGTAAGGCATAGGCAGATCACCAATTTGATTGGTGGTCATTTCGTGAACCAGGGACTCTGGCAGCAGAGGCGCCCCACCCTTGCGCAAGGTTTCCAGCAGTTGCAGAAAATCCCCGGCGCTGCCGACCATGCCGGCGCCCCCGGAAGGAAAGGCGTCAGAGTCAAGCGCCCGGCCTGGGGCGAGCCTGAAGCCCGCCGTGCCTTCCACAAAAGCAAGGCTGTCTGGACTAGCTAAAGGCCGCAGCCCCGGAACATCATCGGCATAAGCCGTGGTCAGCCGCTGCGGGTCGATGGCAACAAAACCGGTATCGTTCATGCCGAGCGGCCGGGTCACGAGCGAATAGATGGCTTCACTGAGTGTGGACCCGGTGACTCTAGCAATCACAGCCCCCAGCACGTCTGTTGCGATAGAATATCTCCACATCGTGCCTGGCGTATATAGGAGCGGGACAGAGGCGATCCGCCGCAGGTTCTCTTCGAGCGTGATGCCGGGCTGATCCATGCCATCGGATACACCGGCCTGCTCATAGGAACCACCCTCTTCTTGAAAGAAGCGGTAGGTTAATCCAGCGGTGTGCGTCATTAAGTGACGGATCGTCATTGCCGCGGCTTCACCGTTCGTAAGGCGTGGCTGAAATTCCGGCAGCCAGTGGTCCAAGCGTTCATCAAGGCTCAGCCGGCCTTGGGCAACCAGCACCAGAGCAGCCGTAGAGGTAATGGGTTTGGAAACCGATGCGAGCCGGAACAAGGCGTCCTCCCGCATAGCCAGGTTCAGCTCACGGTCGGCAAAGCCGGCGGCCCGGCTGTATACGACCTTCCCATCCATCGCTACCTTGATGACAGCACCGGCCAGGCGCTTATCGGTTAACGTCTTGTCAACTACTTGGTTGATGCGTTCCGGGAGCCGGTCCGGGTTAATTATGTTCGAATAGTGCATATTCAACATCCTTTCGCTATAGTTAAAGCGGTGTCCGCTTTACTATTGTAAGCACATTATATAAAATCACCAGACTTGATTACATAAGCCAATAAAGATAAAATCCACATAAAACGTTAAAAAGAACGGAGTTTCAGATAACAAACCTTAATATTAAAGGAGTGGTCAAATATGGACTCTATTGATAAGCAAATCCTGTTCCATCTTCAAGGCCAAGCGAGAATTTCCATGACGGAGCTGGGGAAGAGTGTTGGACTGTCGCAACCCGCAGTAACGGAAAGAGTTAAGCGCATGGAGGAAAAAGGAATTATAAGTGAGTACCGGACCATTATTTCCCCTGAGAAAATCGGAAGGTCATCTGCTGCCTATATGCTTTTTCGTACAAGAGATTGTTATGGCTTCCTTGATTTCTGCCGTGACCATCCCGATGTCGTCGAATGCTATCGCATCAGTGGAGAACACAATTATCTGTTAAAGGTAATGTCCGACTCCACGCAGGGGCTTGAGGCGTTCGGGATCGAATCTGATAAATACGGCACGTATACGACCCTGATCGTGATGTCATCACCTATTGAGCCTAAGTATCTAATTCCTTCGCTTGATGAGACGAACGTAAATTTGCTGGATTAGTTAGCAGCTAGGGGGCCGTATTGTACCTAATGTGAGGATCATTTATGTAAGAATGTTTAGCCCCTGTTTGGAGTGGGGAATAGATAAAAACGGCAGAGGAGGTACATACATTGTGGAAGAAAATTTACTAGATCAGCTCGCGGCGTGGCATGAAGAAGATGAACATTCCAGCATCGTCAAGACGATCACGGACATTCCTGAACCGGAGAGAGATTACACGCTAGTCGGCCTATTAGCCAGAGCGCTCAACAACCTGGAACGGTACGAGGAGGCGCTGGAGCAACTGCTGAGCATTGCCGGGCCTGGCAAGCAGGACCCGGTGTGGCATTACCGCGCAGGGTATTCCTACTACTATCTGAAACAATATGAGCAAGCGGTACGGGCATTCGAGCGGGCCAATGAGCTTGAACCCGGCGATGAAGACATCCTGGATCTGCTTGACTGGAGCCGGAGTGCGGCTCAGCGGGAGGAGCGGGAGCGGCGGCGTTTTGCGGCAGCGCAGACAGGTGGCGGACCTTCGGGCGGGGGCCGTTTTGATCCGCAGGAGTTCGCGGACTTTTGGGAGGATAGCGACTATGCCTTGAATTCCTATGTGTCCGATCCGCCTACAGACGAGCTGATTGCATCGGTCGAGCAGGAGCTGGGCTATAAGCTGCCGGCCTTTTATTTAGGGATGATGAAGCAGCATAATGGCGGGGTTCCCAACAACACCTGCTTCCCTACCGAGGAAGCGACCTCCTGGGCAGAAGACCATGTGGCGATTACAGGAATTATGGGCATCGGGCGGGAGAAGAGCTATTCACTGTGCGGTGACTTAGGCAGCCGCTTTATGATCGAAGAGTGGGGTTATCCCGATATCGGTGTGGTCTTCGGGGATTGCCCTTCCGCCGGGCATGATGTGATCATGCTCGATTACCGGGCTTGCGGTAGAGATGGCGAACCGGCGGTAATTCATGTGGATCAGGAAGCGGATTACGAGATTACCTTTCTGGCAAAGGACTTCGAGAGCTTTGTGCGCGGACTGGTAAATGAGGAGGTCTACGATACATCCGAAGCGGATAAGGAAGAGGCTCGACGGAAGGTTGCAAGTGGAGCTTTTTCGCCCCTGTTAGCGGAGCTGTGCGGCAATGTTACGGAGGTAGACGATATAGAGGGCGTAATCCGTACGGTCTGCGCGGAGATTGTAGAAGATAAAGGACATTTTTCTCTCCATGCCGATGAGCGGTCCACCTTGATGTACGATGTGCAGTTCTGGCTCTATACCAGAGCCAACCCGGACACGAACCGGGCAGACTACCTGGAGGTTTATTCGAAAATGATCGCGTTCGGCGGTGAATTCGGAACAGGCGGCTACGCGCCTTCGTTCATTTCGGATTGGCTGGACGAGCAGGTCCGTGAGGCAAGGATTGTCGAACTCGGTGGTGCGCTTGCCTTCACGGATGAGGCGAGAGAGGACTTGCTGCACAAGCTGAACAGCATAGCCGTGCCTGCGGCCGGAAGTGTAGCCCCGTTCATCCTGGTGGAGCAGGAACACGGCGGGATGTCGGTTATTCTAAATGCCGGTTCGTACAAATCCTGGATGTTCAACACGCGGGCAGACGAAGGCTTCGAAGGCAGCGGCTACGACTGGGCTTCCCTGGCGGCGGTGTTCTTGCAGGAGCAAATGCCGGAGCTGGCGGACTCGATCCATTTTGACCCGGAAGCCGATATGTTCTGTGCATATTCCAGCAATAAGGAAGCTATCCTTAGCTTTGCCGCCGGGTTCAAAAAGGCTTGCGAGAATGAGGCGCTAATTCAGGACCTGTTCTCCCGTGTCGAGCTGGACTGACGGCTCCACAGCGCTCGCGGGGAATCGTTCCTGGAACCATTCCGTGAACATAACATAGTCTTTCTCCACCTGATCAGCATAAGCGTAAGCCCAATGCGACAGGTAAGAGGCAAAAGCATCCGGGTCCGGTCCCATAGCCTTGGCAATTTCCTGCTCACTATGATAAGTCGGAATGCCCTGGTTCACATCGGCATCGGCCCGGGCATGCATTTTTGCGGTTAAGCAGCCCATCACCTCAAGCACCCTAATCATATCATCCGCAGTTTTTATATCTTTTGGCTTCAGTCTTTTTTTATAAGGGGAGCGTTCTCTTACATAAAAGTGCCGTTCCTCCAAGGCCAGATAGCCGAGATAAGGGTCTGCCTTATGGTGCATCGCCTGTTGCGTAGCTGTTACGCGCTTGCCCTGATGCTCGAAGGAATTCCAGAAGGCTTCGGAATAAGGCATGAAATAAGCCGGAACCGGCACACGAACCTCTTTTACTTCGAGTATAGTGTCGTCGGTATCCAATTTTTCCTGCTCACCCTCAATGAGGATATAATAACGGTCCAGCCCGATAGACGCGGTTCCCGACCCGTGCTTAATGGCGATGTCTTTCATCCGGTAATGCTCCTCGTTCAGGCTGCGGGCGGTAACGGTCTCAATATAGGAGGGCCAGGCCTTCTCCAGAAGTGCTTGTTCCGCTGCTCCAGGGACAGCCAGCTCGGAATTCTCCAGAAACACTCTGCCGGACTGCATCTGAGCCGTAACCTTTTCCAGAAAATGAGCCCGTCTGCGTTTCTCCAGCTTGCGCAGGAGCTTCTTCACGGGGCCTTTGGCCGAGTCTTCATCCATAATGAAGGTCTCAGGGTTGTCCTTGCCTTGGGCGAAACGGCGGATCTGCTTGAAATACGCATGAACATAGCTTGCGATGAAGCTTAGCTGCTCTTCCCTGCCATACCCGAACTGTCTGCCTACAAGGGCGATACTGCTTGCCATGCGCAGAAGGTCGTACAGATAGGAGCCGACATATCCCTCATCAAAATCATTGACGTCATAGACGATATCTCCGTCTTCGCTGCGGATCGCGCCGAAGTTCTCAAAGTGCAGGTCTCCCTGAATCCAGGTAGGCCGGTCTTCTGCTGTATGATAGGGAAAGTATTGCCGGGTCGTATCGAAATAGAACAAATACGCGCTCCCCCGGTAAAAGGAAAAAGCGTTCTGCGACATCTTCAAATACTTCTCCGCTCTCTTCTCCGCATTCAGTCCCATAATGCTGCCGTCAAATTCATCAAAGATGGAAATCAGTAGATCCTTGCGGAGCTTCGTACGTGTGCGAATGACTCCTTCGGTTATGGACTTGTCAATCATGATTGGCGCTCCTTTGGCTATAAATAATTGAAATAATCATAGACTGAATCTACTTTTTTCGCAATTTTGTCTTAGTAGATTTGCTTGCAGGGACTTCGCGCGTTTGGAGTTTTTTTTAATATTCCTTGACAGGAATATTCCTCATGGGGTATATTATATTCGTACCACAAGTAAAAACTTATTTACTGAAGGAAAATCAGAGTTATGGAAATAATGACGTTTAGCGCACTGGCCGAACCCACCCGTATGCGGATAGTGGAGCTTCTGAAGGACGGTCCTATGACTGTAGGCGATATCGCTGAGCATCTCGGAGTCCGGCAGCCCCAGGCCTCGAAGCATCTGCGTGTCCTGCTGGAGGCCGGGCTGGTGGAGGTGGAGGCTGTAGCCAATCGCCGGAACTATCGGCTGCGGATGGAGCCGCTGCAGGAACTCGATGCCTGGCTCGCGGCCTATCGCAAGATTTGGAATGAACGCTTCGACAACTTGGAGAATTACTTACAGAAACTGCAATCCGAAAAAAACAATAAAAAATGATTTCAGGAGGGATTTTGAAATGTCGAACAAAATGATTTCCAAGGTGGAAGGTCAGGAATTGATTCTGGAGCGTGTGTTTGACGCGCCGCGAGAGCTTGTATTCAAAGCCTTCTCCGAGGCGGAGCATCTGAAGCATTGGTGGGGGCCCCGCGGCTGGACGCTTCCGGTTTGCACGGTTGATTTCCGTCCGGGCGGCATTTGGCATTACTGTATGAAATGTATTGACGAGCAGCAGGGGGATTTCTTCGGAATGGAATCCTGGGGTAAAGCGGTATACCAGGAAATTGTTACGGGGGAGAAAATCGTCTACGTCGATTACTTCTCGGATGCCGAAGGCAACGAAAATGCAGACATGCCATCCACGCTGGTTGCGATGCTCTTCGAAGAATATGACGGTAAAACAAAGCTTATCAGCCGGTCGAAATATGCTTCCGACGAAGCGCTCAAGACAGTCATGGATATGGGTATGGAACAAGGCATTACCGAAACCTGGGACCGCCTCGCCGAGCATTTGCAATCGGTTCAATAAATCTAAGAAACCTTTAAGTAGTACGCAAATGTCCTTCGGGAGAATTCTCCTGAAGGACATTTTTGTGGCGGGGATTGCGATAAGCCTATTAGCGAGCTGACAAGTGGAAACGGCTACGCCGTCCTTAAAAGGACGGTATCCGTTTCAGCGAGAAATAGAAGGATAATTTATAGCGTGAAACATATAAATTCTTATATTTTTAAAAAGTGTACACGTACACCTTGGTCCGCAGTGCATCCCCGCAGGTTACCGTGCGGACGGGCTGCTTGCCCGGCAGGGCGAAGCACACGCTGATCACGACCGCGCCGGGAGGCAGCTCCTGCCTGAACTTGTCTGCCAGCCGCGCCATTGCGCCGGGGAACAAGTAGCAGAGGACAATATCGGCATGCGCATAGGAGCTGCGGTAGATATCACCCCGGATATAGCTTAGTCTTCCATGAAGCGGTTCTCTGTTACCGGAAGCAGGCAGCGTACGAACAGCTATCCCGGCTAGCAGCCGGGAAGCCCATAGAGGAATACTTGAATTCTCAATGCCGGTCAGCCGCTTGCCGGGACAACGGCGAATAACCTCCAGACCCAGCGTACCCCAGCCAGAACCGGCCTCCACGATATTAGCATACCCCGGAATTCGCCGCACTTCTTCGGCTACGGCTTGTCTTACCGCCCCGGAAGCGGGCATGGGAGATATCCCGTTGCGCCAGCTCTGCAGCACAATAGATAGTACGGACAGCAGGACTCCAATCGCAAGGAGCCACGGAATGATGTCTACGATGGGCATACCTGCCTCCTTTTCTATCTATAATACCAGTGAACTTGAATTAATGCGATTTGGCTGCAGCGCTTGGGCGTAGCACCGGTGCTGCGGCTTTTGTCGCGGCTTCAGCGGGGGCCGAGGCGCTTGAGCTTTTCGTGCCTGTGGCGGCTCTCGGCTCAGCTTCAAGGGAGGTAGAGGTGCTTGAGCTTCTCGCACCTGTGGCCGCTCTCGGTTCTGCTTCAGCGGGAACCGAAGTGCTTGAGCTTCTCGTGCTTGCGACTGCTCTCGGCTCAGCTTCAAGAGAGACAGCGGTGCTTGAGCTTCTCGTGCCTGCAACGGCACTCGGCTCTGTTGTAGCAGCTGTACGGGAGCGTTCCTTTGGATTCGACGGTACAACCATAGGCTTCTGATCCGCTTTAGCCTGAGCCGCTGCTTTAGTGCCTTCGCCTCGCGCTATGGGAGCGGGAGCCAGAACGGCCTCCTCAGAAGCCGCTGGTGCTGAAGCTGCCTGGGGTTGTTTGCCGCCGGAGGCTTTTGCAGAAGCATCACTAGAAGTATTACCTGGTACGTTTCCAGTAACGTCACCGGTCGTGCCAGCTTTACTTGTTGGAGCGGCCGTTGCACTTGGGCTGGATTGTGCGGGCGGGGCAGTGGCAGACTGCTTATCCGACAGCGCATAATCGGGAGCTTGTGAAGCAGACTCACTTTCCTTGGGATTCGTCAGGGCGCACCCGCTTATAAAGATCAGCGTTGCGATTCCAAGGGCCGACCAGCGGTAAGAGTTCGATTTGAAGCGAGCGATCATTTGAATTCTCCTCTGCAATTGTTTTTTGTTGCCGGCGAGATTTACATTTCCCGCAAGCTGAAGGGGCTGGGAGAGGTTCTCCAGCAGCTTAATCAGAGTATGTCCGTAGCCCAGGCGCTGATCAGGCGCAAGGCAGTTAAGTGCAAGCGCATCGCTTGCGATCTCCTGTTCCTCCCGCATCCGGCTGGCTGCATACCAGAGGAACGGATTGAACCAATGCACAATCAATAACAGGTGCATGCACCCGTTGACCCAGATATCATTTCGTCTCCTATGGGCCCATTCATGGAGGAAAACATGGCGCAGCTCAGTGTCATTCAGCGCTTTGGCGATTCCCTGGGGCAGGATGAGCTGCGGGCGCAGGAATCCATACAGGGATGGAGTGGCTGCGCTTGGGGATTCCACAAGGGTGATTGATTTTTCAGTAGCCATCATTTGCTTGCATTCGTTAAAAATCCGCAGCAGCCGTGCATCCGTGACCTTAGTAATCTCCTTCCTGGTCTTGCGGGCGAACCCCAGATTAACTGCAAGGGAATAGGCACCCAGCAAGCCTGCTCCGGCCAGCCATACAATACATAAATACGGGTAGATGAATTGAGTGATCGTCTCGTGCACGGCAGCCGTTGGCTGCAATGCAGCCGGTCCTGTCTGCACAGCGGCAGGCGCAGAGTTGCCGATCCAATTATAAATACTGAATTCGCTCTCCGGTCCCCAGGGCAGGATAAGCCGCGCAATGACGAGCAGCCACATCAGGTAATGCCAGCGCGGCTTCAAATGATGCTTAAGCATACCCAGCAGCACGGCAATCAAGAGCACCAGTACAACGGCCATAGCGGACGTTGTCCACACCTGATGGAAGAGAGCCAAGAGCGCTTCGCTGATTCGGTTCACATACATCCTTCCCTTGAATATTATTTGTTTTTGCCGTCGAGGATATTTTTCAGCTCTTTAATATCTTCTGCGGACAGCTGCTCTTCCTTCAGAAAGTTGACCAGCAGCGGCTTGAAGGCACCGCCATAGATTCTTTTGAGGAAGGAATCGGTTTCCGACTTCACACACTCGTCTTCAGTAACGAGCGGAAAATAGGAATACACCCGGTTTTCTTGTGAATAGGAAATCGCCTGCTTCTGCACCAGCCGCGTGATCAGCGTTCTTATGGTCTTCGGTTTCCAATCCGTGGTCTGCTCCAAAGCCTCAATGACCTCATTTGCCGTACGTGGGCTGTGGGTCCATAAAATCTTCATCACCTCCCATTCCGCATCGGATATCCGGGGAACATTGCTCATACTAACCCTCCTCGCTTAGTTGATTACACTTGTAATCACAAATCAGATATTACACTTGTAATCCATCCTTGTCAACTGCCCTGGAGATCCTCTCATCAAATTCTAATCTGCCTGCAAAGTCTTTCTCATCCTTCATGCCTTACTCTAAAGGTAATTACAATGAATGGAGGAGAACGGAATATGAAAAACACATGGAAATTACTGCTGACAGGGGCTACTGTAGCCACGGTAGTATTTTATATAGGAAATGGGGCGGCCGAATCACGGCAAGTGGTTGAGTCAGTCTTCGAATTTTCAGCCCCAGTACCGGCTTCTAAGCCGCTTCCCACCGCCGCTGCGGTTACGGTATCTTCACAGGCAGTGACGAGGACTTCGCTAGGAGGGTATTCTTTTGACAAAGGCACCACCCGCGTCAATGTGCCGTCCAGCACACAAAGTGTCTCTATCGCGAATACCAATGGAACGATTGATATCCAGGAGGGCAATGTCAAGGACATTGAAATCCATATGACCGTGGATGTAGATCAGGCTTCCAAGGAGGAAGCGAAGCGGGCGGCAGACAAGACAGGTATGCGAGTGAGCAAAGGCGCGAAGCTGGAGATCAAGACCTATAGTGAGCCTTATGGAAATCTGCATTATCCCAGCATTAATTTGACGGTTACCCTGCCGCAGAAGCTAAAGGCTGCTCTTGAGGTAAAGGAGGAGAACGGCAATCTTACTTTGTCAAAACTTTCTAACACAGGTAAAATCAAATTATCTACGGTGAACGGTAACATCGAAGCCTCCGGCATCGAGAATGACATCTCCCTGCATTTGGTAAATGGCAACGTGGATGTGTCCGATGCTGAAGCAAGCGTGACGATCTCACTGACCAATGGAAATGTAGAGGCTAATCAGATCACGGGACCCCTGGAGATGAAGATAACGAATGGCGATCTGACTGCCCGGAATGCGCTCTCCACTATAGAAGCTGCTGCTGTAAGCGGAAGTGTCGACATAGCCAGCAAAAAGGTCGGCGGCAATTGGAAGGTGTCCACGACGTTCGGCGATGTGGAGCTGGCCTGGCCCGGCAGCGCAGACGTGCAGGTGGATGCGAAATCTTCCTTCGGTGAGATCGAGACGGATTTCCCGTTGACCGTGAAGAATCACAAGGCAACCGGGAAGATCGGTAAGGGCACGTACCGGATTGATGTGCAGTCTATGGCGGAGCTGTCGCTATTGAAGATGAACTGATTAGTACAAAGAGGTGGACAAAGAGATTGAAGGAACGTGTCTTGATCATCGAGGATGAAATCGCCATGATCCGCCTACTGGAGCTGGAGCTCTCCTATGAAGGCTATGACATCACAGTCGCGGGCGATGGCTTTACGGGGGCGGATAAAGCGCTGAAGGAGCATTTTGACCTGATTCTGCTGGATTTGAACCTGCCGGGGATTAACGGGATTGAAGTCTGCAAGCGTGTACGCGCGGTCAAGATGACGCCGATTATTATGCTGACGGCCCGGGATACGGTCAGCGACAGGGTACGGGGGCTGGATACCGGAGCGGATGATTATGTGCCAAAGCCGTTCGCGATTGAGGAGCTTCTTGCGCGCATGCGTTCCTTGCAGCGCAGGCTCCATGTGGCGGAAGCCGGGGAAGAAGTGCTGCATGCCAAGGATCTGATGCTCGACGTGGCCGCGCACCGCGTCACCCGTGCGGGAATAGAGATCGAATGCTCACAGCGCGAGTTCGAGCTGCTGCATTGTCTGCTTGCACATAAGAACCGGCTGATGAACCGTGAAGCGCTGCTGAATCTCGTATGGGGTTACTCTTATGAGGGTGAAACGAATGTCGTGGATGTCTACATCCGGTACGTGCGCATGAAGGTAGATGAAGGGTTCGAAGACAAGCTGATCCATACCGTCCGTGGCAGCGGCTATATTCTAAGAGACTGAAGGTGAGCGAATGAAGGCATGGACGTTCTCGCGCAAAGTCAGTGCATCTATTGCGCTGGCAGCTCTTCTTATCGCGGGTTTTGTCAGCGGATTTGTCTACATTACCTTCAAGCACTGGACAGAGAACCAGGAGGCCGAGCTGCTGGATGCCAAGCTGAAGCAGTTCGAGCTTCAGATCGGCGAGGTGGAGTTCCTGCCTTCCCTGCTTAAGCCGGGCCTTGGTAGAGGAAGTGGAGCAGCAGCGGTACTGAAGCCGGATTTGTCGTCATTCGCTTCAGACTTGGATGAGGGGCAACTGCTGCAGATACTCGATTCAAGCGGACGGGTGCTAGCAGAGGCGGGAACAGGCGGAGCAGAGGATGCCGCCGCGAGCTACAAGGCGGAGAGGGAGCTCTCACTGCTCGTATATGGTACCGTCCGCCTCCGGCTTACGGACAGCGGACATTCACGGAGTGCGACGGCAGAGCGGGAGGTCGGCAGACTGCTTTTACTAGGCCTGCTCCTGGCCGCAGGCATGGCCGTCATAGCCGGGGGAATCGTCGCCCGATCGGCGCTGAAGCCGATTCGCAGCATGATCGGCGAGGTGCGGAGCATCGGGACGAACAGCTTGTCCCGGCGGCTGCATGTGCCCGCTGCCGAGGATGAGCTGCACCAGCTCGGGGAGACCTTCAATGGGCTGCTGCATAGGCTGGAGGGCTCTTTTGACCAGCAGCGCCGCTTCATCGCGGACGCCTCGCATGAGCTGAAGACCCCGCTCGCCATCATCGAGGGCCATACGCATATGATTCAGCGCTGGGGCAAGCAATCGCCGGAGGTGCTGGACGAGTCGCTCGCCTTCATGATGGATGAGACCCGGAGAATGAAGGAGCTGATTGCCCAGCTCCTGCTTCTCGCCGAAGCGGAAGCGCCGCTTATGGACGGTGGAGAGGAGCGCTGCGACCTTCGGGAGACTCTGCGCGAGCTGCTGCCTCAGACGGTGCATGTAAGTCCCGGCGTGCAGCTTGATTATGACGGGCTGCCGGATGGACAGGCGCTGCTGATCTGCATGCCCGGAGGTGCGAGCTATCAGGTGCTGCGCAATATTGTCGAGAATGCGCTGAAGTACACGCCCGAAGGCGGAACGGTAACAGTCAGGCACCTGGCAGCGGATGGGCAGGTTGTCTTAACCGTAGCCGATACAGGAATCGGGATATCTCCCGAGCAGCTTCCGCATATCTTCGACCGCTTCTACCGCGCGGATGCCTCACGGAGCCGGACCCAGGGCGGCTCCGGCCTGGGGCTCGCCATTGCCAAAGCCATCATGGAGCGGCATGGAGGCTCAATCACCATCGACAGCACGCCGGGGCAAGGTACGACAGTGACGCTGCGGTTCATTGGGGGATAGCTGAGACCCTCGCGGAGCATGTGCAGCTTAGGTTCAATAGACAAGAGCATAAGATCATCGGGGGGTTGTCCCACAAGCCATTACGTTGGCTGGGATAGCCTCTTTTTGTTGTATAGGAATTCTAATTATCTTCCAGCCCGAATCTATAATTTTGATAGCAAAAAAGATAGAGTGGCATATAAATGTTATTACCTTCCGGAAGAATACTATATTAGGAGGAACTTAGAATGCCTTGTGCATCGAATATCAACACCTTTGTCACTGGAACAGTACCCTACACCGATTCATTTACACACAACTTTGCAGTTCTGGATCTTGCGAAATGGGTCTCCTATCAATCCTACTTGAGTCCCTATTACGGAGCTTTGCCTATCAGCATCATACTCGGGCAATGGGGGTTTGAAATGGGCTGGAGTCTGAGTGAATTTGCTGCGCGAAATAACCCCGGCAATATGGATTTTACCTGTGGTTATAAAGGCTCTATCATTCCGGGGGTATCAATCCCTGGAAAACGATATAAATTTGACGATCTGATAGAAGGGGTTACGGCTTATGCCCATCTGCTTATAGCGGGTTATCCTTGTGTTCAATCGGCTTATTCACATGGCGGCATTGCTACATCGGCCGGACTTACCAAAGCATGCAATGCCCTTTCAGCAGGCTACGATGTGGATAACACGACCAGTGCTTCATATTGCCCTTCCGACAAAACCTATGCTGAAAATTCATCTTCAACCAAAAGAATATGGGCAACC
This sequence comes from Paenibacillus sp. BAC0078, assembly GCF_054483875.1. NCBI lineage: Bacteria > Bacillati > Bacillota > Bacilli > Caryophanales > Paenibacillaceae > Paenibacillus > Paenibacillus sp. BAC0078. The sequence goes on from NZ_JBTLRW010000007.1 coordinate 186,600, forward strand.
GCAGGATACAGTGGCTTGTATATTACGATCAACGGCACCAATAACACTTGTCTAAATGTATACAACTATATCCAAAGCAGTGACCCTAACCTCTATAAATTTACCAATATTTCATTTTAAGGGGATGACATGTATGGCTGATTGTGGATGTGAAAAAGAGAACAAAGACCTGCAGGTAACGATACCCAAGGATCAATATGTGGAGCTGCTGCGTAAAGCCAGAAGCTTCGACCTCATTGTAGAAGGTGCAGGTCAATTAATTCGAAATGTTTCCCAGGCAGAAGTTATTGAAAAGCTATAACTGTTAAAAGAAGTGGGACAACCTCCCGCTTCTTTTTTTCTCTAATTGCATAGTAAATGGAAAAAATGATATATTTGGCTAGGGTGAAATTTTATGTTAAAACGTATTTTTCTATCTGTTTTAGGAGTGTCTTTGCTTGTTTTTGCCACGGCATGCACCAAATCTGAGCAGCAACAAAATAACGTTAGCGCTGCCCCGCATACTGCGGCAATGGCAGTAGCCTCTTCCAGTCCTTCTCCATCTCCAGCAACTACTCCACAAGTAAGAGCAGCCGGGGAATCCCAGTACGGGAAATTGGAAATCCAGTCTACTGGCCCGGAGAAGGTTGAAAAATTAGGTGCTCCAAGCTGCTTTGGTACCGCAGAAGATTACAAGATTAGCGGTACGTATAAGGTACAGTTCACAGATACGGCTAACAAAGTTACTGAGCTGACGTTATCCTCATTGACCAGCTTTATTCAGCCTCGAAATGAGACCATTCAATTGAAAAAACTGGCGTTTCCTGAGCATGATGTCTTCGTGATAGCGCCGAATTATAAGGATTGTCATGGGATATCTTTTTATCTGATCGATGTATCGAAAGAAGGGGCTTTTCCATTACAGTTCCTTACCCGGGAAGGTACTTCTGACCAGTCCTATTTTTTGCCGAAAACCGAATTAAAGGTTGAGAACGGTCTGTTGTTGGTTCAACAAGGTGGTGGCGCTGGCAATGAGGCTGTGTTTGAACAAAAGTTCAAACCTGATTTCAGCAAGCATGTAATGGAAGCTATACCATAATTCATAAACGCTCCTCCTCGCGAATTCCAAGGGGACCCGCAGTTTCTTTTGCAGGCGTTTGGAAATAATGAGGGGAGGAGGCTTGAACATGAACTATGTAGAAATTCTGATTCGGACGATTCTATCAGTGGGACTGCTGCTGCTCATCCCCAGAATACTGGGCAAGCAGACCCTGTCGAACATGACATCCAATGATTTTGTAACCAGTATTACGATGGGCTCCCTGGCGGCGAATCTGGCATTCAATATCAGTCTGAGATCGTCTTATCTTGTCCTGTCCATTGTTGTAATCACGGCCACCTCATTCCTGCTCTCCTTCATTGCGCTCAAAAGCCGTAAAATGCGTAGCTGGATCTCCGGCTCCCCCACTATCCTGATCGAAGAAGGTAAAATCATGGAAGCCAACATGCGGAAGATTCACTATACGCTGGATTCACTGGACCAGGCGCTGAGGGAGAGGGAGATTTTTAATATCGAAGAGGTCGAATATGCTGTGCTTGAAGATAACGGGCGGGTCTCCGTTCTAAGGAAGGAAGCCTACCAGCCCATAACCAAGCAGGATGTGGGGCTTCTTCTGCATGCGCAGGCTTTCCCTGTGGAGCTGATTATGGATGGCAAGCTGGTGGAGGACAATCTGAAGCCGCACGGACTGACAAGGGAGTGGCTGGAGAATGAGCTGCGGAAGAAGCATAAGGGCAAGATGCTGGCAGATGTGTTCTATGCGGTAAAAGGCACGCACCAGCAGCTCGTGTTCGATTTCTATGAGGACGGGATACAGCAGCCGGTGGATCGGGAGTAGCAGTGAGAGGGCGGTGGCAATCTGCGGATTGCGAAGCTGGAGAATGCACGAAGACCCGGGAAAGCATAGGCTTTTCCGGGTTTATTTTGTCACGTCTACTGTAAGCTATCACTCTGGTCTGGGAGACTTTCATCGACAATAGGAGAGTTATGAACTATGATGAAATTTCTACCAACAGTGCGCTGTATCTTGTGAGGATAACGGTTCTGCTAACAAGGAGGAAATGAGATGAAGAAGACGGTAATTATTGAGCATGATCATGTAACCGACAAGGGTGTCCCTGCTGTCATGCTGTATCAGCCAGGACTGGTCCAGGCTCCGCTGGTGTTCTTTATGCACGGCTATACCGGATCGAAGATGGGCGATATCGCTTACGGGGTCCGGCTGGCGGAGGAAGGATTTTTCACGGTATTGATTGATGCGCGGCTGCATGGGGAGCGGAAGCCAGCAGATTTTGAAGCCTTATTTGGGGGACCGGATGCCTTCAAAAAAACCTGCTTAGACATGGTATGCGGCAATGTCGAGGATATCCGGGCGATTATTGACGATTTGCAGGGCGATCCCAGAGTGGATACACAGCGGACCGGCATTACAGGGGTCTCCATGGGCGGCTTCACCAGCTTCATGCTAGCGCTTCAGGATGATCGGATTAAAGTTCTGGCCCCTATGATCGCCTCCCCAACCTGGGATGTGCTTCTATCCAGCGAAGAATTGCAGGGCGATAGCGAGTTCAACCTGCGGCTTCGCGAGGCGGATGCACTGCTTCATGTGGAGCGTCTGCTCCCTATGGCCCTGCTGGTCCAGAACGGTGTGGAGGACGAGGTGATTCCCATCCAGGGTGCGAGGGATCTGGACACCAAAATCCGCAGGGTCGCGCCAGACAAAGAAGATTACCAGTACATTGAATATGAAGGAACCGGGCATATCGTGCCACCGGAAATGTTCGATGCCGTTGTTGCGTGGCTGCACAGATACTTATAAGGAAAGCCGCATTAGTTATCGGGCTGTATCAAACATCCATTCTGTGGAGTTTGGTACAGCCCCTTTTTGCAATCATATGAATTTAGAAACATGATCGGGCAATGGAAATCCCGCTCTCGACGGATAACCTAATATAATGCGTAATAAAATTCGGGACCAAGAATTGCCGTCCAAACTCCCCAGTGGCGGCTCATGATTTTTGGCGCTATAAGGTAAATCTTTTTTGTTGGCTTTTGAAATAATGGCTGTTATATTTGAAAATGCAATGCTAGAAAAGGGTAGGCAGCTTAGGTATCGGCATAATAGCATGAGGGGCGGGTTTACATGCAACAGATATTAGAGAGTTTCATTGGTCTGACAAACGATTTTCTTTGGTCGAAGCTTCTGATCGTTCTTCTTATTGTTTGTGGTCTTTATTTCACCATTCGTTCGAAATTTGTACAACTCGGCATGTTGAAGGAAATGCTTGTTGTGCTAAAAGAGTCCAATGTAAAGTCTAAAGACAGCATCTCCTCGTTCCAGGCCTTCTGTATCAGCATGGCAGCGAGAGTAGGGACGGGCAATATAACAGGAATTGCGATTGCAATTGCTTTAGGCGGGCCAGGTGCGGTCTTCTGGATGTGGATTATTGCGATTATTGGTTCCGCATCCAGCTTTATTGAGAGTACTCTGGCACAGGTGTATAAGGTGAAAGATAAGACGGGATTTCGTGGGGGTCCTGCTTATTATATGGAACAAGGCTTGAAGAAGCGCTGGATGGGAGCATTATTTGCGGTGCTGATTACATTGTCTTTCGGCCTCGTCTTTAACGCGGTCCAGTCCAACACAATTACCGTTGCTTTTGAAAATTCATTCGGCACCAATCGTTTCATTGTTGGCCTTCTCATGGCGGTTGCTTTTGCAGGGATTATCTTCGGCGGTATCAAACGGATTGCCAAATTATCGGAATATATCGTGGTCATCATGGCTGTGGTTTACATCGGCGTGGCTTTATCCATTGTGCTGATTAACATTACAAAGATGCCAGAGGTTCTGGCGCTTATTGTGAAGGGTGCATTCGGATTCGAACAAATCGCGGGCGGATCTCTGGGGGCTGTGATTGTGCAAGGTGTGAAGCGTGGCTTATTCTCGAACGAAGCGGGAATGGGGAGTGCGCCGAATGCTGCAGCAACGGCAACCACAAGTCATCCCGTAAAACAAGGGCTTATGCAAGCGCTCGGCGTACTTACGGATACACTGCTTATTTGTTCGAGCACGGCCTTCATTATTTTGTTATCTGATGCGTATAAGCAGCCAGGGCTCGATGGCATCAAGCTTACGCAGGCGGCATTAAGTGAGCATATCGGTTCCTGGGCATCCGGCACTCTGGCCATCATGGTATTCTTGTTCGCCTTCAGCACGTTAATTGGAAATTATTATTACGGAGAAACGAATATAGAATTCTTAAATTCAAAGAAGTCAGTACTAACCTTGTACAGATACAGTGTTTTGGCCATGATTTTATTCGGTTCTGTAGCCAAGGTTCAATTGGTATGGGATTTGGCGGACTTATTTATGGGACTCATGGTGGTAGTGAATTTGATTGCCATCCTTCTCTTATCCAAGGTAGCCTTTGCAGCCCTTCAGGATTACAAGCGGCAGAAGCGGGCAGGGAAAGACCCGGTCTTTGTGAAAGATAGCATTAAGGGTCTGGATCACATTGAATGCTGGGAGAACGCTTCAGGTTTGGGAAATTAGTATTGTTACGTACAAGGGCTCCGGTAACGGAGCCTTTTTGCCGTTTCTGTTATTGAGGGAGCTGCCCGTTTCTTTTATTATCGTTTGGAAATAAAGGGAGAACGGCTAAAGGATATTGACGGCAATTCTGTCTCCAGACATATCCAGAGTGGCAATCACTTCCCGATTGATTTTAGTGATTGCTGCTATTTCCTCAGTACTCCTATCACTGATCAAAGTCATATGCTCATCTAATGCTTTGCGGTGGTCGGTTTCATCCTCAAAACGAAAAATTTCAACAGTCGGAACCTGAAAGGCACTAATTATTTTCTCCAGAGTTTCCAAAGAAATATTACGGTCGCCTCGTTCTACGCTACCTATGTAACTGTAATGAAGCGATGCTGCTTCGGCCAGTTGCTCTTGGGTCCATCCTTTTGCTTTTCTTAACTCACGTATACGCCTTCCTACACTTTCTGGTAAATTCATGGGATCACCTCGTGTATGCCTAATCCTCGAAAACTCCCTTAACCTCTCTAACAATCTTCTTCAAAGTATCAATCTGTTTAATACTCAAATCACTCACAGTAACCGCATATTCATCAATTGCTTTTCTATGTGCAGCTTCAACCTCACTCAAATCATCAAGATTTTGAAATAATTCTGTTGGTTGAATTTTTAGTGCGATTACTATTTTCTCCAATGTATCAATAGAAAAATTCCGTTCTCCACGTTCTACTGCCCCTATGTATGCATCATCCAAGGTGGATAGTTCAGCTAACTGTTGTTGTGTTAATCCCTTTGCTTTTCTAATAGCCCGAATTCTGTCTCCGACTGTATTCCGTAAGTTTGTCATGGTAATCACCTTTTCCAAAGGTTAAGAGGGCATTGGCATTACTAGCGGCGAGGATAAGCCAATTTCGATATTAAACGGGGAATTATAGTCTTTGCAGTACATTCAAAGGTTACGCTTCTGTTCTTCCCACTCCATAACCGACTTTAGGATACTAAGCGCCATCTTCTGATCCTCTGAGGGACGTTCAACAAGCAGCTCTACAATTTGTCCAAGAGTGTCTTGTTTCTCCATTGGCCCAATGTATCTGAATAACTCCTCTAACGATATGTCTAAACCTTCAACCACTTTCTCCAAAGTCTCAAGTGTTAGGTTCTTTTCTCCACGTTCGACTTGTCCCACATAATTCGTATGTAAACCTGACCGTTCTGCAAGCTGCTCTTGAGACAGCTTCATTTCTTTACGCAATTTCCGAATACGTTCTCCGATTCTTTTTACAAGCTCTGACTTGGATTCATCTGGCATCTTGGCTCACCTCATGACAAGCTTAACTGAGTAAACACGCCTTATTAACACACTATAAATTGTATTTGACTTTTAAATATTATTTATAGATAATGATTGCAAGTTCCATTATTTCCTTTTAGTTCAATAAAATACACGTTACCAATAAATCGGAACTATATCCTACCAAACGAAGGAGGCTCACCCGTGCGCCCTTCCATTCTGAAATCACTCAAGCCGGATATTATTGTTGAAATGCTGGAAATGGCTTATCGCTTCGAGGATTGGGACAAGATGCTGAATACGGCGGGGATTCTGTACAGCTATGCGCAGTGCATTTATGAGGAGCGGCAGTATCACAAGGCCAAGAAGCTTCCAATGCCGATTCTGGATATGGAGCGTCCGTTGGTCTATTATTTCGGGTTCAGTCACCTGATGCGGGGCATCGTGTGCCAGAAGCTGGGGAAGTATGATGAGGCCAGAGAATCCATATACCGTTATGCCGAGCTTGGCTGGATTGAGGACTTGGGGGAGGAAGTGGAGGAGATTGCCGAGGAGTTCAGATATCTGGCTCGTGCTAACCTGTATATAGTGGAGATTCTGTCCGGTAAGACGGAACTGCTGGAGGGGTATGCAGGGTTTTTGCGGGATAATCCCGAGGAACTGCTGCCGGGGCTAGGGACTATTTTACAGGCTGCGGTGCAGTACGGGCTTGATGTGGACGATCTGCTGCATACGTTCGCTGAACAGAGTGCCGGATTTGGAGACTATGAGGATGCAGGCAATATCTCACATTATTTCAGCTATTGTTATCACTTGGCGTTATATCATAAGCGGGCAGGCAGGCTGCCGGAGGCGCTGGACTGGACAATACACTCTTTAATGCTGGCCCACCAGACAGGACATGACGGGAATTTCAAGCGCTGTCTGGCATTGTTCGAATTACTGTGTGAAGGGGTTACGACAGAGCAGGCCCGGCGATATCATGAGGCGATGACGGAGTGCTTGGGGCAGGTGGCTTTGGAGCACCTTGAACTGCTGTATGTGGGGGTCTAATGAAACCATATAGAGAGGTGGACGCCGTGAAAGACAAAGAAATACTCAAGCTTGTGGGAGCGAGGATACGCATTCTTCGGAAGGAAAAGGGATTTTCACAGGAAGCGCTTGGGGAGAAGGGTGGATTTCATTTTTCATATATAGGGCAAATCGAACGTGGTGAGAAGAATGTATCGTTACTGAATTTGTCTAAAATAGCTGAGGCTTTGGGCGTTAATTTGATTCAGCTTTTTGCTTATGTAGATGAGGAAATAGAGTTCACTGAACAAGAAAATAACATTCAAGAAGTTGTAGAGATGCTTCGTGATTCGAACGGTGATAAGGTGCAGTTAGCTAAAAATGTGTTGAGAGAAATTTTAAAGGGCAATTCTTCTTCATAGTTTAATATGCGAACTCACCCAAACCATGACACACAGTTGTCCGATTTCCCCTCCTATAATGAACTTATCTTAACCGACAAGGAGAGGAAGACAGGTATGAGCGAGATCATCAGACATGATGTAAACGAGGAGTATTCGTATTCCGGATTTGTGGAGGCGGGGGATTTTGTTTTCCTCAGCTTCTGTGTGGGCAATGTGGGGGGGACGGTGGAGGAGCAGGTGGAAGGTGCGCTGGATCATATGAGTGACCGGTTGCGGCAGGTGGGGCTGATGCTTGCGGATGTGGTGAAGCTGGATATTTTGCTGCGGGATGTATGGGATATTCCGGTGATGGAGGCAGTGTTCAAGCGTAGATTTCAGGGCGGGTACCCGGCGCGGAAAACCATTTCCACTGAGTTCGCGCATGTCGGCGGGCCGGATGGGCTGAAGGTTCAGATGGATGGTATCGCGTACCGTCCGCGCAGCGACGAATAGAGCAACAGTAGAAGGAAGAGGATTGCAGCAGCGGAAAGCTTGGCTGGCCGTCTCCGGTGGTATATAGTAGAGGGGAATATTTTGCAGGCAGAGGAGCGAACAGGCATGATTGCATTAATCTTGGCTGCGGGGTATGCGACCCGTCTCTATCCGTTAACGAGAGATACGCCGAAGCCGCTGCTGCCGGTTCAAGGGAGCCGTACAATTCTGGATCTGCTGATTGACCGCCTGGAGGTGCTGGAGGAAATTACGGAGATTCTCATTGTGACGAATGACCGTTTTTTTCATGCTTTTGAGCAGTGGCATCACCAGTACAGGGGGACGAAGCCGATCCGTATTCTGAATGACGGCACTTCCTCCCCGGATGGGCGGTTAGGCGCGATTGGGGATATTCAGCTTGTTATCGGGCGGGAACAATTGCAGGATGATCTGCTGGTGCTGGCGGGCGATAATGTGCTCGGATTTGGCCTTGAGGGGTATTTGAATTTTTTTCATAAGGTGGACAAAGACTGTATTCTGGTCCGAACGGTGGACGACATCGGGGAGCTTCGCAGTGTTGGCGTGGCTGAACTTGATGCAGAGATGCGGGTCCTATCCTTGGAAGAAAAGCCTCAGGCGCCCCGAACGAACATTGGCGTATTCGCACTCTATATCTATAGACGGTCAACTTTGCCGCTGTTCGCGCGTTATCTTGCCGAAGGGGGCAACCCGGATGCGCCGAGTTATTTTCCTGCGTGGCTGCACACCCGCCAGGAGCTCCGGGCCTACTATACGGAGGGAACTATTGAAGATGTAGGTACTCCTGAAGCTTATGCGCAAATGCGGGTTAGGCTGGGGAGCGGGCCGGAGGACAAAGGTTAATATAGAAGCAGTTCATCCAACAGAGATGGGCTGCTTTTTTCCGCAAGTAAAATCAAGAAATGCAATTTCCATAACTCTATAATGACGGTAGGGTAGTTGAAACGAGGTGAACAGACGAATGTACGAGTGGCACAAGCAAATCCAAATCATCGTGAATGAAATTGACGGGTGTATTAAAAATCGCAACGGTGAAGCAATAACACTACGATTTCTTTCCCGCAAGTTAGGTTATTCCGAATTTCATACTACGAGAAAATTCAAGGAAATATCGGGTTTGCCATTTAGGGACTATCTGCGGCAAAGAAAATTAGCCTTTGCACTAAAAGAGGTGCGGGATAGTGAAAAAAGCATTTTGGATATTGCTTTTGATTATGGTTTTTCCTCACATGAAGCTTTTACCAGGGCTTTCAAGGGAACATATGGTGTAACTCCAAGTGAATACCGAAAAAAGCCTACGCCTGTCGCCCTTCGTACAAAGATAAACTCTTTCGACCGCTACTTTTTCGGATTTGGAGAGATGGGTATGATCAAATCTACAGATGATGCTAAAATTTATTTTGTAACTATTCCCGCACACAAATTTTTACACATTAAAAACTATGAGAGTAACGGGTATTGGGATTTTTGGCAGAAGCAAAGCCTTATTCCGGGACAGGACTGCGAAACCATCTGCGGCTTACTCGATAGCATCAAGGGCAAATTGGATGACGATGGCGGTAGCGAATCTAACAGCGGCGGCGGTCAGATTATGGCTTACATTAATGACCCGGATGGCAGACTCTGCGATTGGGGTATTCTACGTACAGAGTGTTTTGGTGTACGTCTTCCTTTTGATTATACAGGCGAAGTACCACCACAAATGCTTATGATTGATGTTCCCGAAGCCGAGTATATTGTTTTTGAACATGGGTCATTCAATTATGAGCAGGAAAATCGTAGTGTGGAGGAAAAGATGGAAGAGGTAATGGCAACCTTTGATTTTGCAGGCACTGGTTACTGCTTTGATACTTCCCCTGGGAGAATCATTTACGTTTATCACGATCCGGAGCGGTTCCTGAAGTATATCAGGCCAGTACGGAAGCCATAATCAATACAAAGCACCTAGCGGATGCCAGAAAAAGGGAGGTGCCCCAGCAGCCATTCACGGCTTTTGAGACACCTCCTTTGTATGCCTTAAGTGTCGGCGGAACCACCCTTACGGATTCAAAGGCACCCGATGAACCCCCTGGCTTCCGCCCGGTGCGGTTCCGAGATATAAATATCCCCCTTGGCTTACGGCAGTGGTGACACCATACAACGTTCCTTCAGGGTCATGCCAGCTATTCACAAGCTCCCCTTCGGGTCCATATTCCGCGACAAGTCCATGTTTCACCGGCGCACTTGCTCCATTTAACAAGGATTGTGGAACTTTGGACATTGTAGCTGCTAACCAGGGATGACTGTGCATGTAATCGGCAAAAGGCAAACGCGTTGTGAATACCCCTACCCAGAAATGTCCCTGCGCATCACGTGTGATGTTGTCCGGGAATCCAGCAATATTCTCTGCAAAAATATCCGAGGTGCCTTGTTTGGCCCCCTTCAGCCAGTATCGGGTCAACTGATAATGATACGATTCAGCGACAAGTACGAAATCTTCATCGGAAGACAACGCTACCCCATTGGCAAAATAAAGATCCTCCAGCAGAACGGTGGTCTGCTTGGTCTGCGGATCATATTTCAGCAATCGTCCATGCGGCTTGTTCTCGGCAATTTCTTTGAACATAACCTTGCCATAGTTTGAAGTATCGGAGAAATAGATTGAACCGTCCTGCGCAATGTCCAGCTCGTTCGCCAAGTAGATCGGTCCTCCCTCCACTTGATTGGCCAGTACTTCAACATTTCCCTCCGGGTCAATTGACAGCAGCCCTTTCTGAATATCCGCCACAATCAAATTTCCGGCCGCGTCAAATTTCAGTCCGTTAGGTGTTCCGTGGGTATCGGCAAACACTTCAGCCGGCTGCGCCTTGCCTGCCGTGTCAAAGGCTACTCTGTAAATTTTGCCGTCGGAGTCACCTGTATATAGCCGTCCTTCTGCATCAAAAGTGATAAATTCCGGGTACTTTGCGCGGTCTGTAACCAGCTCTGCCGAGCTGAGTTTGCTGTTTTCTTTCCAGGGACCGTCTTTCTCAAAGGAAGGGGCGGCAGGCGCAGACCATACAGCAGGATCTACCGGAGCAGGTATCAGCAGAAATACAGCGATTCCCAGCACAATTACCCCGAGCAGGGCCAAGCTCCATCTGCCGACTTGTTGACGTATTGAACGTTTGCGTTGCTTTGGTTCTGTAGACATTATTAATCCTCCTTATTGTTTGCGGGGACGAAGCATGCCCCCAACCAGCCGCAGGCTTTGTCTGCGGGTCATGAAACGGGAAATCTGGGCGCCCAGATAATTCTGGAATCCTGGAACAACGTACTGCTTCCCTTTTTTCATAGCGCGCAGTGTGACTGCCACTACACGCTCCGGCGTGTCCTTCGCACCGACAGAGGCGTCATCCGTGCCAACGACATTGAAGAAATTGGTATCCGTCGAGCCTGGGCAGAGAGCAAAAAACTGTACGCCACGGTCACGGTTCTCCCACCAAAGGGCATCGGTAAAGGACAAGACAAAAGCTTTGGTCGCCCCGTAGACGGCCATATAGGGCAGCGGCTGAAAGCCTGCAGTAGACGAAACATTGATCACAGCGCCAGCGCCTCTTTGGAGCATCCCCGGCAGGAACAAATGAGTCATATCCACTACAGCGGCGACATTTAGCATCACTTCTTCGTGCTGGCGCTCGCCAGAGACCTGCTCGAACAGACCGTGAGTGGCAAACCCCGCATTGTTGACGAGCAGCTCGATCTTGAGGCCAAGCTGCTGGCACTTCTCGAATAATTCTCCGGCAGCACCTTCGACTGAGAGATCCAGGGGAATAACCTGGGCTTGAATTCCATAGCTGCGGGTTAATTCTGCGGCGAGTGCATCAAGTCTGCGTTTGGATCTGGCTACAAGCACCAAATGGCTGCCCTCCTTTGCCAGTTGTCTTGCAAATTGTTCGCCAATGCCCGAAGATGCTCCGGTGATCAGCGACCATTTCCCTTTAATATTCATGATTCCCGCTCCTTTGACACAGTGTTTTGTTATGGAAACAATGTTACCGAATCGTCAAAAAAATAACGCCAAATCCACATATGCACATAATTCGGTAACACTGTTTCTGATGTGAATCATCGTAACCCAAAGGGTACACGTGTGTCAAATCTTTTTTTCAGCGTGATGGTTCAATTGACAACCCTTCTGCAAATGGTTAGAATGCCTGTTATAACCCAGTAACCTCGTTTCCTGTGAACAACACGATAACCGAATGAAGGTGATCCTTATCCATAACGAAGACAAGCCCTCGCAATCTGCGGGGCGGGAGTTAAAGACATATCAGGAAGCTCGTCTGCAAAATACGGAAAATCTCCGTAAGCTTGTGGTTGACGCGGCCGCTGTTATTTTGCAGGAGGAAGGGCCGGAGGCCGTTACCGTCCGTAAAGTATCGCAAAAGATGGGCTGCTCCACCAAGATTATTTACAGCTTGTTCGTCAATAAAGAAGGCCTGGCCCAGCAGCTATATCTGGAAGGCTGCAAATTGCTGGCTCAGCGTTTTGAAGAAGTGCCGGCGTCCTCGGACCTCTTGCAGCATTTGCTGGATTTGGGCGAAGCCTTCTGGCAGTTCAGTCAGGAGTATACCAGCTATTATAAGCTGATGTTCGGAGGAGCTTTTGCCGAGTTCAAGCCGGATGCGGAGAGTATGCAGGGAACGATGACTGCCATACGCCGTTTGCAGATTCTAATCAGTACCGCCCAGCAGCAAGGACAGATTTCGGACCAGGAAGAGACTGAGACCATTGTCAGCACCATATGGGCTGCGCTCCACGGGGTAATCCACCTTTATATGGGCGGGTTCCTTGGTGATGTCAATGCGGCTCATGTCGTATACAAACAAACTATGGCTTTACTGTCTCAAGCCTTGTTTGCAGCATCCAGGCGATAGCGCTTGAAGGTACAGATTGACGGTGTGGCCTATCGGCCGAGCAAGTAGTTTTTAAAAGTAAAATGGGCAGCTGATCATAGTCCGGCTGCCCGGAATAACCATTTTGCCGAATGCCCGGCAGATTGACATTTACGATGAAATCGTAATTGCTTTATGCATGTATGAGGAAGCCACTCGAAAAGGGCTATGCGCTCTGGCTTGGTTTCTTGCGTATGCTTGTAAGTTCAAAAGCCTCTTTAGGAATCCCCAGTTCTTGAGCCTTCTTCTTTTTAATCACCATGGCTTGTTGTAGGCTAGTGGCTTGAAATTCAATTGTGACGCCATGCGGATCCTCAAATGCATAGTAACTTTTTTTATTGGACATGAAAATAGCGCCTCCTCATCTTATTCTCGTTCGGAAGATATGGCAAATCACCCTAATAGTGTGTGTCTCATCTTAGAGAACTATGCGCCAAGGACCGCCTCATAAATCAACAACGAACTCCAGTCACTTACAACAAGCAACCCATCGAGATATGACCACTGGATTATTGGACTAACGTTCCTCGTTAGGTGAACAAAGGCTACCGGTTGATTAAGTGGAATCATTACGCGGCCTGTGTTGTCATTTCACGACAATCGGAACGAATATATCCGATAAATGATAGCCCATTTTCTCTTTGAATATCTTGGGTGTAGTGACGTGGGCCATCACATAACGTTCTGCGGGATCATTCTCATTTGTTGACAATGCGAAGTAACCGCTTTCCTCTATCCAAGAGCGGATGGATGCTTTCGTTTCCTCAACCTCTTCCTCTGCGTCTTTTGAAGCCGCTACCGCGTACAGTCCCCCAGGAAAATCGACAACCTCGTACCCGCCCGTATCCTTGTACCCTTCCGGCAGTGCAAAAAACCATTCCAAATACTGTTTCTTGACGTTATACCACATAAAGTCGCGGGGCGTAATGTAATGCTTGACATCAATGGACGACCACCATTGATCAAACGCTTCGAAATCCTCCATAGTCGATATGCTTCCCGAGTTAACGACTTTAAGCGGCGGAATTTCGATTACACGGATACTCTCCATATTCTCTGACCTCCAGTGGATAGATGCAGTTTCTTACCTAGAAACATAAGTTTAATGGATGAATTAGGAAATAACATGCATCACACTTGAATTGAATCATAAAAAGCATGCGCCATCTCAAGCTCGAACCAGAAAACAACTCCATCTTCTGTGTTCTGCACTCCACAACTGGTTCCATGCAGCTCGATAATACGCTTGACGATGGATAGACCCAGACCTGTACCGCTGTCTCCGCGGGTCCGGGCTTTATCGGTTGAGACATCACAACATTCGTTGCGGCTGGCTTCGTCTTCATCACTGGCCGATAATGGCCGCTAGTTGATTCATATTCTCTCCCAAGCTTCCAAGCTCGTCGCCAAGACCCAAGCAATGGTCAAAAACAGCAGCAGAAGGGGGAGCAAAAACTGGTTGAGGTGGTTTTTCCGGGCCTGAATATTGGAGAGCACAAGGAGGGAACAGGCGGGAGGGCAACAGACCTGAATTCGCAGGTGGCAAGCCGGGGGGCCGGAAACCGTCCTGCTGGTAAAGAGCAGCGTTCAAGCGGCAACCCGCTTAACATCATCATCACTTACTTTGCCATCTGGACAAACGGCTTAGCTGCTCCAAATAAAGAGCATAGCGCCGCAGTAAAAAAACAGCGATGCCACACCGGTATAACGGGGCGGCATCGCTAATAGCTGTCTACTCCTGTGAATGCGCGGCTTCGTCCTTGATTTCCTCGCGGAAGCCTCTAATGCTGTGTTTGCGGCGTTCGTTCTTTTCTTCGATTTGCTGACGTTCTTCACTGCTGATCTCAGAAGAAAATTCGTCTAAATAGTCTTCGGCTTCATGCAGGTTTTGCATGGTATGCTGAATACTTTGCTGTAAATGTTCAACGTTATCTGCCCGATTATCCGGCTTTGCCATTCGTTAATCGCCTCCTGGTAATTGACGCGCCCATTAAGAGCGCGCGCTAACCAGTAGATTGATCGTCAGCGTACGATTTTATGCATCCTCTTAGTAAATATCCCGCGCATAGCGCTTGCTAAGCGACATCTCCTTCACGTACTCCTGTGCCTCTTCATCATTCAGCCCGCCATGCTGCCGGATCACCGTCTTCAGGGCGGCATCTACCGCTTTGGCCATTTGATCGGCATCTCCGCATACATAGAAGTGGGCCCCCTCCTGAAGCCAGGCCCATAGCTCGGCGCCATGCTGGGTGATCCGGTGCTGCACATAGATTTTGTCAGCCTGATCGCGGGAAAAGGCGGTATCGAGCCGATCCAGGTAGCCCTCCTCCCGGAACGCTTCAAGCTCCTCCCGGAAGTAGAAATCACTCTCTTCATGCTGCTCCCCAAAGATCAGCCAGTTCCGGCCTTTGGCCCCGGCGGCCTTACGATCTTGCAGGAAGCTGCGGAACGGAGCGATGCCCGTACCCGGACCCACCATGATCATTGGCACATCCGGGTTGGCCGGAGGACGGAAATGGGCGTTCTTTTGAATGAAAATCGGAACCTCTGTATCCGCTGTGGTTAGGTCAGCGAGGAAGGTAGAGCACACCCCTTTGCGGGGGCTGCCGTTGTTCTCGTAACGCACAGTGGACACTGTAATATGAACCTCTTGCGGATTCGCCTTCGGACTGGATGAAATAGAATACAGGCGAGGCTGCAGAGGCTTGAGCATTTGTGTAAGCTCTGCCGCGCTGAAGGAAACCGGGAACTCGAGCAGCACATCTATGAGCTGGCGTCCCCATAGCCATTGCTTCAGAAGGGCGGGGTCTTCAGCATCCAGGAGCGTGCCTAGCCTTTCATCCTGTGACCTCTCCCGGATGCGCCGGAGCATTTCCGGTGTGACGCGGGCAATCTCGAAATGCCGGAGAAGTGCTTCGGCGATGGGTAACTCCCCCTGGCCTTTTACCGTTACCGGAGTGGAAGGGTCCAGCTTCAGCGTGCGGAGCAAATCATTTGCCAGATCAGGGCAATTGGTCGGCCATACGCCCAGTGCGTCCCCTGCTTCGAATTGCAGCCCGGTATCGCTGAGATCGAAAGCATAGTGGCGCGTTTCTTTCGCGGAGCCCGCTGTATTCAAGAGCCGTTTGGATAGAATACGTGAATGCAGCGGGTGATTCCGGTGATAGCCGCGTTGCTCGATGCTTTGTAGAGTGGTACTGGCGGTGGTTACCGGAGCCGGGCCGGGATTGCCGGATGCCACCTGTAAGGATGGCTCCGTGTGCTCTGCCAACCCGCTTAACAGCTCCGAGACGGCCATTGTCCATGCATCCGCCTGCTCCTCGAAATCCGTATCGCAGCAAGCGCAGTCCAGAAGCCGCTGCGCGCCAAGCGCCGCCAGGCGGGTATCCAGATTTTGTCCGAAGCCGCAAAAGAGATCATAATTAGAATCTCCGAATGCGAGCACGGCGTAGCGTAAATTGCTCAGAAGGGGGGCGTGCTCCCCTTGCAGCGACTGATAGAAGCTCTCGCCATTGTCCGGAGGATCGCCTGCCCCGAAGGTGCTGGCGATGAACAGGGCGAAACGGTCCTTAGCCAGCTCTGCTGCAGAATATTGATTCATATTAACGAGTTTTACATCAAGCCCGGATTCCTGCAATTGCTCCGCGCACCGGATGGCCGCACCTTCGGCATTGCCGGTCTGCGACGCCCACAGAAGAGTGACGGCAGGCTTGCTCTTTGCAGCCGTCTCCGGGGCCGGGAGCGTTTCCTGCATGAGAGGGGTCCCCATAGCGGGGAGCGGGATGCGGGAGAACATTCCGGCGAGCAGGCCATCGACAAAATAACGCCTGGAAGGTTCAAACGGCGCGGTGGGCGGCAGAACCGGAATACCTGGAGCTGTCCGGGCTTCCCCGGTGCGCAGGCTTGACAGGAAGCCCGATAGATAAGCTTGTTCGTGGCTATCCAGGCTTATGGCTTGGGGAGCCGGAAGGCCAAGCAGACCTGAGAGCGTATCAAGCTGCGCCATAATCGTTGCCTCCTCCTTCGGATGGGCGGTCTCTGCACCGCCCGGACTCTGAATCCGGCTCGCTTCAGGCGGATTCTGCTCTCTTAACGGCATCTCTGCGGCCTTAACCAGCGACACGGAACAAAATTTCAATTCAGGCTGCAAGGACAGGGGATCGACAGCATCATTAGTGATGTCATTGACCGCAAGCTGCGTCCCGAATACGTCGTTCCAGTGAAAAGGGGCGAAGCAGTTCCCGGGGCGCACCCGGTCAGAGAGGACCGCAGGGAGAATGGCATGCCCCCGCTTCGAGCGGATTTCGACCGGCTGGCGGTCCTCAATGCCAAGATTTGCAGCATCCTCCGGGTGAATTTCCACAAAGGGGCCGGGATTCAGTTTATTCAGCTTGTCGATCTTCCCGGTCTTGGTCAAGGTGTGCCATTGATGCTGCAGCCTTCCGGAATTAAGCACAAAGGGATAATCATTATCCGGCATTTCTGCCGGGGGCATATATGGACGCGCCCAGAATACTCCCTTTCCGCTTTCGGTCGGGAACATGATACGCGGTTCACCGGAGCCAGCTTCATGCCCATTCGAAGCTTCACTGACTGTGGCATTCAAGTAACGGATGGGGTTCCGGTCATCCTTGCTATCAGGCGCAGCAGGCCACTGCACAGGAGTTTCGCGCAGCCGCTCATAGGTTGCCCCGCGCAGGTCATAGCCGGTCTTCGGATTCCAGGCTTGCTGGATTTCCTGATAGACCTCTGCCGAGGAGCTGTAGGAAAAAGCGGAGGCATAGCCCATTTCAGAGGCTACCCTGGCAATGATCTGCCAGTCGGGCAGGGCCTCTCCGGGCGGATCGACCGCCTGCTGCATCAAGGTCAGGTTGCGCTCGGAGTTGACCATCACCCCGTCGGCTTCGGCCCATAATGCTCCGGGGAGCATGATATCGGCGTATCTGTTCGTTTCCGTATCCAGGAAGCTGTCTTGCGTAATGACCAGTTCGACCGCTTCGAGGGCGGCGATTACCTTCCTGCGGTTAGGAACTGTCGCCACTGGATTGGTGCAAATAATCCAGCAGGCTTTGATGCTGCCAGAGATCATGTTCTCGAACATGGAGATGGTGCCGTTGCCTGCCTCGGTGCGAAGAGTGCCTTGGGGGATACCCCACAGCTCCTCGGTGAAGCTCCGGTCGGCTTCGGCCAGAAGGGAGCGCTGTCCGGGCAGGCCAGGACCCATGTATCCCATCTCCCGGCCCCCCATCGCGTTCGGCTGTCCGGTGAGCGAAAAGGGTCCGCTCCCCGGGCGGCAGATTGCACCTGTAGCGAGGTGGAGGTTGCAGATGGCGTTCGTGTGCCAGGTGCCGTGTGTGCTCTGGTTAAGCCCCATAGTCCAGCAGGACATCCACTCCGGTGCAGCGCCGATCCACTCGGCAGCGAGGCGGATATCCGCCTCGGGAATACCGGTAATCTCAGCAACGGTGTCCGGCCGATAATCCTCCAGGAACTCCGGCATGCTCTCGAACCCGGAGGTATACTTGGAGATAAAATCAGGGTCCGTATGCCCGTTCTTCAGCAGCAAATGCAGCAGCCCGTTCAGCAGGGCAAGATCCGTACCGGGCCTGATTTGCATGAAGAGATCAGCTTTATCCGCCGTGGCAGTCCGGCGCGGATCGACAACAATCAGCTTCGCTCCGGCTTTGACCCGGTCCATCATGCGGAGGAACAGAATCGGATGGCAGTCCGCCATATTGGCGCCAGTTACGAAGAACAGATTCGTCCTATCCATATCCTGATAAGAACCCGGAGGTCCGTCCGCACCAAGGGACAGCTTGTAGCCGTTGCCCGCGCCCGCCATACACAGGCGTGAGTTGGATTCCATATTCTGCGTCCTCACGAAGCCTTTCGCCAGCTTATTGATCAGGTACTGCGCCTCCAGCGACATTTGGCCCGAGACATAGAAGGCCAGCGCATCCGGGCCATGTTCATCAAGGATGGAACGGAGCCGCCTGGCTGTATCGCGGATTGCTTCCTCCATGCCAGTCTTAACGGGCTGTGCTGTTCTCGCAGGACGTATATATGCGTTCTCCATCCGCCCCGATTCCGTAAGGGCCACGGCGGCAGTGCTGCCTTTAGTGCACAGTCTGCCGAAATTGGCCGGATGCTCCTTGTCTCCGGTGATTTTGACAACGCGGTTGCCAGACACTTCGAGTACGATTCCGCAGCCTACGCCGCAGTAAGGACAGACGCTTTTGACTTTATTCGTTGTCATGTAAGTTCACCACCACCGAAGTTTCTCTTGAATGCGATTTAGAAATTGACCCCCGATTCTGCTTTTGCCCACGATTTTCTCCATGAACGGGTTACGGCATAGAAAATAAGGGTTGTTATGAGTACGATTGAACCTACCACGAGAAATCCTGTAACCTGAGAGCCTGTAGATTGCTTAAGCGGACCCAGGACGTAGGTAGGCAGCAAATATCCTCCCAGACCGCCTGCAGCGCCGACAATTCCCGTAATGACTCCGATTTCTTTGGAGAAACGCTGAGGGATAATCTGAAATACTGAGCCATTGCCCATCCCAAGGCAGGCCATCATCACGCTGGTATAGAGCAGCATCACCAGGAAGGAGCTGGGCATAGACGCAATGGCAAACGCACACACGGAAATGACACTATACAAAACAAGAAGGAGCCGCATGCCGCCAATCCGGTCCGCAATCCAGCCGCCTAAAGGCCGGAAGAAGCTGCCTGCGATGACAGTGATGGTGACGAGGTATCCTACCTGAACCTTGGTCAAACCCCCGGCATGTGCGTTGTCGCCATACACGTCATAAAAGAAAATGCTCGCATAGTTGGCGAACCCGACGAACCCGCCAAAGGTAATGGCGTAGAACATCGAGAACCACCAGGTATCCGCATGCTTGAAGACGCTGAGATAATCTTTGAGCGGCTTAGGAGCAGGGGAGTTCGGGGCATCTTTGGCTAATATAGCAAAAGCAATCATAACGAGGACCAGGGGAATCAGCGCGATTCCGAACACGCTGTGCCATCCGTAAGCCTGAGCGATCTGCGGCCCGAAAAAGGTAGCCAGTGCAGTTCCGCTGTTACCTGCGCCGGCAATGCCCATCGCCAGTCCCTGATACTCAGGCGGGTACCAGCGGCTGGCGAGGGATAGCGATACAGCGAAGCTCGCGCCCGCAAAACCGAGCAGGAATCCGATCATATGGATCTGCAGTAGACTGGTTCCGCCCAGCCATCCCCACAAGAGAGGGATAATGGTGAGGAACATTCCGGTTAGTCCGGCTTTTTTGCTGCCAATGCGGTCAGCCAGGATGCCCATGGGAATCCGGAAGATCGAACCGCCCAGGATGGGTATGGCGACCATAGCAGCTTTTTGGGTATCAGATAGGCCGAAATCCTTGGTGATATAGAGCGATAAAGCCCCGCACAGCACCCAAATCATAAAGCTTACATCAAAATACAAAAAAGCTGACAATAAACTCGGGGCATGACCCGCCTTGCGAAAACTTTTTGCTTCCATTGCTGACATCCTCCTTTTTATGAACCCCAAGTAAATGAACCGACAAAAAAGGGCCGACTGACAGAACCCGCACATCTGCGGATTTTGCTAATCGGCCCCGTTGCCATTGCAGCCACGTCTTCGTGGCTGACTTTGTGATTGGATGGAAGAACACCGGTACAACACGCCTATCCGGCCACAGCATTGTGGGAGATGCACGGTTGCGTCCTGAGTTGACACATTGTTGTGTCGCTGAAATCTTATATTGTCAATATAATTAGCTTCAAATGAAATGTCAATAATAATAACATAAAAATTTAAAATAATTGATTTTTATGATTTATTCATCGATTTTTTCGTGTTAAATGTCACATAATCTAACTCTATTAAAGCTCTGCTATCCTCAACATCAAGCGATAGGCTTTCAAGTAAGCTGAACATAGAACGTTGTAGATTCTCCAGCCACGCTTTTGGCGTAGATTTTTCCTTTATGCTGCTCCACAATCGACTTGGCGATAGCCAGGCCCAGCCCGTAGCCGCCCTGCTTGCGCGCCCGTGAAGTATCTGTGCGGTAGAAGCGGTCGAAGATGCGGGTCAGATGCTCGGCGGCAATGCCTTCTCCGGTGTTCGTGACGGACAGGAGCACATCGTTATGCTGTTTTTTGAGCGAGATGGTTACAGCGCCCTTAGGGTTTGTGTATTTCACGGCATTATCGAGGAGGATCATCACCACCTGCTTGATCTGCTCGCTGTTGCCCTGCACACTCAGCTCCGGCTCGATGTTATAGTCGAAGGAGATATTTTTCTCGAAAATTACGGCTTCCATCGTCAAAATAATATTCTCCACCGCATCGCTCATATTGAATTTGCTATGGATCATGCCTGTTCTGGAATCGTCCATCTCCGTCAGGTACAGCAGGTCATTGGTCAGTCGCGTCATCCGCTCGGTCTCCGACTTGATGTACTGGAGCCACTTCGCCTGATTGCGGATCGTGTCGTCGCTGTTCGACAGCAGCACATCCGCGTTTGTGTTGATAATCGTCAGTGGTGTCTTCAGCTCATGCGAGGCATCGGCGATGAACTGCTTTTGCTTGTCGAAAGCCTCCCGGACAGGTGTAATCGAGCGATTGGCGAAAAAACGGCTGGTGAAATAGAGAATTATCAGCATCAGCAGGCCGACGGCGGTGAAGGTGTAGATCAGGTTGGTGAGGATTTTCTGCTGGGCGGTGATGTCCAGGAAGACAATCATCGACCCGTCAGTCGTATGCTTGACCGTGAAGATCCAGCGGCTATCATCCAGGGTGAACCGTCCGATATCCTTGTCAATGCTAAGGGCTTCCTTAAGCGCTGCCGTATAGAACTCATTGTCCATCGTAAATTTAGAGTCCGTCTCCACAAGGTTTCCGTCTTTGTCTGCTCGCAGCATGAAGGAAACGGAGCGCTCCGGCGGCGGGTTGCCCCCCTCCATAAGTCCGCTATCTTTGCCGCCTTTGGGCGGTGTGCTTCCTTTGTCAGTGCCTGGGCGGCCTGTATCACCGGGGCCTTTTTGCTGATAATCCGCAATCCGGTGGAGAGTCATATTAATATCGCTCTGCACATTTTGGTAGGTATACACGTAGATAGAAGTGAAAGCAATCAGCATAATCACCGAGATGGTGGTCAGATTGACGATTAGAAACCGGTTCCTGAGCTTTTTGAACATCAGCTTGTCACCTCTAATACATAGCCTACATTTCGAATCGTGTTAATGCGTACCTCCGAATTCAGGAACGTCAGCTTTTTCCGCAAAAAAGAGATGTACACCTCCACATTGTTATGCTCCGCCTCCGAGTCGAAGCCCCACAGCTTCTCGATAATCTGCTCCTTCGAGGTCACCGCCTGTTTTCTCAGGATCAGCAGCTCCAGCAGCTCGTTCTCCTTCAGATTCAGCTTGATTTCCTTGCCTTTGACGGATAGCTTCAGGTTCGCCGTATTCAGCTCTATATCCCTAAGCTTCAGGGTATCATCCGGGATAACCTCGCCTTTGCGGCGCAGCGCCGCCCGAATCCGGGCCAGCAGCTCCTCCGACGAGAAGGGCTTGGCGATATAGTCATCGGCTCCATAATCGAGTCCGGTCACCATATCCGAAATCTCCCCCTTGGCGGTCAGCATGATCACGGGTGTGGACACGCCTTCGCTGCGCAGCTTCTTCAGTACGGTGATTCCATCCATTTCCGGCATCATAATGTCCAGCAGCAGCAGATCATAGATCCCGCTCTGTGCATAATCCAGCCCCGATCTGCCATCGTGGACCGCATCCACCGAATAGTTCATCTTCTTCAATATTTGGCTCAAGGCTTCCGCCAGATGCACTTCGTCTTCCACTATCAATATTCTCATGGGTATGCCCATCCTCTGCATCGAAAGTTTGCTTATTGCTTAAGCCATTATAGCAAGATTACCTTTAACCAACCTTAACCGGATTTTATCCGCTGGTGGCGCTATAGATGAAGGAATCGTGATGGGCAACAGCCATTTGTTAAACGGGTGTAAAAAGATCAGGGCGGTGTAAAACCATTTAAGATTCACTAAAGGTTCCGGGGCTAAGATACATTCATAGCAAGCGAGATACACCGGATCACACCGGAAACATACAAAAAGCGCACACACATACGGCATCCCAAAATGCACTCTACTTATGAAAGGATCTGACCTTTATGGCGATTGAGGTATTCAACCGATACGAGAACAAATATCTGTTCGATCACGCGGCCTATTTGAAGCTTTACAATGACCTGCTGGAATATATGGAGCCGGACGATTACAACAAGCAGCATGAATTTTACTCCATCACGAATCTCTATTACGACACCGCCCATGATTCCCTGATCCGCAGCAGCCTGGCAAAGCCGAAATACAAAGAGAAGCTCCGGTTAAGAGCTTACGGGATTCCGAACCAGGAGACGAAGGTATATCTGGAAATCAAGAAGAAGGTCTTCGGTCTGGTCAACAAAAGAAGAACCTCGCTGGGGCTGCAGGAAGCCTATGATTTTGTCGCTACCGGCGTGGAGCCGGAATGGAGGGATTATATGAACAAGCAGGTGATCGAGGAGATCAAGTATTTTTTATCCCGTTATGATCTGCAGCCCAAGGTGTATCTCTCCTATGACCGCAAGGCGCTGTTCTGCAAAAACAACCGTGATCTGCGGATCACCTTCGACACCAATATCCGCAGCCGCCGCTATGATCTGAAGCTGGAGCATGGCACACATGGCGAGTACCTGATGGAACCGGGCCAGTGGCTGATGGAAGTGAAGGCCGAGAAGACAATTCCCGTCTGGCTGGCAAAAATGCTCTCGGAGCACCGGATGTACCGCACCAGCTTCTCAAAATACGGCAATGAATATAAAAAAATGCTCAAGGACAGCAAAATCGAAAGGGAGAGTGCCCTCTATGCTTGATTCTATTTTTTCCGCCGCTCTGTCGAGCACCGAATTAACCTTCACTGACGCTATTCTGACTATTGTTATCGCGATTGTACTGGGCGGCATGATCAGCCTCACCTATATGAAGACCAATCCGGGAGGGTATTCGCAAAGCTTCACGCTCACGATGGTTCTGCTGCCGGTGATTGTGGCGGTCATTATTCTGCTCATCGGCAGCAACGTAGCCCGCGCCTTCAGCCTTGCCGGAGCATTCTCGATCATCCGCTTCCGCAGCGCACCTGGCGACCCGAAGGATATCACCTTTGTCCTGTTCACTATGGCTGCCGGTCTTGCCTGCGGAGTTGGCTCCTTCGGTTACGCCGTACTCTTCACCCTTGTTCTCTGCGCGCTGATGTTCATCCTGAGCCGCATCGGCTTCGGAGCGAGAAAGACATTACAGAAGACACTCAAGGTAACCATTCCTGAGAATCTGGGGTATGAGGAAGCTTTTGCAGAAGTATTTAAGAAATTCAATGTCCGCTTTGAGCTGAAAAAGATTCGAACTACCGAGCTGGGCAGCTTATACGAGCTGGTCTATGACGTTACACTCGATGAGCGCACCAGCCAGAAGGAATTTCTGGATGCGATCCGCACCCGCAACGGCAATCTGGATCTCTCGCTGACGATGAGTCCAACTACAACCGACTATTAATAATCGAAGGGAACGATGACATATGAAGAATTTTATGACGGGGAGCAAGGTGGGACTGGTGCTGCTGGCTGCGGCGCTTATGACGGCATGCAGCACGAATAGCGGGTCGGCGACGAATGCTGCGAATAGCGTGGCAACAGGTGCAGCCGTTACAGCCAGTGCAACGAGTGGAACTGCTGCTGCTGTAGAACTGGCAAATGTTAAGACGAGTGATCTGGTAACTTATGATGAAGACGATACCACCACCGCATGGACTGCTGATACCTCCACTGATATTCTCCTGGCGGGAACAACTGCGGAGATCGAAGGCGGCACTGGTGCTACAGTCAAGGATGGATCTGTAACGATTACAGAGGCGGGGACTTATATCCTCTCCGGGAAGCTGAGCGACGGGCGGATCATCGTTGATGAGCAGGCGAAGGGAACTGTGCGGCTGGTACTGAATGGAGTAGACCTGAAGGACAGTGATAGCGCGCCAATTTACATTAAGGAAGCTGGCAAGGTCGTGATTACCCTGCAGGAAGGCACGGAGAACAGCGTTGCCGATGGAGCGAATTATGTGTTCGCTGACAGCACCACCGATGAGCCAAGCGCGGCCATCTTCAGCAAGGCGGATCTGACCATTAACGGCACCGGGAAATTGACGGTTATGGGGAACTACAATGACGGCATTTCCAGCAAGGACGACCTGAAGCTTGTGAGCGGCACGCTTGAGATTCAGGCGGCAGACGACGGCATTGTCGGGAAAGACATGGTTGCGGTTCAAGATGGAACGATTACGATCAAAGCGGAGGGAGACGGCATCAAGTCCACCAATGACGAAGATACGACCAAAGGCTTCGTAGCCATTGCAGCTGGAACCTTCGACATTACGGCAGGCAACGACGGTATTCAAGCCGAGACTGCGGAAGTGATTGATGGCGGCACGTACAGCATCGTGACGAAAGGTGGCTATGAGAACGCTGAAGTGAAGACAGGCGACCAAGGGCCGGGTGGCATGGGCATGGGCGGCAACAGAGGCGGAGGCTTCGGCAATCAGGGTGCAGTGGACGGAACCTCGGCAGCTTCAGCCGATGCGGCGGCTCCAGCAGCAACCACGTCTGCGGCTGCCACAGATACGGCGGCAGTGACTACAGCAGTGGAGACTACAGCAGCGGTGACTACAACGGCGACGACTGCAACGACGGCCGAAACAGAGTCTACGAGCGCCAAGGGGCTCAAGGCCGGTGGAGATCTTACCGTGAACGGCGGCAGCTTCACGATTAATTCCGCAGATGATGCGGTGCACAGCAACAGCAATGTCTCTGTTACGGACGGCGAGTTCAAGATTACTGCCGGCGACGACGGCATCCATGCGGACAGCCTTGCGGCGGTATCCGGCGGCACCATTGATATTACGAAGAGCTATGAAGGCATTGAAGGCGCGAATATCACGGTTGCAGGCGGGGAGATTCATGTCGTAGCCTCGGATGACGGTGTAAACGTTGCGGGCGGCAATGACGACAACGCAGCACAGGGAACAGCGCAGCAGGATCAATTCGCAAGCTCCGGCAGCAACATGCTGACGATCAGCGGCGGTACTCTAACGGTTGATGCCACCGGCGACGGACTGGATTCGAACGGATCGGTTACCATGACAGGCGGCACCGTGATTGTCAATGGTCCTACCAATGACGGGAACGGCCCGCTGGATTATGACGGAACGTTCAATATGACAGGCGGTTATCTAGTCGCTGCGGGCAGCGCAGGCATGGCTCAGGCACCGGGTGAGGATTCCAGCCAATATTCGGTCAGCATGAGCTTCACCGAAGACCAGCAGGCAGGCACTCTAGTTCATCTGGAAGACAGTGACGGTAATAACATCCTGACCTTTGCACCTTCCAAGAATTATCGGTCCGTAGTCGTCAGCTCCCCGGATCTGAAGCAGGGCGGCTCTTACAAGCTTTACTCGGGTGGAACGTCTACCGGTACTGCTGTAGATGGTTTGTATACAGACGGTGAGTACAGCGGCGGCACCCAGGTAGTAGCGTTTGATATCTCCAGCAGCGTAACCTGGCTCAATGAGTCTGGAGTCACCACCGCCAATACAGGCCGTGGGCCTGGCGGAGGAGGCTTTGGCGGCGGCGCCAGACCGGACCGGGGCGCTGGCGGCACACCGCCTCAGGGTGGAACCGGTAGTGGTACCTCTTCAGATGGTACAAGCGGAACTGCAAATTAAAAGCAGCGGTAAACAACAACAAACGGCCCCTTTCTGGTAAATAGAGAGGGCCGTTTGTTGTTTGGAATTACAATATCTACTCAGGTGACAGAGCTAGGTGGAATTTGTCCAACTAATTGGCTCAAATCTGTTCAGCGGCGGCATTTAGTTGGATTTAGTAGACCTATTTTCAGCGAAATCACCGGATAAGAGGGGATTTAACCAGATTAGGTCTACTTTTTCCCACTAGGAACTGTTTATGAGCAGGACGTCCAGGAATAGTGGGACTTTTTCCACTTGAGGTCACTGTAGTCTACATAAAATCAAAAAAATAACGGATCACATGGAAGAACACCGGGGAGGTGTAGGCGAGGCTGTCGACGCGGCTGAGGTAGCTTGTCTGGAGGGCGACGAACTTGTCGTCATCGCCAATCAACAGATCGCGCTTCAGTACGGATACCGTTAAGCTGCCGAAGAAGCCGGCGAGACTAATCAACACCCCGGAGAACAGCCCGAATATCGGGGTCAGCGGCGTGAAGTAAGGGTAGATCAGATAAGACACCCCTGTAGTGACCACAAATGCGCAGGCGAAGCCTTCCCAGGTCAGATTCGGATTGGCGGTCGGAACGACCTTGCGCTTGCCGATATAGATTGAAGCCAAATAGTGAACGGCATCATTCAGTTGAGTGAGCACCACAAGGAACAGCACGAGTCCTGCACCGTACTCCGGTGTGGCAAATTGGAAGTAGGCCAGATGGCTAAGCCCGAACACCATCAGCATAAGCCCCCACTGGGTAGCGCTTACGCTGCGCAGGAAACCAAGTGTGCCTTTGTTGATAAGCCTGGGAAGCGGCAGGAGCAGGAAGACATACACCGGAATGAAAACGATGAACATGCCGTACCACTCAATATAGATCCAGTAGAATTGCACCGGAATGGACAGGTATGCCCATAGAAACAGTCTGCGGTCAGCTTTTCTCGTGCGGATCATAGAGAAATATTCCTTGAGCGCGAAGAAGGCCAGCACCATCAGGGACAGCAGAGACACGACTGGATTGAACAGCGTGGCCAGACAGAAGATGAATAGCATGCCCCACCATGTTTTGAGGCGGAAGCCAATGCCCGTATAATCCTTGTCTTTCTGAAGTCTGCTCACCACCACATATATCAAATGAATGGCAGATAGAACTGCTAGTATAAGGAGTAATGTAAAAAGCGAGCTGTTCAAGCAATCACCAACTTGTCGCAGAATAGGATTCCAACAGAGGCATCATATGTTAATATATCTAAAAGCACAAGTTACATGTTAACTTTTCAATCTGGATAAGGGGAAATTTTGCAGATGGATGCTGGGCACTCGGTTTTTATCCTGCTTACGAATACAGGTACGCTTTTTACCAAGCTTATACAAGGCTACACCAAGGCACCTTACAATCATGCCTCAATTTCCTTTGACCGGGCGCTGTCGGAGCTGTACAGCTTCGGGCGGAAACATCCTAATAACCCGCTGAATGGCGGGTTCGTGAGAGAAGATTTGCAGACAGGCACATTCAGCAAATACCCGAATACGACCTGTGTGATCTACGAGCTTACAGTATCGGAACGCGAGACCCAGAAAATGCGGCGGGTCTTGCACATCTTCATCCGCAGCCGTCAAAAATACCTCTACAACCTGCTGGGCATCATTGGCGTTGCCCTCAAAGAACCGGTCGAATTCAGCAACTCCTACTTCTGCTCGCAGTTTGTGGCTGAAATTCTGGACCGTTCAGGCATCAAGCTGTGGAACAAGCTGCCTGCGCTCGTTACGCCGGATGATTTCCGCCAGAGCGACAGGCTGCAATTGATTTATCAAGGGAAATTAAGCGAATATGTGCCGGAGAAATGATTGCGGTTCATAACAACATGAAGTATTGAGAGGCGGCTGAGAGCCTGCAGCTTACAGCTTACAGCTTACAGCCTGTTCCTCTCCATCCAGGCAGTGGCCCAATCGACCAGTGGGCGTTGCTCCAGAAATCTGACCTCCGCATTTCCAACGGTATAAGTTTTGATCCCCATTTCTTGATCATATTCTTCACCTAACCGGACAAAATCCTCATCGTCAACAGCCTGCGTTTCATAAGTCACCCACTTGCGCTTGCCTTCTGCCATAACTGCGCTGCTTTCATAGACAAATTTTTTAGCGGGGAAGTCAGCTTTAGTTTCTGCCAAATGCAGAGATGTATTTTTATCATAGCCGACGCCTACGAGCAGAACATGGCCATTCAAATGATACAGTTTATCAAGCGGAGAGCCCTGGCCAAAAATACTACTCAGATCATGATTTTTCATTAAATATTCCGCATACTTGCCTACTGCGGCGATGGAACGTGCCGGGTGATCCGATCTTACCGCTCCCGGCCATTTGCGAAACATCTCAGCCACGGCGCCCATACCAATGGCCGGAGTAATGTCCTTATCATAGGCGGGCCAGTGCTCCCGAATCACCGGCCACCATTCTGCGGGCGCTTCCCAGTGGACTCCGGTTGAAGGATCGAGATTCTTCCAGGTCTGGGAGGGCATCATCAAGGTTCCCTCTTCACCGACAATTTCAAGGAGAGACCGGATGAATGTCTCGGGTCCTCCTACAACGAAACCCAGTTTGCTTAAGGAAGTATGCACAAATATATGCTGTCCTTGTGTTAGTCCGCAGCTTCTGAATTGGGTCACCAAATCTTCTTTGGTTAAAATGACTCTTCTCTCGTTGCTGTTGGACATGTGGACCTCCGCCTTTCATCGTTTGTGAATAACGAAATGAGCCCTGATCTATCTTTTCAAATGAACGATCCGGTTGCGCCCTTCGTGCTTCGCCTGATACAAGGCCTTGTCCACAGCTTCAAGCAGATCGCTCTCAACTGAGAAATCATTGATGGTCAGCAGTCCCATGCTTATGGTAACGGATATAGGCTGGAAGTTATTGGCGATAATCACCTGATTGGCTTCCACGCTTGTTTTGATTTGCTCCGCTATAAGATGTGCCTGAGATTCACCGACATGGGGTAAATATATGATGAACTCTTCGCCGCCATACCGGGCAAATATGTCAGTCCTCCGCAAAGACCGCTTGATGATCTCCACCGTGCTGCAGATCACTTCATCCCCGGCCAAGTGGCCGTATGTATCGTTCACCTGTTTGAAATAATCAATATCGAGCAGGATCAGAGCGAAAGGATTCTGCAATTTTCTATTCTTAACCACTTCGGCCTCTAACTGCTGGGTCAGATAATGACGGTTGTAGCAGCCGGTTAAGCTGTCGGTTATCGCCATCTGTTTAAGCTGCCGATTGGTCTGGAACAGCTTCTTCTGCACCTCGATCAACGCCTGGTTGCGCTCCTGCAGGATCATATTCTGATTATGGGTTTCTTCAATGAGACGCTGCAGCTCGCTGGTATCCTGGAACGTGATAATACGTCCAACCCGCTCCCCGCTAACCAAAATGGGTGCAGCCTGAATGTGGAGATGCCGCTTGATGGCTGGATGCAGCACTTCGATTTCGATTGTCGCCAGCGGACGCTCCCGGTAGGCCTGAAGGAACTCCGCAACGCGGATGCTTCCCCCCGGAAGAATGTTCTCGATGCTGAAGCGGTCTCCAACACGCAGCAAGGTGTGGGGAAGCAGCGCCTTATTGATTTCTAATACCATTTCGTTATCGTCGATCACCAGAATACCCAGCGCAATCGTGTCCATCACATCCCGGTGGGCAATGGTTATAATATCAAATACCTTATCGCGGTCTATGGAAATCACAAAAAAGATCGCCGACAGTAAAATGCCAAGCGAAGTCATCCCCGGGATCACCGGAAGAAACCGGTCCAGGACCACGTTCAGCAGAACATCCAGCATGATGAATATTGCCGCTGACAATAGGCCCTTGAGCACAAGCATAATCTGTGTTTTGATACGGGGGACCTTACTGTGAGTCAGAGAAACAGTGATAACGTATAGCGAAACGATGACATGGATAACGATGACGGCGATATAGAACCAAAAAACAGGTCCATAGGTTCTTTGGACGTAGCCTCCGTCTACAGGCTGCACAAACCAGCCGTAGGGATTCAGGATCAGGCCGAGCGAGGCCAGGGTTATCGGAACGGACAGAAGCAGCAATACCCTTTTTTTCAGAAATTGGATTTGTCCGGTCAATAAAATGGTAAAGAACATCCACCCTATACTCAGAAATGCTCCGTCTACAAAGGCGGCCTTCACATAAAATAATTGAAAGATGGGATCATCGGTGGTCTTGATGGCAAATTGGCAGAAGGGCCACAACATCATGGAAAAATGAAAAGCTAAGTATACTTTGTGCAGCTTCGTTATTGTAACAGAGACAAAAACATAGACGAATAGTGCAAACAAAATAAAAAATAGTATCAGATCAATCCACACCACTAAACCCAATAAATTACACCTTCTTGCTTATAATAGTCTTATATGTGGGCTTTGGGCCTAAAGTCTTGTATCTTGCTTCTAATATATAATTAGGATGCCAAGAATACAACCTCCTTTAAAAAGTGCATACGAATGTCAGTTCCCTTTGACGTTTTTTCACAGCTTTAATCCCCAGACCATTCAGTGTTAACAAAGCCGTGCTATTCTGGAGCTGCGTACTGTGTGAGTTGAAACGAGTAAAGAGAGAAGAGGTGAGTCTGCCGCATGGAAGTACTGAAACAGGAGTCAAAGGAAGCCCGGGTTCCACAAGGAAAATGGGCTGCACTGCTGGAAGTGCTTGGTGTATCCGCCAAGCTGGGACTTACCTCCTTCGGGGGGCCTATTGCACATCTCGGGTATTTCCATAATGAATATATCCGCCGCCGGAAATGGATGGATGAACGCAGCTATGCGGATCTGGTAGCGCTCTGCCAGTTCCTGCCGGGTCCGGCGAGCAGCCAGGTAGGAATCGGCATTGGAGTTGTGAGAGCCGGCTTGCTTGGCGGCCTGGTCGCATGGCTGGGGTTCACGCTGCCTTCGGTTATTGCGCTGGTTGCATTTGCTTTTTTGCTTCAGGGATTTGATATAGCTAGTGCGGGGTGGATTCATGGGCTGAAGATTGTAGCAGTTGCGATTGTAGCCCAAGCGGTGCTGGGGATGGGGCAAAAGCTCACGCAAGGCCGGGGAAGAGTTACCATCGCGGCGATTGCTGCTGCGCTCGTCTTGTCCTGGCATGCCGCATACAGTCAAATTCTGATCCTTATGGCCGCCGGTATGATCGGGCTGTGGCTGTATCGGAAGGAACCGGAGAAGGGAACAGCGGAGCTGCCGATCGCAATTAGCCGGACAGTTGCCCTGCTCTGCCTGGCGTTGTTTTTCATTCTGCTGATTGTTCTCCCGCTGCTCAGAACATCTGACGGTGCAGGAGGGCTTGCGATCTTCGACAGCTTCTACCGTTCCGGTTCATTGGTGTTTGGTGGAGGGCATGTTGTGCTTCCGCTGCTGGAGCGGGAGGTTGTCCCTACCGGATGGGTCAGCCGGGAGGATTTCCTCGCTGGTTACGGAGCGGCACAAGCCGTGCCGGGACCGCTGTTCACCTTTGCAGGCTACCTTGGGGCGATGGCTGCAGGGATTCCAGGGGCCGTGATTGCTACGCTTGGGATCTTCCTGCCTGCCTTTTTGCTAGTGGTCGGAGCGCTTCCGTTCTGGAACGGCCTCAGGAACAGCCCCAAGGTCCAGGGTGCACTTGCAGGAATCAACGCTGCTGTGGTGGGGATTCTGCTGGCGGCACTCTACGATCCGCTATGGACCACTGCAATTCTGCAACCGCTGGACTTTGCCTTGGCTGTTATTTTGTTTGTGATGCTGTTCTTCTGGAAGCTTCCGCCTTGGGTGATTGTTCTCGCCGGCGCTGCCGGGGGAACGCTGCTGGGATTCATGTGAGGAGCGTCCCATGCGTCTTAAGCAAATTGCTTCTCGTACACATCGACCTTATTTCCATGCTGATCCCTGTTGCTGCTGGTTTTGATAAAGCCGTTCCTGGTCCAAAATAACGCCCCAATCTCATTTTCCAATTGGACTGCCAGTCTGGCTGACGTTACATTGTTCTGCTTCAAGTGTCTTTCCAGCACATTCACGGCAATAGATCCGATCCCCTGTCCGGCATAGCTTCTGTGAAGTATAAAAAGACCGATCCAAGGGACATTATCGCTTGGGTTGTTGGGCAGATAGGTAACAATGCCGATGTACTGATTATTCTCCTTGATGAACAGCATCTTCTCGTTCATCTCGAGATTCTGCCGGTTCTCCTCGCGGATCTCCTCCGCGGTGAGAGCCTCTTTGTGCAGCACCATGAGGTTGAACGCAGGCTGTGAGTTAAGGATAGCAGCTTGAAGCTCGATACTTTCTGAGGACAACGGATCGGCAACGGGTTCTAAAGTGATCAATGGATACACCTTCCGTAATGTAATGGTGGAAATGCTAGATTAGTGGACAGTGAATTAAATAAATATCTAATTAGATAATAATAAAATTTATGCGTGAAATCAAGGGACATGCTACAATAAATAGAATTTATCTAAGACTACTATTGTCGAAAAGAATGGGGAAATGAAAACATGAATGAATTGCCAAACTGCCCGCAATGCAGCTCGGAGTACACTTACGAAGACGGTGGGCTTATGATCTGCCCGGAATGTGGCCATGAGTGGGCTCAAGGTTCGGAGAATGCGGGCAGCGAGGATCAGAAGGTGGTTAAGGACGCCAATGGCAATATTTTGAACGATGGCGATACGGTAACTGTAATCAAGGATCTGAAGGTCAAAGGCAGCTCTTCCGTGCTGAAGATAGGCACCAAAGTGAAGAACATCAGGCTGGTAGAGGGCGATCATGATATTGATTGCAAAATCGACGGCTTCGGTGCGATGAAGCTCAAATCGGAGTTTGTCAGAAAAGCATAGGCATATAAGGAAAAAAGCCGCGAGGAGGTCATTTGGTATGACCACCCTTGCGGCTTTTATTTTGTCTTGTAACAACGGTATTTCTGCCGTTGTTACAGGACAATCCGACGCTTCGGGCCTCAACAACGGTATTTCTGCCGTTGTTACAAGACAATCCGATCGTTCAGGCTGATCAGACCGGACGGTTCCTTTTTTGCACAAAGGCTTAATTATTTGTCCAAGTAAAATACCTTCTCCTGCAGCACCTCGAGCGCATGCTCGATTTCTTTGCGTTCCTCGCCCGTTACATTGTCAATGCGCTCGGCAAACCGGGAGGCGATAACCTGAAACGCTTCGTTCATCATGGTCTCGCCTGCGGCGGAGAGAGTAATGCTGTGCTTGCGGCGGTCGGCCGGGTCGACGATTTTGTCGCACAGATTTTTCGTGCTCAGTTTCTTCAGCTCACGGCTTGTGTTCGGCATCGACATGTTCATACAATCGCTGATCTCGCTGAGAGTGACAGGCTGGCTGACAGCGATATATTCGAGAATTCTATATTGAACGGGTGTCAGAGCTTCGGATTTCACATCTTTGCTTAGTTCACTTGTTATTTGATGGACGGCAGTCGTAAAGGTTACGAATTTCTGGAATAAGTTGTTCTTGTCCATAAAGATCACCTCCTGAGACACCATAGCAAAATAATTATCATAAAACAATTATCATATAATAATTATCATTTGACAACTAAATAGTTAGATGCTAGGATTTACTTATCAAATGACAAGTAAAGGAGTGGCGGTATGAACACGCTGATTGTCTATACGCATCCGAATCATAAGAGTCTTAACTATGCTTTTATGCAGGAGGTGCTCCGGGGGATCCGGGAGAACACGAAGGTGACAGAGGTTAAGGTGCTTGATTTATATGAGGAGGGCTTCGACCCTGTTCTGGTATTTAATGAAAATAAGCGCAGGAGGGACATGCATAAGGACCCGGAATTGGCGAAGTACAGGGAGCAATTGCTATGGGCGGACAAAATTGTCTTCATCTATCCGATCTGGTGGGGACGGCCTCCGGCCATGCTGCTGGGTTATATTGACAAGATGTTTGCTGCGGGGTTCGCCTATAAGAATACAGGCGGACTGATGCCGGAGGGGCTGCTGAAAAATAAATCGGTAGTGTGCATCTCCACGATGCAAGGTCCGGCCAATTACCCGCTGCTGTGGCTGCATAACGCGCACAAGGTGCTGATGCGCAAAGCGCTGCTCAACTACGTCGGCATGCGCAAAGTAAAATTCTTTGAGTTCGGAAGCATGGAGAGCAAGCGGGGCAAGCACGCTCAGAAGCTGGATAGAATCTACCGGTATTTCAAAACAATCAGCGAGTAAAAAAGCCGCCCTTGTTAGAGAGCGGCGTTATACTTGCCTCAGGAATGGTGCTGGACCACCCAGTCGATGATTTTACGGGCAATGCTGACGTGGGGAGGAATGACCGGGAGCTGATCCAGCTCGAACCAATCGGCATGATCCAGCTCCTCGCCGTCCACGGTGATTTCCCCGCTCTCGTATTCCGCCAGGAAGCCCACCATCAGGGAGTGGGGGAAAGGCCACTGCTGGCTGCCAAAATAGGTGATGTTCTTGACCCGGATGCCTACTTCCTCCTGGATCTCGCGCTGCACGCAGTCCTCCAGCGTTTCGCCAGGTTCAACAAATCCGGCAATCAGTCCATACATGTTGTTCACAAAATGGGGGGAGTGGGCTAGCAGGAGCTTATTGTCCTTAAGAATTGCGGTAATTACTGCAGGGGCAATCCGGGGATAGCTGACCTGACCGCATGCCGGGCAGGTCCGTGAATGCTCGACTTGAGACAGGACAGTGCTAGTAGCGCATTTGCCGCAGAATTGATGGGTTTCATCCCAGGCCAGGAGCTGAATGCCTCTGCCTGCGAGGTGGAACAGGTCTTCGTCCAGCAGCTCATACAGGGGGCGCAGCGGACGGAAAGCCATGCCCTCAGGCTCGGCCGTCTCAGCGGCCACCTCTGCTGCGAAACAAGGGATGTCTTCGAATGTTCCAAGGTAGAGTGTTCTAATCGGAGTCATGGATAGCTCTTCAAGTGATATTGCCAGAGGAATGCCGGTCAGCCCGCCGGTTTCCGTAACCAGCAGCTTGCCGGAGTGGAAGATCAGCCAATAGGCGGAACCGCTGAAGTCAGGGTCAGGGCTTACTGCCGGAATATATCGTTTATAAATGCTTGCTCTTGGTTTAGACATGGCGCAAGACCTTTCTGAAAGTGAGTGTTTACTATTAAGAATAGCAAAAAGCGGGAAGGCTAACAATTATGCAATGAGCCTGCGCATATTACGGCTGAATGTACAGATACAACGTGCTCTGGATGAGCCGTTTTTTTGTGTTTGACATTTCGCCCACTTGTAACTAAAATGGTTACATGTAGAGAGGTTCTTTACAACAAACCCAGCAAGTATCAGGCATTACATTATAAATATACCCAAATGGAGGAATGAAAAATGAAAATCGCATTAACAGGAGCAACAGGACATTTTGGTTCCATTGTGGCAGAAGCTTTGCTGAAGTCGGTTCCGGCAGACAGCCTGGTAGCCAGTGTCAGAAATCCGGAGAAGGCTGAAAGCCTGCGGTCCCGCGGAGTAGACGTTCGTCATGGGGATTTTGACAAGCCGGAGACGCTGGATACGGCATTTGCCGGAGTGGACCGGCTGCTGATCGTATCGGCAGACGGAGACAATGACACCCGGATTCGCCAGCATAAGGCTGCCGTCGATGCTGCCGTGCGTGCCGGTGTCGGTTTCATCGTCTACACAAGTGTGGGCCGTGCTGATAGCAGCTCGCTGTTCCTCGCTCCAGTACACAAAGCAACGGAGCAATTTATCCGCGAATCCGGCATCCCTTACTCCTTCCTGCGCAATAACTGGTATCTGGAGAATGAGGCCGGCTCCATTCAGGCTGTACAAGCAGGAGCGCCTTGGGTGACTTCGGCGGGTGAAGGCAAGGTAGGCTGGGCGACACGCCGCGATTATGCTGAAGCGGCAGCAGCCGTGCTGGCAAGCGAAGGCCATAACAATACTGTATATGAATTGTCCGGCACACCGGTAACCCAGGCGGAGCTAGCGGCGATTGTCGGAGAAGTGCTTGGCAAGGAGGTTCAGGTGCAGCAGGTTGATGATGCTGCGTATTCCAGCATCATGGCTGGAGTCGGAGTACCGGAGGCAGCCCTGCCAATCGTAGTTGGAATCCAGCGCGCGATCCGCGAAGGCGCACTCGATATTACCAGCAGTGATTTCGCGAAGCTGCTGCAGCGTCCGCTTACACCGCTTAGCGAAGGCGTAAAAGAGTTGCTGGCCGGATTGAACGCTTAAGCTGGCCTATATTTAGCCTATACTTAATAAAAATCCCCTCGCCATCAGATCAGGCGAGGGGATTTTTTAATATTCTGGAGCAGTTCGCTGACCGCTGCGGCCAGCTCCGCCTCATTTTCCGGTGTAAGCCATTTCTCAGGAATCAGGACATAGCTGCCGGAGCTGCTTGCCAGGTGGCTGTAAATAATCTGGGCTTCATCCAGCTTATGGCGGCTGATTTCCTCCGGCTCCCTGTGCACTAGCTTCCCGAAGCTGTCCGTAATGGCTGTCTGTATGACGCCACAGAGCTGCTCCATTGGCGTATCCCCGGCCTCCAGCCTGGAACGGAAGATAATCTCGCCGCCTTTTATCAGCATAAGCTTAAGGGTCTGTTCATTTATTGGCTCAAGGACGGCGATGTTCTGGTTCTGCGCAGTGAAGCCGATCACCTTCTCTTTCTGCAGCAGGGAACGGACGGCGGTGACATAATCGCGGTATTTGGCCGCAGTCTCGAACTCGAAATTCTCCGCAGCGGTGTTCATGCGCCGCTCCAAATCATTCAGGATGCTATTGTCATTCCCATGCAGTAGTTCAATAACATCGCCAATAATTTCATTGTACCGCTCAAGCGCCGCCCCGCCCCCGCACATGCCGATACATAAACCGAGCGAATGGTTGAGACAGAGGGTGCTTTTGGCATGGGGCGTGCTGCAGAGAATCTTCTGGCATTCCTTAATTCCCTGGAGCGCACGTTCAACGGTACTCCTGCTCGTATAAGGCCCGAAATACAGGCTGTCCTCAAACTCGCCGGGATCATAGGTCACAGCCGGCTGCCGGTAAGGAGTATCTGTGCGGATGGCAATGTAGCTGTAGGCGAGCGGATTTTTCATTTTTTTGTTGTACATCGGTTTGATTTCCTTAATGAGCTGGCACTCCAGCAAAAAGGCTTCAAATTCCGTATCGGTGAGCCTGTAATCGAGATCTCTGATGTGTTTTACCAGCTGCTTAACCTTGGGGGAATGACCCTTGGAATTGTAAAAATAGGACTGTACCCGTTTCTTCAGCTGTTTGGCCTTGCCGACATAGATGATATGGCCCAGACTGTCCTTCATCAGGTAGACGCCGGGCGATAACGGGAGCTCTGCTACCTTCTCTGTCAAATCCATGAGGTTCCCTCCAAGTTCGCGTTCTCTAGTATATTTCAGTATAAACGATGTGACATAATCCACAAAGCCTTCTATTAAAACCCTCTATCATAAATAACAAGAAGATTGAAAGCAATGAGGCTGGGGGGCTTTTCATGAAATATTCAATCGGCGAGTTTGCCTCAATTCTGGGCGTGACGGCGGATACATTGCGGCTCTATGAGAAGCATGACATTGTCCGCCCCATGAAGGATCATCATAACAATTACCGCTATTTCAACGATTTGGACGCCAGAAATTTACTGTCCAGCCGGTGGTACCGGAGCATGCAGATTCCGCTGCAGGATGTCGCCGGGCTGATTAATGACGCTCCTGCCGAGCAGGTTCTGGAGTCTATCGCCGCCGCACAACTGCAGCTGGAGGAGGAAATCAAGCGCAGTACCATGCTGCTGGATAAAATCAATGAGATCCACACGGAGCTGCGGAGGATCGGCGAAGCTTTTTATACATGCCGAATCAAGCAGGTCCCCGGAATGTACAGAGTTCAGCAGACGAACAAAAATCATTTGCTGCAAAAGGATTGTATCAAAAGAACAGTGCAGGCCTGGATGGAGCTGCTGCCCTTTACGTTCTATTCCTTCAGAATCGAGAACACGGAGGATATTCTAGGGAGTGCAGAGCTGGAATATAGCTGGGGGCTGGCCTTGCTTGAAGACGATCAGCAGCGGCTGGGGGTTGATGTGAATGAGAGCATGGAGTACATTGAGCCGTCTACCTGCATTTCCGCAGTGATTGCCAGCTCCTATGAGGAGGATCTTGGGCGGGAGGCATTTCAATTTATGCTGGATTACGCCTGCGGGCAGCGCTATGCCATCACCGGCGATATCAGCGGCAAGATTTTGTTCACGGAAAGAAAGGGCGAATGCAACACAACATTTCTTGAAATCAACATTCCGATTGCGAAAAATTTCACATAACATTCATTGACCTTGGTGCTGCACCAAGGTTTAGACTCTGTGCGTAGGCTAGCGGTCCCGCCAGAAAGAGACAGGGGGCTGCGCACTAATTCACACAGGGGGAAAACTAATGCGTAAGCAAGCACAGAACAAAATGTTATTGTTATCCGTGTGTCTCGTCATGATTCTGTCGCTGATCAGCGGCTGCAGCGGCAATAATTCGGCTGAGCCGGCGGCTTCGGAGCAGCCGTCAGCATCAGCATCGGCATCGCCTGAGGCGACGCAGCAGGCGGCAGAGAACAGTGGGGTACCGGCTTCTTTTAAAGCAGGAACCTATAAGGCGGAAGCCGACGGGAAGGACGGAAAGATCCAGGTAGAGGTCACTCTGGATGCAGAGTCGAAGATTACCGACATTAAGGTGGTCAGCCAGAAGGAGACCGCAGGGATCGGCGTTGAGGCCATCAACAAGATCAAGGATGAGATCATCGCAGGCCAGACCCTGGCGATTGACGCTGTCAGCGGGGCTTCTGAATCCAGCAAGGCCATTCTGACCGCTGTTGAAGATGCTGTGAAGCAGGCGGGCGGCAATGTGGAGGCGTTCAAATCCAGAACGGTAGCCAAAGCCGGCGAAGGCAAAACCGAGCAACTGTCGGCGGATGTTGTCGTTGTAGGCGCAGGCGCATCCGGTGTGTCGGCAGCCGTCTCGGCGGCAGATAAGGGCGCGAAGGTTATTATCATTGAGAAAACAGCGACCATCGGCGGAGCGAGCAATCTGTCCTGGGCAGGCAAGTTCTACAACTCTTCGGCTGCTGTCAGCAGCGGGCTGAAGGTAAATGTAGAGAAGGAAATCTCGGAATGGATCGTTAACAATCACTGGAGAGTTGATGCGGCGGCCATCCGCCAGTATGTGACGAAGTCCGGTGAAACCTATGATTGGCTGAACAAAAAAGGCTATAAAACTACCTTTATCAACTTTGCCGGGGAGCAGTTGCATATGCTTCCGGCCTATGAAACCCGTCAGCCGACACTCCGGGCAATGCTGAAGGCATCGGTAGAGAAGGGCGGCGGACAGGTCCTCACCGAAACGACCGCCAAGAAGCTGATTACCGGCGCTAACGGCGAGGTGACTGGTGTAGTAGCTGAGAAGGCTGACGGCACAACGCTTGAAATTACCGGTAAAAGTATCATCATGGCCACCGGCGGTTATGCCGGAAATAAAGAAATGGTTAAAGAGGCCTTCGGCTTTGAAGGCGTCAACGGCGGGCTGGGCCAGAATGTCGGCGAAGGGCTGAAGATGTCCTGGGATGCCGGGGCCAAGGTTCCCGATAATTTCGGCGGACAAATGCTGCACCAGACCCTGGCGAGAGCCACAGAAAAGCTTAAAGCACAGTACAAGCCGTTCGAGGCCAGCTATCCGCTGATGCTCTCCTACCTGCCTACGCTGATGAATGTCGGTCCTTCGGGAGCAAGATTCAGAGACGAAGCGGCTACACTTACTGCCGTAGCTGCTGCCAATACCAGTGCTTTTAACGGCGCGTATCACTTGGTAATCGTCTCGCAGGCACAGATCGACGCTTTGAAGGCGAAAGGTATGAATGGTGTAAAAGCGCCTGCGCTGCCAGGAATGCCGCCGGAATTCTATGCTACCTTCAAAGATCAATTCAAGCTGGATAACCCTTGGAAGGATGCCGATAAAGTATTCGAATCCATGGTCGCTGGCGGCGATGGTTATAAAGGCAACACCATTGAAGAACTGGCTAAGAATGCTGGTATGGATGCCGCCGTATTTAGCGATGCCTTCAAGAAATACCAGGAAGCAACGAAGACAGGCGTGGATACTGAGTTCGGCAAAGCGAAGGAATATTTGCTTCCAATGGGAGAGAGCGGTCCATACTATGCCATCATCGCCGAGGTTAACAATCTGGGTTCGGTTGGCGGGCTGCTTGTAAATACAAAGTTCCAGGTGCTGAACGACAAACGTGTGCCAATCAAAGGCCTGTACGCGGTAGGACTTGAATCCGAAGGCGTATTGTTCAATGATACTTATGTCGGCAACGGCGTAGGCCTCGGCTATTCATTCACCTCCGGCCGTCTTGGCGGCGAGGATGCGGCAGCAGGAGCTTTAGGCAAATAATATTTAGCGTTCTGAGATAAGGGGGAAGCCAGAGGCTTCCCTCTTTTCGCGTGGTAGATCTGGTTGTTTTCATGATATGATGATATGGAAATCAGTGGATACATGCTGGTTAAATTGATAGAGGAGTTAATCAAATGGTGATCAAATTCGGTAACTGCCCGGTGCGGTTGAGGGAACCTGATAACAGGATGTACCGGGCGTAATACAAATGATGTTATCAGTTTGATAGATCAACTGCACCTATCCGCATAGCTGTTATTTTAACTAAAATGCGAGAGGGGTACAGGATATGGATATCAAGGAATTGAAGAAGCAATGGCTGCAGGAGGAACAGAGAGTCTTCAAGGGTTGGGATTTCTCATCGCTGGATGGGCGTATGGCAGGGGATGAACCGCCTTGGAGCTATGAAGCGGCTGTTAGACAATATATAAATGACAAGACCACCCTGCTGGATATGGGCACAGGCGGAGGAGAGTTCCTCTTATCCCTGGAACCGCCAAGGGGGAAGACCTTTGCCACGGAAGCATACCCACCCAATTATGAGCTGTGCAAGAAGCTTTTGCCGCCATATGGCATTGAGGTCAGACAGGTGTTCAGTGACGATAAGCTGCCGTTTGAGGACGGGTTCTTCGATGTGGTGATCAACCGCCACGAGTCGTTTTCGATTCAAGAGGTATACCGGATTCTGAAGCCGGGCGGTGTGTTTGTAACCCAGCAGGTGGGCGGGCAGAATAACCGGGCTTTGTCCGAAATGTTGCTTGGCGGAGAAGCTGCGGCAGTGGATGAGGCTTTTTACTTGGACGCGGTTTGTGATGAACTGCGGCGGGGCGGATTTACTGTGTCTTCGGCTGCGGAATGTTTCCCCGAGCTTAGGTTCTATGATATAGGGGCGCTAGTATATTTCGCTAAAATCATTGAATGGGAATTCCCCGGCTTCACCGTGGAGAAATGCTTCGATAGGCTCTGTCTGCTCCAGCAAAGACTTGCGCAAGAAGGCTGCATCCGCAGCACGGAGCACAGGTTTTTTATTACGGCCGGCAAATAGCCGGGCAATAGATTATCAAGCTGCGGCTTGACTTATAGGCGGCTGCGCCAAGCTTCTCAAATCGACCACTTCGGCTTGCCGGAGTGGTTTTTAAGATATCATCCTCCCGCAGCCGATATAAAGGTTACGAGCATCTGAGAGGAGGAATATAAGATGAATATTCCCATAAACGGAATCAATCCCATCTCCTTAACCCGGCCGCCGCAGCAGCCAGAGATCAAAGCCTCTACTGAGACTTCTCCATTTAGCTTCACCGCAACCCTGGCGGCTGTTACCGCTGCAAGCCAGGCGCAGGTACAGAGAATTAAGCGGAAATATGGCTTGAATGTCGGCATTCTATCGGTCGGGAGTGATGAGAAGGAAATTACAGACCTCGGTGCAAGTGACAGCTTGCCGGAGCTTGTGATTGCTCCAAATATCCTGCAGCAGATGGTTAAGGACACTGTCTTAAGCAAGAAGGTATACAGTTATATTGATGATTTCGTCAATGAAGAGCCGAAGGGTCTGAATCATATGGGGCAGAAGCTGGGGATGAAGGCGATGGGCCGCAGTCTGATTATACATAAGGACGGCACATTCACAGTGTATGGGTCATCTTCGGCAGCCTCCCCGGAGGATGTGGAGAAGCAGCAAGAGCAGAAGGAAAAAGCGCGGGAAACTTCTGGAGGGCTCCAGTCATTTCAATCCGCGCTTCCGGTCTTATCCAGAAACCTGCTTTCCCTGAAAGGGGATGCTCATTCGGTTTCGGATGCAGTTTCCGTGCATGAAGCACCGTCACAGGAATGGCTGCACCAGATTCTGCTGATGCGAGCCATAAGGTCACACAGAGGACACTGACTTCGGATTGAAGTAGTTCACTAGAGGGATTACAAAGTTTACAAGACAATAGACTCCAT
Organism: Paenibacillus sp. BAC0078; assembly: GCF_054483875.1. Taxonomy (NCBI): domain Bacteria; kingdom Bacillati; phylum Bacillota; class Bacilli; order Caryophanales; family Paenibacillaceae; genus Paenibacillus; species Paenibacillus sp. BAC0078. Next base: position 229,579 of record NZ_JBTLRW010000007.1, read on the forward strand.
ACGAACAATAGCCCATCCTCCTGCATAGCATGTAGCACCAAATTGCTAGATGTAGGAAGGGGGGCGCATTCAATATGGGCATTCAGCTTACAGCCATTCACTGGGTTTATCTGGCCTTTATTGTGTTTATACTGGTGCTGCTGATCCGGCGGCGCGATACGACGATGATCTGTGTGGCCGGTATTTTTGCCTTGGGGCTGCTTGCGACGGAGACGCTTAGCGGCTCGGTATCTGGGATTTTCAATTCCTTTGTTTATGCCACCAAGGAGCTGCTTGGGACGATCATGATCATTTCCATCATTGTGGCGATGAGCCGGATTCTCATCATCACCGGCATCAATGAGACGATGGTTGCCCCGGTTACCCGTTTTTTGCGCACGCCGGCGATGGCTTATTGGGGAATTGGGCTGATTATGATGGTGACCTCCTTCTTCTTCTGGCCTTCGCCTGCGGTTGCACTGGTAGGCGCAGTCCTGCTGCCGGTAGCTATCCGGGTCGGATTGCCCGCGCTCGGCGCCGCAATGGCAATGAATCTGTTCGGTCATGGAATCGCGTTATCCGGGGATTACATTATTCAAGGCGCACCGAAGCTCACCGCAGATGCAGCGGGGCTTCCGGTCTCCAGTGTGATGGAAGCGAGCATTCCGCTTGTTATAGTGATGGGTCTTGTCACTACCGTCACTGCATTCTGGATGATGCGCCGTGACCAGAAGAACGGCACATGGAAAGACGGACTGGTCTCCGCCAAAGGCTCAGGCGGGAAGCTCAGGGGGCCGGATGCGAATTCGGTGGAGGAGGCCCCGGTTCAGCTCGCTCCCCGTCTGCGGCAAGCGCTGGCTATTGTCATTCCGCTGCTCTTTCTGCTGGATGTAGCGGCGATGTTTGCGCTTGGCCTGCAAGGCGGAGACGCCACGGCCCTCGTCGGCGGAACTGCCGTATTCATTCTGATCGTCATCACGCTACTGGCCCACCGCAATCAAGGGCTGGAGAAAATTACCTCATACCTGATCGAAGGCTTCGTCTTCGGCTTCAAAGTATTCGGCCCGGTCATTCCGATTGCGGCCTTCTTCTACCTCGGCGATTCCGCCTTTGCCGAACTGTTCGGCAAGGTGCTGCCGGAGGGCTCGCACGGCATCGTGAACGATCTTGGCGTCGCTCTGGCGAACGACGTGCCGCTTAACGGTGCTGCAGGAGCCGTAACGATGACGGTGATCGGAGCGATCACCGGTCTCGACGGCTCCGGCTTCTCCGGCATCTCGCTGGCCGGCTCGATTGCCCAGTTATTTGCCGCCGCCATTCACTCCGGCGCGGCAACGCTGACCGCCCTGGGCCAGGTGGCCGCCATCTGGGTTGGCGGCGGCACCCTGATTCCGTGGGCGCTCATCCCGGCGGCTGCCATCTGCGGTGTCAGCCCGTTCGAGCTGGCCCGGCGCAATCTGAAGCCGGTCCTGCTTGGTCTTGCGGCGATGACGATTGTCGCCATGCTTCTGGTCTAGCTGCTGCGGGGATGATGAATAAGATTAGCTCTCTTCATCCATGCTAAAGGGGAACAGAAAGCGTGCCTGAAGGGAGAGATATACATTATGAGGCATTACGAGTCCAGTCAGCGGACCAACAGTACAGTGGATCAGGCGCAAGATGCGGTGACCCGGCTGCACAATTCAGTGAGCCAGGCGCTTAGCCATCCGAACGAACAGACCATTACCCAGGCGGAGAACAGTCTTGAGCATGCCGAAGAAGCGGTCCGCCATGCCCCGGAAGGCTCCGTGGGAGGCCATGGGGTGGATTTGACCGAAGAACGGCTGGAAGCCGAAAAAAGCAGACTTGCCGAAGTGGAGAATCTGAAAGGGAAACAATAAGCGTCACAATTTCATGTACAGCTTTATGAAACAACCGACTGCTTTGGCATTTCCGGCTATTGCCGGGAGTGCTTTTTTTGCTGTTAATGGCCCTCTACGCTGGAATGGAGCGGACGGCCATTCTTGCATGTCCCTATAGGAGTTACTATGATTGAGTGGTAAGTAATACCATGGAGCAGAATGTCCGGCGTGACCCGCCGGAACCGGGGAGTGGACAGTATGGAGAATTTGAAGCTTGGAGAATCACGCACGAAGCTGATGGAACAGTCCGAATCGTTCATTCGGCAATGCTATGCGGAACTGGAGAAAACAGAACAGCAAGCGGCAGAACGCATTCAGGCCATACACAGGGAAGTAGAGCAATCCGGCACTTATATACATACGGAGGAAGAGCTGGCGCATGGGGCAAAAATGGCCTGGCGCAATAACAGCCGCTGCATCGGGCGATTATTCTGGCAGAGTCTTCAAGTCATTGACGCCCGGGCGGCTGAGACCGCAGAGGAGGTGGCGGCGGAGCTGCTGCGGCATGTGGAACAAGCGAACAATGGTGGACGTATCCGCCCTACGATGACCGTCTTCCACAGTAGCAGGGATGCTGCGAAGGCAATCCGGATTTGGAATCATCAATTGATCCGCTATGCCGGCTATCCGGCGGAGAATGGTCATGCCAGGAAGGGTGATCCTGCATCGGATGCTTTTACAGCGGTCTGCCGACGGCTGGGCTGGGAGGGGAGTGGCGGCGACTTTGATGTGCTGCCGCTGGTGGTCAGCATCGGTAATGAACCGCCGCACTGGTTCGCTATTCCGCCTGAGCTGGTCCAGGAGGTCCCGCTGAGCCATCCTGAAATTGAACGGTTCCCGGAGCTTGGACTGCGCTGGTATTCAGTTCCTATCGTTTCCGACATGCTACTGGAGATTGGGGGGATTACTTATACGGCAGCCCCTTTTAACGGGTGGTACATGGGGACGGAAATCGGTTCCCGCAATCTCGGAGATGCTGATCGCTATAACCGTCTCCCGGATGTTGCGGATCTGCTTGGCCTGGACCGCTCCACCAATACCTCATTATGGAAGGACCGGGCACTATTAGAATTGAACCGGGCTGTACTCCATTCCTACAAGCAGGCCGGGGTCAGTATCGTAGACCATCATACGGCAGCCGAGCAGTTCGTCCGTTTTCAGGAACGGGAGCAGGAGCAGGGGCGCCAGGTGTCCGGCAAGTGGGGCTGGTTAATTCCGCCGATGTCTCCGTCGGCTACACCGATATGGAATGACAACAAGCTGAAGGAGCTGAAGCTTAGCCCAAAGCTTGTGTATCAGAAGCCAATGTATGCCGATTGGCCGGGGCAGGATGCGGAGGTTGAACCAGAGAATATTGCTCATAGCAAAGCTCCAGAACCTGACTCGGGCCAAACGGCAGAGCCGATCTGTCCCTTTCATCATACGAAATAAGAGTTTACAGTCGAATATTTACATTCCTGCCGATATAATAGATTGAACACAAATAATTGATGAAAAGAGATGATCCCTTGATCGGACGCAGTGGTAACCCTACTCTAAATGACAAGACCTTTGAGCGTGAAGAGCGGTACTCGGGTCAGGAACGGATGAGCATTAACGGAACAGTTAACAAAACCTTCATTACACTGACCATTTTGCTGGCAGGAGCTTTTAGCGCCTGGTCGATGTATTTCAACGGTCAAGATGTGGGCGCTCTTGCTATCGGGGGCGTGATTACCGGGTTCGTACTCGCGCTGATCATCAGCTTCAAGCCGGCAACCGCACCTTATTTGGTACCTTTCTATGCGCTTGCTGAAGGATTGTTCCTGGGCGCCTTGTCAGCGTCGTATGAGACTCTGTATTATGGCATAACGCTGCAAGCGGCCCTGTTGACGGTGAGCATATTTGTGGCTTTGCTGCTCGCTTATAAGACGAGAATTATCAAGGCGACGGAAAATTTCAAGCTTGGCGTATTCGCCGCGACAGCCGGAATTGCCATCATGTATTTACTCAGCTTTGTGCTCGGGCTGTTTGGCGTAACCGTACCTTATCTGCACAGTAACAGCGCGATTGGCATCGGGATTTCAATCATTATCGTCATTGTGGCTGCGCTCAATCTGGTGCTCGACTTCGATTTTATCGAAAAAGGGGCAGAGGAAGGCGCTCCAAAATATATGGAATGGTACGGAGCATTCGGCCTCATGGTCACACTGGTATGGCTTTACGTTGAGATTCTTCGCCTGCTGGCTAAGCTGCGGAGCCGCGATTAAGCGCGGGTAGACGGATTTGCTTAAGTAAAATAGTAAATTTATCTGTTAGGCCTCACGTGTGTGGGGCCTTTTTTCTTTTCGCTGTACGGAAGCTTATGCTCCTGTAAGGACGGCGGGCCGCTTATGCTTACCAAGAATTTTAAATAAAGGCTTGCTAATTTTATAGCAGGAGGATATACTCTTCACCAAGGGAGTGATTGATCAATAACCTAATATTGCGGGAAGAGGAGGACATGATGAATAAGCAATCAGGGAGCAGGCGGACAAAGACAGACGAAGCCACCCCGGTGAACCGCCGGGAACAAATATTGGAGGCGGCTGTGGTTGTGTTCGCGGAACATGGATATTTCAAAGCGACTACCGCCCAGGTAGCGGAGAAAGTGGGAATATCCCAGCCGTATATTTTCAAGCTGTTCAAGAACAAGGAGGAGCTGTTTGTGGCGGCGCTGGACCGGGCGTTTGAGCGGACGATCCGCACCTTTACAGCAGTGGAGGCCTCCGGGGAAGAATTGCTTGGGGAGGCAATCCGTGTGTATGAGCAATTGATGGAGACCCATCCCAGCGAGATCATTCTCCAGGTGCAGGCGCTTGGAATCCGTGACGAAGCCATTCGCCGGTCTATGCAGACGGGTATGAAATCGGTAACCAGCCTGATGGAAAAAAAGTTTGCAGCAGCAGGAATGGCACATCCCGAAGTGGAGGTCAGTATATTTATGGCCAACGGCATGCTCTGCCATGCTGCGATGGCGCTGGAGATGCCGGAGCTGAAGCCGAAGCATCTGGAGTAAACACGGCAGACGTGAGGAAAAAACTGCGGATTGTACCAGATCAGCATCAGTTCTAAATCTGTGGCTCAGGACGAGCTAACGGACCATGAAGCGCTTATTGCTTCTTCAGCAGGTATATTTGGGGTGAATGTCCGCCCATAAGGGCTCTGGAGTCCGTTAACTTGCGGAAAAATGACTTCAAGTAGAAATAAGAGCTGCTCAGTCCGTTTACACACGGGCAGACTCTTCCGATCAGGGGATGATTCTGTTCGTGGGGCCTGATACGCCTGCGGCGTGATCTCCACGCCCTAATCCGTTCGGCGGGGTATCGTTTGAACTCCAGCATTTAGAGTCTGACGATCAAATAGGGGGAAGCCCTTAGTTCCTTCATAGCCATTTAGTAGTGATTAATCAATCACCAAGCATTCACATTCACAATACACTCATATTTACCGAACATTCACTTTCACAATACAATCGCATTTACTATACAATTGCATCCATCATACACTCAAACTCACAATACAGTCGCATCCATCATACATTCACAATCACTATAAACTCATATTCACTAAACAATCACATTCACAGCACACTCACTGCAACTGCCATAATCCCCGCCTTTATCTCTGGGCAAAATTTTTTTTAGGATCAAGTTAGTGATTAATCAATAATAAATAAATAGGAGGAATTACAATGACAAATAAAGTGAAGAAGGCTCTCGTATTAGGTGCAACCGGAGGAACAGGAACAGTTATTATTGCCGAGCTGCTGAAAAGAGGTGTAGAAACGGTGGCCTTTGGACGGTCTTTGCCGAAGCTGGAGCAGCTTGCAGCCAAGCTGGGTAATCCGGCGGGACTCAGCCTGAAGACGGGAGATGTCTTCAGTGCAGACGATGTTTTTGCTGCAGTACAGGGGGCAGATGTTATTTTTCATAGTGCTTCGGTGCCTTATAACGAAATGACTACCAGACTGCTCCCGATGGGAGAGACCGTGATGGAAGCCGCGAACAGGCTCGCCGCCAAAGTAGTTGCGGTAGACGGAATCTACCCCTATGGCAGAAGAAAGGATGAGCAGCCGATCAGCGAGGATTTCCCCAAGAACCCACACACGAAAAAGGGCAAAATCAAGCTTGAGTTCGAGCGGATGTTCTTCAGTCCGCGCTGGAACCGGAGCAAGGGGATGATTGTCCGGCTGCCTGATTATTATGGTCCAACTGCTAATGAAGCCTCGTATTTGGGCTCGACACTTGAGGCGATTGCTGCCGGTAAACCGGCGATGTTCATCGGAAGTATGACGGTTCCGCGTGAATATGTATATCTGCCCGATGCGGCGGTGATGATCGTCGAACTGGCCTTGAGAGATGAAGCCTACGGGCAGAACTGGAATATTCCCGGGGCGGGCAGCATTTCAGGTAAAGACATCGTCCGCCTCGCCCGGGCGGCAAGCGGCAAGTCGGGTCCGGTCCTCCCGGTGGGCGCATTCGGCTTATCGCTGCTTGGCCTTTTTATTCCGGTCATGAAAGAGATTGTGGAGATGCTTTATCTGACGAAGGAGCCGCTGCGGTTAAGCGGCCGAAAATACGAGCGTCTGGCGGGTCCCATTCCGGCAACTTCATTTGAGGACGGCATTAGAGAGACAATTAGCGCGATCCAGAGCCGGCAGGCCAAAATGCCTGAGCGCCGCTCATAATATGCAGCAAGCCCGCAAAAGATAAGGAACAGATAAGCTGCGTTCACTCTGCATAGTCAGGGTTCCTGAACTGTGATACTATGTATGTCTATATCCAAGAGGGAAGTGAGCTACAATGATCAGCATTACCATTCCAACGCCGGATGTTACGATTACGAAGCAGGAGAATCCTGAACTCAGCCATATTTACGGATTTACGGATTTCCACCTGATCACCCGGGAAAAGGGCGGCATCTTCATGTTCTACAATGACAAGGATGAGCTGCTGTTCGTGGGCAAGGCGAGAAAGCTGAGACCGCGAATCAAAAAGCAATTCGAAGATACAGTCTCCGTAATGAAGCCGCACCGCGACAAAGTTACCAAGATTGATGTATGCATCGTAGATGACCCCGTTGACCGGGAAATCTATGAGACATACATTGCGAACAAGCTGAGAGCCAAATACAATGTGGAAAAAGTGTTTTATAAATAAGCTGTTAAGCGTAAGAAGCGTGGTCCAAACGGATTGCGCTTTTTTTCTTAACTTTTTTGCACCCATTCTATTTCAAAATCCTTGAATAGCCAAAAATTTCTATATAATGTAAACTTGAATCAAAATCTGTAGTTCTATTTTACATATAAATGTATGGAGGGTGAAATTGAAATGAGTAAAAAAAGAATATCAAATCTAGCATATCCATTTTATTCTTTAATAATTGGTGTTTTTGTAGTCTTAATTTTTCTTTTTGATTACTATGCTATAAAAGCTGGTCAACTTGGAGATGGTATCGGCATTATCTCTCTCTTTTATATTAGCCCTATAGGATTGGTTTTCGGATTAATGGGCCTTAAGAATAAAAAAAATAGATATGTCGCTCTTTTGGGGATAGGAATCAATTTAGCAGACTTTTTGTTTCCTTTATACATCATGTGGATTATTCATGCTCCATAACTTACAATAATAATTCTGCTTCTCCTTTATTTGTAAGCATTATTTCTATAATTTAAAAGCACCAATTGAACCTAATACTCAAGTAGTGCTATACATCAGGAAACTGAATCCTAAAAACTTCCGGTGCCAGGGTCTGGCTACCGCACTTTTCTCCCGGTTCAAATTCAGTTTTAGCTTCCCTTCTACAAACCGGCTGACCGATTCTACGATACGCTCGCCTACTCGCTTACTCGCCACAAAGATATTGCATTGACGTTGAATCATCGGCAAGCAGGCTTACGTGAACGCAAAAAAGCAAAAACAATGGCAAGCATTCAAATGCACGCGCTGCGGCTCTTTCGCGAGCTTGGCTATAAAGCGACAACTGTGGAGCAAATCGCAGAGGCTGCGGAGATTTCCTACAGCACTTTTTTTCGCTACTTCTCTTCGAAGGAAGATGTGCTGATTATTGATAACTACGATCCTCTGCTGATCTCCTCCTTTGAGAGCCAGCCGGCGGAGCTGAGTCCGCTGCAGGCGCTGCGCAACGCTATGTTATCTGGTGTTAAAGAGATGACTCCCGGGGAGCTGGCGACGATGCGTGAGCGGAACGAGCTGGTGATGTCGGTCCCCGAGCTGCGGGCGGCTATGCTTAATAACATGCTGAGCATGATGGACTTAATCATTGATATGACCTGTAAGCGCACGGGCCGGCAGCGGGAGGATATCGCGGTACGCACCTTCGCCGGGGCAATCATAGGTGTCAATATATCGGTGATGCTGCATTATGCAGAGCATGCGGAAGCCGATTTTTCCACTTTGCTGGAGGAGGCTTTAAGCAAACTGGAGGAAGGCCTGCCCTTGTAGAGCAGGAGCAAATCTGCAGATCAACTTTATAGGCAACAACGCAGAGGCACTCCGGGCGGGTGTCTTTTTTAATCCTACAATGCTGTAAAAGGTTAAAGTAGGCCTTAGGATGCAATTGAAAAGTTAGATATTTAGGCTCACTTACATACAGGCTAAATCAACTATAATAAATGCGTATACGCTCGACATTTTTTGACATTTTTAATGGGGTGATAGGATAGATGGCGACACCTTTTTTTAAGAAGAAAGACGCGGTGGACAAGCAGCTCAGGCCTGACATGGTTCAAAAGGTTCAAGAGGCGGAAGGTCCTCCTGAGGAAGCAGAAGCATACGAACCAGGTGACAGTCTTTCCGGTATTGTTTCCACGGGGAAAGCGCAGCTTGACAAGAAGTCGCTGGATTTAATTTTTGCGGTAGAACAGATGATTCAGGCCAGAGGGCACGCAGAATCGACTATTCATGAGCTGCAGGACCGGTTGACCCATTCGAGTGGGCATGTGGAGCGTCTGAACAAGGACCTGAAGAATTTAAATAAGGTCATTGAGGACCGGGAGAAAAACATCCGTGAGCTGGAGCATAAATTGGTGGAACGGAATCTGAAGGTGGATCAGGTAATGGAAGATTACCGTGAGCTGCACACCACCCTGGCTTCGGATATGGATGAGCTCAAGAGCACTATCGAGCTGGAGCAGCAAAAGTATGCCAATCTTGTCCAGAAGCATAACGATGCGATTTCGGAAAAGCTGAAGAAAATGAACGAGCTGGAAGAAAAGATCGGACGTCTTGAAACAGAGAACACCCATTTGAAGCAGAAATATGATACGGTCCGGCAGGAGAAAGCCTACCTCTCCAGCATGATCAGCGATTTCACCACCCGCATGACGGTACCCTTTGGGGGCAGTGCCCTACCGGTAGAACCGAATGACGGGAACGGAGATACATAGGTCTTATGCCACTTGTTGAACAAAACGCCGCTCTCCTGATAGAACTGCTATCGCTTAAGCATCAGGAGGATAGTTATCAGATAGAGGTAGGTATAACCCATAGCGGCGGATATACGCAGCAAATTTTCCTCATTGATGAATTTACATACCTGCAAATGAACTCGCTTGGCCCTTTTGAAGGACAAAGAGTAAGGCTGTCGCTTTACTCCAAGTGGGACCCTTTTCGCCGCACCTATTTCAGCACTCTCATCAAGATGAACAGCACATTCAGCGAGCCGCTGTATTTTGCCTGTTCCGAAGAGTATGTCTCACAGCTACTACAATTTAAGCAGCAGCACCATCCGCAAGAAGAAATGAGGACGGTTCAGGCTGAAGCTGAACTCCCTTCCGAAGAGCTCCAACCCGTGAAGCGTAGAAAAGATGCCATCCGGCTTGCCCGGCCCATTGTCCTGCGGTATATCCTGTTCAGCCTCCTGTTCGTCTTGTTCTTCCTGCGGATGGATGACAAATTGCTCAACAGCGCTGAAGCCCATGAAAACTTCATTAAGCCTGAAAAAACTGCCGGGAAGCTCGTTTCTGCCTCCCCTGTCTCAGAGGTCCAATTGGCTTCGTTGCAGGGTGAGCAGGATGAGGTTTTACCGGAACCGAAGCCGGAGCAGTCACCGGAACCGGAACCGACACAGGAACCGGAGCAGGCACCGGAGCAGGCACCGGAAAAGGCGGAAGCCGCCCAGGCACAGAACCCGCTGGTTGAATTGCTGGAGCTGGACGGAAGCGGATATGATTACAGTTTGGCCAAAGGTTATGTGGCGCTCTCATTTGATGATGGACCGTCGCAGTATACCCGGCAAATCGTGGATATTCTGCAGGAGCATGGGGTTGCGGCGAACTTTCTGTTTATCGGCCAGAATGCGAAGCAGCATCCTGAAGAAGTACGCTATGCCGCTGAGCATGGGATGCCGGTAGGCAGTCATTCCTGGGATCACAGCGAGATGACGAAGAACAGCATTGAAGAGAACCGGACCAATCTGGCCCGGTCGGTCCGCGAGCTGGAGCAGGATACTGGGGTGCCAGTAACTATATTTCGTCCGCCTTATGGAGCTATTAATAGTAAGCTTGCTGCAGAAGTCAGCAGACAGCACCTCAAGGTGCTGCTCTGGAACCGTGATCCCGAGGACTGGAAGGTGGATACAGCGGAGCAGATCCTCCATTATTTTCACAATACCGATCCTTCAGGGGGCATATATCTTCTGCACGAAAAAGCAATTACCGTCAAGGCGCTGCCTGGAATTATTGACTATCTGAAGAGTAAGAAGCTGAAATTTGCTGTTTTGAAATAGTTCATCCTATATAATCTATGCTCTATTAAAGGCAAGAAGCGTATCCTGCGGCTGTGGGTACGCTTTTTTGTATGCGGAGACCGGTGGCGGTGGCGGACGGGGATTCTTCTTGTTTTAATAAAAGAAATTTGAGACAATAAATGCATGTTGTTAGCCGGGTCTTTGCAAGGTAGAATGAATTGAACTTTACTGTTTTGAAAAGAGGATAAGAAATGAATAAACCATCCATTTATGGATTAACTTTAGAACAATTGGCGTCTTGGCTGGTGGAGCACGGCGAGAAGAAATCCCGCGCGTCCCGGATATGGGACTCTCTGTACCGCCTGCGGGTTACGGATTTTGCGGAAATGACCGAGGTGAACGGCGAGACGGTGAAGCTGCTGGCGGAGCATTTTGTCTTTCAGTCGATGGAAGAGCATGTGAAGCAGGAGTCGGCGGACGGCACAATCAAATTCCTGTTCCGCTTGAAGGACGGCAACCTGATTGAGACGGTGCTGATGCGGCAGAAATACGGCTTGTCCGTCTGTGTGACCACGCAGGTCGGGTGCAACATCGGCTGCAGCTTCTGCGCGAGCGGACTTCTGGCGAAGAGCCGCGACCTCTCCAGCGGAGAGATTGTAGAGCAGATTATGAAGGTTCAGCAGCATCTGGATAACCTGGGGCTTGGGCAAAGAGTCAGCCATGTGGTTGTGATGGGCATCGGTGAGCCGTTCGACAATTTCGAGAATCTGCTGAATTTCCTGAACATCATCAAGCATCACAAGGGGCTGGCGATTGCCGGTAAAGGCATCACAGTATCTACAAGCGGACTGGCTGACAAGATCAGAGAATTCGCTGATGCGGGCACGCAGGTCAACCTGGCGATTTCTTTACATGCGCCGAACAATGAGCTGCGGACACGGATCATGAAGATCAACCGCGCGATTCCTATAGAGAAATTGATGCCGGCCATCGACTACTATTTGGAGAAGACGAACCGGAGAATTACGCTGGAGTACATTCTGCTGAAGGATGTCAATGACCGCGAGGAGCATGCCCTGGAGCTGGCCGAGCTGATCGGAGACCGGCGGCAGATGGCTAATGTGAATCTGATTCCGTATAATCCGGTGGATGAGCACAGCCAATACCAGCGGAGTGAACGCGAATCCGTGCGGGCCTTCTTCGACACGCTCAAAAAGCAGGGCGTCAGCGTAAGCACGCGTCTTGAGCACGGCGTCGACATCGACGCCGCCTGCGGCCAGCTGCGCAGCAAGCAGATCAAGAAGGCCAAAGCCGGCGAGGCTGGGAAAAGCGGCGTGGCCGCCGGGTAAGCGGTAGTTCGCGGGCAATGTCCCGCTTCCCTGCGGCCTGCCGTGCCGGGGGTGGGCTGAAATAACGGCAGAAATGCCGTTAAATAGGCTCCTGCGCCGGGGACGGGCTGAAATAGCGGCAGAAATGCCGTTAAAAAGGCTCCCGTGGCAGGGACGGGCTGAAATAACGGCAGAAATGCCGTTAAATAGGCTCCTGCGCCGGGGACGGGCTGAAATAGCGGCAGAAATACCGTTAAATATTCTCTCGTCACGAGTGCGAGCCAAGCCTGCTAAGTTTATCGAGGCAATGAGCAGGTGTCGTATTACCGCAAGAGCCGTGCAAAGGGTTTGTACACTTGCGCTGCTCTTCTTTTTGCAGGAAACAAGATTATTGCGCAGTGGGGCAGAAGCCTTTGCCTTGGATTTTGTGATACAATAGCCTGGATGTGATTGAAGAAAAGAGGTATGAGAAGTGTTGACATTTAAAAGCTATACCGTGGAGGATGTTAGAGACCCTTTCGGTATTATAAGCGGCAAGCGATATGAGTTCATGATTGCACTGGACGTGCCGGAGGACGACGAGCTCTATGAAGAGGGCGGCGTTTCTGCACGGGTAATCGTCAAAGTGTTAGAAGAACAGGCGAGCATCGTCACCTACGATCTGCTGGAAACCACAACCGGCCGGATTCTCGATTTTGATCTGGAAGAGGATGAGGAAGCAGACCTTGAGCTGTTCTGTAAGGAACATCTGTCAGCATAAGATGGTGTATAGAAGTCTAAGTGAAATAGAGGGAACTGCTGATCTGGCGGTTCCCTCATTTTGTTGTATTCACCGACTATAGACGATGGCGGCCACTCTATTGCACTTTATACAGCAGATCGCACCGCTAACTCTCCAAAAACTCAATCTGTTGTACCCCGTACAGCAGATTTTCGATAAAAGGCAGCAAATGAGCGATTTTGGTCTTTTTGAGTGTACAAAGTACAGCAGAAGTGTTGATGGTTTCTATACTAACTACAAACACCCGCCCACGGGCTTGGCGTCAAAAAGCTGCTGCAGCTCGGGAGATGTTACTGCGATTGTAGGCCATGCTGGCCCCGGAGCCGAGGTCGAGCTTGATCGCCAGCGAAAAGCCGCTGCTACGGATGAGCTCCTCGCCGTCTCCTGGTTGGGCGCTGCACGGTGCTTACGGCACCTGCCACACCCTGCTGGTGCAGTAGCCGCAGAAATCAGCGCTGCTCCTGCGTCAATCTTCCAGCTTCGTCCGCTTCCGTCAATCCTTTGGCCTGGGCGCTGCGCAGTGCCAGCTTGCGGTTAAGTCTGGCCAGCAGCCCGCTGAAGGTGTGGCAGTCCTCAGGCGACCAGTCCTCAAAAATCTCCCCATACCGCTCCAGGCGAATGCTCCGCGCTTCCTCCAGCTTGCTTGCGCCCAGTTCGGTGATCTGAAAATAGCTGGATCTACCGTCCTGCGGATCGGGTACCCGTACAGCATAACCTTTGGTTTCAAGTACGCTGGTCTGTCTGCTGATCGTAGAGGTATCGAGACCGAATTCTTCTGCGAGCAGCTTGACCCCAACCTTCTCATGGCGGGCCAGATGGTAGAGCAACGTATATGTCGAGCGGTCCAGACCGCCGTGTTTTTTGTCGAGGGGGGACCGGCGAATGAGTGTCATCAGTTCATTGTTGAGGGACTCCAGATTTTTATCATCCATAGTGTAGTTTCCTTCCTTTATTCAGTACTCTTCTCCATTATAAGCCGGAATGAAAATAGAATGAAATAAGTCATATTGACTTACAGAACTATAGTTGTATAATACACATATAATAATTTAATTGTATCATACATCTAAAATGCAGAGAAGTTAATTTTCATTCATTGTGTTTTGAAAGAGGAGAGAAACTATTGAATACTCAAACTGCCCGGGGTTCATCCTTTTGGCTGATCATTTTAGCAATTTTTTTCGGGAATTTTATAGCGATTCTGAGCACAACGACCATTAATGTGGCGTTTCCGGTATTCATGAAGGATTTTCATGCGGAGATTGGCACGGTGCAGTGGATGATTACCGGGTACTTGCTCGCCACCGGGGTAATCGCGCCAGTGGTGGGCTATTTCGGCGACAAGTGGAGCTATAAATATTTGTATTTGTTCGCATTATCCGGCTTTACGTTCTTCTCGGGACTGTGTACGGTCGCCTGGAGCATTCATTCGCTGGTAACTTTCCGCATTCTGCAGGGGGTATTCGGCGGGCTGATCATTCCGACAACGATGACCATGATTTATCAATTTATCGAAAAAGAAAAGCAGGCCTTCGCGATGAGCCTGTGGAGCTTGTCTTCCATGCTGGCTCCGGCCTTCGGACCGACGCTGGGCGGCTGGCTTACCGGCTATTTGGGCTGGAGATCACTGTTTATGATCAATCTGCCTATCGGCATCATTGCGATTGCCGTCGCTCTTAAATGCCTGCCTTACCAGCGGGTTACCGGCAACTCAAAATCCTTTGATCTGCCGGGCTTCGTCACAGTTATTCTAAGCAGCGCATTCATCATTATGGCCTTCAACAAAGGCAATAGCTGGGGCTGGACCTCATGGAAAACCCTCTCACTCCTGATTGTCGGGGCGGCGGCTCTGACTTACTTCATCCGCCGGGAGCTTTCCTTGCAAGAGCCGCTGCTGAGTCTGAAGGTGTTTAAGCAGAGCCGTTTCACATTCAGTCTGATTATCAACTGCATCATTACCATCGCCTTATATTCGGGCACGTTCCTGATCCCGGTATTTCTGCAGGATATCCAGCAGTCTACTCCGCTTAATACGGCGCTGGTGCTGCTCCCGGGCTCAATTGCTATGGCTGTGATGTCGCCGATTGTCGGCAAGCTGTACAGCAGGGTTGGGCCGTTCTGGCTGATCCTTAGCGGCATTCTGCTCCTGGTGGGCTCCACCTGGGAGCTAAGCCGGATCACAATGGCTACTACGCATGCACAGCTATCCTGGCTGATGGGTGTGCGCAATGTCGGGATATCCTTAGCCTTTATGCCGGTTACCAATTTCGGGATGTCGTCCGTGCCGAAGCAGATCACCGGTCATGGCTCATCGGTCACGAACTGGGTGAAGCAGGCGGCCGGGGCGCTTTCCATTGCCGTCTTCAGCTCACTGCTGACAGCCAGAGCCTTGACGCATCAGAAGGAGCTAAGTGCCGGGGCGGCATCGGCAGGCGCACTGATCAAGGCGCAGGGCATGACGCTGGCCGTTCAGGATGTTTTTCTGGTTGCCACAGTGATTGGGGTTCTGGCGATTCCGTTAACCATTCTGCTGAGAAGCGGAACGGTTAAAGCCCGGAGCATCAGACTAAACCCCGCTGCTGCGGAGCGGGAACTGAATAGCTAAAGAAGCTGCCATACAACAAACCGCCTCCCCGGGTTCATTCGAACCGGAGAGGCGGTTTTGGCATTCGTGCAGAATTGAGATTCAGCTTACTGCAGGACAATCTTGTAATCATTGCGCAGATAGGCGTGGATTCTCTGGAAGTCCGCTGTGTTCAGATCAGCCAGCCGCTTGTCGCGTTCGCGCCCCAGAATGATCCCGATGGTCTGTGCCGCCAAGGCGGTGGTTGGCATAATCCGCGCACTGCCGTAGGCCTTAATGCCCGCCCCCACATTTTTCCCTGTCACCAGCACATTGTCATAGGATTTAAGCTCAAAGGAGCGCAGCGGCAGACCATAGCGGTCCGGCTTGCCGAAGCCGATTCCTCTGGGAATGGCCCGCGTTCCCTGTAAATCTATAGGGTAGCCGCCAATACTGATATTATCCCAGAACATCCGGCTGCTCATTAAGTCGGAGTAACCGAGAACATATTTGGTCTCATAGCGGTTGTAATCCCGAATATAGAGGTATTCAGGGTAGCCGTTAAGCTCTGCCTTGGCGAACCCGGGGATCTTGCCCTTCAAAAAGCTTAGAATTTGGGGCGCTTCGGCCTTGGCTTTTGCAATCGCCGCCTGCACAGATTTAGGGTCGGAAGGATTCACGTCGTAAATCAGCAAGCCGTTAATGATCACCTGGCCGTCATTCTGATAGGCGGCATTTAATCCGCGCAGCCGCAATTGTTTATCTTGGGAAGCAAAGTGGTTGGTAATATTGCTGAATCCGGTCGCGAAGTGCCAATCGACATAGGTGTTGGGACCGTATTTTTTGCGTACATTGGTTAACGGGTAATCGTCAAGAATGCTCTGATGAAGAGTGCCCCAATCCACATTCTTGAAATTGAGCATGTAGGTTGCCGCCATATAGTCCGGCTTTTTGCCATTGTAGAGCGACTCCATCCCCGGAATCCGCGCTTCGCTCAATCGGCCGCTCAAGGCGTTGAAATCGGTATTTTCAACCCAGTAACGGGACTCTATAGTATGTTTGGCGCCGTCCTTGCCATGATAGCTAAGGGCCTTCAGCGTCTTGCCGCTGCTTAGAGCCACCGTGTTAACCGAGTCAATGACAATTCCGCTCTTGAGGGGAATTCCCTGGATCAGCTTATCGTAATATTTGTTGAAGTCGGCGGCTTTACGAATCTTTCCTGCTTTGTATCCGGTAAAAAGATTCTTGATTTCGCCTTGAACCAGACTTCTCCGCTTATTGTCGTTCACATCATCGAGAAAGAACATTTGCCCTTGAATCAGCTCTCCGCCCGGCTTGCTGCGGGGATCGAGCATCAGCACCTTCAGGCCGGCCTTGACGGCTTCCTTGGCGAGCAGAACGCCTTGAATTTCACTTCCGATGACCACAACATCATAGCCTGATGTTCCGGAAGGGACGGTGGACCGTACTGCAGTGGTGCGGGAGGGTTTGATTGATAGAAGCAGCAACAACAGGATTAGTGCGGCGATCAAGATGCTTTTGAAGCGTTGGAAACCTTGGGTTGACGTGAACATGTAATCTTGCGCTCCTGACTGTCTGTTGGATTTTATATATGTATACTGTATCTTAAGCGTATAAAGTACTCAATGAATATCCTACACATTATGGGGCTATTTTCCTGTGCGTGAAATGTGACGATTTGCTTTCAGCGTTGCTTTCATTTCGCATATTAGCCGATTATGGGGTAAAATACAATAAAAGCGAGCTAAAATAGGAGTTGTAGACATGTCGAATGAAGAAGTGTTCTTGACAAAGGAAGGTTTGGCTAAGCTCGAAGAGGAGCTTAAGGATCTGAAGACGGTGAAGCGGAAGGAGCTTGCGGCCCGGCTTAAGCTGGCCATCAGCTACGGGGACCTCAAGGAGAACAGCGAGTACCACTCTGCCAAGGAAGACCAGTCGTTCATGGAGACCCGCATCATGATTCTGGAAAAAATGCTGACCAAAGCCCAGATCGTGGATGAGAGCACTATGGATCTGAGCAAGGTAAGTGTCGGTTCCCTTGTGACCCTGAATGATGTGGAGTATTCGGAGAAGATTGAATATAGAGTCGTGGGACCGGCTGAAGCCGATGTGCTGGATAACAAGATTTCTTACGAAAGTCCGCTAGGGAAGGAGCTTCTCGGCAAACAGGTGGGCGACATTATCAATGTGGATGCCCCGATGGGTATCATTAAATACGAGCTGCTGGAAATTAAAATGATGTAATTCAAAATCCCTGTCCCCTTATCGCTAAGGGGTACAGGGATTTTTGCGCCTTGGCGGCTCAGATCAGGGTATGGCCGCCCTCTACATGGAGTACGGTGCCTGTCACGAAGCCGTTATGGATGAGATACAGTACGCCTTGTGCGACATCGGCAGCCGTGCCTACCCGCTGCACCGGCAGCTTGCCCGCTATGCTGCTGTAGAATGCATTTCGGGCCTCTGCCGCCATTCCGGCGCGGGAAGGGGTGTCGATGATGCCCGGCGAGACGATATTGACCCGCAGCGGAGCAAGTTCGAGGGCCAAGGTCTGGCCGAGATTTGCCACTGCGGCATTTACTGCGCCCAGCATGGATGAGCCGGCCATCGCTTTGAAGGCCACAACCCCGGAGAACAGCGTGATAGAGCCGTGGGGATTCAGCTTCGGCGCAGCGTATTTAGCGGCATAATATTGGCCCCAGAACTTATTCTCCATCAGCTTACGCGAAGCGCTTGTAGCGGTGGTCAGAAAAGCGCCGCCGCTTGTTTCGGCTGCGCTGACCACCAGATGATCGAAGGCTTCCAGCTCTCCGAAGAAAGACTGCACCTGATCCTCATTCGTGATATCCAGCGCATAGGAGCTTACTTTGGCATCCGGGCCGATAGCCTCCCTGGCCTGTTCCAGCTTATGCGCCGAGCGGCTGGCAATGACAACCTCCGCGCCTGCTGCTGCGGCCAGCTTCGCCGTTTCAAGACCGATTCCTGAGCTGCCCCCGATAATAACTACCTTTTGTCCTGTTAACATGTGAATTCCTCCTCCAAAGTATCTTGCTGAGTGCTCTGTGAGGAGAGTATAATCCTATAACTTCCCTTAGGGAAGTAGTTACATTTCATACATGCAGTTACAGAAAGTATAGTTTTGTGTGGCTGCTGAGATGTGCGGATAAATATTTTTTAAAGCGCCAGACCATATCTTTTCAGCTCAATGAAAATGTTCTCAAGCTGCTTCCCCTTTGTTGTCAGGGTATACTCCACACGGGGCGGGACCTCGGGATATACGGTGCGTTCCAGGATGCCGTGATTCTCCAGCTCTCTAAGCCGCAGCGCAAGCGTCTTCGGACTGATGCCCTCCAGGGAACGGATCAGATCGCTGAAGCGCATGGTGCCGCAGATCAGCAAATCACGGATAATCAGGAAGGTCCATTTGGTTCCGATAACGTCGAGGGTTTTGGCAATGGGGCAGGGCTCGCCTGGGGTGCCCTTGGTCAGAATGACTGGTTCCATAACATCCATTTCTAAGTCAGCCTCCTGTAAAAATAACGGTTTTAGCTAATCATAACACAATACTATCTTTTGGGAAGCATGCTGCTCATAGGTATTTTCTATTACACATATTGTTTCCTTATCTTAGACGGCTTTTGCCTGAGGGGGGTATATTAGGAGAAACTATAGAGCAGAGGAGTCCTGGCAATTGATTCAGTCCGTGTTATCGACCTTAGCCCAAGTGATTGTGCCGCTGTCCATTCCGGTCCTTGCAGGAGCGCTGCTGGGGCGGTTCAAAAACCTGGATACGAAGCCGCTCTTGACGCTGTACCTGTATTTTCTGAGTCCGGCGATTATTCTCGATACGCTGGCTACCGCTGAGATTTCCTTCGATGATGTGTACAAAACACTCGCCTTTGCGCTGCTGAACCTGCTGCTGTTGTGGGCAACCGCCAAGCTGCTTGGCAAAATACTGAAGCTGGCCCCGCCGGAGGCCGCCGGCCTGACCTTGATCTCCACTTTTACGAACAGCGTGAATTACGGCCTGCCGCTGGTGCTCCTGGCCTTCGGCCAGCTTGGTCTCGACAAGGCATCGGTCTATGTCATCGCCCAGATGGTGATCGTCAATACAATCGGCGTCTATTTCGCCGCAAGATCGCAGTTCTCCGTGCGCAGCGCCATCCGTTCGGTATTCTCTCTGCCGTCCATCTACGCTGCGATTCTGGCCCTCCTGCTGCGTACGCTCGGCTTGCATATGCCACATGAGGTGGCTTCTGGAGTATCCATGGTGGCAGGGGCCTATTCACCTGTGGTGCTGGCTGTTCTCGGCGCCCAGATGGTAAAAGTTC
This sequence comes from Paenibacillus sp. BAC0078, assembly GCF_054483875.1. NCBI lineage: Bacteria > Bacillati > Bacillota > Bacilli > Caryophanales > Paenibacillaceae > Paenibacillus > Paenibacillus sp. BAC0078. Next base: position 249,210 of record NZ_JBTLRW010000007.1, read on the forward strand.
AAACAGTCCGTACAGCCCGGAACGTGCAGCTCGCCTTCTGGACCGGCATTACGGTCCGCCTGCTGCTGGCCCCGCTGATTGCCGCATTGCTGCTGCTCCTGCTGGATATCAACGGAACGCTGTTCGCGGTGCTGCTCATTCTGGCCTCCATGCCGGTCGCCGTTAATTCCGTCGTGCTGGCCGAACGCTTCGGCAGCTCGCCTTCGCTGGTGTCGCGGTGCATTCTATGGACAACGCTGGCTTCCTTCCTTGTGCTGCCGGTGCTTATTGCCATTGTAGGCGGCGCATAAAATGGAGGTACCGTGGACAGAGCAGCATGGCAGGATACAGCAAACAGCCCTTCCTTTCAGCAGGTGAAAGGAAGGGCTGGGCTATATTTTGTGGGAATTGCTCCACTTAAATTCAGTAATTCAGAAGCGGGAAAGCGGCAAGTGGGAAAATGTTCACTTATTTTCTCCGTTAACGTGTAAATCAAGGGGAAGCAGATGAATTAGGTACCCTTTTTCCACCTAAATGCCTGGAAAGCGCCGAAAGTCATGGAAATAGTTGTACTTTTTCCACTTGGTCTCCCCGATGACCGGTAAGTGCTGACCTCTGCAATCCCTGCAATGGCTCCTCTAGCGCAGCTCAGAAATTGAAGTTGTCGGGATCGGGACCTACCCGCTGATCACGGTTCAAACCGTCGATCCGGTTCATATCCTCCGCGCTCAGCTCGAAATCGAACACAGAGGCATTCTCGATAATCCGGTACTCCTTCGTCGACTTCGGAATGGTGACAATCCCGTGCTGCAGATCCCAGCGCAGAATGACCTGGGCTACCGATTTGCCATACTTGGCTGCGATCTCGGTTAGTACAGGCTGTTCCAGCAATTGGCCCTGCATCAAAGGCGACCAGGCTTCAATCTGGATGCCCTGCTCCTTGCAGAAGTCCCTCAGCGCCTGCTGGGACAAGTAGGGATGCAATTCCACCTGGTTGACCATCGGTTTGATTTCCGCATCCCTGATCACATCCTCCAGATGATGGATCTGGAAGTTGCTGACCCCGATGGCCTTGACCCGTCCCGATTTGTACAGGGTTTCGAGCGCTCTCCAGGCCTCCTTGTATTTGCCCTTCACCGGCCAATGAATCAGATACAGATCCAGATAAGCAAGGCCCAGCTTCTCCAGACTGGCCTCGTAAGCGGCAAGTGTTGCTTCATAGCCAAGATCTGCGTTCCATACCTTAGAGGTGATGAACAGCTCCTCGCGGCTCAGACTGTGCTCGTTCAGAGCCTCGACTATCGCCTGGCCCACGCCGCGCTCGTTCTGATAGACGGCAGCGGTGTCTATGCTGCGGTAGCCGTGTGCAATGGCTGACTTAACCGCCTGCACCAGCTCCGCACCTTCCTCCACCTGAAAAACTCCAAGCCCGAACCAGGGCATATTCACTCCGCTGTGCAAGCGGGTCGTATCTTGTAAATGCTGTGCCATAATGTAAAAACCTCCTGAATGGTTATAGTATGAGAATGAGCAGTGAATGCCGATTAGGCCGCATCGCTCTGTGGCAGTCGCGCGTCCCTGCTCTCCAGAACGCGGCTCCAGGCGGTAAGGATTACCGCGCCAAGCACCATGAGGGAGCCGACCCAAGCGGTGTGAATCAGTCCCATATGATCGGTGACAACACCGCCAAGATAGGCGCCGATGGCTATGCCCGCGTTGAAGGCGGCAATATTCATGGCGGAAGCGACATCCCGGGCGCTTGGGGCGAACCGGTCTGCGAGCATCACTACATAGACCTGCAGTCCGGGCACGTTCATGAAGGCGAGCAGCCCCATGAAGAAGATGGTGATCAGAGCTGCAGCTTTGAAGGGAGCAGTAAAGGTCAACACCAGCAGCACAACCGCCTGCAGGACAAACATATAGAACAAGGCATTCAACGGCCTGCGGTTGGCGGCCTTGCCTCCAATCACATTGCCAATCGCAATGGCGATACCGTAGACAAGCAAAATAACGGCAACCGTCTCTTCCCTGAAGCCGCTGATCTCATGCAGCAGTGGAGATAAATATGTGAAGACAACGAAGGTGCCTCCATAGCCCAGAGCAGTAATAGCAAAAGCAAGCAGCAGCCGGCTGTTGGTCACCAGCTTGACCTGATCCCGGAGCGGGGTCCGGATTCCCTTGCGCAGACTTGCCGGTATGAGAATCAGGTTGGCAATGAGCGCGATAACACCAACAGCGGCAATGGCGATAAAAGCAGCCCGCCACCCGAGCTGCTGCCCGAGGAATGTGCCCAGCGGGACACCGGTAACGGTGGCGACCGTCAGCCCGGTGAACATGATCGAGATGGCGCTGGCCCTGCGGTCTTCGGACACGAGATCGGCAGCGATGGTCGAAGCAATCGACATAAACAGGCCGTGCGAGAGCGCGGAAATTACCCGGGCCAGCAGCAGTACAGTTATTCCGCCCGCAGCGGCGGCCAGACTGTTGCCAGCAATGAAGAGCAGCATCAGTGCGAGCAGCAGCGTTTTGCGCGAGACTGCTGTCGTCAGCGACGTTAATACAGGCGCTCCGAAGGTTACTCCGAGCGCGTACAAGGTTACGGTTAATCCGGCTGTCGTCACGGATATATGCAGGTCATCAGCAATCAGCGGGAGCAGCCCGACACTGATAAACTCGGTTGTTCCAATGGCGAAGGCGCTGATCGCCAGCGCGAGCAGCGCCAGGGTACTTCTTTTTCTATTTAAGGACATGGTTTCCACTCCTACAGTATGGTAATGACCGGCCGGTAAGTGCTATTATGAGTTACTGAGGCGATTATGGGTAGTACGTACTTTTTAGTTATATAGTTACTAAAAAGTAACTATAAGAGGAGGAGCAACGATGGCTAAAAAATATAATATATCAGTCGAAGCTACGCTGGAGGTGATCGGGGGCAAGTGGAAGTGTGTCATTCTCTGCCATCTGACACACGGCAAGCTGCGGACAAGCGATTTGAAGCGCCTCATGCCGGCTATTACGCAAAAGATGCTGATTCAGCAGCTAAGAGAGCTGGAGCAGGACGGTATTGTGAACCGGATCAGCTATAACCAGGTGCCGCCGAAGGTAGAATATGAGCTAAGCGATTACGGGCGGACGCTGCAGTCGATTCTGGATTCACTGTGTGCATGGGGAGAGCGGCATATCATCAAGGAATATGGCGACAAATTCGCTGTGCTGGAAGACAATGTGCTGAACAACAAGAAGATGGAAGATGTGCAGGCGTAATCTGCGAAACTCGTCTCCAAGTATAGGCAGCTCTGCTGCAACCTTTGGTCAGGCTATCCGTCTGAAGGGAAGAGGTGAGGAGAAATGAAAAAAACTAAATTCAATTGGCTGACTTTATCGGCGGCAGCACTGCTGGCGCTAACCTTTGCCGGACAAAGCTTTGCGGCTGCGGCTGCTTTTCAGGATCTCTCCGGCACGCCTGCCAGAGATAAAATCGTGGCGCTCCAGCAGAAGGGTGTGCTTCACGGTGTAAGTGCTGCTCAATTCATGCCTAATGCCCCCGTTACTGCGGCTCAAGGCATCCAAATGTTCGTCAATGCTTTCGGACTTAACCTGGACACAATCCGTTTCGTCAAAGCACCACTGGCTACGGACTATTTCTTAAAAGCAAGCAATGATGCCTGGTATGCAAATGCGCTGATTATTGCCGCGAATAACGCTATGGACCTGCCTGCTGATCTGGACCCTGCGAAGAACTGGACCCGCGAGGAATTCACCCATCGGCTGATCCTGGCCATTGAGAAGAGCAGCAATCTTCCGATGATCAAAATCATGCCGGTGAACATTGCCGACAGCGCTGAGTTCACTAACGGCTATGACGGCTCCATCCAGCGGGCATTGGCGCTGCAAATCACCAGTCTGGACAGTGCCGGCAAATTCCATCCGGCTGCTGACATCACCCGCGCCGAAGCTGCTGAAATGATCTATAATGCGCTCGAATATATCGCTGCACATCCGGCTCCGGCTGGAGGCCTCCCGGAGTAAGGTCAAGGGCGGAAGATAGCCCGGGTAGGTACGGGCCTAAACACAATAGGCTGCAGGCCCATTCCTGGTAAGGCATCCGGCGCAGCGAATAACAAAAAACCGCAAGCTTCCCATTCGGGAGACTTGCGGTTTTTGCATGGACTTACCGGCGGGTGATCTGCCGCTTCTGCCCGGAATATCTGCTATCCCGCCGCCGCTTGGCGGAGGCTTTGTTCAGGGCATGACCGCCTGCGCCGCCGCCGACTGCATGCTGCTGTCTTGTGGCGGGGCTGTCGATGGCTGAGTTGGTTCCGCCCGTGCTGTAGGTTCCTCCGCCGCTGCCAATCTGGGTTGCCGAGGAGTTTTTGCTGCCCCTTGGAAGCTTGACGGTCTGGTTGTTGATCACAACCACCACTTCTTTGCCATGTGGATAGAGGAGAGGGAGGTGCGTCTTGCTTCTGCGTTGTCCCTTGCCTCCGCTTCCCAGGTTCGCAGCATCTCCTCCCGCTCCAACGCTCTGCTGTTGGCGGGTATAGGGTGATGCAATAGCCGCGTTGCTGCCGCTGGCGCTGCTTCGTCCGGCTCCGCTGGCAATTTGTGTAGTGTTGGCCGCATTCGTATATTGATTGTTAATGACGAACACCAGCCGGTCTACGCCTGCCAGCGGTGTGCGGGTAATGATCCGCCGCGATCCTTTTTGAATAATGACGACTATCCGGTCCTTTGCTTTAAGATTAGACACCCGCATCGTTCCTCTCAGATTAGGTTTCCTTACCATTAATGCGCTGTGGCTCAAAGCGTGAGGGATAAAGGCGCTGCTGCCCCGTAAACCCGCATCTGCCTAAACGGACAGTCACCCGGAGCGGAGATGTTTTCATGAAAAATTCGGAAACTGTATGAAACACTTAAAATTTTGCTTGTATGGAGTGCACAGAGCGTGTAAGATATACAAAGGTTTCAAACAGAACATTCATATCTACTCATATAATCTTGGGAATAGGGCCCATAAGTTTCTACCGGATAACCACTGTAATTGTCCGACTATGAGTGAAATAGCGCATCCGGGGTTCTTTTGCAATGCCCTGGAAGGACAGATTCACTTGAGAGAAACGCTCAAGGGGTCTGTCTTTTTTTTACAAAAAAAGGAGAGATCATTCGCATTATGAAAGTGTTAGAGGAACGCATTAGGCAAGAAGGTTTGATTCTATCGGATACGGTGCTGAAGGTGGACTCGTTCCTGAACCATCAAGTGGACACGGAGCTCGCGCTGCAAATTGGAGAGGAATTTGGGCGGATCTTCGGGCATCAACCCATCACCAAAGTGCTGACCGTCGAGGCCAGCGGAATTCAATTCGCCATGGCTGCAGGTATTGCGCTGGGTGTCCCGTTCATCTACGCGAAGAAAAAGAAAGCCGTTACGCAGTCAGAAAAGGTATATTCGGCGCCGGTCCATTCCTTCACCCGTCAAGAGGATTACACGATCAGCATTTCGCAGAAATATCTCGGACCCGGGGATAAAGTGCTGATTGTCGATGATTTTCTGGCTACTGGGGCCGCGCTTGTTGGACTCGCAGATATTGTAGAGGAATCGGGGGCGGAGCTGCTGGGTGTGGGCTGCGTGATCGAGAAAAGCTTTCAGGAGGGACGCGGCCTGCTGGAGAAGAGGGGGATAGCTGTGCATTCTCTGGCACGGATCTCTTCGATGGCGCCGGGGGAAGTCCATTTCATTGATAATACCAATACAGAAGAAATGACCAAGGAGAGTGCGGGATGTTAAGCAAAAAGAAAGTCTTCGCTTTAGGGCTCCAGCATGTGCTGGCGATGTACGCAGGGGCTGTGATTGTGCCGCTCGTTGTGGGGGGCGCGCTGAATCTGAGCGGCGCACAAATGGCCTACCTCATCGCGGCGGATTTATTCACCTGCGGGCTGGCGACCCTGCTGCAGATTATGAGCAGCAAGCATTTCGGCAGCGGACTGCCGGTTGTTCTGGGCTGCACCTTTACTGCGGTGAGTCCGATTATTGCCATTGCTTCGGGGTCGAACCTGGCAACGGCGTACGGCGCAATCATTATATCCGGTCTATTTGTCGTTCTGGCAGCCCCGGTCTACGGGAAGCTGCTGAAGTTCTTCCCTACAGTGGTGACCGGCTCCGTAGTAACTATCATCGGACTGTCGCTCATTCCGGTAGCAATGAATAATGTGGCCGGCGGACAGGGCAGCGCCGATTTTGGAGCACCCCGCAATCTGCTGCTGGCCTTGATTACGCTGCTCGTTATCCTGGCCGTCAACCGCCTGGCCACTGGATTTCTGCGTTCTGTCTCTGTACTGGTCGGCTTGGTGGTCGGAACGGCTATCGGCTATGCCATGGGTCTGGTTCACTTCTCCAGCGTAGGCAGCGCCTCATGGGTCAGTATTGCCAAGCCCTTCTATTTCGGGTGGCCTGAATTCAGCATTACGGCAATCGTTACGATGATTATCGTCAATATTGTCTCGATGGTGGAATCGACCGGCGTGTATTTTGCAGTAGGTAAAGCAACGGACCAGAAGGTTGAGCAAAAGCAAATCGTTAATGGCCTGCGCTCCGAAGGACTCGCCATTATGCTGGGCGGATTGTTCAACGCTTTTCCTTATACAGCATTCTCCCAGAATGTAGGGCTGCTGTCGCTGACCCGTGTAAAGACGCGAAATGTTATTTTTGCGGCAGGAGGAATTATGGTTGTACTGGGGCTGCTGCCGAAGCTCGCGGCACTCACGACGGTGGTGCCTAATGCGGTGCTTGGCGGTGCCATGATTGTAATGTTCGGCTCAGTCGCAGCCTCCGGGATGTCGATTCTTTCCGAGGTGGATCTGCGTAAGGATGGCAATCTGCTGATCGCCGCGTGCAGCATCGCCGTAGGCCTAGGCTCGGCTGTACTGCCCTCGATGTTCGACCAGCTCCCGGGGTTCGCCAGAATGCTGCTGCAGAACGGGATTGTCTCGGGATCACTTACAGCGATCATCCTGAATATCTTCCTCTCCAGAACGAAGGAGAGTGCAGCCTCCGCTGCCGCAGCACCGGAAGCGAAGTGAATATTCCACCAGGCTAATCGCTTACGGATTTTTTTGAACCCCTGTGCTCAAGGTTTCAGGAATACATGGTTTCGGAAGCATTTACCCTATTTGTCAGGTACCTGAGGTGGAATTTCCCCCACTTCTCTTTGCTCCAATAACGGCATTTTTGCTGTTATTTCTGGAGGGACCATCCGATCTTGCTCTAACAACGGCATTTCTGCCGTTATTTCAAGTCGGACCATCTATAAGGTGAACTTGAAAAAATCATAAAAAGGCAGAGTGCGGAGGGGAGGTTTGGATACTTACGGAGCGAATGCGTCCGCCTGAGAGCTTTCCGTAGGAAAGCTGACCGTATGATTAGGCTGTCTGCGGATTTCTACCGCGAAGAGCGGTTTAAATCAAGAAATCTGCAGGCGGGCAGCGGCCGGAAGTCCAAACATTCCCCGCAGTTACGACCAGTACCCTAATATGAAAAATTTTAATAAAAAATTAGTCAGCCGACTCCGAAATAACGGAAATCGGCTTTTTTTCTTTATCTGCTAATGTATTCCAAGGTATAATTTGCTAGGGTTGTTGTATAAAAGCTTCCATCCGCCCAAATCTCATCGCTTACGTGTGGCAGGGTGAAACGAAATGGTGCTGACAGCGTATCAGAAGCATAATAGTGATCAGGAAGGATGTGTAATAAGTGGATAATGGAATGAATGTCATCCTGTTTGAAAAGATGCCGGAAGGCGATCTGCGTATCATTGAGGAGCGTACTTGGAGCATGAATATGATTACTGCCCTGGAGCATGTCAATTATATTGTAGTCGGCGGCCGTGAGTTCGAAGCGGTTGAAGGACGGCTGAATGTGGACGAAGGGAAGCTGGAGCTTCTGCTCGTCCCGATGCGCGTCGAAGGTTAAATGTCAGGAAAGGAGAGTCTCAAGTTGGAAAAAGATGAACAGGCGAAAGAACCCGTCGTGTCAAAGCTATTCACCCCTGAAGGCAAGCCGATCCGGGTATTGTCCACCTCACTCGGCATTGCCCTGCTGGCCAATGCTTTATTCGTTCCGGGGGGCGTGAGCGCAACCGGCTCCGCAGAGGAGCCGACACTGGTATCCTGGTCTACTGAAGAGGTCAAAGCTTATTTCGACAAAAATGTAGACTGGAACATTCCCTACCCGGAAGAGAACGCCGCAGAGGTTGTTCAGGAAGACCAAGGGGCGACGACTTCGGGCGGGACGACAGTGATCAACAATTACGGCGGCTATAATTCCGGCTTTGGCTGGGATGATCTGCTGCTGTACCACATGCTGTTCAACAGCGGCTCGAACTATTCTTCAAGAGGCTGGTACAGCGATCATCGGACCTACTATGGAGGCACGAAGAAGACTTACAAGGCGCCAAGCTACAACAGCGGCAGTTTCCAGAACAAGCCGGTAGCAGGCTCAGTGGTGAAGCCGCGGACCTCAACCTCATCCACCGGCTCCATTACCAGAAGAAATACTTCATCCAAAGCGGGCGGAGTAGGGGGCAAGTCCAGCGGGCTGAGCTCGTCCACCAGCTCAAGCAAGGGCAGCAAATCAGGTTCGATATCGAGATCAAGCTCCGGCAGAAGCAGCTCAAGTAAAAGCGGTTTTGGCGGATGATCCCAGCAGACAGCGTGTTTGAGTTTCTGGATCAGTCGGGGTTGGAACGGGCGCCACGGGTAGCAAGGCTGCATGAACTGGGCTTTACCTGGGCCGACCTGGAGGATGAGGAATACTGGATGGATGCGATTGCCGTGATGCGCGGCGAGACCTACAAGGAGCTGGAGGAAGCGTCAAGCAAGCTCTGGTCTATTCTTGACAAGGCCGTCCGCTATGTTCATCAGCGGCATGACTTGTATGATTTGCTTGGTATCCCGCCCGTACTGTGGCAGATGCTGGATGAAACGCCAATACCGGAGCAGGGGCTGATCAGCCGCTACGCGAGATTTGATTTTGCTGTAGCTGGTGACGGGACCATTAAGCTGCTGGAGCTGAATGCGGATACGCCAACCGGCTATGTAGAAGCCTCCATCGCTACGCCGTGGATCTGCGAGCAGGCCGGAATTGCCAGCCGGAATACCACAATGAAGGACCAGCTCGCCGCTGCTTGGGCTATCGAGCGGCCGGATACGGCGGCTTGTGTCGCCTATGGTTCACATATGGAGGACTCCGGGACCATTGAGGCACTGGTGGCGCACAGCGGTCTGGATATCCGCTGCGTGGACTGTCTGGATCTGTGGATCGACGAAGGAACCGTTATGGACGGAGAGAACCGGGTGATCCAGCGGATGTTCGCCCTTTACCCCAAGGAGTGGATGGCTGTGGACGATGGCGGCGAGGCGCTCGCCTATGCCATTGAGACCGGGAAGCTGCAGTTATTCAACGGTCCGCACAGTATTCTGCTGCAGTCCAAGGGGCTGGTAGCGGTAGTATGGGGGATGTATGAGCTGGGTCTGCTCTACAATGAAGAGGAGCGCCAAGCCATATCGAGCTATATTTTGCCGACCTATAATAAGCCTGTATTCTCCGGCGGTTTTGTCTCCAAATCCGTCTTCGGCCGCGAAGGAGGCTCGGTGCGGATCTTCGACGACAGCGGGTCGCTGGAAATTGAAGACGAGGATGGTTTTGACAGCAGCGTACTGTTTCCTACGGTATACCAGAAGAGAGCCGAAATGGCCCGCATACAGACAGTGGAAGGGGAGCTTCATTTGCTGACCGGCATGTTCGTAATTAACGGCAAGCCCTGCGGGCTTCTGGGCCGGGCAGGCGGACCGATTACAGGCAATGCCAGTCATTTTATTGCGCTAGGAGTGAGGGGGGTTGAAGATGAACAAGGGTAGAGAACGCCGGACCGGAGGCCGCAGGCTGGCCCGGATAGGAGCAGTACTCAGCATGCTGCTGATGGCAGTGCTGCTGCTCAGCGCATGCTCGGGCAATAGCAATAGTGTGTTTCATACAGATACCGAGACGACAGACAGCGTGTCGCGTGTGCCGTGGGATTACCGGGTGGTAGAGGGCACGGTGGGCGATCTGATCGGCAGCGACATGACGGTATTGCCGGACAATGAGATGCTTCCGAACGACGGCAATTATGCTACCGGTGACAAGATATGGACGCTGCAGTTCATGGATGCCGAGCTTGTGACGGATGCCGATCAGAAGAACGATATCCGGCTGTCTTCCTGGTCTACGATCAAATCCTATGGAGATCAGAAGTCGGCTATCGCCGATCTGAAGAACCTGAAGGTGTCGATCACTACCGATGTGGATCTGGTTGGGGTGTATAAGACCAAATACAAGAACAAAACCAGAAATTTTGCTGTAATTGAGCTGCCTTCCGGCAACCGGATCAAGCAGCCGATCGACGATAACCGCTACAAGGCGTTGGAGAAACAAAAGAAGGCCTCTGTGGTACTGGAGGAAGTGCATGATTTCGCCGATTATGATTCGGCCTATGCAAAATTTCGGGGGTGGGCGAAATGACGATAGTTATTAATTTGGTAGTCAGTGTATTAACGATTATTCTGCTTCAAGTGCTTGGAATGTTTGTGTTCACCCTGATGACTCCGTTCAAGGACATGGAGGAGCTGAAGAAGGGCAATGTGGCCGTAGCCCTGGCGCTTGGCGGCAAATTCCTGGCCACGGCGATTATCCTTGGCGTAGCAGCGTATACGAATACTTCGATCTGGTTCATGATGTTCTGGTTCGCGGTAGGCTATGTCTGCCTGATCGCCGCTTACTGGATCTTTGAGCTGTTCACACCGGGATTTAAAATTTCCGATCATTTGAAGCAGGGAAATACCGCCGTTGGCACTATGCTCTGCATGGTGTTCATCGGAACAGCCTTCGCTGTCAGCAGTCTGATCATTTAAGCCGATGCATTTCCTACTCAGAATCTCTACTAAATTGATGCGTCTAAGGAAACGGTCCATCGGACTGATTATCCTGAGCTTTATTGTTCTGAGCGCAACTATCGCGTTTACGCTGGAACCGGGCACCTTCCAAAATTGGTTCAATGCCTTCTACTGGGTGATGACTACGATGGCCACGGTTGGGTATGGAGATTTTTTTGCCAAAACAGTAATCGGTAAGCTATTTACCATATTCCTGTACATTTTCGGCATTGGCCTGCTCAGCTTGGTCATCGGGAAGATTATAGATGCAATGGGTGAGCTGCAAAGAAGGAGAGGAGCCGGGACCTTGAGCTTTCACGGGAAAGATCATGTTGTAGTGATTAATTGGAACCGCAAAACACAGGCTGCCGTTGACGAGATTCTCAGCTACGCGCCGGACTGCCGGATTGTGATCATTGATGAGAGCGGGCAGCATCCGCTGGAGCAGATGGAGCAGGTTCACTTCATCAGCGGCGACGCTTCGAGCGACGACGTTCTGCTGAAGGCGAAAATTCAAACAGCCAGAGCGGCTATCGTATTCGGCGATACCCGGATTGATGAAGCCTCGCTGACGGATGGCAAAACCTTGCTGATCGCCTCCAGCCTTGACCGGATTGCTCCCCAGGTACATACCACAGTGGAAATTATGCAGGAAAAGAACATTCAGAATTTCCACCATGTTAATGTGAACGAGTTCGTGCTTTCGCACGATGCGATCTCAAGGCTTGCCGTAAGGTCAGCGCTGCAGGAGGGGAATTCCGAGGTGATTACCCAATTGCTCAGCCGGCAGCATGGGGACGACATCTATGAAATCCCCCGGGATGCTGCCTGGCATACCTACGGTGATGCCTTTCAGGCGCTGCTGCTCCGGGGAGCAACCCTGCTGTCCGACCGCGGCGATCTGGGCATCAACCGCAAGCTGGGTCAGCCCATCCCGAGGGATGCCCGATTATACATCATATCGGATGAGGAGACTTACCGGCAGATCAAAGGATAACCGGCCATTATATACTAATAAGCAATAAAGCTGCCCGGACCGCATAAGGCCTGACGGGCAGCTTTATTATTTTATTGTTTAGGAAATTATGATTTCTCTTTCTCGTGAGTTGTATAGTTGGAAAAAAGGAACTTATTTCTCCCCAAAATCAACAATTGTGGGTTTTAAGTGGAGAAAGGAAACTTAATTGAGTCATATTCCTTCGTCAAGAGTGAAAGGAGCTGAATTAGTTAACCTTTTTCCACTTTACCTGCGGAGAATAGGGTGCTCGAGCAAATTAGTGATCCTTTTTCCACTTGGAATTTCCAAAGGATTCATAAACTAATACGGCTACGTTGTCCATGATGGACGGCGAAGCCGTTTTGTTCAGGAAAGTTGGATTTTTCGACGATTTCGACATACAATGATCATTTGTACAGTTAATTATGTGATAAATATTACCGTTATAATAGTACAGGCAACAAAACAACCTTATCCTGAAGGACGTGATGGATTGGGAAATACATTCAGCTCAGTGACCGTTGTTGTACTGTCTCTACTCATATTGTCCTCCTGCAGTAATTTTGAAGCCACGCCGGAGCCTTCCGCCGCAACTGCCGATATCACGGCTGTATCCCCTGCGCCAGCATCTGACCGGGGCACCCATAACCGGAAAGAGCGACAAGAGCTATATGCTTTTATAAACAAGCAGCTTACGGGCCCCTATGGGGTGTATACGAATCTGCTGGACACAGACGAATCGGGCGAAGCTGCGAGCGGTCATGAGGTCCTTAGCGAATCGGCCTCGCTCCTGATGAGAACGGCTGTGCTTGAAGGCAACAAGGAGCAATTTGCCGCCCAGTGGGCTCTGGCGAAGCATACCTTTGATAGGGACGGCGGCTTCAGCTACCGTTACAGTCCCAAACTGCAGAAGCAATATCCTGTGAACGCGGCAGTGGATGACTTGCGTCTGATCGGAGCCTTGTATGAGGCCGGACAAGCTTTTAAGGAACCCGCCTACACCGAAGAGGCTGATAAATACGGACAGCGATTCTATAATAATAATGTAAAAGATGGTTATATGTATGATTTTTATGACGATGTTTACAAAAATACTAACAAGTTTATGACTTTATGTTATATTGATCTGAGTGTTCTGCGAAATTTAGCGATTCCTATAGAAAAGCGCGGTATATTATTGCATAATATGGATGGAATTCTCGAAGAGGGATATTTGTCGGATGCGTTCCCGTTCTATGAGACTAGATTCAATTATGATACCGGGACCTATGGCTCAGAGGGGATTAATACGGTGGAATCACTGCTCTCGATTCTGCATTTGGCCGAGATTGACCGGGAGAAGCCGGCGAGCATCCGCTATATCAAGGAGCAGGTTGCGGCAGGAACGTTGTACGGGCAATATACCCGTGACGGGAAACCGCTGAATGATATCCGTTCCACGGCGATTTACGCCCTTGTGGCCATGATTGGCGCGGAGGTGGGCGACGACGCTCTCTATCAGGCGGGCATTGAACGGATGAATGAATTCCGTGTTACGGATGCCGGAAGTCCGCTGTACGGCGGGTTCGGAGATACGGATACCGGACAGGCCTACTCTTTTGACAACCTTATGGCTCTATTAGCCTATTCCTATTAACTCCAAACCGAAAGCAGTGAAGGGTGAACCCGCATGATTGAAGACAACACATTACAAACCGCACCGCGCAAGCCTGTCATGCTCACTGGCCTCCGGATATCGCCCGCTTCGGTAGCAGCCTTAGGAGTACTGCTGATTACAGCGTTCGCTTTGTTTACGGCTCCTTATGTAGGGATGGCGGACAACGGCGACTTTTTTCGTATTATCTACAGCAACGGTCTGTATTTCAATTTGCCGGATTACGACAGCAGGTATTTTGGCTATTTCGTGAAGCAGTTTGGAATCTATCAGTACTATAACGAGAATAGCTCGATGCTGGTATCCTCCCAATCGCTGTTTATCAAGCTGGCCATCGTGGTCAATAAGCTGGTATTCAGCAAAGAGGTCTTCGATATCCGTTTTCAAGCGGCCATTTATATGATTTTATATGTGGCTGCCGTCTACTTATTGATCGAAGCTGTTACATACACAATGTCCCGCAAGCGGGGAATGATAGTTGCGGCGATTGCTATTTTTATTTTCGGGGATACGGGTTATACCGCTTATTTCAACTCCTTTTTCAGCGAGAGCGTGGTGATGATCATGATGATCTTCGTATTCGCCTCGTGGCTGCTGCTATACCGCAAAAGATATAACGATTATGCTATGCTGGCCCTTTTTCTGATCAGCACCCTCATCCTGACTACCTCCAAGCAACAAAATGCTCCGGTGGGCATGGTTATTTCCGTGTTTGCCGTTTCGCTTATCTGGATTCGTAAAGACCGTGTGTTTCGTTACCTTACGGCTGCTGCCATTACACTCATGATGCTTGCCGGAATAGCAACCTATTTGAACATTTCCAAGGAATTTGTGAATATCAACCAATATCATGCGATGACCCGCGGGGTGCTGATGGAATCGGAGAATCCGGAGACGGCCCTGAAGTCATTCGGAATCAATGAACAATACGCCATTCTGAAGGAAAATACGTATTACGACCAATACGGAACCGTTGATGTGAAATCGGATGTTCTGGAGAAGGATTTCTACAGCCGGTACGGGTTTGTTTCGATTCTGAAATATTATGTCACTCATCCCGATCAGATGGGCTCCATTCTGAACACAGCCGCCAAAAGCGCGTATACCATCAAGCCTGCCGCCATGGGGAATTACGAGAAATCGGTGGGAAAAGAGTTCCGGGCGCAGAGCCACTTCTTCACGCTATACAGTGTTCTAAAAGAAAAGCTGGCTCCGCGGACATTCGGCTTCATCCTCCTCTGGATGGCCGTGATCACGGGAATCTATATGCCGTCCTTCGTGGCGGCGGTCAAGGCGCGGAATTTCCGCTCCATGCAGCGATTAATGCTGATCGTGGCGACTATGCTCGTGGGTCTATCCGGGATCTTCGTCTCCATCATCGGGGCGGGGGATGCCGACATAGCCAAGCATGAATTTCTGTTTACACAATCCTTTGACCTGGTGTCATTCCTGGTTCTGGCCGGTGTAATCAGCCGTGGATTCCGCTCCCGGAGAAAGCTTCCGGCAGCGAAACCAGCCGCTCCCGCTCTCCCTGCGAATCCTGGAGCCGGAAAGGGCGTGAGCGTGTGAAGCGTGGAGGGTTGATTATTGTGCTGCTGCTCGTGGCGGCGCTGCTGCTTCCTGCTCCGGCACATTCCGCCGCTGCGCCTCAGCATGTCCTGCTGCTATACGACAGCTTGGCGAAAGGAACTGCGCGGGAGGGCAATGTGGCAGAGCTTCAGCGGCTGCTGGCCGCCTACAGCACGAAGGTTACGGTGTTGAGTCTGGATGAGTATGAGAAAGGAACCCTGGACTCCTACTCCAGAGTCATTACAGTTATCAACAAGGCGGATCTGTCCATTACAAACGAAGATTATCTCCAGGATATCGAGAGCTTTCAGGGCAAGCTGCTGTATACAGGATACAGCATCCCGGGCCGCATGAAGCACGAGCTGCACCTTACCACGGCTGTGTGGTCTGAAGGGAGCGTGGCGCTCTCGGTGGGCGGGTTCTCCGGTACATATCTGCAGGTAGAGGAAATGCCCTATATTGCGGCAAGCAAGGCGGCACGGTCATACGGCAGCCTGTCGTTTCAAAACGGTGACCGCGAGGTGCCTTATGCAGTAAGCGGCGGACAATACACGTATGCGCCTTATTTGAAGCAAGGAGACGCAAGTGCAGTCGCTATGGCTTATGTGCTGAAGGACTGGCTTGCTTATTCGGAAACGCCCCATACCTATCTGCTGCTAAAAGAGATTTACCCGTTCTCCAATCTGGATCTCCTGGAGAAGGCGGCGGATCAACTGTATCAGAACGGTATTCCGTTCATAGCCAGTGTTCAGCCAGTGTTCGGCAATACGGACTTTCCGGCGATGAAGCGTTATCTGGAGGCGCTGAAAATTGTGCAGTCCCGCAACGGCAGCATCCTTGTCAACGTGCCTGCGGTTAGACCTCCTATTAACAGTAACGATCATACGCTGAACGGTAAAATGAATGGTTTTATCAATGTCCTGATAAATAACGGTCTGGCTCCGCTGGGTGTCGGTGCGGAAAGCTACTGGTCCTATGACAAGGAATATGCAGGGCGGGGGATGAGCTTCTTTGATTCGGCGGTGCTGTATCCTGATGTAGCGGCGAGGTATATGGATCGGACGAATGTATCCAAGGTGTTCCCCTCTTCCATATACAGTCTCCCGCCGGAATTCTTACAGAGGCTGGGGCACAGCTCCAAATCGACGCCTCAAATGCCGATGGATATCGCGGTCACCTATGATTTTCCGGACAGTGAAGAAGGGCTGCAGAAGCTGCTGCAGAGTCTGGATCAGGAGTGGATTGCTTTTGCCGACTATAAGCAGGAAGCCCATAAGGTGGTTACAGACACGAACACCGTGCTCTCTTCGGACGGGGTGATCAGGGTCAACGGCAAGGAAATGAATGTCGATTATACCCCGGAAGCTGTAAGCAGCGATTATAGCTATAAGGAAAAGCAGTTCCAAAGCTTCACGAAGCTGTTCAGTGTGCAGAATAAATTTTTTATCGTTGTGATTATTGTTGCACTGCTGCTTCTGGCTGTCCTGCTGTTGTTCGGTTACAGGCTGTACCGGAAGAAATATTTGAAGTAACGAAAATTCGGGTTAGGAGAAGGAACATGACGATCTCGGACGTGCTGATGGTAATTGCGGTGATCTGCATCTGGTCCCTGCTGCTGGTGAATGTGGCTCTGATTATTGCGGGCTATCTGTATTACATGAAGACCGAAAGAGAAGCTGTGCCGGAAATTAAGGGCGAGCACCCCTTCGTGACGATTATGGTTCCCGCGCACAATGAGGGCGTCGTCATCAGCAAGACCGTCGAGTCCCTGCTGGACCTCGATTACCCGCACGACCGGTACGAGATCATTGTAATTAACGACAATTCCTCTGATAACAGCGCCGTACTGCTGGGGAATATTCAGAGCCGCTTTCCGCAGCGCAATCTGATTGTTATCAATACGGACTCTGTCATAGGCGGCAAAGGAAAGTCGAATGCGCTGAACATCGGCTTTGCCCGCAGCAAAGGTGAACTGATCGCGATCTACGATGCGGACAATACACCGGAGAAGCCCGCGCTGAGATATCTGGTGGCCGAGATCATGCAGGATTCCACGCTTGGCGCGGTCATCGGCAAATTCCGCACCCGCAACCGCAATGCGAGCCTGCTCACCCGATTCATCAATATTGAGACCCTGTCGTTTCAATGGATGGCCCAGGCCGGGCGCTGGAAGCTGTTCAAGCTGTGTACGATTCCCGGGACCAACTTCATTATGCGCAGATCCATTGTAGAGAGCATCGGCGGCTGGGACGTTAAGGCGATAGCCGAGGATACGGAGATCAGCTTCCGAATTTACATGATGGGCTACCGGATCAAGTTCCAGCCGAAATCCGTAACCTGGGAGCAGGAGCCGCAGACGGTGAAGGTCTGGTTCAAGCAGCGTACCCGCTGGGCTAAGGGCAATATTTATGTGATCGTGAAGAACATCCCGCTACTGTTCAACAAATCAGCGGCAAAAATCCGCTTTGATATACTATATTACCTGTCCATCTACTTCCTGCTGCTCATCTCCTTGGTGACTTCCGATTTACTGCTGGTGCTTCATGCAATGGGTTATGTGCATACGACGATTGCTTCACTCAGCGGCTTCTTGTGGCTGCTCGCCATTATTCTGTTCGTTGTGGGCATCTTCGTCACGCTGACGACAGAGAAGGGTGAGATGAGTCTGTCCAATCTGTGGATCATAATGCTCATGTATGTATCTTACTGCCAGCTATGGATGGTCGTTGCCGCTTATGGCTTATATAACTACCTCAAGGACGTTATTTTTAAACGGGAAGCCAAATGGTACAAAACCGAACGCTACTGAAACGAAATCAGCGACACAGGAGACAGAATATGAACAAAAAACAGATGATGATATGGGTGCTTTGCCTCTCCCTTTTCCTGATCCCGATCCAGGCGGCATCCGCCCTAGCTGCGGTTCCCGGGGACGGAAGGCTCACCTACGAAACTTTCTTTAGCGGAAGCGATAATTCGCTTAAGGGATCAAGCTCGCAGCAGCAGTCTTTTACAGTAATGGACTATTGGAATGTGGACAGCCTGAAGGTCAATCTGCATTTTCAGGTTTCGCAAATTAACGAGGACCGGATCTCCAGTGTGACGCTGTCGCTGAACGGCAGCCCGTTCTACTCCTTCAGGCCCTCCCGTGAAAATAACGGGGAGCAGAGCCTGATCGTTCCAGCGCCGAAGGGCTTCCTTAAGAAAGGGGTCAACACGCTGGGTATTCAGGGTTATCTGAGAACAGCCAATTCAGACAATCAGGTCTGTTATGTGGACAATACACCGGAGAACTGGCTGCATCTGTACAATACCTCCAGTGTTGAGGTGGCCTACACCCCTAAGGCTCTGACCGGCGGCATCAGCGATTTCAGTGCACGGTTCTCCGGCATGGATAACATCAAAAGCGGCATCAGCCTCTTGACCGTAACGGACAATGCCAGCGGCGCAGAGCTGGAAGCAGCGACCTACGCCTTATCGGGCTTTGCCAAGTCCAATACGATAAATGACAAAACTCTGCCCCTGCTGCCTTACAGTGAGGAAGCCGTCAAGGACAAAGGGCTGGTAGTGCTGGTGGCGATGGCTGACCACTTGCCAAGCGAGCTGGCGAGCCTGCTCGATTCCTCCGTGGATCTGGGTACTCATGCCCTGATCCAACTGGTGAACAAGGATAGCCAGCCTACGCTGGTCGTAACCTCCAAGGAAGAAAGTCTGCTGATCAAAGCCGGACGGCTGATGCAGAACAACCAGCTAGTAAGCCAGATCAGCAGTGACACGAAGGTAGTTGATGATGCAACTGAGGTGGCTTCCCCATCGCTTGCCATTAGCTCCAACATCACGTTAACCGAAACCGGGGACAAGCTGACCGGCCCGAATCATCAGGAGCAGACTTATTTTGTGGCTTTGCCGTCCAATCGCTCGATTGCGGATTCCGGTAAAATCAGCCTGAATTTCCGCTATGCCGAAAATCTTGATTTTGACCGTTCGCTGGTAACGGTGAGCGTTGGCGATACACCGATTGGCAGTAAGAGGCTGTCGAAGGAGCTGGCCAATGGCGACACCCTGAATCTGGTGATCCCGAAAAGCCTGAACCTCTCCGGCAACTTCTCGGTGAAGGTGGCATTTGATCTGGAGATGCTGAGTGCGGTTTGCACTCCGAATTCAGAGCAGATGCCTTGGGCTTATATCAGCAAGGAAACAGAAATGCATCTGAACACGAAGGACCGCACGGACCTGCTGCTCAACAATTATCCGTATCCGTTCCTGCGGGATGGAATCTATAATCATGTGGCAGTAGTGCTGCCGCAGAAGATGGATAGCTATACCTATCAGAGCGTGGCTAACGTGTTCAATCTGCTCGGCCAATATGCCGGCGGCAACACGGGGGAGGTCAATTATTATACTGATGCCGTTGATGCCGCTACTCTGAAGGATGATAATATTATTGCCATCGGGTCTTATGCGAACAACAAGGTGATCCGTGACAATAATGATAAGCTGTATTTCCGGTACAGCAAGGACGGAAGCACAATCGTCTCTAATGAGAAGATGAGCATTGAGGAGCGGTACGGTGCGGAAATCGGCACCTTGCAGCTAGTAGTCTCGCCGTATGAGAGCGGGCGGGGGCTGCTGGCGGTGACAGGTGTCAGCTCGGAGGAGACTTATCTGGTCTCCAAGCTGATTGCCAGTGAGAAGGACAAATGGCGGGTATACGGAGACGGCGTAATCGCTGACAAGGATGGCAACGTCAGCGCCTACCGCTTCAAAACCATTACCGGAGCGGCGAAGGAATCTGTTATCGCGCAGATCACGGACCGCAGCGATGTGCTCGGGTTCGTGGCAGCGGTCGTGCTTGCAGTCACGCTGGTGATTGTGGCGCTGCTTCTGCTGCTTCGCAAACATCTGAAGAAACGTGGTGATAAGCGTGAAACGTAACCGCAGCAGCCTGTTCTCCGATCTCGGCTTTCTGGTCTTTCTGGTACTGATATTCATATGCATTGTGTATATAGCAGGCTCGCCGGATCATTACATCCAGAACATTGTTATTTTGAATATTGCATTTCTGCTGGCCCTGGTCACTTACTTCACAACAGTAACTGCAGGACTGGTATTGAACCTTGCCTTTATCTTCGGCTATGGCTCCTTTATTCTCTACCAGACTGTGTCGCAGGGGGATACGATTGGCGTCAGCACGTATTTCTGGCTCATTATGACTCCGCTGCTTACTGTGGTGCTGTGGGTCTTCACTGCAAGCATCCGGGAGCTGCAGGCCGAGAATGAGCGGCTGGAGAAAAGAACCGCCAATCTCGCCGCCGTTGACGAGAATACAGATCTGCGGAACAGCATTTCGTTCCAGAAGGATGCTAATCTGTTCACCGGCATATCAACCCGGTATCAAATTCCGTTGACCCTGCTTGTGATCAAGGTGAAGTATTGGAATGAAATCCGCCGGCTGATCCCTGGAGAGCAGTTGTCCGAGGCGATCTATGATGTGTCTCAGCTCAGCCAATCGAGCATCCGAACTAATGATGCGCTGTATTTGCTGGACAAGGAAGACGCCACCTGGGGCCTCCTGCTGTTCACGGACCGTGAAGGGGCCAAGATTGTCATCGAACGGATAAAGCTGAAGCTGCAGGAATTAAACGATACGGATTTCTCGAACAAATACAAGGTGAACCTGGGACTGAAAATCGGTGCCATGCAATATGATGCGGAGACGATTGAGAATCCGTTCGATTTCATTGTCCAGGCCAAGAAGCAATTGGAATATGATGTGTAGTATAGATGGCGATGAGCGCGGTGGGCGGCTCATCGCCTTTATTTTTTTGATATACTTAGCAGTACAAATACAAATGGAGGAGTGTTAGGTGATGAATGCACCCTATGAATATGAAATAAGTCTGCCAGCGGGTTATCAGGAGAAGGGGAAGTACCCGGTCGTCTTCCTGCTGCACGGCAAAGGCTCCGATGAGCGCGATATGCTCTCGCTTGCCGGGCCGCTCTCCGGCGAATTCATATTGATTGGCATACGCGGTGACCTTAGCGTCGGGACCGGTTATCAATACTACGAGCTTAAGAGTATCGGCAATCCTCTCCGGGAGCAGTTCGATCATGCGGTAGAGAAGCTGGAGCAGTTTATAGAGTATGCTTCCGAACGATACCCGATTGACTCTAGCCGGCGTTACTTGCTGGGCTTCAGTCAGGGCGCGATTCTTTCGATGTCGCTGGGGCTTTCAATGGGCGATGCGATCAAAGGAATTGTCGCGCTGAACGGCTACGTTCCGGAATTTGTGAAGACGGAATATGCGATCAAGAATATGGAACACGTC
The DNA here is from genome assembly GCF_054483875.1 of Paenibacillus sp. BAC0078. NCBI lineage: Bacteria > Bacillati > Bacillota > Bacilli > Caryophanales > Paenibacillaceae > Paenibacillus > Paenibacillus sp. BAC0078. The sequence goes on from NZ_JBTLRW010000007.1 coordinate 270,703, forward strand.
TCCGTGTTCATCTCCCACGGCGAACACGACTCTGTCTTTCCGATACGGATCGGCCAGGAGACAGCGGCTTATTTCCAAGGTCTGACCTCCCGGCTGACCTTCCGCACTTATCCTTCAGGCCATGGCGTGCTGCCGGAGAATCAACGTGATCTGCTGGACTGGCTGAAGCAGGATGCCTTACTAGATAAGTTAAACTAAAGAAAACAGCGGTATATAATCAAGAAATCTGCAGATGGGCAGCGGCCGGAAGTCCAAACATTCCCCGCAGTTACTACCAGACCCCAATATGGAAAGTCTATAGCTCAACTTGTATAGATTGATTACGCAAGCAATAGTATGATGGTCTGAATAAGGAGGCGAAGAGAATGGATTTGGGTCTTACAGGCAAGTCGGTATTTGTTGCGGCGGCAAGCAAAGGATTGGGTCTTGCCACCGCGCTGGAGTTCGCGCGTGAAGGGGCGAAGGTGACTATTGCCAGCCGGAACCTGGCGCAGCTAGAGGCCGCCCGGCGGACGATCACAGAGGCGACCGGCCAGGAAGTTGCCGTGGCGGAGATGGATGTGACCCGCCCGGAGGATATCCGGCGGGCAATTGCGGCTGCGGCCGAATACGGCGGCGGGCTGGACGTGCTGGTCACGAATGCCGGAGGACCTCCGGGCGGCGGCTTCGAGGACATGGCCGACGCCGATTGGCAAGGCGGCTATGAGCTTACGCTGATGGGCACGGTCCGCATGATCCGCGAGGCGCTGCCTTACTTGCGTGCAGAGGGCGGCGGGCGCATTGTGGGCGTTAGCTCGGTATCTATCAAGCAGCCCATCCGCGGGCTGATCCTCTCGAATGTCTTCCGGGCCGGCGTGAGCGCACTGTTCAAGACGCTTGCGGCTGAGCTTGCGCCGGAGGGCATTCTGATCAATTCTCTTGCGCCCGGGCGCATCGGCACGGACCGGATTTTGCAACTAGACAGTAAGCGGGCGGAGGCAAAGGGCATCTCCCGGGAGGAGATTGAGCAGGAAGCGCTGCTTCAGATTCCAATCGGAAGAACCGGTACTCCTGAGGAGTTCGGCAAAGCCGCCGTGTTCCTCGGCTCTTTTGCCAACACCTATATCACCGGCCAGTCGCTGCTGATTGATGGCGGGATGGTGAAGGCGCTATAATGGTTACTTTCAGAACTTTGAATGAGATTCCGCTGCAGGCAGCCCTCACGGCCTGGAATTCGGGCTTTGAGGATTACTACGCCAATATGCAAATGGATTACCGTACCTTTCTCGGCCGCTTCTACCGGGAGGATCTGCAGCCTGAGGAATCGGTCATGCTCTATGCGGGCGAGCAGGTAGTAGGTTTCACACTGAACGGATACCGCATGGTGAATGGGGTGAAAATGGCTTGGAACGGAGGCACTGCCGTGCTTCCGGCCTACCGGGGTCAAGGAATAGGCGGGCGTTTGCTGGAAGAGAATATAAGGAGATATAAGGTGGCTGGTGCACAGATAGTGACCCTTGAAGCCTTTGTGCAGAACAAGAACGCGATTGCCTTGTATGAAAAATACGGGTACCGCGGACAAGGGACCACCCTGCTCTACTCACTGGAGGGAGAGCTGTCCGTTCCCCGGGCGTACGAAGGCTCTGCGGCCGCTGGCCTGCAGATTCGCGAGTGCGCAGCGGCGGAGGCCGCAGAGCTGCCGTTCTACGATTACTCCGGCCCTTGGCAGACCCACTGGCAGAGTCTCAAGGATGGACGCTGCCTGATTGCCGAGCAGGACGGTATCCCTGCCGGGTATATCCAGTTCCGGCGGGTATATTCCGGGACGGGACAGCTTAGCGGCATTCAGCTCTACCCTGGCAAGCTGCGAGATGGCTTGCCGCATGCCGGGGAGCTTCTTCATCTGCTGCTCACCAGGGTATTCCGCTTCAGCGGGAGCGGGGTCAGCCTGAGTGCGGTGCATGTCCCTTCTTCCGACAGCCTGATGCGAGGCTGGCTGGAACGGGCGGGCTTCCGGCTCGGCAACGAGCTTCTCTATATGCAGCGGCCGATAGATTAATCAGGGCTGTCACTTACGAAAAAGAAATAAAAATAGGTGAAACGAGGGGAACCGAAAGCAGGTGCTTCGCCTGGAAATAACGGCAGAAATGCCGTTGTTGGAGCGAGATTGGGTGGTACACCTGGAAATAACAGCAGAAATGCCGTTGTTGGAGCAAGATTGGGTGGTACACCTGGAAATAACAGCAGAAATGCCGTTGTTGGAGCAAGATTGTGTGGTGCGCCCGGTAATAACGGCAGAAATGCCGTTGTTGGAGCGAGATTGGGTGGTGCGCCTGGTAATAACGGCAGAAATGCCGTTGTTGGAGCAAGATTGTGTGGTGCGCCCGGTAATAACGGCAGAAATGCCGTTGTTGGGGCGAAGCCATTATTTCCTGAAACTTTGAGTACAGGGGTTCAAAAAAATCTGTAAACGATCGCCCTGGGATTAACATCGGCGGGGATTAAAATCAGCATTTGACTCCCTGGATGGCATCACGTATAACGTTGTGGCATGTAAATCCAATGGTTTACATTAATTCCCTTTGTCTAACGTAAATTCTCCAATAGACCAAGAGACCGCTTCAGATTAGCATACAGATGAATATGTGTGGAAAGGAGGCTACGGCAATGAAAGAAGGCATACACCCAAAATTCAATCAGGTGATTTTTCTGGATGCCAGCGTAGGGTTCAAATTCCTGAGCTCGTCCACGAGATCGTCTAATGAAACGATGGAATGGGAAGACGGCAACACTTACCCTGTGATCCGTGTGGACTCCAGTTCCGCTTCCCACCCGTTCTATACCGGTAAACAGAGAGAAACCGAAACTGGCGGCCGTGTTGACAAGTTCAAACAACGGCTGGCCCAGAAGAAATAACGGTTTGAACCGTACAGAGGATTACTCCACAGCCATGCAGATGGCGGATGGGTGGTCCTCTTTTTTTTGCCCAAACGCCCGTTCTGAGGGCGATAGTATTTTTTTGGGAGAAAGAATTCATTTGTGTGAAGGAGTGAGATATAATAAGGCCAAGCTATCATGAAAAATAGGGGAAATATGACATGCCGTGGATGCAGGGTTACCCGTATTATCTACTAATGGGCAGTGTTCTAAGTCTCTACATGGGCGTCAGTTCATTCAAGCATCGCACAACACCAGGAAGACGCTATTTATGGATTCTAATGCTGCTGGTCAGCGCAATATTCGCGGCTACGGCCGGAGAAATTTTATCGGTTTCGTTCCAGGGCAAGCTTTGGTGGAAAAATCTGCAGCAGGCTCCTCTCTTTTTGAGTACGATCTTTACGTATGCGGTGATCAGAGAGTATGTGTCCCGTTCTTCGGAAGGGCTAGCCAGGAGGCTTGCTCTCTTTTGCATTCCGGTGGCGCTTGATGTTCTGTTGATCTTCACCGATTCGTATCATCACCTGATGCGGAGTGAGATAGGGGTCGCCACAGTGGCAGGGGTCAGCGGGATTGTTGTTCAGCCGACAGTCCTCAGTATGCTTCTCATTGCGTATGACCAGCTTTTTGGCGTGTATGCCGTCTATTTGCTGGCGATTTCTTTGCTTAATTCACCCAAGTATTACTTCCGGCGGAATCTGATGCTGCTGGCGGGGCTGCTGATTCCGGTGGTTTCTGTTTTTCTGCTTCCACTCCTGAAAATTACGATTACAGGTTTCACGGCATTTACATATCTGCCGCCGATTGTTGCCGGGTATCTCTCCCTGTTCCGTGATCCGCGGCTTGCGCTCTATCCGCTGGCTAAGAATAAAATCTTTGAAAATATGAAAGACGGCATCGTGCTGACCGACCGCTATGACAACATCATTGATGTGAACGGGGCTGCAGAGTCCATGTTATCCGTGCTGCTTGGGGAGGAGTCTGAGCAGAAGTCCGGTACATGGATGGGCAGGAGTATCCATCTGCTGCTGAACCTGAACCGCTGTGAGGACATCGCCGGTCATTACGCCCGCAGGTTGGAAGGAAAGTTCGAGATTGACGCGCCCGGAAGGGGAGATGCCTGGTACGGCGTTTCGCTGATTACGATTGAAGGGGTTAGTGCGAATGCTGCCGGCATGCTTATTGTGCTTAGTGACCTCAGCGAGAAGAAGCGGTATGAGCGCGAGCTGCTGCTGCAGGCTACCGTCGATGATCTGACCGGGCTGTATAACCGCAGGCATTTCATGCGTTTGGTGCAGCAATATACCGTGCAGGAAGGCGCGGGTATCGCGCTGCTCTTGTTCGACATAGACGATTTCAAATTGATTAACGATACATATGGACATATGGCCGGTGATCAGGCACTGGTTGATTTCTCCCAAAAAATACTTAAGGTCTACCAGAATAACGGGATCGCCGGCAGAATCGGCGGTGAAGAGTTTGCCGTTTGCTTTTTTGCGGGCAGCGAGAGCGCGGCGCTGAAGGAGGCGGAGGGCTTCCGGGCTACGATGGGCGGACATGTGGTCCGTCTGGACAACGGGCACAGCATCCAGCTTACCGTCAGCATCGGCATTGCGTTCACGGAGCGCAGCGATGTAACCTTTGAGGAGCTGTACCGCCAGGCGGACGATGCGTTATATCTGTCCAAGGCCACCGGCAAGAATAGAGTGACGTTGGGCCGTGAGCCTGCCATGCGCGAAGCGCTGAAAGGGTAGGCTGGACTGCTGCTCTGTAAATTATGGTGAAATGAAAAAAATATCAACAGCTTCAGCGGAAGCAATGGATGGGAGAGTGCAGGATGTATCAGACGTATATTTTTGATCTGTACGGCACGCTGATCGACATTGAAACGGACGAGGAGCGGCCCGAGGTCTGGGAGCGCCTAGCGCTTCATTTCGGTTATCAGGGTTTGAGCATTACCGGGGATGAATTGCAGAGGCGTTTTCTTCTGGAGCGGGACCGTCAGCTTGCTGCCGCTGCGCAGCACTGCGAGTTCCCCGATTTTGTGATGGAGGAGGTCTTCCGGTCTGTAGCCCTTGAACTGGGAGGCAACCCTGGACAAGCCTGGCTGCATGAGACGGTAAGATGGCTGCGGACCTTGTCCATGATTCGGATTTCCCTGTATGACGGAGTTGAAGAGATTCTGAAGCGCTTGAGATCCGGCGGCAAAAAGGTATTTCTGCTCTCCAACGGACAGAAAACCTTCATCGAGGCAGAGCTGACCATGCTGGGCATTCTCCACTTGTTCGATGGCGTGGCGATTTCGTCGGAGGCCGGGATAAGCAAGCCCGATCCGCTGTTCTACCGCTATTTGACGCAGACCTACGGCGCGGATTTAAGCTCGGCAATCATGATTGGCAACGATCAGCGTACCGATATGGCCGGCGCAACGGCGGTAGGGATCGACTCCTGCTTCATTCGTACCGCCTCTTCCCCGGAGAACATTCCGGTGCAGAGCACGGTGCAGATCTGGGATGGGGATTTGCGTAAAATACCCGGCTGGAATCTGTAGGTTCCCTTGTCCTCTCCTGCCGATCCGATATTTGCCCCGCTTGGCTGAGCCGCCGTATAATATGTCCATGATCTTAACACACCGGAGAGAAGGACTATTATATGACCTTACTGATTATTATTGCGGCCTCCATTGGGGTGCTGATTGCATTGGCTTACAGCGTAATGACGTTCTACCCTTCATTTGGGCGGAGAGCCTCCAAGAAGGAGAAGCAGGTGCTCAGCCGCTCGCTGAATTATAAGGATGGCAAGTTCTCCTATCCGGCTACAGCCGTGATGGCGGATAACAATGCGGGAAGCAGCCTCTCGATCCTTAGAGATTTCATCAAGGGCAATCCGCGCTCAAGGCCGGAGCACCCGCTAGTACCTCAGCTGCTGCAGCCGGGCTCCATTCAGCAGACCCGGGACACCCGGGTAACGTGGTTCGGCCACTCTGCCCTACTGCTGGAGATAGATGGAGTAACGTTGTTCCTCGATCCCATGCTGGGAAGCTCGCCTTCGCCATTTCCGTTTATCGGGGGCCGGCGTTACAGCAAACAGCTGCCGGTCGAGATTTCCGCACTCCCTCACATTGATGCCGTTCTGCTCTCCCATGATCATTATGACCACCTTGACTATGGCTCGATCAGACAACTGAAGGATAAGGTAGGTATGTTCATTGTGCCGCTTGGGGTCGGGGCTCACCTGGAGCGGTGGGGGATAAGCCGCGAGAAAATCCGGGAGCAGGACTGGTGGGAGGAGATCCGCTATGCTGATCTTACCTTTACCAGTGCTCCCGCCCGGCATTTCTCCGGCCGCAGCCTGCTGGACCGGAACTCTACACTGTGGTGCTCATGGATCATACAGGGAGAGAAGACGAAAATATTTTTCAGCGGTGACAGCGGCTACGGCCCCCACTTTGCCGAGATTGGCGAGAAATACGGGCCATTTGATCTGACGCTGATGGAATGCGGCCAGTACGATCCGCGCTGGGCAGACATTCATATGGTGCCTGAAGAGACGGTGCAGGCGCATCTCGATGTGCGGGGTGCGTTGATGATTCCGATCCACTGGGGAGCGTTCACCCTGTCAATGCATGACTGGACCGATCCGGTGGAGCGTGTCTTCGCGGCTGCGAAGGCGCGGGGAGTGCGGCTGGCTACACCGCGAATCGGCGAGCCGGTCTATGCCGGTTCGGCGGAGGTTCCGTCGCGTTCATGGTGGAAATGAGAGGGCGCGGCAGTGTAGAGAGTTGTGTTACAATGAATGCGCATAAATGCCGAGGAGCTGACTAACAATTATGAGTGATCAAGTAAATGAGCTGGAATTGGTGAAGGTTCTGTCCGCCAAGACTAAGGTGGACCCCAAGCTGATCCGGCTGGTGCTGAAGCATGAGCAGACTTTCATTAATAACGCTAAAGCCAATGCCAAAGGCGAGGTTGATATCGACAGCGACGATCTGGTTGACTATGTTGTGGCTCAGCGTGATGTGAAGCTGGATGAGCTGACCGTGGAGACCATTCTCGATGCGGAAATGGACTACTTAATGGATAAAGGGTTAGCCGGATATATCGACTGATCCCGTGCTACTGCTCGGTGTGCGGAGGCTTGCATGCCGGGCAGGATATTTTTATTTTTAGGGATTGCTTTGCTTTCGTGGAATTAGTGTGCTACAATGAATTCAAACATGAAGTTAAACCTTAATTCACATATTGGAAAGGGTTATCATTTGTGCGTATGAATCCTTTTCCAATGTGTGAATTTTTATTTGTTCGTACAATACGTAGGAATAAAAGGACATGTGTTAAATAAAATTTTGGAGGTAATATCATGCAAACAGGTACAGTTAAATGGTTCAACGCAGACAAAGGTTTCGGTTTTATCGAGGTTGAAGGCGGAAGCGACGTATTCGTACACTTCTCCGCAATCACTGGCGACGGCTTCAAATCTTTGGACGAAGGCCAACGCGTTGAGTTCAACGTAACTCAAGGCGCTCGTGGACCACAAGCCGAAAACGTTGTAAAACTGTAATTTTGAAATCAGGCTGCCCTTGACACAAGTTGAGGGCAGCCTTTTTTTTGACTTCAAACAAGCCTCTGCAGCCCTGCCATAACGTCCATAGGCGTAGAAATCGTCTCAATTCGAACCAAGGAGGGTACTTATGTATTTTCGTAAAAAAGCGCTGGAGGATCTTCCACAAGAAGACACAGCTATTTGGTCCTGTACCAAAGAGGGCTGTACCGGGTGGATACGCGATAATTTCGCCTTTCAATATGTGCCAACCTGCTGGCAATGCAATTCTCCGATGACTAGAAGCATGAAGATACTGCCTATGCTTGTGAACACCAATTTGGACATGAAGGCGATTAAGAAGGGCATTACCATTAAGTAATCCGCCAATCCTAAGAGTGGCTCCATTGAATTAAGGCGAGTACCAGTGAATAGCCTTTAGCAGTCGGTTCCTTTTGCGGAGCGGGCTGCTTTTTTTGTTTGCATAGTTTGACAATTGACCGGTAAAAGACGATATTCTAATTGGCTGGCCAAGGATAGCAATACTTCTTGACAATGGCTGGGAATTTTGGAGAATAAAGATGTAAACGCTTCCGCGAGGAAAGAAGGGATTCCAAATGTATGCGAGAGTCAAAGAACTGAACACGCTGCGCAATCAAATATTCATCGGGTTCCTGCTGGTCATGCTGATTATTATTGCAGTGTCCGGGGCATTGGTGTACAACAGAGTATCCTATTTGCTGAAAAATAATGCCGAGCGTCACATCCAGCAGACTGCGGTGCAGGCGAACGGGAGGCTGGATGCGCTGATCGGCCAGATCGACAGTCTGATGGAGCAGGTGGCGAATCATCCGACCGTTCAGCAGTTGCTGACGGAGGAACTGAACGGTGAATCTGTGTCCTTCAATCAGCGGCAGTCCTTGCTGCAGATTATTTCCAGCTACCAGGCCTATATGCCGAGTGTGGGTTCGCTGGAGCTGTACACGGCGGACTACCGGCTGCTGTTCCCGATCAAGGATGGCAGCCTGGGGACTAGAATCAGCGATTCTTACATTACCGAAGCCAATATTCAAAAGGGCAGGCTGGTCTGGATCGGCGTTGATCCAAGCGATGATGAGAGCCTTCTGGCTATCCGCCAGGTCAGTCTGATGGACCGCTGGTTCTCGCGGGGCGGTTATTTAATGGCCCGCATCCAGCGCAGCTACTTCCAGCTCGATGACCCGCTATCCGGCAGTGACGGGGGCGAGTCTGTGCTGCTGGTGAATGACGAAGGCGAGCTGCTGGGCAGCAGCGAAGAACCGCAGGCGGAGCTGCTGCCGCTGCTTGCCAGCAAGGACCAGACAGTCACCTTCCGGGGCAAGGAATATGTGCAGGTGAAGCTGCGCTCGGACAAGACAAACTGGACGCTGCTGGTGCTCACTCCGGTAAGCTATGTCACTGAAGGCCTCTCTGTTCTGCGAACGGTGCTGCTGGTCTCGGGCGGAATTGGAACACTGCTGTTTTTAATTATTTCCTTTGTGCTGTCCACCATGATCACGAGGCCGATCATCCATCTGATCCGGGCGATGCGCAAGTCCAGGCTCGGGGTGCTTACCCCTAATGCAGAGTCGGTATCCACAATGGAGCTGAGGGAACTGAATAATACGTATAACGGCATGATTGCGAGTATGAATGATCTGATCCGGGTGGTGTACGAGAAGGAAGTGCTGCAGAGCCGCACAGAGCTTAAAGCGCTGCAGGCGCAGATTAATCCTCATTTCTTGTTCAACACGTTAGAAGCGTTCAACTGGTCGCTTGAGGAGAAGGGCGAAGAAGAGCTGGCCGGGCTAGTTGTGATCATGTCGAGACTGTTCCGGTACATTATCGGAAACCCGAACACGGATGAATGGGTTACGCTTGGAGAAGAGATGGAGCAGGTTAGGCGTTATCTGAAAATAATGGAGATGCGGATGGGGGACCGTCTGTCCTGGAATATCCAGCTCGAACCGGCAGAGGCTGTCGTACCCGTGCCCAAGCTGCTTATTCAGCCTATTGTCGAAAATGCCATTCTTCATGGGGTGGAGAGCCGGGTAGGCAGCGGAACAGTTGGGGTAAGCGCCACTCCGTCCCACCGTGAAGGCTGGACCCGGATAACAGTTCGGGACAATGGGCCGGGTATGGATGCGGACACGCTGCGGCTGCTGTGCAGCGCGCTTGCGGGCGGACCGCCCATCTCTGCCAAGGGAACGGGCGTAGGGCTCGTAAATGTGCAGCGGCGTCTTAAGCTGTACTATGAAGCGGAAGGAACGGGGATGGAAGGGCTTGACATTGAGAGTAAGCCGTCTGAGGGAACGCTAATTACTTTTGAAATCCCGAATAATGGAGGACATACGTATGAGCCTGGGCAATAGGACAATTCTGGTTGTGGATGATGAACCGAGAACGCGGCAGGGTATCCGCCAGACGCTGGAGGTGTGGGCGGCTGGCCGCTATATCATAGAGACGGCTGACAATGGAATTGATGCGCGTGAGCGGCTGCAGCATGGGCGGGTGCATCTGCTGATTACCGATGTCCGCATGCCGGAGGTCAGTGGACTGGACTTGATCCGCTCCATGGAAGGCCAGATCCGCAAGCCGGTTATTATTGTTATTTCCGGCTACGCCGAATTTGAATATGTGCAGCAGGCACTGCGGCTCGGCGCATTCAATTATCTGCTTAAGCCACTGGACAAAGGGGAGCTGCTGGAGGTCGTAGAGACGGCTCTGAAGCAGGAGGAAGAGCAGCAGCGCCGTGAGAAGCTGGAGAAGCTGGCCGATCACAAGCTGCTGGAAATTGATCCCGATACGGAGGGCATGGGGGAGCCGGTGAAAGAAGCTCTGGCCCTTGTGGAGCAGCATCTGCACGAGCAGTTGACTATGGCTGAGGTGGCCGGGAGGCTTCACTTGAATGCCAGCTACTTCAGCGTGCTGTTCAAGGAGCAGACCGGTGTATCGTTCAGCGAGTATTTGTCCCGCCTGAGAATTCAGCGGGCCAAGGAGCTGCTGCTGCAGACCCGCTTGCCCATCGGAGAAATCAGTGAGCGTGTAGGCTACCGCACGGATAAATATTTTATCAAGGTGTTCAAGTCCCTGGAGGCTATGAGCCCAAGCCGGTACCGCCAGCAAATGAAGGATGAGCGGAGCGAAATCCAATAAAAGTGGAATTATAGCCAATGAGCGTGATCTTATAGTCCTCCGGCCGTGATGTTAAAATTTGTCTGAGAGCGGTTACATCCACCGCACAAACGAAAAATATGGAGGTTATAGGAATGCCAAAGAACAAGATAACCAAAAGCCTGGTACTGACATCCATGCTGGCGCTCGTTCTATCGGGCTGCGGCGGGGGGAACGGAAACAATGCGGCAGTGAACAGCACTACAGCCCCGGCTGATACGGCGGCATCTACTGATAAACCGGCCGAGAAAGTTACGATCAAGATGATGCACCTGTGGCCGGCGGGAAGCTCGGCCCAGCAGAATAAGCTGGTTGGCCAGATCATTGATGACTACCAGAAGGAGCATCCGAACGTTACGATCAAGCAGGAAGTGCTGGAGAATGAACAGTATAAGAACAAGCTAAAGGTGCTGTCGGCCTCCAACGAGCTGCCGGATGTCGGCATTACATGGGCGGCAGGCTTCATGGAGCCTTATGTGAAGGGCGGATTGTTCGCGCCGCTGGATGATATTCTGGGCGGTGAACAGCTGAAGGATAAATTTGTCGCCGGTACTACGGAGGCTTATGCGGTGGACGGTAAAACCTATGCCCTGCCTATCGAGTTGAACATCTCGCCGATTTACTATAACAAGGACATTTTCGCCAAATACAATCTGCAGATTCCCACTACCTATGATGAGTTTAAGAAAGTTGTAAAAACGCTCTCGGATAATGGCGTGGCCCCTATTGCTCTGGGCAACAAGGACCGCTGGACCGGGTCCCTGTGGTACATGTACCTGGCTGACCGGATTGCCGGCAGCGATACGCTGAAGAAAGCAACCAATGGTTCAGGCTCCTTCGAAGATCCGGGGCTGATCAAGGCAGCGGCTGAAGTGCAGTCCCTGGTAGACATGAATGCCTTCAACAAGGGCTTCAACGGATTATCCAATGACGAAGGTAAATCGGAATTCATGAATGAAAAAGCGGCCATGTACCTGATGGGAACCTGGGAGCTGCCGAACTTCACCACGAACCCGGATATCCCGCAGGCTTTCAAGGACAAGGTTGGATTCTTCAAATTCCCTACTGTGGACGGCGGTAAAGGAAACATTAACAGTTGGGTAGGCGGTCCCGGTGTCGGCCTGTTCGTAGCTGAATCCTCCAAGGTAAAGGAAGAAGCCAAAGCCTTTGTTGAATACTTCGTATCCAAATGGGGGCAGGACTCTGTTACTACAGCAGGCGTTATTCCGGCTACCAAAGTGGATACCTCCAATTCCAAGCTGCCGCAGCTATATGTAGATCTGCTGAACGAGCTGAACAATGCCAGCAGCATCACTTTGTTTGCGGATGTGCAGATGAAGCCGAACGCAGCCCAGGTCCACCTGGATATGATTCAGGCGTTATTCGGCAAAGCAGTTACGCCGGAGCAGTTCGCAGCCAAGCATAAAGAAGCGATAGAAAAAGGAAACTGAAGATCGGGTGATTAGCAGAAACAGAAGTCTCCTGTGGTGCTAGGGGCCTTCTGTTTCTCGCAACACAAGGAAAGGAGGGTTTACCCCTATGGAGAAAGTGATGTCCAACAAGCTGGTGATTGCGCTCTACGTGCTGCCTTCCCTGCTGCTGATCATGGGCATTATATATATTCCGATTGTACTGACCGGCTATTACGGGCTGAACCAATGGGATGGAATCAGCAAGATGGTCTTTATCGGGCTGGATAATTATAAGGAACTGATGAAGGACTCCGATTTCTGGCAAAGTGCCCTGCATTCCTTGATGCTCGCTTTATTCTCGGGAATCAGTCTGATCGGCTACCTGGGGATTGCGCTGGTGCTCTCGGGCAAGATCAAAGGTGCGAATCTGCTGCGCAAAATCTATCTGATCCCGATGCTGTTGTCTTCGGTGGCCATTGCTCAGCTCTGGATGAAAATTTACCATCCTACGAATGGGGTGCTGAACGACCTGCTGATGTCGCTGGGAGTCGATAACCCGCCCGCTTGGCTGGCCGAACCGTCCATAGTGCTGATAGCGCTGTTTATACCGATTATTTGGCAGTATGCCGGATTTTATATCCTGATCTATTATGCCGCTCTGAAGAACATCCCCGAGTCGCTGACCGAAGCGGCGCGGATTGACGGGGCCAACCCTTGGCAGATCGCCACCCGGATCAAGCTTCCGCTGATCAATGAGGTGATTAAGGTTACGGTGGTGCTGTCGGTAGTGGGCTCGCTGAAATACTTTGACCTCATCTATGTGATGACCGACGGCGGCCCGAACGGAGCCAGTGAGGTGATGGCCTCCTATATGTATCATAAAGCATTCCGCAGCTTTGACTTCGGATATGGCAGCGCCATCGGATTCTTCCTGTTGCTGATCTGTCTGGTAGCGACCTTCCTGATCCGTAAGGCTACCGCCTCCAAAGAGACGATTCAATATTCTTGATCCAGCCCACGGGAAAGGAGAGTATACAATGAGAACTGAAGCTGCTTACAGCTATCCCCCCTTGCGCCATCGGAGCGGAAGCCATCTGCTGCGCAGAGCTGGATATAGCGTGCTCTATATTGCGCTCATTGCCGTGGCTGTAATTCAGGTGCTGCCGCTGGTCTGGCTGTTTATTTTCTCGCTGAAGAACAATCAGGAAGTCTTCAATATGGCTCCCTTTGCGATTCCGGCCCATCCCCACTGGAGCAACTACGCCAATGTGTGGTCGAACGGAAATATTGGCCAGTATTTCATCAACAGTGTGTGGATTACAGCGGTGTCACTGGCGCTTACGGTACTACTTGCCAGCTTTGTTACCTTTGCGGTAACCCGGATGAGATGGAAGAGCAGCTCGTTTGTGCTGGGCCTGTTCATGGTAGGACTTATGATCCCGGTCCATTCTACGCTGATTCCTTTGTTCAGTACGTTCAACAAGCTTCATTTGACGGACAACCCGGTCTCTATCATCCTGTCGTATGTAGCGTTCAACCTGCCGACAACCATCATGATCCTGCTTGGTTTTTACTATTCACTGCCGAAGGAAGTGGAGGAAGCGGCGATTATCGACGGCTGCTCTGTGAATAAGATGTTCTTTTGGATTGTGCTGCCTATGACCTCTTCAGTGCTGGCTACCACGGCAATTATTAATATGATCTATAACTGGAACGAGTTCATTTTCGTCAACACATTCATTAGCTCGGATCATTTAAAGACGCTTACGGTTGGGGTGCAGAATTTCATCGGCCAATACACTACGGATTGGGGCGCCATCGGTGCGACTCTGATGATCAGCATTCTGCCGATTCTGCTGGTGTTCCTGATTATGAGCGAGCGGATTGTCGAGGGAATTGCGGCTGGTTCTGTAAAAGGGTAATGTGTGAGGCGAGTGCGCTGCGCCCGAAGAAGAGATTCACCCCCTGCTGCGGCAAGAAAAATAGAAAAATTCATCATCCGCGGTCACAACATGGTCAAAAGCATATTTGGCTGCCAGGTCAGCCAGCTCTTCATCAGCAGGGATAGGCGGGCGTTCACTGGTGTGACCGATGCGCTGATGATGCTCCTTCAGGCCTTGCCGTGTTCTGGAATGGGCAATCATAAAGGTACCGCCCGGCAGCAGGCAACGCTTCGCGTTGGCGAACAGCATGTCCAGATCAGAGAAATGGGGGATGCTGTTATAGATCAGCACGTAGTCGAAGCCAGGATGGTAAGCGAGCGGGCTCTCGAAATCGGCGCAGTCGGTCTCCGCCTCAGGGAAGCTTCTGTGCAGCTCCTCCAGCATGGCCGGGGAAATGTCCATCGCCAAGTAGCGCCGGGGTGCAATCTGCAGCTTCTGTAGCGCATGGAGAATGACACCGCTGCCGGACGCTACATCCATGAGGCTCTGTCCGCTTTGTATGCCAAGAGCTTGGACAGCCTTTTCCGCCTGCCCAATCGTTTCATTATTGTTGCTCCAGACAGGCGCGAGGTTGTTGAAACGCTGAGTCTCTATTTCTTTCCGCTTATTCATTGTCATCGTAAACATCCTCCTTATTTGTTGTAAATTGGATTATGATATGTATAAAAAAGCGGTTCGCCGGATCTGAAAAGATCTCGCGGAACCGCTTATTCATTCTATTATACGTCAGTTAGCCGCTACGGGGGTAGGACTGGCGGGTTCTGCCGCATCGTGCTTGATCAGGCCGTGCTTCTCCCAGGCTCTGCTCTTCCAGCGGAAATACATGATGACTGCCCGGAGCCATTCGTCAAAAGCGGTAGCCAGCCAGACCCCGGCCAGACCCAGATTAAGCTGGAACACCAGCACATAACCGAGCGGCAGGCTAAGGCAGACCATCGAAATGAGCCCCATATAGACGGGGAATTTGGCGTCGCCGGAGGCGCGCAGCGAGTTGATAATAACGAGGTTGCAGGTGCGGCCCGTCTCCAGAAAGATACTGAGCAGAATCACCTGTGCGCCCAAGGCGACGATCTCCAGATTATCCGTGAACAGCCCCATTAGCGGCACGCGGAAGAAAATGACGGCGGCATCTATAATGACCGTGACGAGCAGCGCCCACTTCACACTGTCGAACACCCGCTTGTAGGCCTCCTCCGGCCGTTTTGCTCCGACGAGATGCCCCACGATAATCGAGGTACCCATGGACACCGCAACGCTGAACAGATAAATATAGTTGGAGATATTCAGTGCATACTGGCGGGTAGCCATGGCTTCAGCACCCAAATACGTAATATATAAGGTGAATACCAGCTGACAGGATTGATAAATGACCGATTCAAAAGCGGACGGGATGCCGATTCTGAGAATTTGCAGCACATATTTTTTGGAAAGATGAATGTAATAGGTCCATTTGACCCGCACTTCCATAATGCTGTAGAGCAGCAGGAAGAAGAGTACGAGGCAGATCAGCCGGCTGGCTATCGTGGAAATCGCAGCACCCTCTACACCCAGAGCCGGCAAGCCGAAATGTCCAAAGATCAGCAGATAGTTGCCGACAACGTGAATCACATTCATCAGCAGAGATACCAGCATCGTCTGCTTGGTGAAGCCGTACGTACGGATGGTAGTCGCCAGAGCATTCAGCAGCGCCTGCAGAAAAATCCCGCCCCCGACAATATGAATATACACCTTGGCGTGAACCAGAATATCTCCTGTAACGTTCAGCATGCGCAGCAGTGCTTCTCCGAAGATCAGCAGCACCGTACTAAGGACGATGCCCACAGCCAGATTAAGAGTAACGGCGTTGCCGGTGACCTTTGCGGCCTCCTTGGGGTTCCTGGCTCCGAGATATTGCGAGACAACAATCGCTGCGCCGTTGCCGATCACGCTGAGTATCAATATAGCCATTGTAATGATCTGATTTGCTGCACCAACTCCAGACACCGCATCATCCGATACGGAACTGATCATAAATGTATCTACACTGCCCATAAGCATGAACAAAAACAGCTCCAGAAAAATCGGCCAGGTCAGCTTAATCAAATTAAAATCCTGATGTTTTGTCTGCTCCATTACACACCTTCTTCAAGTTATTCCTTGTTGCCGAATCGCTGTAAACAAGGTGTATGTTAGCACAGCTTTTATGAAATTGCAGTAATTTTACGAAAATACTGAAAAAAATCATCGTGTATTTTTCCAAAATACGCTTGAAGCAAATCTTACATACGTACAATAGTATCCTCGCGGTGACTACACCACAATAAAGTGCCTACTTCCCTTATTAAACCTATGGACGCTACACTATGTACAGCACTTACTTAATTATATAAAAAAGGAGTCTGGTATAGATGAAGCTGCAATTAGCGCTGGATCTTGTAGATATTAACGGAGCAAAGGAAATTGTCTCGGAGGTCGCCGAATTTATTGATATCGTGGAGATTGGAACTCCGATTGTCATTAATGAAGGGCTGCATGCGGTTAAGGCGATTAAGGACGCATTTCCTGCTCTGGCCGTATTGGCCGATCTGAAAATTATGGATGCCGGCGGTTATGAGGTAATGAAGGCAGCGGAAGCGGGGGCGGACATTGTAACGGTACTCGGCGTATCCGACGACTCGACAATCAAAGGCGCCGTTGAGGAAGCGAAGAAGAGCGGCCGGGAGATTCTGGTGGATCTGATCAACGTGAAGGATATTTCGGTCAGAGCGGCTGAAGTGGATGCGCTTGGCGTGGATTATATCTGTGTGCATTCCGGCTACGACCATCAGGCTGAAGGCAAAAACTCCTTTGCCGATTTGCAGGCGATCAAGAGCGTCGTGAAGCAAGCGAAGACGGCGATTGCTGGCGGCATCAAGCTGGGTACGCTGCCTGAAGTCATTGCAGCAGGTCCTGATCTGGTGATTGTGGGCGGCGGCATTACCGGCGAAAGCGACCAGAAGGCAGCGGCGGCAGAAATGAAACGCCTTGTCAGCCAGGCATAGAAATTCATGGATACAGTGGAATATGCCCAGGAAATTGTCAATGAGCTGCAGCGCTCAGTCTCGCAGCTTGACTCAGTGGAGGCGGAGCGGCTGGCGGAGCTGCTTCTGCGCGGGGGCAAGGTATTTGTTGCCGGAGCAGGCCGCTCGGGCCTGATGGGCCGGGCATTTGCCATGCGGCTGATGCATGCCGGGAAGGAGGCCTACGTCGTCGGTGAGACGGTGACGCCCGGCATCGCTGCTGGCGATGTGCTGGTGCTGGGCACTGGCTCCGGCGAGACGGCAAGCCTCTTGTCCATGGCTGGAAAAGCCAAGGCCGTGGGGGCCGCCGTTGTAGCAGTGACGATTTCCCCGGAGTCGTCTATAGGACGGCTGGCCGATCTGATCGTCCGGCTGCCGGGCGCAACCAAAGAACAGACGGACGGCGGCCAGATTACTATCCAGCCGATGGCATCGCTGTTCGAGCAGACCCTGCTGCTGTTCTATGATGCCGTGATCCTGCGGATCATGGAGCAGACCGGCCAGACCTCCACGCGGATGTTCGGCAAGCATGCCAATCTGGAATAACATAAAGAGCGCCTGTCCGGGAGAATGGACAGGCGTTGTTTGTGTATGCAGCGCTCGGCGCAGCTCAAGTTCAAAAGACATCTGACCATTTATCGCGGCATGTAGATGTGAACCTTGCCAGCCTGAAGCGTCAGCCCGTTCTGCTCAGACTGTCCGGAAGCAGCCGTGTCAGGCTCGCCCAGCAGCCTAAGCAGGCCGATGCCCGGGACTGTGATATACCGGGCCTGCCCGGTGCCGTTGATGGCAGCGATAAACCACGCACCATCTGCGCGGGAAATTTTGTACAAACGCACACCTTCGGCAGCCTCATCACAGTCGATCCGCTCCAGCCGGAGCGGGGGAGTGTCCTCTGTCCGGGGCTGCAGCAGAATTACATAGTCGCTTGCTCCCCCGTATACGCGGAAATGCTGCTGCGCCGCCAGCGGGTAAGCCCCGCCTACAGCGCCTTCCCGTACAGTGATAACTGGGCGCGCGGGCTCAGCGATATGCGCACTCAGCCTCATGCCGCTGAGACACGCGGCATCAATGGCTTGCTCCGTTATTTCTGCCCCCGTGCTAAGCGTATGCAAATTCCAGACGCTGTCCGCCGCTCCCTCGATACGGTCCCAGACCAAGTAAACGTCAAACCCTGCTTTAA
The DNA here is from genome assembly GCF_054483875.1 of Paenibacillus sp. BAC0078. Taxonomy (NCBI): domain Bacteria; kingdom Bacillati; phylum Bacillota; class Bacilli; order Caryophanales; family Paenibacillaceae; genus Paenibacillus; species Paenibacillus sp. BAC0078. Next base: position 288,926 of record NZ_JBTLRW010000007.1, read on the forward strand.
TGAATAAGAAATTTCGTTCGTACTCTCCGGCGTTAGCATCTGGAATGCTGCTTCTTGCATAATCCAGCTCCTCCGAGAACCTGACTTCCTTGCAGTTACTTTGCAGCGGGCCGTTTACGAATCGGCCGCAGGTATCGGCGAATTGGACGACATTATGCGCCGCACCGGATACATACCAATGCCGGTCTCCGTTGTAATAGCCTCCTGTTCCGGAATCCAGAGTGACCGGAATCCCGTTTGCCCAGATTGAGAAGTGTCCCTCATCGTGATGAGCATGATAAGTTAGCGGTGAAGCCTCGTAGATCGCATAGTGCTGCAGATTCTGCTCTCCGCTGCGGAAGATGACATAGCCGATACCGGGATAATGTACGGAACCAAGAGTGGGCCTCAGCGCTGGGAGGTTCGGCTGCGGATACAGCAGAGCAACCAGCGGCAGAGGATACGCTCCGTTATCCTCTACCGGTTCCCCGCCGTGCTTCCAGGTCCAGATCATTTCCCCGGCAAGCTGCGGGTCCTCTTCCGCGTAGAAGGAAGCCGCATAGCCGAGCAGGCGGAACCACTTTTCCTGCACATTGGCATCGCCGACAGCCGGTGTAAGCAGGACGGGAGAGCCGGAGGGGCCGCCCTGGATGATGTCTGCTGCGGTCACTGTGCCGATTAGGAACCGGTACATGCCTTTGATCTTGTCGTGCCTGAAATAATCAACACCCTTCAGGCGCTTCAACAGGACAAAGAACAGGAAATAACGGTGCAGTACAGCTCCGTGGTAGCGGATATTCTCCGGCCATGCGCCGTCTTGGTCCACCACTTCTGCAAGCTGCCAGTCGATGACGGAGAGCGCATGCTCCAGATAGGCATCACTCTGTTGCTCCTGCGGGAACAGCAGGGCATACACGCCGAGTCCGGTCGCCCGGTCCGCATTCCAGTTGCTGCGCTTGCCGCCCTTCTCGTCCGGGAAGGTCTCCAGATCAAACCGGTAGTAGCCGGTATCCATCATCATCGCTGCGATATAGCGGAAATGGTCAAGTAGCTCTTCCTGTTCTGCGGCAACCAGAACCCCGCTGCCGGCAATCTGGTCGTAAATGACCGAGGTTGCGGCCAGCCCCCTCCCGATATGCACCGCACCGTACGTATCGTCGTCATGCCAGCCGTCTCTGCGGAAAATATCCATACCAATCCTCATGTCTGCAAGCATGTACTTCAGCTTTCGCTTGGCCCGGTCCGCAAAGACATGCTCGCCCGACATCATATACACATTGGCGTCTGCACCCGCAGCCTCCAGCAGGTAGGCCCAGTTGGTAAGCGTCGGCCGGTTAAAGGGCGGAGAGAGCAGAGCTTGCCCGAGCGGGTGCCTATCGGCATTCAGAAAACGGACCTCTGCATAGATGCCTCCGCTAAGGGGGGCCTCCAGACTAAGCGCCGTCTGCATGCTGTAATGGTCGCCTTCGCGTACAGGAATGATCTCCTCATAACGAAGGACTGTCAATCCGGTTTCTTCCTCATTGCTTATATATATGCACTGCAGATCGTCTGCCGGAGCAGCGCCTGATGGAGTTACACCGGATGGCTGCAGGCCGTGCTGCCCGCCAGCCATCTGCTCCAGATAAACTCTGCTGCCGCTTCCCGGCTCCTGACACCATCCTGTCAAAGCGTACTGCAAATTTCCGTTCGTTAGCGCAACCGGCAAGCCAAGCTGGGAGTGGGTCAGACTCAGGCCGCCAATGCGTGCTTCTCCCCGCCCCTGAATTTGCACAGCCAGCTTTAGAAAGGACGCTTCGGAAGGGATTTCGAAAACAAAGGGTTCCACCCGGAACGCTCCGAGTCCGTGAAGTGGAGCGGCCGCCTCCCGGGCGGCAAATTGCCCGGACAAACGCCGTTGTCTTTCGTATTCCCGCCGGATCGCGGGAAGATGTTCAATTCTGCCGCGAATGCTCTCAAGTTGTTCCTCCGTATAGCAGCCAAAGGGCCGGGCGTAAGTCCCGTTGCCGTATGCTGAATTCATCGTTTTTTTCGAACCTCCCTGTGACGTTGTAATGATTCTCTGGCCTTCGCTTTCTTCCATAAGTATAGCTGTGCCTGCACCAGGACCGGGATAGAAAAACACAGGGAAGGAAGGGGACAAAGCGACTGAAAAAGTGAAATTCTCCCCCAAGCGCAGTCGCTTTCTCCATAACCGGTTTGAAGGGAGCGAATTATCATTAAGGACAGAAGCTTAGTTCAATGACAGGGGGAACAATAAATGAATCAATCGAAACGTCAAATTAATGCCTGGACCTTCGTTGCTCCCAGCTTGATTCTGACGCTGATTTTTGGGGTGTATCCCATCTTTTGGGCGTTAAAGTACATGTTCTATGATTATCAGGGGTTTGGAAAGCCATTGTTCATCGGACTCGATAATTTCGAACGGCTGCTGCGGGACAAGGAATTCTGGCATTCGGTGGTCAACACCTTCATCTATGCGGGCGGCAAGCTGCTGGTCACCCTTCCGCTGTCCTTTGTGCTGGCCGTTGTCCTCAACCGCGCCTTGAAGGGCCGGCAGCTTTTGAGAGCGATTTACTTCATGCCTACCGTTATCAGTGCTTCGGTCATGGCGATTGTATTCTACGTTATCTTTAATTCGTACAACGGAATGGTTAATCAATTGCTTCTCGGTTCTGGAATTATTTCTGCTCCAATTGACTGGCTGGGTCCAAAATACGCCCTGCTGACGGCGATTATTATCGCGATCTGGGGGGCAATCGGCAACTATATGCTGCTCTTCATCGCCGGCCTTCAGAACATTCCAGAGGATCTCTATGAAGCGGCTTCCCTGGACGGGGCCGGACCGCTGAGAAAAATGTGGAGTGTCACCATCCCCATGCTGGGACCTGTGCTGCAAATGATTATTATGCTTGCGATTACAGCCTCACTCAAGGGCTACGAGAGCATTATGGTGCTTACCGAGGGCGGGCCTTACGGCAAAACGGAAGTTATGTATCTATATCTCTATAAGCTGTTTTTCCCTGTATCCAGTGGCGGCACAAGCATCCAGCAGTTCGGTTACGGAAGTGCGGTCGGCTTTGCTACTGCGGTTATCGTGGGTATGATCACGCTGGTTTACTTTTACATCTCTAAGAAATTGAATGATATCTATTAAAAGAGAGGAGAATGAACAGTGAGTACTTTGCATGCGGAAACGAAGATGATTTCGGACCAGGCCCGTTCGGCCAAGACCCGAAAGGCGCTGTCCCGGACACTGCTGTGGATTTTCCTGCTCCTGGTGGCGGCCTTTGCGTTGTTTCCAATTATTCTGGCATTTTTCGGATCTGCAAAAACCAACCTGGAATTAACGACAGGGACGACCCTGCTGCCAAAAGAATGGAAACTCGAAAACTATGCGCAGGCCTGGAATTCGGCCAATTTCGCCCGTTTTACCTGGAACAGTGTATTTATCAGTGTGTTTACAACCTTAGGGACTCTATTAATAGGAACGATGGCTGCTTATGCAGTTGCAAGAGTTGATTTCTACGGCAAACGTCTATATGTTATGATTCAATCCTGTACGTTGTTTATCTCAATCGGCGCTGTAGTGCTGCGGCCTCAGTTCGATCTAATGGTAGCGCTTCATTTGCAAAAATCGCTCTGGGGCGTCATCATCATCCTGATCAGTGCCCATGCCACGGCGTTCTTTATGCTGATCGGTTTTGTGCGGGCGATTCCGAAAGAGCTGGACGAGGCCGCATTTATTGACGGTTGTAACTTTTATAGCGTATATTTTCGTGTGGTCTTGCCGCTTTTGACTCCGGCTTTGGGGGTCACTGCGCTCTGGACCTTCCGCGGGGCATGGAACGAATATATCCTGCCGCTGGTGTTCACCATGACGCAGCCTGCCCTGCAGACGCTCACCGTAGGATTAGCGGGACTGAAATACGGCGTCGGTGATGCCGCTCAGCCGCAACTAATGCTTGCCGGCGCATGTTTGTCTATGCTGCCCATGATTATTGTCTATATCTTCGCCAATAAATCGTTTATGCAGATGACTGCAGGCTCCGTAAAGGGCTAAGGTCAAGACAGCGGGCTCCGGACAGCTATTCAAGAAGGGTGTGTATACATGCTGAAGGCCTGGCTTTACCGGACCTCGCTGAAGAAGAGAATATGGTTATCGTTTGCCGCGCTGACGGTGCTCTGCATCTCCGTCACCGGCCTTTGGGCTTACTCCATTGCTTCACGGGCGATGGAGCGCAACTCCACCACGCTCAACCAAAATGTGCTGAATCAATCGGTTAATGTGCTGGACCAGAAGCTGAAGCAGATTATTGTGGCGTCCTCTACCATGATGCTGAGTGAAGCTTATAAGCAGGCTATCCGTGATATCCAGGCCCATAATAAAGACCGTTTTTTTGCCGATTTTTCATTGCTGCAAGGCCCCTTCACTCAGGCGGAGCTGACGGAAAACTCTATCGAATCCATCCTGATCAGTACGCCGGATGGAGATTTCTATTCCACTGGCAACCAGCGCCGGACAGAGACATCATTTATTGATTCCTCGCTATACCAGCGGATTAAAGACAACCCGGAATCCAATTGGGTTGAGAGCCATCAAGATGAGCTGTTTGTCGGGAAACACGACGTCATCTCCCTGCTCCTGCAGCCGCTCTCGGAAAATTATGTGCCCGATGTTTTTCTGACCGTCAATGTAAAAGAGGATATTCTGGAGGATACCGTAAGCGGCGGTGCCGGCCTTGGCTCTGCGCGTTTTCTGCTGATCAACACAGCGGGGGCAAGTGTCTTCGGAGACCGGGACCGGCCGGAATGGACACGGGCCTCCGTGTTTGTAGACAAGCTGCTGGAAGCGGACAAAGGCAATTTCGAATATTCCGCCGGTGATGGGCCGATGCTGGTCAGCTATGCCACTTCGCGTTATGCGGGCGATTGGGTATTGGTTAGCTACCTGTCCAAGAAGGAGCTGCTCCAGCCTGTCCGCAGCATCCAGTGGCTGATGCTGATGATCATGGCGGTGTGTATTGTGCTCGCGCTTTTTCTTGCGAGATATCTGTCGGCCCTACTGCTTGGACCGCTGCTGAAACTGCAGAAGACGATGTCACGGGTAGAGCAGGAGGATCTGAATGCCCGGTTCCAGAGCCCGTTTCAGGATGAGATCGGGGAAGCGGGCCGCAAATTCAACCAGATGCTGGACCGGATCGGCGAGCTGATTCTTGAAGTTAAGGATACGGAAAAGGAAAAGAGGAAAGCTGAGATCAAGGCGCTCCAGGCGCAGATCGAACCTCATTTTTTATACAACACACTCAATACGATCTTCTGGAAATGTGAAATGGATGAATATGACGATGTGAAACAGATGGTCATTTCCCTGTCTGCGCTGTTCAGGCTTGGCCTGAACAACGGGCAGGAAATTACCACCTTGGGTAAGGAGCTGGAGCATGTCCGCCAATACCTTAACCTCCAGCAGCAATGCTACGAGGGGCTGTTTGAATATACCATAACTGCGAGACCGGAGCTGCTGGAGCTTCCTGTGCTGAAGGTCATTCTTCAGCCCTTGGTGGAGAATTCCATCCTGCACGGGCTGAAGGAGATGCGTGGCGGGGGAGACATCAGGATCATTGCGGAGGTGGCGGAGCACAGGCTGATTATCCGGGTTACCGACAATGGAGCGGGCATGGACGCGGAGAAGCTGAATGCCAGGCTGAAGGAGCCAAGCGGCAGCGGAGGGTATGCACTGTCCAACATCTGCAGCCGCTTGCAATTGTATTATGGCAGGGGAGCTGAATTATCCTTCCGCAGCCGCCCGCATGTTGAAACCGAGGCACTCCTGTCAATTCCTTTGGAAGGTGGAATGAACCCTGAACAACGCTCAGACCATTAAAATATGCATTGTTGACGATATTCCCTCAGTGGTACGGGGATTGTCGCTGCGGATTCCGTGGGCGGAGCATGGGATTGAGGTCGCAGCAACCGCGTCCAACGGTGAAGAGGGGCTGGAGCAAATTCGCCAGCATCGTCCCGATATTGTATTAACCGACATCCGGATGCCTTTTGTCGATGGTCTGGAGATGATGCGGACCATACAGGCAGAGCAGCCGGGCATCAAGCTGATTTTTCTGACAGGCTACTCCGATTTTGCCTATGCCCAGGAAGCCGTTAAGCTCGGGGCCTTTGATCTGATTGTCAAGCCCTTCACCAAAGAGCAAGTGATCGAGTCTGTATTGAAGGCCAAAGAGGTGCTGGAGCGGGAACGCAGCCAGGCCGAACAGATGCGGGGCATGGAGCAGAAGCTGCGGGAGAGTCTCCCCTATTTGCGTCAGGAGTATATGCGGCTGCTCATCCGTTATGGCACAAGACAGCAGCACCGGAGCCAGCAGTGGGATTTCTACGCCATCAAAATGAACAGCCGTCATTTCTGCGTGATGGTGGCGGAAATGGATTTTTTTGCGGACCGGACCGCTGAATTGCCGGTTCCCGAGGTGGAGCTGATCCGCTTTGCGGTGCAAAATATTCTGGAAGAGACGATAACCGGCTTAACGCAGGGCATCGTATTCCGTGAGAATGTGAACCAGTTCGTCATTGTCATGAATCCTCCGGTAGGGCTCGATGCAGAACAGCTCGCGGAGAAATGCCGTGAGAACGTACGCCGGCATACGTACCAGACTGTGTCCATCGGGCTGGGCGGAGAAGTGGAGGAAGCGGGGCATTTGTCAGCTTCCTATGCGCAGGCGATGTCCGCACTCGCCCACACCTTTCTGACCGGCGGGAACAGTGTGTACCGCTATGTAGAAGGTACGGACGAGGATGCCGCCATGCCCAGATACTCCTATGACAAAGAGAAGGAACTGCTCTATTGTCTGCGTTCAGCTAACCTGACCAAGGCTGAGGAACAACTGGATGATATCTGGAATGAATGGCTTGCTGGACCGGCGCTTCCTACCCCGTCTATCGTGAAGACACTCTGTCTTGAGCTTGCCCATTCCATCCATCGGGTCTTCTCGGAAAAGGCATTGGATTCCGAAGTCAAGACGCTGGAAAAGAAGCTGGCCGACATGAACGACGCCACTTCCTTTGAAGAGCTCCGTAGACAGATCCGGGAATTTTGCCGCCAGGGCTGTGCGTACGTGCATATACGACAGTCCAGTGACGCGCGTCAGCTCGTGGAGCAGGCCATCACCCATATCAATGGAAATCTGCACCGTAATATGTCGGTCGCCGACTGTGCGAGAGAGGTTCATCTCAGTCCCAGTTATTTCTCCAATCTGTTCAAAAAGGAGACAGGGATGACGCTTGCCCAATTTATTATCGGGAGAAGAATGGAGAAGGCCAAGGAGCTGGTACTGGAAGGTATGCAGGTACAGGATATTGCTGTCTCTTTGGGGTATGAGGACCGTCCCTATTTCACGGAGCTGTTCAAAAAGTATACGGGCATGACGCCTACTGACTTTCGCGCAAAATATGCCTTGGCTAAAGAGAGGGGAAACAGTGATTTCGTCTCCCATGAATAGTTGTTTTCTCCTTCACTTAGAAATGGGCCGGCATTTTATACTTTTTATATGAAATGAATGCGATTACAAGACAAAAGGGAGGCAATTTAGATGAAAACAAACAAATGGCTGCTGACTGGAGCTTCGCTGCTGCTGGCCGGTTCGCTGGCCGCCTGCTCATCGTCAAATGAGAAAGCGGAGACAGGCAAGAGCAATGCCGCCGGGGAGAAAACAAAGCTGGTCTACTGGACCATCGACCGTCATGATTCTGATTTTATCGAGCAAAAAATTAGTGAGTACGAGGGCCTTAATCCCGATATCGACATTGAAATGAAGGTGATGGCGGAGAACTACGCACAGTCGGTGGATATCGCCTTCGCCAGCAAGCAGGCGCCTGATATTCTTCGCGTGGATACAGGCAATGTGCCTACATGGGTTAAAAAAGGCTACCTGGAATCCTTCGACAGCTATATTACACCGGAGATGAAGAGCCGGTTCGAGAAGGTGCTCATTAATGAAAAGAACACCATCGACGGTAAAATATACACCCTGCCGAATATCGGCCAGTTCTGGCGGCTGATTTACAACGTTGATCTGTTCGAGAAGGCCGGCATCAAAGCGCCGCCGACTACGCTGGCAGAGATGGTGGAGGATGCTAAGAAGATTACAGCAGCGGGTAAAGACAGCGGAGCTTACGGCTTCGCCGGAAATTTCAAAAGCTCCAGCGGATTTGAGCGCATCGCTTATCCGATAACTACACTCAGCAAGACCGTTGGTACTGAGGGCTTCAACTTCCAGACCGGCCAGTTCGACTTTGGCATGTATAAAGAGGTTGCTGAGGCTTTGCGGCAGATCAAGGTGGACGGAAGTATGATGCCAGGCTCTGAATCGCTCGATATCGACCCGCTGCGCGCACAGTTCGCCCAGGGCAAGATCGGCATGTATTTTAACCATTCGGTTGAGCCGAGTGTCTACAAAACCCAATTCCCGACGAACATCCGCTGGGCTGCTGCAACTCCTCCGACCGTTGACGGAAAACAGAATGGCGCCAGCCAGGTTATTGCGGGCAGCTATCTGGCGATGAGCAAGGATTCAGAGCATAAGGATGCCGCCTGGAAATTTATCGAATGGATGTATAGCGATGATGTGCAGACTGCTTACCAGGAAGGCGGGTATGGGGTTTCGGTTATCCCATCGGTTGCTGCCGCTGCAAAGGCACCGGACATTGCGGGAATCGAGAACTTCCTGCCAACGAAGCTCGATGGAATTTATCCGGCGACTCCGATGGTTATTACCGAAGGACGTCTGGAAGGCTTGAAGAAGGTCGATGTCTTCAATAAATATATTTTTGACGGCGGCGATTTGGACAAGGAGCTTCAGGATTTGAACACCCGCTACAATGCAGCGCTTGAAAAAGCCAAAGCTGCAGGCGACACAACTATTGCAGCGCAGCCGGATTTCAGTTCAGGCAATCTGCAAGGATCATTGGCAAATAAATAAAATAATACCGCAGTGAACAGACCGCCGGCTTACAAGCTGGCGGTCTGTTCGCGTATATGGAGCAGCTTTGCGGGCACGCTGCAGTGTGCGTTCCCTGAGCATTTTGTAGTATGATTAGGAACGAAAGGGGGCCGCTTCAAATTGGCGACGGAGATTAAGGACCGCATTAACCTGAAGGAAATCAACTGTGAGAAGGAACTTACGCTTGCTGTCATTGGCGGGAAGTGGAAGCTGATTATTCTGTGGCATCTGGGTCTGGAAGGGACCAAACGTTTCAGTGAGCTTAAGAAGCTGATTCCCCATATCACACAGAAAATGCTGACCAACCAGCTCCGTGAGCTGGAGGAGGATCAGCTTGTATCCAGACAAGTGTATGCCGAGGTTCCGCCGAGAGTAGAATACTCATTGACGGAGTACGGGCAAAGTCTGCTTCCTGTGCTGCGCATGATGTACGACTGGGGCAAAAACTACGGCGAGAATGTAATCTGGAAGGACATCCCTCTAAGTGAAAGATAGCAAGTGGATAGATGCCTCAATGCTCATATAGATAGTATCTGCAGGGAAAGTACGTTACAAAAATGTGCCTGCTTTCTTTTTGTGTTCAACTGGGTTACACTATGTACGAAACTTACTAAAAGATATTAGATATTCGGTATATAACTATATTGGAGGGATTATTGGGTGATGTTAAAAACAGATTATAGTCCACTGCTGGACTCGTTCCGGTTCGCAAGCGGAGTCTCCTTGAAAAACCGCGTAGTTATGGCTCCCATGACTAACTTCTCCTCAAATGAGGAAGGTGAGGTAACCGGGCCTGAGTTGGATTACTATATCCGCCGTTCCAAAGGTGTCGGTATGGTGATTACTGCCTGTGTATACGTATCCCGGGGAGGCAAGGGATTCCCGGGTGAATTCGGCGCCGACCGTGATGAGCTGATTCCCAGCCTGCGGCAGTTAGCCGATGCGATCAAGGGCGAAGGTGCGAAGGCGGTTCTGCAAATTTTTCATGGTGGACGCCAGTGCCCTCCGGCGCTGCTGCTTGACGGACAGACCGTCAGCGCAAGCGCTGTGCCGGCTGAGCTGCCGGGCGGCGGGCACGGACCTGTTCCGCGTGCGCTGACCAATGAAGAAATCGAAGGCATTATTGCCGATTTCGCTGCGGCCACACGCCGGGCGATTGAAGCCGGATTTGACGGCGTGGAGATTCATGGTGCGAACGGCTATCTGCTGCAGCAGTTTTTCTCCCCGCATTCCAATACGCGCGATGACCGCTGGGGCGGAGATTTGCAGAAGCGTCTGACGTTCCCGCTGGCCGTTCTGCGTGCAGTGAAAGACGCGGTGAAATCGCATGCGACATCGCCGTTTCTTGTGGGCTACCGCTTTTCTCCAGAAGAACCTGAGACACCCGGGATTACGATGGCCGAAACCTTTGCGCTTGTAGATGCGCTTAAAGAGGAAGGGCTTGATTATCTCCATGTCTCGCTGCAGGAGCTATGGTCACTGCCCCGGCGCGGCACCGAGGACAGCCGCCCACGGATTGAGCAAATCGTTGACCGCGCAGGCAGCGGACTACCGGTGATTGGGGTAGGTTCCCTATATACGGCGGACGCTGCGCTCAAGAGTCTGGATAGTGGAATCAGCCTGGTGGCTCTGGGCCGCCCGCTGCTGATCGAACCAGACTTCGTGCAGAAGATCGCTGAAGGCCGGGCCGATGAAATTGAGACCGAGCTCGACCTTTCCGCCCAAAACGCTCTTGTAATCCCTGATCCGCTATGGGGTGCATTGATCCACACTGGAGGCTGGATACCGACTAAGGGATAAACGCCTGCTCTAATGAACGAATATTTCATGACAAATAACCTCAGATTGCCGATAAATCAGGGCAATTTGAGGTTATTTCTCTTTAGTTTCCAATTATGTATGATACAATTGTATTATTTAGGGATATACATATTTAGGGAAAAAGGAGTTCGGAGACTATGAATACACAGAGGATAAGCGAAGCATCCGGCCCGAACAGCAACCCCAGTTCACTCCAGAATACCATTGAGCTGATTGGCGGCAAATGGAAGGGTGTTCTGCTCTATCATCTGATCGGCGGTCCGAAGCGCTTCAATGAAATACGCAGATTGTGCCCGGATATTACCCAGCGGATGCTGGCTATTCAGCTCAGAGATCTGGAGCGCGATGGTCTGGTTCACCGCAAGGTGTATCCGCAGGTCTCCCGGAAGGTGGAATATTCTCTAACAGAGTGGGGCAGAGGGCTGGAGACAGCCCTTCTGAACATCAAAAGCTGGGGAGAAGCTTATCGGGAGGAATACTGCAAGGAACATCCGCAGCCGCCGGAGGCTCCTGCATCGGCTTCCTCTGTCAAATAGTCGCCCGGAATGAACGCAAACATCCCCGGATGGGAGCTAAAAGCTGCCCTCCGGGGATATTTGTGTTTTACAGTGCATGCAGTGTAGGTACAGGCGTCCGTTCTAGGCTTTCTGCTCGGTCAGCTTGGCAATCTCGACAATGACCTGAACGGCTTTCAGCATATCATCTACAGAGGCATATTCAAATTTGCCGTGGAAGTTTTCACCCCCGGTAAAAATATTCGGTGTAGGCAGTCCCATATAGGATAGCTGCGAGCCATCCGTACCGCCGCGGATCGGGCGAATCACCGGCGTAATGCCGAGATTGTTCATCGCTTCCTCGGCGACCTCGACAATGTGGCGCACAGGCTCGATTTTTTCCCGCATGTTATAGTATTGATCCTTCATTTCAAGCACTATATTCTCCGCTCCGTAGGTGGACTGGAATTCCTCTACAATCGCGGTGATATACGCCTTGCGGCTCTCGAAGGACTCACGGTCAAAGTCGCGGATAATATACTGCAGCTTGCTGTGCTCCGCCGTCCCCTGCATCGAGGTCAGATGGTAAAAGCCCTCATAGCCGTCGGTGAATTCCGGTGCTTCCCCGGACGGCAGTCTGTGATGGAAGGCCATGGCGATTTTGGCGGAGTGGATCATTTTGCCTTTGGCGGTTCCGGGATGCACATTTACCCCCTTGAAGCTGATTTTGACGCCGGCAGCGTTGAAGCTTTCATACTCCAATTCTCCAAGCGGTCCACCGTCAACGGTGTATGCGTGGGAAGCGCCGAAGCGGGCAACATCGAATTTATGCGGTCCGCGTCCAATTTCCTCATCGGGGGTAAAAGCGACTCTGATCTTGCCATGCTTGATTTCCGGATGCTCCAGCAGATAAGCCATAGCAGTCATAATCTCAGCAATTCCCGCCTTGTTATCCGCACCCAGCAGAGTAGTTCCGTCTGTTGTGATCAGCGTGTGTCCTTTATAATGGGGCAGCTCGGGAAAGCTTTCCGTGGAGAGCACGATATTCAGCGCCTTATTAAGAACAATATCCTTGCCGTCATAGTTCTCGACAATTTGCGGCTTCACACCTGCACCGGTGAAATCAGTAGCGGTGTCCAGATGCGCCAGGAAGCCGATGGTCGGAACCTCCTTGTCAGTGTTGGCGGGCAGTGTAGCCATAACATAGGCATGCTCGTCCACCGCAACTTCTGTTAACCCTAGTGCTTGCAGCTCATCTACCAGCTTGCGGGCCAGATTCATCTGCCCCGGAGTAGAGGGACAGTTGTCGTTGTCCTCGTTCGATTGGGTATCTATCTTTGCATACGAAATAAAGCGTTCTATCAGCTCTTCTCTCATCACAGGTCATCTCCTAAAGTATCATCGTATATCTATATTATCACTTTCTATTCAATGTCTCATCCCTTACCCCCAAATTCTGGACAAAATACGGCTTATGGCCGCAGGGACGGCGAAAGTGGCTCCTTGCGGAGCAGAGATGCCGTTAGCAGATAGCGGTCAGGCGCGGAGCCGATGTAAGTGAACGGGTAGCAGGTAATCAGCGTCAGGATGGGCTCGGTGCTCTGGCGGATTGCTCCCCTGGCATCCCCGTCTACAATGGCGCTTCCTGTAACGGTATAGATGAATTTCCCTTCAGCGGATTCCACTTCAATAAGATCATCCTTCACTAAATCGCCCAGGCCACGGAACACAGTGTCGCGGTGACCGGCCAGCACGCTGTTTCCTTTGGCGCCAATTGCAGCGCTTCCTTCATAATGACCAGCCCCCTTCTTGAGCTGCGGACGCTCCGTTCCCTCCAGAATTGCAATTCTCCGGTCCAGCCTGGGCAAATATATTTCTCCAATAATCTCGCCCTCTGTGTAGGCTGACTTGGACCTATTTTTCTCCTTGGGAGGGCTGACCATTCCGGCAGGCAGCGGGGTTTCTTCTTCCGGGACGGTGAGACGCGAGGCTTCCTCCCTCTTTTTCTCCCAATCCTGCAGGGCATGGCGGGCTTCGGCAGGAGCTTTGAGGATCTGAAAGACAGAATAAAGCAGCAAGCACAAAGAGAGTATGAGAATCAGCTTCACGGCAATGGACAGACCGGAAAACTTCTTCATACTCTCTCCTCCGAACTATGGTGAAATGGCCTTACTTCTTGGAGTTCAGTCTGCGCAAGACGATGATACTGACAATGGCTACAGCCAAGCTGAGCAGAATCAGGTTATACCAAGGCTCAGCGGTATCCGGCAGCCGGTCGTCCCCTGGTGCTGCAAGCGGAAGCTCGTCATCGGGTAATGTTACCCCGTTATCCGGCGATGGCGAAGGCGCGCTGCCGTTTGTGGCCGCTCCCGTACCCGGTGAAGCCGATGGATCATCGCCGCCAAGCGGAACAGGCGGATCTGTTACGGTAACTACAGCAGCACCCGGCGAAGCTGTTACAGCAGGCAAAGCGGAAGGTGTGACCGCTGTTCCCGGCACTTGACTGTAAGGCGGTGAATCCGTAGGCGCAGGAGAGGCCTGCGGGGTTGTGCCCGGTGAAGCCGACGGAACAGGTGTAGCTGAAGCTGTAGGAGCTGCGCTTGGTGAAGCTGACGGCTCAGGTGTAGCAGAAGCCGTTGGAGTCGCACTCGGTGAAGCTGATGGAACAGGTGTAACTGAAGCCGTAGGAGTCGCGCCCGGTGTAGCCGATGGGCCAGGTGTAGCTGATGCGGAAAAATCAAAGGCTACACTGGTTGTCTTCGCCTGATATTCGTTGCCGGCCTCGGGCGGAAAGATTACATTCATTTGAATGGTCTCTTGCTCATCTCCGGCCAGCGTACCAACGGCCACCCGGCCCTCCGCCTCGCTCATCACTCCTGAATAGAGGATTACTCCCTCTTTTTGCAGGGTCATTTGCAGAATATTATACAATTCTTCGTCCCCGGACAGGAATTTGAAGTCCACATAGTAGTCGAACTGCTCATTGCCTTCATTAATCACCGTATATTCCGAGGTCGTTGTATCTCCCGGCTGCATATTGTGCATCTTCGCGGTGCTGGTTGTATGCGAATTTACTGTTAGTTTTATCGTATCCTCTGCGCTTACTCCCCCGGCATGCCAGATGACTCCCGCCAGAACGATCAGAACATACAAACCTATAAAAGCCTTGTGGTATTTTCTACTCACTTTCCCGCTCCTTTCTTCTGGGAAGTATCTCCGCCACCCGGCAGACTTTCGGCATAATCCTCACTGAAAATGGCTGTTTGCTCGCATCCTGTCGAATGGAGTGGTTTTTTGCAGGACCACTAATTCCTTTGGTGCGCCCAAAAAAGAATAAAGGCAAGGAAACAGTCATAGTTACGTTCGTTATAACGAATAACTACAGTATAATCAAAATTATGGATAAAGAAAAATAGAGTAAATCACGCCTATTCTTCAAAAGGAGGCATGCATATGATCTGAGACCAGATTATTTCCAATTAGCTCCTGCATCCTTATTATTTCTCTGTTTTAGACGGTGACCATCGTATTTTATAAAGAACATTATCCTTGTTATGCCTACAAAAAAAGCAAGGAGATTATGAGCAGGGAACGGAATCAATCCGCTCCCGTGCCTCCACAATCTCCTTGCTGTGTACAAGCAATTGCATAGCTAATCTTGCTTAGTCTAGCCAACCTAACCCAGCCGTTTAGCTTTCCTTGATTAGCTCTGCTATAAGCTCATAAGAATGGATACGGGCTGAGTGGTCATAGATCTGCGAAGCAATAATGAATTCGTCGGCATCCGTCTCCTGTACAATTTGAAGCAAACGTTCCTTGATCAAATCTTTGTCTCCGGCAATGGAGTAGAGCTGCTTGCTCTGCACCAGGGCTTTTTCCTGCGGCGACCACAGACCGTCCATGCTGTCCACCGGAGGCTGCAGCTTGCCGGTACGGCCGCGGATGATATTGAGGAATTGCTGCTGCTGCGAGGTGGCAAGCCAGCGGGCCTGGGCTGCTGTATCTGCAGCCGTAATGCCTAGTCCGACCATCACATGCGGCTTGTCGAGCGCTTCTGACGGCTTGAAGCTGCTGCGGTACAAATGCAGAGCCGGCAGCAGATAGTCAGGGGCGAAATGGCTGGCAAAAGCGAACGGCAGACCGAGCTGGCCCGCAAGCTGGGCGCTGAAGCCGCTGGAGCCGAGCAGCCAGATCGGAACGTTCAGCCCTTCGCCTGGAACCGCACGCACGCCAAGCGGCCGCGAGCCGGCTCCGTTAGGGTCGAAATAGGCTCTGAGCTCGCTAAGCTGCTCGGGGAATTCACTGCCGTCGCTGCCGAGACTGCGGCGCATGGCTCTTGCAGCAGCCTGGTCGGAGCCTGGGGCTCTGCCAAGCCCCAGGTCGATACGGCCCGGATACAGCGATTCGAGTGTCCCGAATTGCTCTGCAATCATAAGGGGGGCATGGTTTGCGAGCATGATGCCTCCCGACCCTACGCGGATATGCTTGGTGCCCGCAGCCACATGGCCGATCACAAGCGAGGTGGCGGAGCTGGCGATGCCCGGCATATTATGATGCTCAGCTAGCCAGTAGCGGTGATAGCCCCACTCTTCGGCATGACGGGCCAAATCCAGCGTGTTATGAAAAGAATCCGCCGCTGTTCCGCCCTCCACAATCGGAGCCAGATCCAGCACGGAAACTGGGATGTCCTGCAGTTTTTTCACGAATAATCCCTCCCAAATAGTTGTTTTCATATCTATAGGCAGTATTTGCAGAGCAGAAGTGATGAACCTCACAATTATAACATGAAATAATATTATTTACACACTTTAAGTAAGTATAGTCCTATTGATAAGCCTTTTGGGGCTGGGTATACGGGGATCGGCACAAAATAAGAATAATTAATTGATGTGGAACATAGGAATGTGTGGTATTGGAAAGGCATAGATCATGTAAAAAAATAGAAATTAAAGTGCAGTCTCTAAACCAATTAAAGGGGATGTATGAAAAGATGAAGAAAGCTCCAGGACGCAAACTCTCACTCGCAATGGTGCTGTGTTTATCCTTCACCATGCTGCTTAGCGGATGCGGCGGAAATAATAATACCAATAATGCTGCGCCTACGGATTCGCCAGCAGCAACAGTAGCGCCAACTGCGGATAACAACCAAGCATCACCAGAGGCTTCAGAGGCCGCTACTGCAGGCTCACCGCTCGATTTGGCGATGAAGGGTGACTATAAAGGAACCAAGGTAACGATGTTCGGACCGTTCGTGGACGAGGACCAGGTGAAATTCGAGAAAAGCATCAAAGAATTTGAAGAAAAAACCGGAATTGATATTCAATATGAAGGCTCCAAGGAATTCGAAGCGACCATTAATATTCGCGTGGATGGCGGCAATGCGCCGGATATCGCTGACTTCCCGCAGCCGGGTCTCCTGGCTTCTATCGCCAAAACCGGCAAGGTTGTCGATCTGACCAGCGTGCTGGATCAGGAGAAGCTGAAAGCTAACTACAATAAGAGCTGGCTTGATATGTCCACGATGGACGGCAAAGCCGGCAAAATTATGGCCGGGATCTGGAACCGCAGCAATGTAAAAAGCCTGGTCTGGTATCCGAAGAAGCAATTTGATGAAGCAGGCTACAAGGTTCCTGAAACATGGGATGACCTGATGGCTTTGACGGAACAAATCGCCAAAGACGGTGACCCGGCATGGGCGATCGGCATTGAGAGTGGTGCTGCCACCGGCTGGCCGGCTACGGACTGGGTGGAAAATATCATGCTGCGTACGACTACTCCTGAGAACTATGACAAATGGGTTAAGGGCGAGCTGCCTTTTACCTCTCCAGAGGTTAAACATGCAGTGGATGTAATGTCTAAAATCTGGCTGAACAAGGATTATGTCTACGGCGGCACTAAATCAATCGTAACTACAGCCTTCGGCGATGCTCCAAAACCGATGTTTGAGAATCCGCCCAAAGCCTGGTTTAACCTGATGGGCAACTTTATCACCAGCTTCTTCCCGGAAACTGCCAAGGTCGATACCGATTATGACTGGTTCTACCTTCCGCCGATTGATCAGAAATATGGCAAGCCGGTGCTTGTAGCAGGGGACATTTACGCTATGTTCAACGACCGTCCTGAAGTACGTGCGGTTATGGAATTCTTCACTACAGGCGAATCTATTAAGACCTGGGTTCAATCCGGCGGCGTGATTGCTCCGATGAACGATGCTTCCCTTGACTGGTACAAATCCGAGTCTGACCGCCGTATGGCAAAGCTGGTACAGGATGCGTCTACCTTGCGTTTTGATGGCTCTGACCTTATGCCTGGTAAAGTAGGCGCGGGCACCTTCTGGAAAGGCATGACCGACTATGTGAGCGGAACAGCCACACTGGATCAGGCGCTGGAGCAGATTCAGTCCGGCTGGAAGAATTAATAGGAACAGGCCTGAGATAACGCGCTAGTGGTCAAAAGAGGGGCAGTCAGCAGTGCGGATAACCTGCCTCTCTTTTTGTTTTTTAAAGGGGATGCTTACGAAGAGAGTTTTGCTCCGCAAAACTTAAGCATATGCTTACGAAGTGAGTTTTGCTGCGCAAAACTTAAGGAGGAGCTAATAATGGATGTACAAGCAAAGCCAAAAATCAGCGTCAGAGCATTGCTGCTATCTCTTGGCGTAATTGCAGCCAACATCGTGATCAACGGGCTGATCTTCTTGTTCTTCCGCGATTCTACGCTGAATCCGCTGCTGACCGCAGTTTTTGCCGTGCTCTGGGGCGTGCTGGGCGTTTATCTAATCTACTATACCCTGAACTGGGCGGTGGAGCAGTATCCCGATCATGTCCGCAGAAGGGTGCAGCCTTATGTGTTCATTGGCCCGGCGGTGATTGTTCTCGGCTGGCTGCTGATACTGCCCGCGCTGCGGACGTTGTATTTAAGCTTTTTCAATGCTTCTTCGGAAAAATTTGTCGGACTCAGCAACTATGCCGCGATCTTCAGTGACCATCTTATGGCGATAGCGCTGCGCAACAATCTGCTGTGGGTGTTCGTAGGGACCTTGGCGTGCGTCGCTTTCGGGCTGCTTATTGCCATTTTAGCCGACCGCAGCAGCTATGAAAAAATCGCCAAGTCGATCATTTTCATGCCAATGGCTATTTCTTTTGTGGCTGCGGGTGTAATCTGGAAATTTGTCTATTACTATCAGCCTGGCGACGAGCAAATCGGGCTGCTGAATGCGGTTGTGACTTATTTTGGCGGCGAACCGCAGGCTTGGGCGAGTATGCTGCAGCCCTGGAATAACTTTTTCCTCATTATTATTTTGATCTGGATGCAAACCGGGTTTGCAATGGTTATTTTCTCCGCAGCGATCAAAGGGGTTCCCGATGACATCCTGGAAGCCGCACGTGTGGATGGCGCCGGTGAGGTGAAGATTTTCTTCGGCATTATGATTCCGTTCATTTCCGCCACAATCCTGACAGTGACAACAACCATTATTGTCTTTACGTTGAAAATATTTGACGTCGTCATGGTGATGACGGGAGGTCAATACGATACAGAAGTGGTAGCGACACAATTCTACCGGCAGTTCTTTATGTACCGTAATTTCGGTTACGGCTCGACGCTGGCTATCGTTCTTTTGATCGCGGTATTGCCTGTAATCATTATTAATCTGCGTCAGTTCCGCAAGCAGGGGGGATTCTAATGGCCGGCAAAAAGAAAAGAAAAGGCAGCAAGACCATCGTTAATCTCATACTTGGTGTGATCTGCTTCATCTGGCTGCTTCCGACACTCGGCTTGTTTATTTCCTCCTTCCGTCCTGCCGCGGATATTTTGCAGACCGGCTGGTGGAAGGTATTTCCCCATCAGGAGTGGAAGGCGGGGGAGACCCTACAGTTATCCAAGGACGTAGACCTGAGGGGGCCGATTGAAGTAAACGGTAAAACCTTTACGGACGATCAGTTGAAGGCGGGCGTTAAGGTCGATGACAGCCGCCTGATGTGGGAGAACCGCAGAGCGCGTACGATCAACGTGCAGGAGCAGGGCTGGAAAACCGTGCCGGATCTTACGCTGGACAATTATAACAATGTGCTGTCGGGTAAGGAGTACAAACTCAAGGAGGCCGACGGCAGTGAAACGGTGCAAAAGGGCACAGGCTTATCTCAGGCCTTCTGGAATACACTGACGATTGCTGTTCCAGCTACTGTCATTCCGGTGCTGATTGCCTCTTTTGCCGCTTACGCCTTCGCTTGGCTGCGCTTTCCGGGCCGCAAAACGCTGTTCGTCATTATTATAGCGATGCTGGTTATTCCGATTCAGGTGGCGCTGATTCCCGTGCTTAAGGATTATACTGCACTGGGGCTAAACGGCAGCTACCTGGGGATCTGGCTGGCGCATACCGCGTTTGGTCTGCCACTGGTTACCTACTTCATGTATAACTTTATCAGCCAGTTGCCCAAGGATCTGTTCGAATCGGCCTTTATTGACGGGGCAAGCCATTTCACAATATTTAGCAGACTGATTCTGCCGCTGTCCGTACCCGCCCTGGCTTCGATCGGAATCTTCCAGTTCCTATGGGTATGGAATGATTACCTGGTCTCGCTGATCTTTATTGGCAACCAGCCTTCTGTGCAGGTTATGTCGATGAAAATCGCCGACCTTGTCGGCTCACGCGGCAACGACTGGCATCTGCTGACTTCGGCTGCGTTCATTTCTATGCTAATGCCGCTGGCGATTTTCTTCCTGCTGCAGAAGTATTTTGTCAGAGGGCTTATGGGCGGATCGGTGAAGGGCTGACGGTGTATACTCCCTAAGGGGCATACGGCTATCCTTCCCGTAACCGGGCGATGCTTAATGTGACCGATTCCCGTATTATTGAGCTGAGCATTGAAGGCTACGCAGCTCATTTGAACAGTGGTATGGTTCACTGCTACGAATGCAGCTTGGCGTAGCCGACCTGCTGGTGCTGTTCAAACCCTAACTAACAATACCCCGCCCGGCTTCTTTCCCTGGAATGAAGCCGGGCGGGGTATTTGGTGTTACTGCGATCCTGGCCTGAGTCGCTTACAGCATATTTTGATCCGGGAAGATCTGGCTCAGATGGTGCTGCATGTGATCCAAATAATCCTCGATCAGCCACTTCAGGGTAACCGTTTCGCCGCTGTTCAGCAGGAAGAGAAGGGCCAACTGGTCAGAGGTAAGGCTGGAAATGACCCGAAGGATGGACTGATTGACACTTACCCATAGGTTCAAGATTTCATCACGTGGGGCACCGGCGTACTGCTGGGCGGCCATCCATTCGTTCTGATCGTACAGAGCAAGACTCAGCGGCTGCGGTTCGTATTGCACTTTGATGAATCGGGACAGATTGTTGATGGCTGAATCGCATAAATGTCCGAGCAACTGCTGCTTGGACCATTTGCCTCCCGGCCGCGGGGCCGCGGCTTCTTCGTCGGAAAGGGAGGTGAATGCTGCCGGAACCTCCTTCAAAAGTATTTGCAAAGCTGAAATCGTGGACTGGATCACAGGTCCTCATCGCCTTTCGATTATTATGTTGAAATAATGGATAAAAAGAGGTGGTTTTTGATGGGCAGAGTGTCTCAGTTGTGGGGTAGTTGTATTTCGTACAACTAAAAATCACTATTTTTCACTGGAGGAAGGTTTAATTGCATTCTCTGCAGTTATTTTCCCCGATAACAGCGATTGGGCGGAAAATGTTGATTTTTAATTGTACGAAGTACACTTAATGCTCGTTTTGAAGCGAATTTGACCTGAGTAGTTGTATAAAGTACAGCTATCTCAGAGATTCACTAGGTGCAGCCTGCTGCTAGGGGCATGAACTGGAGTTAATGAGGGTGAGGGAGCAGGGGGCAAACGCCGCAGCAGAGTACAGCAGCAGTATCTACAGAAGCGCCCTCGCTCGACGCCGAGCCGCTAATCTAGGTTCACGCTTGAGCAGTTATCCCGACACTGCTCGTGGCCGCATTGGGCACGGCTTGCACCCGGGTGGCGGCCCACCACTGTGCTCTGCCACCCGGCGTCTCCCGCGCAACCGCGCTCATGCGATTCTGTCCAGCGCGCGCGCCGCCCGTCCGCGTTCCGCCTCGCCGCCCGCGTCCACCGCTCGTGCGTTTGCGCCCCGCCGGCGCATGACCGTGTCCGCACGACTTGGCTCACCGCCCGCCGTGTCCCATCTCTTGCGCACTTCCGCTCAGCGGGCCGCTCGCGTGTTCGCGCCCCGCCCACGTACCACCGCACCCGCCTGTCCTGGCTCACCGCCCACGCGTTCTGTCCAGCGCGCGCGCCGCCCGTCCGCGTTCCGCCTCGCCGTGCGCGTCCACCGCTCGTGCGTTCGCGCCCGCCCTCGCCCCACGCGTTCCCCCCACGCCTTGCTGCTCCGCCTACGGGCTACCGCCCGTGCGATTCTCCCCCGCCCCCGCCGGGCTGCACCCCTCCCAGCCCGCTACGTCGTGGAGCCCTCCTCCAGCTCCACCGGCAAAATATTCTCCGTGGAGACGGTGCCGCCCTCCACCTGCTTAATGATCAGATCGACGGCCAGCCTGCCCATCTCCTCCATCGGCTGGCGGATGGTGCTGATGGAGGGATGGAACAGGCTGCGCACCGCGATTCCGTCATAGCCCACAATCCGCACATCCTGGGGCACGCGCCGCCCGCTTTCCCGGCAGGCCTTGAGGGCGTAGGCAGCAATCATATCGCTGCCGGCAAAGATGCCGTCAACTTCGGGATGCTCCCGGAATAGCTGCTTCAGCAGCCGTTCGTAGGCCTCGACATCAAAGCTGTTATTGTCCGTATGCAGCGAAGTGAACCATACAGCATGCTTACGGGCGGTATCGGCAAAAGCCTCATACCGCCGGTGGGATAATATATTCAATCCCGGATGCCCGCCGATGTGGGCCAGCTTCCGGCAGCCTTTTTCAATGAGTAATGAAGTGGCCAGCTGTCCCCCGGCGTAGTTGTCCGAGCAGACATAAGGAATGTCAGGCGAAATTTGCCGGTCAAAGGTGACCAGCGGCAGGCTCATTTGCCGGTAGGACTCCACCTCCAGCGTATGGCTGCCCATAATGATGCCGTCCACACGGCTGGAGCGCAGCATATCAATATATTCAAGCTCTTTGTGTTTGTCTTGCTGGGAATTGCAGAGCAGCAGCTTATACCCGCTCCGGTAGGCATACTCCTCAATATGGCTGGTTAATTCGCCGAAGAAGGGCAGCGAGATATGGGGGATAATGAGGCCGATAATGTTGGACCTGGAACGGCTGAGCGAACGCGCCAGCTCGTTGGGCCTATAATTCAGCTCATCCATCGCGCTGTAGACTTTTTTCTTCAGCTGTTCGCTTAAATATCCCCTATTGTTCAGCACCCGGGATACGGATGTCGCGGAAACGCCTGCCTTGAGCGCAACGTCTTTAATTGTAGGCATAATCATGTCTCCTGTCTAAGCGGGTCAATGCAAGTTCATTCTATCCCGTATGCGTGGCCCTGTCCACAAAGCAAGCCGCTCCTGTCTATTTGATTATTTAAAAAAATTATCGTTCCCCGTATAATTAATGAAATGAAGCATAGAAGCATGACTTGGAGATAGATGAATGGGAGTGTGCTAATGGGCGTCGGAAAAATTCATCTCAAGAAATTACAAAGCGGGTTTTTGCCTCTAATTCTGTTTGTCATGCTTTGCACGATCTTGTATCCACCGTTGTCCGCCGGAGCGGAGGCTGGGTCTCCGCATAATGTGCTGGTGCTGCATTCCTATCAGAAGGGTTTTTCCTGGACGGATGACCAGAGCACGGGTATTGAGGAACGGCTCAAAAGTGCACCCAATATCCCAGCAATCTACACCGAATACATGGATTGGAAACGCTATCCAAATCAGGAAAACCTCCGGCATTTCTACGAAACTATCAAGTTCAAATATCGGGACATCCGGATTGATGCTGTAATTACCACAGATGATGCTGCGACGAACTTCGCATTGAAGTATCGTAAGGAGCTTTTGAATAACGCCCCGATTATCTTCAGCGGTGTCAATGAACTGGGTGTGCAAAGCATTCAGGACAAGAGCAACATCACCGGAGTTATCGAGAAGATTGACCCTACCCGAACGATACAAATGGCTATGGAGATCAACCCGTCTATCCGTAAGGTCTACGTCATATTTGACAACTCGGAGAGCGGACTCTCTACGGGCAAAATGGTGATGGACCAAATTTCCGCGCTGAAGCTGGGGCTTGAGGTCATCCCTATGAATCAACTCTCCAATGAACAAATAATAGCAACCGCGTCCACACTTTCTTCAGACAGCATTGCTCTCATGACTACATACTATAGCGACTCCACCGGGAAAATTACCGAATTTGAGCGATTTGCGAGTGAGCTGGGCAGAAGCAGCAGCGTTCCGGTATATCATACGTATGATTTTGCCCTGAACAACGGGGCCTTTGGCGGAAGCCTGATCAGCGGTAAAATTCAAGGCCGGATCGCAGCCGGATTCGCTCTGCGCATATTGCAGGGGGAACGTGCAGATAACATTCCGATTGTTACGGACAGCACCGTGCGCAATGTGTTTGATTATAATGAGCTGCAGCGCTTTGGTATCTCCCAGAGCAAGCTGCCTGCGGGCAGCGAAATTATCAACAAGCCTTTTTCCTTCTATCAGACCTACAAGGCGCTGGTGCTGAGCATTATTGCGGCCTTTGCCGTCCTGGTAGCCTTTATCCTCATTCTGTTATTCTATGTGCAATTAGTGAAACGGATCAGAAGAAACCTGGAAAAAAGCAATGAGCGGTTCAGCTTAGCGACCTACGGCTCGGATGCGGTGATCTGGGACGTGGATATGTCCACTATGATCTACTATTTTTCGGATAGCTGGTATGAGCTGCTTGGTTATCAACGCGATGAGATGGATGAGAGCCGGCTGGGGTGGAAGGAGATTATCCATCCTGAGGATGCCGGGGAGGAGGAACGGCAGCGGACAGAGCACCTGGAGGGACGTTCCTCCTATTATTACGCTGAATACCGGATGCGCGGCAAATCGGGGGAATACAAATGGTTCCAGGCCCGGGGCAAAGTATTGCGGAATGCGGACGGCGGGTATATCCGTTTTGCCGGGTCCATGATAGATGTGACGGACAGAAAGGGCTTCGAGAGCAAGCTGCAGATGAGCTATCAGGAGCTGGAGTCAACCTATGAGGAGCTGGCGGCGCTGCAGGATGAGCTGCTGGAACAGTATAACAAGGTAGTGGAGAATCAGGAGCTGCTGCAGACCAGTGAGGAGAAATACCGGCTGCTGGCGTATAACGATGTTTTGAGCGGCCTGCCGAACCGCCTGTCGCTGTCCGAAGAGCTGAAGAAATTTATTGAGGAGCATTCCGGCGGGCACGCTGCACTCTTTTTCCTCGATATTGATAACTTCAAATATATTAATGATACGATGGGCCACACCTTCGGAGATAAGCTGCTGGTGAAGGTGGGTGAGCGCCTTCTGGGATTGTCGGACGGACGGAGCAAGCATTTCCGCTTTGGCGGTGATGAATTTGTCATTCTGTTAAAAAATATTGAAGGGTTCGAAGAGGTACTCTCCTATGCGGAATCGCTGGTCCAAGGCTTCAAGGAGCCTTTTGAGCTGAATGCCAGCTCGGTACATATTTCAACCAGCATCGGCATTGCCCAATATCCGGAAAATGGGGGAAATGCCGAGGAGCTATTGAAAAATGCCGATATCGCGATGTATAAGGCGAAGGAAGCGGGGAAAGGCACCTATATCGTCTATGGAAAGGCGATGCAGCAGCATTTTGATGAACGGATGATTATTGAACATCATTTAAGGAACGCGATTTCGAACGATGAGCTGTCGCTGCATTATCAGCCGCTCGTGGATACCGGATCAGGCGAAATCTGGGGCTTCGAGGCCTTGATCCGCTGGAACAGTCCGGTGCTTGGGTTCGTATCGCCGTTTTCCTTTATCACTGTCGCTGAGGATTGCCGGCTGATCGTTCCCATTGGGGAATGGGTGCTGCGCAGTGCGTGCCGCTTCATGAAAGAGCTGCATGAACAAGGGTATGAGGGCTATCATATCTCGGTCAATATTTCTGTAATTCAGCTGATGCTGGATGACTTCACGGACATGGTACTGAGGGTGCTGCAAGATACCGGACTTGAGCCGGAGTATCTGGAGCTGGAGATCACGGAGTCGATCTTTATGGAATCCTTCGAGGCGATCAGCTCCAAGCTGGAAACGCTGAAGCAGAGAGGAATCGGCATCGCCCTGGACGACTTCGGGACAGGTTATTCCTCACTGAGCTATTTGAAGCAGCTGCCGATTACCACGCTGAAAATTGACAAGTCTTTCATCGACAGTATTGATACGCCGAACAATATGTCGCTGGCCAGCTCCATTGTCACCATCGGCCATGACATGGGGCTGAATGTGACTGCTGAGGGCGTGGAAACGCCGGAGCAGCTCGCTTTTCTGGAGCGTACAAGCTGTGACAAGATTCAAGGCTACTTCATCAGCAGACCGATCCCGGAAAATGAAGTTGCCGGCTGGGTTGCGGACAGACTGGCGGGCTGAGGGTGATGCTAATACTGATGCTGGATGCTGGGGAATCCCGGGGCAGCCGGTCCATTCCGCACAAAAGACTGGACCAAGGTCGGGCAGACATTTCAGACCAGGGGTTAGTGTTCATACAAGAGTAAGCAACTATACTGAAAGGAGATTAGTGAAGGGGAGCTATTTTAATGAAAAAACAAAGTTCCATGAAGGCTTGGACCATGCTTGTGATGTCTCTTCCGAAAGGGATCGCGGCATTTGTTATTGCAGTTGCGGGTATATGCGTAAGTGTACCGCTGATCATATTATGGATCGGGCTGCCCTTGCTGGCAGCGACACTTGCGGTGTGCCGCAGAATGATGGTACAAGAAGAGCAGGTGGTGGAGGGCTGGATTCGCGGAGATCATGGGCAGCCTGAACGTACGGACGATCCAGAACCTCAGCGCAGGGACGGTTGGCGGTCGTTATTCACACTTCTGGGTCAGGGGCAGACCTACCGGGGAATCATCTACAGCATAGCGCAGCTTCCCATAGGGATTGCAGGGTTTACATTTGCAATCGTTCTGCCGGTTACAGCCTTTGGGGTTTTACTGTCTCCATTAGCCTATTGGGTGAGTGACAGACTATTCTCCTTCGAGCTTTTCTCATATGATACTACTTGGGTGTACTTTCTTTCTGACATGTCTCCTTACGAGCGTTCCTGGGTAGCAGGCGGCATCGGCTTGGGCTTAGTTTTATTGCTGCCGCTGATCTTAAGAAAACTTGGGCGGTTATACGCCGCATGGGTACACATGGTATCCAGTACATAATACATGATCCTACCCCTGAAAAAGTTCCTAAAATCTAAAGCGAGGCAGCTCCTCTTATATTGAGGTGACTGCCTCGCTTTTTCGGTAGAGTTATCCTTTTGCGCTTGGTGCAACAGCTTCCACTTCGATTTCGATCAGCAGATCAGGGTCGATCAGCGCTTTTACCTCAACCATTGTCGCAACAGGCTGAATATCCTTGAAAAACTCGCCGTGGGCTCTTCCGAATTCCCCCCACCTGGAGATGTCCGTAACGAACATTCTTGTTCTTACAACATGAGCGAGGCTGGCGCCCAACTCGCCAAGCGCCTTCTCAATGAGCTGCAAAATGAATCTTGTCTGCTCATACGGATTGCCTTTACCGACCACTTCTCCGCTTTGCATCGCCGTTGTTCCTGCCACTTCAATCCGGTCTCCGATACGGATCGCCCGGCAGTACCCCACAGTGGACTCCCAGGGCGAACCCGTGAACACTTGTTTACGCTCCACAATATCCTCCTGCTGTATGTTAGATTTTCAACCTTAAAAGATTACTATTTCAACAGCCTTCGTGCAAGCTTAATTTTATCTCCATGTGGATGGTGGATGAGGCAGGATCACTGGATACTGCGGATGTAATCACTCATCCTGGCCCGGTCGAGCAGAGTGATCTCGCTTCCCTTGAACCGCAGCCAGCCTTGATCACGCAAGTACCCCATTTCACGGGATAGCGATGGGCGCGCGGTATTCAAATGCTCGGCCCATTCCTTTCGGCTGAAAGGGAGCCGGATCAGGTCGGAGGCTTGCAGTTCCGCCTGCTCCAGCAGGAAATCCACAATCCGCCGTCTGAGCGGTCCGGCGGATAGAATCTGAATCTTCCGGTTGACCAGCACCAGACGCTCCGACAGATTCTCAAGAAAACGGGTTAGCATATCTGTATCAAGCGTGAACATGTGCAGTAGCTCCTGCTTGCTGATGAACATCATCGAGCAGGGAACTGAGGCGGTTACTGTGGCGGGAGCAATATTTTCTCTGCGGAACAGCACCGCTTCTCCGATGGTTTGTCCTTCACTCAGATGGGCAATGGTTACACTGCTGCCGGTAGGATGGTTTTTCTGTACCTCAACCCGTCCGGAGAGCACGATGCCGAGCCGTTCCACAGTGTCGCCTTCAGCCATGATTATGGCATTTTTGTGAAAGCTGCTGACCGTGTACATCATTTTTTGCAGCAGTGACTCGATCTCTTCCGTTGACTTCCCCCGAAAAATCAAACAGTTATGCAGCTGAGCTGGGTCAGGCTTCATAGATTTCCTCCAAAGTTTAATTATTCGGTAACAACCGTTACCGATTGTATGGCGAAAGTCTACTACAATTAGCTGTACCTGTAAAGGCGGGCTGAAGAAGCATTCTGTCCCGGTAGACTACATCCTAAGGAGTGATGAAATGAGCGAAATGTTTTGTTTTCAATGTCAGGAGGCGGCTAAAGGAACGGGCTGCACCATTCAGGGTGTATGCGGTAAAACCAGCGATGTGGCCAATCTCCAGGATCTTATGCTGTATACGCTAAAAGGCATTTCCATCTTTGCACGGTGCGGCCGCGAGCTT
Source organism: Paenibacillus sp. BAC0078 (assembly GCF_054483875.1). Lineage (NCBI taxonomy): Bacteria > Bacillati > Bacillota > Bacilli > Caryophanales > Paenibacillaceae > Paenibacillus > Paenibacillus sp. BAC0078. The sequence continues at coordinate 317,163 of NZ_JBTLRW010000007.1, forward strand.
GGAATCACGGATTCAGCCACAGAGAAGTTTATTATAGAGAGTATGTTCGCAACCATTACCAATGCGAATTTCACCCCGGAAAGCTTCACAGCAAGAATAAGAGAGGGGCTCGCGCTTCGTGACCAGTGGAAAAACAAGCTGCAGGCTGCAGATACAGTGGTTCCTTTGGCCGGGCATGATGCGGCTCTGTGGACTGCCGGCACGGACGAAGAACTGCTCGTTAAGGCGGGAACTGTAGGCGTTCTCTCTACGATGCATGAGGATGTCCGCTCCCTGCGTGAGCTGTTGACCTATGGACTGAAGGGCATGGCAGCTTATATGGAGCATGCGGCGGTGCTGGGATATCATGAATCTAGCGCGCACGCTTTTATGGAAAAGGGTCTTGCATCAGTGCTGGATGACACACTCACCGGCGAAGAGCTGACGGCCCTCGTCATGGAGTGCGGCAAGCTGGGCGTTGCTGTAATGGAGCTGCTTGACCGTGCGAATACATCGACTTATGGCAACCCGGAAATCACCAAGGTGAATATCGGTGTTGGGACTCGTCCAGGGATTCTGATCAGTGGGCATGACCTGAAGGATATGGAGGAGCTGCTGAAGCAGACTGAGGGAACCGGCGTGGATGTGTATACGCACAGTGAGATGCTTCCGGCCCACTATTATCCGGCTTTTAAAAAGTACAGCCACTTCGTAGGGAACTACGGCAACGCCTGGTGGAAGCAGACGAGCGAATTCGAGAGCTTTAACGGCCCGATTCTGATGACCACGAACTGTATTGTGCCGCCGAAGGATAGCTATAAAGCACGCATGTACACAACGGGCAATACCGGCTTCCCAGGGGTGCAGCACATTGTACCAGGTGCAGACGGTGTGAAGGATTTCTCCGCGATCATCGAGCAAGCCAAGAGCTGCGCGGCTCCAACTGAAATTGAGACCGGCGAGATTGTCGGCGGCTTCGCACATGCTGCTGTAATGAACGTGGCTGACCAGGTAGTAGCGGGCGTGCAGAGCGGCGCGATCAAGCAATTCTTCGTCATGGCGGGCTGCGATGGACGGATGAAGAGCCGGAATTACTACACGGATTTTGCCGCAGAGCTGCCGGGAGATACAGTGATCCTTACGGCGGGCTGCGCGAAGTACAAATACAACAAGCTGCCGCTTGGCGATATTGGCGGGATTCCCCGTGTACTCGATGCCGGACAGTGCAATGACTCTTATTCCCTTGTTGTAATTGCTTTGAAGCTGAAGGAAGTCTTCGGGCTGGATGACATCAACGATCTGCCGATCTCCTACAACATTGCCTGGTATGAGCAGAAGGCGGTTATTGTGCTGCTGGCGCTGCTGTACCTGGGCGTGAAAAATATTCATCTCGGTCCTACCCTTCCGGCCTTCCTCTCCCCGAACGTGGCGAAGGTACTGGTAGACAACTTTGGCATCAGCGGAATCACAACTGTGAAAGAGGATATGGAGAAATTTATTGCAGCGGTATAAGACCCCTGTATCCGCAAAAAGCTAAAAGCGATACCCCACTCTGTCTGGGGTATCGCTTTTTTGGCTAGGGGCGTGACCGGTCGGTTTGATCGGAAATAACGGTAAAAGTGCCGTTGTTGAAGCGCCGCCAGCGGGAACTGGGCGGAACAACGGCAAAAATGCCGTTGTTGACGCCCCGCCCAACCGGCCGCATCTATTCCCGGCCGCAGCCGTTACGGCAGCCGGTAGAAGGCAAACGGCTCGCCGCTGCGGAAGCTGCTGCTGGCCTCTTCCAGCTTGTCCAGCGTCTGCGTACCCAACTGTACGGAGACGCTCTGCAGGTTCTGCTGCACCTGCGTTACCTGTGTAGCCCCGACGATCACGGTAGATACGGCAGGTCTGGTCATCAGCCAGGCCAAAGAGAGCGCCGTGGGGGAGGTGTCCAGTTCCCCGGCGATTTCGCTTACCTGGTTGCCGAGCTCGATTCGCTCAGGAGTGAGGAATCGGTTGAAGCTTGGATCGGTATCCGCCCGGGAGCCAGCGGGTGGAGCGTCGTTCCCGGCATATTTGCCGGTGAGAATGCCTCCGGCAAGCGGGAAATAGGGAATGATGCCAATGCCCTGGTCCAGGCAGAGGGGGAGCAGCTCGACCTCAGGTGTGCGGTCTGCAAGGGAGTAGCTGCATTGAATCGAGACGTATTTGACGAGGTTGCGCGCTTCACTGATGCCTAGCGCCTTCATCAGCTCCCAGGCTGCGTAATTGGAAGCGCCGATGTAGCGCACCTTGCCTGAGGAGACCATATCGTCAAGTGTACGCAGCGTCTCTTCCAGCGGCGTATAAGGATCGAAGGTATGAATCTGGTACAGATCAACGTAGTCTGTCTTCAGACGGCGCAGGCTGCCTTCCAGCTCCAGCATCAGATGGTGGCGGGAAGAGCCGCTTCCCCCCGGGCCTGCGTGCTTCGGCAGTCCTGCTTTGGTGGCGAGCACAGCGTCCTGCCGTCTGCCTGCAAGCGCCAGCCCGATGATTCTCTCCGATTCGGAGCCGGCATAAATATTAGCCGTGTCGATAAAGTTAATGCCCTGGTCCAGCGAGGTATGGACGATATCAATTGAGGTCTGCTCGTCGGCTCTTTTGCCGAAGGCATTGGTGCCAAGTCCAAGTGCGGAAACCTGCAGTCCGCTGTTGCCCAAACGATTGTATTTCATATGAATGCACTCCTCTTCCTATAATTAGTGGTCTTTCGCCTGAGTCACAGACGGTACGGTGGTCTCCGGATTCCCGGCAAGCTCCAGAGCGGTGTCCATGAACAGCTTGACAGCTATCGAAAGCTCATCCAGAGAGTTAACGGCAAGATGAATGTCCCGGTAAGCATCGGGAGACAGCTCCCGGATGATCACATTAGGCGGCAAGGAGAGCAGCGAGAGCTCGGACATTACGCCGACTGCCAGCCCTTCCTTGATCATATTCAGCGCCGTAAGGAAGCTGCTGACCTCATATTTCACCTTCAGGCTGCTGCCGCCTCTGCGGAATAGGTCCACGACCGGAGGCTCGTAGCCGGATCGGCAGATCAGCATCGGCTCGTCCTCAAGGTCCTTCACGCAGATGACATGCTTATCCCGGAGCGGGTGGTCGTCCTGAAGCACAGCATACAGCTTCTCACGAAAGAGCGGGACGGTATCGAACTCGTCATCCGGCGGAATAATCAACCCGACATCAATCACACGCGCTGCCAGCCACTCCTTCACCTCGGCGACCGTGCCTTCGGACAGACTGATTTCGATCTCGGGGTATCTGGCGCTGATTGAGCGGATTATTCTCGGGATCAGTTGGGCAGCCGCGACCGGAAAAGCCCCGATACGGATCACTCCCTTCTCCAGTCCTTTTTCGGCAGCGATTTCCTGCTCCACCTTGTCATATCCGATGATAATTTCCCGGAAAATAATGAGGATACGCTTGCCGATATCGGTAAGCATAAGGCCGCTGCGACGGTCGCGCAGCAGCAGCTTCACCGCCAGCTCGTCTTCGAGCGCAGAAATGGCCCGGCTAACCGCAGGCTGGGTCATATTCATGTCCTGCCCGGCTTTGGTGAAGCTGCCGGTTTCAGCAATTTTGACAAACAGACGAATTTGGTTGTTATTCATATCGAATTCGGTATGCCCCTCATGAGTATTATGCATTTCAATTATGATTATATTTACTGTATCATTGGTATGAAAATAGAACAAGAGGTGAATCAATGCAGCAGCAGAAGAAAACCATAGCTTTGCTTATCTTTCTGGTCATTGTCTGGGGCATCAATTGGCCTCTCTCCAAAATCGCCTTAAATTACGCCCCGCCCTTGCTGTTTGCCGGCATCCGCACGGTTATCGCCGGTGTGATTCTCATCGCCGCCGCGTTTCCGAAGCGGAAGGAGCTGCATTTCAGCAAGCTGTGGCCGGTTTATTTGATTTCGGCTTTTCTCAGTATTGTCTTCTATTATGGCTTCCAGACCATCGGCCTGCAGTATGTGCCTTCCGGCCTGTTCTCGGCCATTGTCTTCCTGCAGCCGGTGCTGCTGGGCATCTTTGCCTGGATGTGGCTGGGCGAGAGCATGTACGGGCTGAAATTGGCGGGTTTATTGCTCGGCTTTCTCGGGGTGGCTTCGCTCAGTATCGGCGGCTTTACCGGCAGCATCTCGGTTCCGGGTATTCTGCTGGCTCTGGCGAGCGCACTAAGCTGGGCACTGGCGACTGTCTATACGAAACGCAATGCCGCACGGGTTGATATGCTGTGGATGACAGCGATGCAGATTACTATAGGCGGCATCATTCTGCTGGCAGCCGGATCGGCCACTGAGAGCTGGTCGGAAATAACCTGGAACAAGGCCTTTATTGTGAACACACTGTTTATCTCGGTTTTTGTCATTGCCCTGGGCTGGATGGTATACTTCAATCTAATCAAGGAGGGAGAAGCGGGGAAGGTTGGCTCGTTCACTTTTCTGATTCCGCTGATTTCTATCGGTTCAAGTGTGGTCCTGCTGCATGAGCGGATTACCTTGAATCTGATCATAGGCATGGTGCTTATCGTAAGCAGCATCATTCTGGTTAATGTAAGGATAAGCCGAAGGGTAAGACGTGTACCCAATTAAAATGGAGGTGCTTTATGTATATCCGCACTGCTGAACAAACCGCGCACGACAATTACAAGCTGCTGATCGGCAGCATTATCCCAAGACCGATTGCCTTTGTTACTTCAATAGATGAGCAGGGGGTCGTGAATGCTGCGCCATTCAGTTTTTTTAATATTGTGAACGATGAGCCGCCGATGATTATGTTCTCTTGTGTGCGGAAGTCTAGTGGAGAGATGAAACACACGGCAAGCAATATTCTTGGCAATGGGGAGTTTGTGGTGCATATCGTGGATGAGGATAATATCGCCGCCATCAACCACACCTCCATAAATGCGCCGGAAGGCATCAGCGAGCTTAAGCTGGCCGGGTTAACACCGGTTCCGGGGCAAATGGTCAAGGTTCCGCGTGTTGCAGAGTGCAAAATCGCGATGGAATGCCGCCTCACGCGGCATGTGGAGCTGGGACACTGCGATATGATTATCGGTGAAGTGTTGGGCTTCTACGTGGAGGATGAACTGATTCATAACGGGCGGATTGATGCTGCGAAGCTAAAGCCGGTCAGCCGTCTCGCTGGAGCAACCTATGCGGCCATCGGCCGGACATTCGATATGGATAGACCGCAGTATTAGAGAGCCTGTACGAACTCAGAACTGTATGCTGAAGCCGTTAAATGTATGAAGGCCGGTGCCGAAACGGACCAGATCATTGTCCCGCAGCAACCGCACCGCCCGCTTCACTTCCGTTAAAATCTCCGGGTCAAGGCCGAGGGTGTTGTGCGATCCATAGATTGTGCGGATACCCTCAATTTCTGCTATTCGTTCCAGCGAATGAACCAAATCGACAGGGCTGGTCGAAGGGTAAAAAGCATAGATCGGGGTCTCGTCATACAGCAGATCGCCTGTAAACAAAAATCCATGTGTCTCATCAAAAAAAGCAACATGTCCCGGAGAATGGCCCGGCGTATGATATACGGTCAAGGTTCTTCCGCCCAGATCAATCCTGTCTCCATCGTGCAATAGTCCTGCAGGCTCTCCCTGAAAAGGCTTGTAGGTCTCCGGATCGAAGCCGTCTGGCGTCGGCTGGGTAATATCTCTGCTGATATCCCGGCGGATTTGCCGGGTGGACAGGCCCTTGATGCCGTGCACCAGCCAATCGAGATCCCCCTCATGAACAAAAATCCGCTCAAAGTCCCCGTGACTCCCAATATGGTCCGTATGTACATGTGTTGTAAGAACTTCAACCGGCAGGCGGGTTAAGGTGTCGGTGATGGTTCTGATATTGCCAATTCCGAGCCCGGTGTCGATCAGCGCAGCCTTGTCCTGCCCCAGCAGCAGAAAGGAATGCACCTTCTCCCAATGCCCGTATTCACTAATTGCGAAGGTGGCTTCATCAATTTGCTGAACGGTAAACCATGAATTATTCATTATAAATACCTCCACACATATTGAAAAAGCGGCCTTGTCAATCAGCGGCAAGGGAAGCTGTGTCGGCCTGATTTCTCTGCTGCAGGCTTTCTGCTGTGAACTCAAGCCCCTCCTCCGGTGCAGTAATCGCTGCGGAATATTCCCCAACGGTTACTGAGGTGTTGCAGATTCTGCAGACTGTAATTTTCCCGCCTGCCAGCAGCGCGGATGCAGAAGCCGAATCCTGGCCAACCGTCTGTGCTGTGATATTGCCTGCTGCTTCTACGGTAGAGTACTCGCAGACCGAATTTTGCCGCTCGAAATAAATATTGTCGGAGGAGAACAGCTTGCTCTTCGTAATGCCTTCCTCGTGAATATGCAGATTGCCGCCGGATTTGATGATGCTGCCGTGAGACCCGGCGATATCAATACGAACGTTCTCTTCCTGCAAAAAGGCGATTCCGTCATAGAAATCCATGAGCAGCTTCTCGAAGGAACTCAGCACGTTATCCGTAAAGAATCTGGTAAATCGGCCGGGATGCAGGAAAATATCCAGCATGCGCTTAAGCGGTTCGGTATCCTGCGGATAGGCAGGGCTCATGCCGGCAAGCAGCTCTTGCAGATTGCTGATCATAGCTGGAAGGTGGTTGTATTTATTCTCCAGCAGGAGCAAGACAACCAGTCCGTATTTCACGGTTCGCTGCACCGACTCGACGGTCTCTGCCAGCAGCCTGGCAGCCTCTCTCAGCCCGCCGACCTCTTGCATGAGCAGCTTGGAGAAGCTGCACAGGCGGTTGTGCATTACTCCGAATGCCCCTGCGTACAGTCCGCTGTCCACAACCTTGCCCCGGACCAAAATACTGCCCGTGGCAGTAATTGTAGAGTTAAAGACATTTCCGTATATGTAGACGTTTCCCAACGCTTCAATCACTGTATGTTGTTCTATGTCTCTGAGCACAACCACATCACCGGGGAACATAATTGTCCCGGCCGCGGGCTCGCCATCCTCAGGGATAATATGTGCTTCGGGAAAATCAACGGTTTTGACGAAGCTTCCGCTTCCCGTTATGCGTGGTCTGCCATTACGTTGGGCAGTAATCTCACCGCTTGGCTGCAGCGATGCATATGCTCCGGCTATAAGTGTAATGTCCTGCGGCGGCGGTGGCGGCAGCACATATCCGAACACGTCAAAGCCAGGCAGCCCCTCCTGCGGAGGCAGTTTGCGGGCGAACACCTCACCTTCCCGGATAGCGGGTGATCCTTGGTGTTCGGTTTCTTTTGCCGTCTGCTCTCCCCGGTTGAATTCATTCGCCAGATTCTCCGGGAACAGCAGCTCGAGACTGGCATCCGTGCCGGGAACGGGAGCTTTGCCTTCGGCAATGCATACAGGAAGATATGTAGGGTTATTCAGCTCTTCGTAAAGTGCCGGAATGTTAAGATTGCCTATGAGGGGGCTTTTCTCAAAGCCGGCTATAATCTGTTCTATTGAAAGTGTGGACAGCACCACATCACGGTTCAGTTCGGCCCGCACAGTAACATTGGCTGAGGCAGGGGTGTTGACCAGGTTCCAGGCGTACTTTTCAGCACGGTAAAGTGTAAAGTATACTTTGAGCTTGTCATCGGATACGGTAATCTGGTATTGCGGCTTCTCGCAAATATCCCAGCTTATTTGGTCGCAGGCGGTGACTTGAGTTGGAGCTGTTATTGTCTGCTGGTTTATCTTCAAGATTACAGGATGGAGAGCGGAGATTACAGCCGGCTTGCCGCCAGGCAGAGGTGAGGTGATAAAAATTTCGTTGTTCTGGATGATGATGACGCCGTTCTTATCTCTGTCTGTCCCGGTAAATGCCTGAGCATCCACAGAGTAAAGTTTCAGGAGATCGGGCCTCCCAAGCAGCATGGAAGCAAAGAACTCATACCGTGACCGTTCCATAATATGCTGCGCCATTCGTGTAACCTCGCTTTTCGTATAATCAATGTCATCTGTACAGAAAAGAACATCATGGAGCCGTGAACCCGACCTGATGGTGTCTCTATTAGCAGCAGCCTGGCAGCCTTAAATGCGGTGTTGATGCATTCTTAAGCCCATAGCTTTGCGTCCTGCCCTTTCGGGCAGTTTGCTTTTAGGAATAGATCAATGATATACACTCAGCATGAGGTAATCTATATCGACTGTTATCGACAAAAGTGGTCAATACTGGTATTGAGTTCAAAAATAACTTCTTCAAACAACATTAATTCTAGTACTAAAGTAGCGATTTTTCAACTGAAATAATAGAATTCAGGCATAAATTATGAAAAATGCAGATAATTGTTGGTTTATTGACATAAATTAGGAAGGTGAGGATTGAGGGAAAGGAAAAAAGGACGCTCCCAAGCTTATAGCTTGTGGGAGAGTCCTTTTTGTGCGAAGCGTACGGCTTGTGCGGCTTCAGATTTGGCCTTCACCGGCGCGGCCGACATCACCAGATAGTCAGCCTGCTCAATTTCTTCCAGCACCCGGTTCAGGTGGGAGAAGACCGCACCCAGATCGCGCAAGGTGGTCAGGGAGCATTGCCCCTGCAGGTCGGAGAAACAGGCCAGCTGAAGATCACGGGCCCGGTGCAGCGCTTCGGGAAGCGAACGCTGGCACTCGTTGTCCGACAAGGTCTTGGAGCCATAGAGTGCGATGCAGTCTGCGGTGGCTGTTACGACCTCGGCCATCCAATCGGCTGCAGCATAATGCGAAGGCAGCAGCGTGATGTCTGTGCGGATTTCTTTTACATAGGAATGAATTTTCTTGAGATGTCCGGTTGCCTGTGATAATCCGCGCAGCTCACTGCGGCACTGATAATGGGTAATAGTAAAATGAAGCTCCTTCTGCTGCTGTTCACTCTTGCCCAGCAGTGTTGCGGAGCGTCCCAGTGCGTCCGAGGCCTGAGCTGCTTCCCTTCCGCGGGCCGCCTGGCCGCTCAAGGCATCTGCCAGCAGCAGGCTTGCTTCCAGTGCCAAGCTTTTTACCTTGACGAACCCCTTGGGCGGAACGATAATCATATTGATGATCAGAGCAATTGCTACTCCAATCAGGGTTTCGGCTACACGCCACTCGATATAATGACCATTATAGAAGGTAAGTGCCAGAACAGAAGTTACGCCGACCTGGGAGATGGCCTGAATATTGATCCGGCACGCTGTGGCAACCCCGATCCCGATCAGCAGCATTAGCAGAATGGAGAGTGCGCCAACATGGAAGAAGCGGCCCACAATCATGCTGACGATTCCGCCGAGCACAACGCCGGTCATGCGGTAAACGCCCTTTTCAAAGGAGGCCTTGACGCTTCCCTGCGTAATCAGAATCGCGGCCAGCGGGGCGAAATATAAGTAGCTGTCGTGATAGAGTGTGTTTACTGTGAGCCAGGAAAGAGAGGCAGCCACTGTAACACGTATCACATATAAAGACAGACCGAATTTCTCCAGGCGGTCCTGTAAGCCTTCGTTCATGGACGTCATCTTCTTTCGGAATATTAAGAAAATTTCGGAATTGTAAAGAAAAATGAAACTCTTTTTCAGACGTTTTCATTATAGCACCGCAAAATAGGGCTGGAGAGCACTAATTTTTACGAACTTGTTAAGTTTACGCTACGGCTTTTTACAAAGTATGTTATCGCATATATGGGGCTAAACCTTTATGCTGTATAATATGAAAGAATGTCGAAGCAAGGAAGGAATTGTCACTTGCACGCGCTGGACATGCTCATCATTCGGATGATCTCCCGCAAGGAGCGGATAAAATAGATCAAACTACATATGACAAGGGAGGTTGTTAGCTATAGCTACCCCGGAAGGCACTATTATTTCTTTTGATAAGGTCATTAAACAATATGACGACGAAGAGCCCGTATTAAAGGGAGTCAGCTTCGAAATTGAACGCGGCAAATTCTATACGCTGCTTGGCCCTTCGGGCTGCGGGAAGACGACGATTCTGCGGCTGATCGCCGGTTTTGCCGAGCCGACTGAAGGCTCTATTATGATGAACGGCCAGCTTATCAACCACATTCCCGCCAACGAGCGGCAGGTCAATACGGTTTTTCAGGACTATGCCTTGTTTCCGCACCTGAACGTATTCGAGAATGTGGCCTTTGGACTGCGCATCAAGAAGCTTAAGAAGGATGTAATCGCGCAAAAGGTGCAGGAGGCGCTGCGCTTCGTCAACCTGACCGGCTATGATCAACGCGCCATCACCGAAATGTCCGGCGGACAAAGACAACGTGTGGCGATTGCCCGTGCCATCGTCAACGAGCCGCAGGTGCTGCTGCTGGACGAGCCTCTGTCGGCGCTTGACCTGAAGCTGCGGACGGAAATGCAGTATATCCTGCGGGAAATGCAGCAGCGGCTGGGCATTACCTTCATCTTCGTAACCCATGACCAGGAAGAGGCGCTCGCGATGTCGGACTGGATCTTTGTCATGAACGGCGGACTGATCGAGCAGAGCGGCACGCCCAATGATATTTATGATGAGCCGATTAACCGCTTCGTGGCCGACTTCATCGGCGAGTCGAACATTGTACCGGGTGTAATGATCGAGGATTATCTGGTGGAATTTAATGGACACCGCTTTGAATGTGTGGATGCCGGGCTTAGGCCAAATGAAGCGGTAGAAATCGTTATTCGCCCTGAGGATCTGGAGATTACCGGACTTGAGCAGGGCAAGCTGCGCGTGCGTGTAGATTCCCAACTGTTCCGGGGCGTGCATTACGAGATTAGCTGCTACGATGAATCCGGCCATGAATGGCTGGTGCATTCCACGCGCAAGGCGGAGGTTGGCAGCGAGATTGGGCTTTATTTTGATCCGGAAGCGATTCATGTTATGCGTTTCGGTGAGACGGAGGAAGAATTCGACAAACGTCTGGAAGCTTACGGCGAGGTGGAGAGCCATGAAGAATAAGGGCCGGTCGTATTATCTCATCCCTTATTACTTATGGATCGCGCTGTTCGTCATAGCCCCGGTGCTGCTGGTCATATATTACTCCCTGTTTGACCTGGACGGGCATTTAACACTGGATAACTACGTGAATTTCTTTACGCCGGTGTATATGAGAATGATGCTTAATTCTTTTTGGTATGCTTTCCTGATCACTTTGTTCTCGCTCCTCGTGGCTTATCCGGCGGCCTATCTGCTGACCCGGACGAAGCATAAGCAGCTGTGGCTGCTGCTGATTATTTTGCCAACGTGGATTAATCTGCTGCTGAAGACGTATGCCTTCATCGGCATCTTCGGCACCTTCGGGCCGGTCAACAATTTCTTCGATCTGCTTGGCATTGGAGAACAGCAAATTCTCTTTACGGGATTCAGCTTTGTGTTTGTGTCGGTGTATATTTTTATCCCGTTCATGATTCTGCCGATCTTCAGCGCCCTGGAGGAGCTGAATTTATCGCTGGTGGATGCGGCGCGCGATTTGGGCGCTTCCGGGTGGACGACGTTCCGGCGGGTGATTTTTCCGCTGACGATTTCGGGGGTGCGCTCCGGCTGTATGGCTGTGTTCATCCCGGCGCTGTCGCTGTTTATGATTACACGCCTCATTGCCGGCAACCGCGTCATCACGCTGGGTACAGCGATTGAGCAGCATTTCCTCGTGACGCAGGACTGGGGCATGGGCTCCACGGTTGCGGTTTTCCTGATCGTGATTATGGCGCTGTTCATGGTGCTGACGGGCGGATCGAAGAGAGGGGTACGCCAGTGAGGAATAAAAACGGGTTCGCGAATCTCTATCTGGTGCTGGTCTTCATCGTACTGTACGTACCGATCCTGTATCTGATGTACTACTCCTTCAACAGCGGGGGCACGATGCATAAATTTGAAGGCTTTACGCTGGATTATTACCGCGAGGTCCTTCAGGATACACGGCTGATCATTATTGTCATTAATACGCTGGTGATTGCGCTGCTCTCTTCGGCCATTGCTACGCTGATTGCGATTATCGGCGCACTAGCCATTCAGCGCACCCGCAACCGCCGCGCGAAAAATACGCTGCTCTCGCTGAACAACGTGCTGATCGTCAGCCCGGACGTGATTATCGGGGCCTCGTTCCTGATCCTGTTCACGATAGTCGGTATCAAGCTCGGCTTCACTTCTGTGCTGCTCTCGCATGTGGCGTTCAGCGTGCCGATTGCCGTGCTGATGATCCTGCCGCATCTGCAGGAGATGAGCCCGACACTGACAGATGCCGCCCGCGACCTTGGAGCGAGCCGCCGCGATGTGCTGACGAAGGTTATTCTGCCGATCATCAAGCCGGGGATATTCAGCGGCTTCTTCATGGCCCTGACGTATTCGCTGGATGACTTTGCGGTGACCTTCTTCGTTACGGGCAACGGATATTCCACGCTGTCGGTGGAGATTTACTCCCGGGCGCGGCAAGGGGTGTCGCTGTCGATTAACGCACTATCAACCTTGATCTTCCTCTTCACTATTCTGCTGGTGATCGGGTATTACTTCCTGAATCGCCGCAAACACCGTCCGGCAGCTCCGCTTGCTGAGTCCGCCGCTGAAATGGGGGTGCCTAGATGAAGCAGCTTGTGAATGCTTTTCTGGCGATTCTCATCGTTGCCTTCGGGCTGATGTTTCTCGCTTCGCGGCTGAACTCGGCCGAGGGGTATACCGGCGGGAATACGCTGACTATCTATAACTGGGGCGATTATATTGAGCCTGAGCTGCTCAAGGAGTTCGAGAAGGAGACCGGAATTACAGTCATCTATCAGACCTTCGACTCCAATGAGGCCATGCTGACCAAGGTCGAGCAGGGGGGGACCACCTTCGATGTCGTGGTTCCGTCTGACTATGCCATTGCCAAAATGCGGGAAGAGAATCTGCTGCTGCCGCTGGATAAAAGCAAGCTTCCGAACCTGGCCAATATCGGCAAGCAGTTTATGGATTTGTCTTTTGATCCCGGCAATAAATACTCGGTGCCTTATTTCTGGGGGACGGTCGGTATCATTTTCAACCCGGAAATGACAAAAGGCATGGACTTCAGCAGTTGGAATTCCCTGTGGGACAGCAGGCTGAAGAATAATATTTTCCTGGTGGACGGAGCCCGTGAGGTAATGGGCATGGCGCTGAACAGCCTGCACTATTCCGTCAACGACAAGAATGAGGAGCATCTGCAGGAAGCGCTGGCCAAGCTGAACAAGCTCTCACCTAACGTAAAGGCGATTGTCGGCGATGAGGTCAAGATGATGCTCGCGAACGAAGAGGCGGCAGTTGGAATCGTGTGGTCGGGCGATGCCTCGGAAATCATGGACGATAACGATAAGCTGGATTACGTGGTGCCGGAGGAAGGCTCGAACATATGGTTCGACAACATGGTCATTCCGCGCACGGCGGCTAACGTGGAAGGAGCCCACAAGTTCATTAACTTCATGCTCCGTCCCGACGTGGCAGCCAAAAATGCGGAGTACGTCGGCTACTCCACACCTAACGTTCCGGCGCTGAAGCTGCTCCCGGAAGAAATCTCCGGCGACACCCGCTTCTACCCGACCAAGGACATCACCGACCGCCTTGAGGTCTACGACAACCTCGGCAAACGGATGCTCGCCCACTACAACGAGCTGTTCCTGAAGTTCAAGATGAACAAGAAGTGAGGGAGCGGGGAGTAATTTAGCCTGGAAGTATGTGGAGCCCGCTGAAATTGCGGGGCGCTGGGAGATAGGCTTAGGAGCGGATGTCAGGATAAGGCGGGTGCCTGATCCGGCGGTGAGAGAGGGGCCGGAATCGGGTGCAGGGTGTGATGCGGAAGACAGGTACCTGTTCCGGCGGCTTTGTGTAAATACTTACTTGGTTGAAGAGCACCCTAGCGTGGGCATCCCGCGCTTAGGTGCTCTTTGGTATTCTCGGGGTAGCGTTAGATGGGACATGGGCAACCTCTGGGTCACTTAGTTGGAATTTCTCCATATAATTCTACATGGCAACCTCCTCGGTGCCGGCAAGTGGGAAAAAGTCCACTTAATTCATTCCGAAATCGCTGAACTGAAGTAAATGGAGAGAATTAAGTATCCTTTTTCCACCTAATCGTCAAAAAAACGGAAAATCGAACCAATTAGTCTCCCTTTTTCCATATAATTCTGTTGGTGGCTGCTGATGATGGCAACCTGAACACGTTACTGGTAGCCCGGCAAACGAAATGAGTAGCCAGCAATCAGCATGCGTGACTGGTAGCGCAGCAATCGGAGTGAGAAACCTGCAACCGGTAAGCGTGACTGGGAAAACCGGCAATTGGAGTGAGGCACTTAGGTGGAATTTCTCCATGTAATTCTGCTGAGCTACCTCCCCGGAGGTGGTTAGTGGAAAAACTCCACTTAAATCACCCCAAAACCGCTGAATAGATGAAAGTGGAGGGAATTAAGTATCTTTTTTTCACCTAATCATCGAAAAAACGGTAAACCGCACGAATTAGTTTTCCTTTTTCCACTTAATTCTGTTGGTGGCTGCTGATGCGGTAACTTGCACTTGTGACTGGCAGCGCGGCAATCGGAGTGAGGAACTAGCAACCGGTATGCGTTACTGGGAAACTCGGCAATTGGAGTGAGTAGCTAATAATCGGCATGTGTTACTGGTAGCCCAGCAAACGAAATGAGTAGCCAGCGATTCGCATACGAAACTGGAAACCTGGCCAACAGCAGATGCTTTCCGCCACAGGTCTGCCAGCTTTGCTTATTAGGATCAACTAAAATACTCCAAAACCCCGCGTGACAGCTCATAGCGGACGATTCTCTGCCGCTTGCCGTCTGCAGCGGGGAGCAGCCAGCCTTTTTCAGTCAGACCGCGAAGGAGGCGGATCGCTGTTTTGTAGGTAATTTCGAAATGCTGCTCAATATCCAAGGGGCGGATGGGCCGTGCCAATCGAATGGTCAACCTGATTACCTCTTGCTCCATAAGCTGGAGGGGTGACACCGGCGATTCAGCGGGCTGATATCTGCCCAGCACCATACGCAGCAAGGTCATGCAGAGCTCAGGCCGCTGCTCCACATCATCGTAGGCAAACGAAATAACATGATAACCCATTGCATACAGGAAGGTTTCGCGGTTCAGCTCGCTGCAGTATTTTTGCCGGTCCATATCGCGTACATGTGAGGCATAGCCTTTGATCTCGATGAGCAGCTTTACATACCCGGGCAGCCAGGCGAAGTCGGCGAAATAGGATCTTCCCCGCCAGTCGGTTACCTCATACTCAGGATGAAGCCCGGTAAAATGCCCCCGCAGCGGCCACCAGACATTGCGCAAAAACAAAGTTTCGGCATGCCGATGCCCTCTCTCCAGACGTCCCCGCCGCTCTCCAGCAGGTCTGCCAGACAAATGTCCGTTAATAAATTGCTTATGCGCTTCTTCAAATTCCAAGATGCTCGCCCTCCCCGGAAAAATAGAAAACGCCCCGGCTTCCCTCTTAGAGGGCGGCCGGGACGTTCTTCGTCTCGTTGCTTTTAGTATAGAGTAAATGTTGCTGGATGGATAGATATGCCGGCTATAAAATGGCTACTTAACCCCAATTCTCATCCGGTAGCTGATTACCACCGGCAGGGTCCGGCCTTGAAAGAACTGTTCAACGTCTGCCGTAAATCCGGCAATGTCCTGTTCCAGCGCGGCGGGAGCGAGCTTCAGCACGGTCTGGATTCCGCCTTGGCTGAGCATCAGTCCGACATAACGCTGCGCGTCGCAGCTCTCTGTATGATGATACACAATTTCCCGCACGTAAGAAAATACCCCGCTGGCCTTTATTCGGGCCAAATGCCCTTCCTTGTCCCATTTGTGGGCTTGCTCGGAGGCAGGCTGGAGCCCGGCAAGCAGATCATCCGCGCCAGCGATCAGTCTATTGTAGCGGGCTTCAATATCCGGCTGCAGCACCAGCGGCCAGTCGCAATCATAAGCGGCGAACACTCCGCCAGGGCGCAGACAGCGGGATATTTCCTGCAGCGTGCTGAACGGGTCCATCCAGTGGAAGGACTGCGAGCAGGTGATGATATCCACGCTCTCCCCTGCAAAAGGAAGCTGGTTCGAATAACCCTGCACAAAGGACAGCGATTGATCCGAATCCTCCAAATGACGCAGCTTATCGAGCGCTTTGCCCAGCATATCGGGGTTAGGCTCAACTCCGGTTACAGCATCCGCCGCATCCTTCCACAGAAAGGTGGACAGGCCGGTTCCACAGCCTACATCGGCAACGAGGGAAGGCCTGCGGCCCAGATATGTGGTCAGTAATTCAATAACCATAGGCGGAGCCTCGGGCCGGTAGCGGTCATATTCGTCCTGAAAGCCCAAAAAGCGTTCAATATTCGGCTTGCTGTTGCCGTTAGGAATCACAACACATCCTCCTTACGAGTATTAGTCTACTTTCTATCCTGAAATAACGATGTCCGAAGGACATTGTTATGGAAGCCTCGAATTTGGCGAAGCCAAATTGAGGGCCTTTTATGAAATTTCATCGTCTGAAGTGCCGCGAAAGAGCGGCATGGCTGTCTATTGTATGCGGTCTGAAGCCCGGTACCAAATTTAAATGTGAAAAGAGCGTTTAATGAATGGAGAACGGATACTGAGCGTTGACCTTGTGAATAAGCATAGTTCAATAAATAAGGTGGAAAAATAAATATGTGCGGCCAAAAATAAGCACGGCTCAAGGCATAACGAGGGGATGGACGTTCAAGATCATAGAGTAGGTTTCATAACGTTGAGCTGTGAGATTAGCTGTAAAAGAATCAGGCTCCCGGGGATTGGTTGCAGCTTGTCCAGGAGCCGTTGAGTTTCGAATTGGCTTGCAGCGCTACCGCAGCAGTGCCGGATCTATAGGTGGAACAAGGCCTTCAGCGGCGGCCCGGTTCAAGAGGGCGGAGATGGCGGCATAGCCGTCTTCGCCCAGATTCATCGAGAATTCATTGACGTACAGATCAATGTGCGATTTGGCAACCTCCGGTGACAGCTCCTGAGCGTGGTCCATCACATATTCCCGCGAATCATGCGGGTGATCCCAGGCGTATTGGAGCGAGCTGCGAATCCAGCCGGAAATGGCCTCGTGGTCGAGGTCGCGGCGGGCGATAATTGCGCCGAGCGGTATCGGCAGCCCGGTGTCGCCCTCCCACCAGCTGCCCAGATCAGTCAGCAGGTTAAGGCCATAAGACGGATAGGTAAAGCGGGCTTCATGAATGACCAGCCCGGCATCAATCTCCCCGTCACGTACCGCGGGCATGATCTCATCGAAGGGCAGGACGACGATTTCGGCAGGACCGCCAGGCACCTGCTGAGCCGCCCATAGGCGGAACAGCAGATACGCGGTGGAGCGCTCGCTGGGAACGGCAATCCGCCGCCCGGACAGCTCACCCGGATGCTTGATGGCGCCCGCTCCCTTGCGGGTCAGCACCAGCGGGCCGCAGCCCCGTCCGAGCGCGCCGCCGCAGGGCAGAAGCTTATACCGCTGCAGCACCCAGGGGAGGGCGGCGTAGGAGATTTTGAGCACTTCGGGTCCGGCACCGTCCGCAGCCAGACTATTGGTAATATCAATATCGGCAAAGGTCACATTCAGCTTGGGCGCGCCCGGCACAAGGCCGTGAGCCCAGGCATGGAATATAAATGTATCGTTAGGACAAGGGGAAAAGGCGATATTCAGCCCTGTTGTCATTACAGCACCTCCTGAAGTATAGCGGCCGCCGCCGCGAGTATGTCCAAGGCTTCATTGATTTTCCACGCGGCCCGGTCGCGCGGGCCGACCGGGTTCGAGATCGCGCGCAGCTCCAGCGCCGCGATCCCCAGCGCATGGGCGGCCACGGCAACCCCGTGGCCTTCCATCGCCTCCGCCGCCGCCTCCGGGTGGCGGGCGGCGAGAGCGGCGGCCGTCCCGGCGGTGCCGGTCGCCGTCGAC
The DNA here is from genome assembly GCF_054483875.1 of Paenibacillus sp. BAC0078. Lineage (NCBI taxonomy): Bacteria > Bacillati > Bacillota > Bacilli > Caryophanales > Paenibacillaceae > Paenibacillus > Paenibacillus sp. BAC0078. The sequence goes on from NZ_JBTLRW010000007.1 coordinate 335,024, forward strand.
ACGGTAAGCACGGGTCCCGTGCTTACCGCAAGCCCGGCCGCTGCAAGCGCGGCCGCAAGGACCTGCACCGTGCCGCGCTCCGCCGGCACGGACACGCTGCCGAAGCCGAGCTCGGCAGCGCTGCGGAAGCCCTCCGGCGTCTCTGCGCCGAGGGCCGCGTCAATCATCTCGCTGGCGACGACCAGCGAGCCTACGGGCGCGCGGCCCGGGAAGCCGCCGCCGATCCCGGCGCTGATGACGCAGCCGTAGGAGCCGGCTGCCAGTGCCGCGGCGGTTCCCGCCGCCGCTGCGGCGGTGCCGGCGCCCGCCGCAATGACGTGGAACCTGCTGCTGCCCTTCAGGCCGCGCAGGACCGCGTCCCGCTCCGCCGCGACAGCCGTCACAATCAGGATGCGCGGCGCCTGCGGCATATCCCCCGCTTTCCCTCGCGGACCTGGAGCTTGTCTATTGAATGCTTCCATCATTCAGCCTCCTTCTATATAAATGTGCTCATGTACATATATCGCTTGTTTGCACGAAGATTCTCCAGTGTAATAGTGTCGAACTCCAACTCATGAGAAGCTGCAATGCTTCTATGTAGACTTACATAAGATTGAGTACGGGTAGCGGGGAAATCAATCTATTGCAGAATATGCAGCAGATAAGCCCCAGTAACCCCAAAAAAAGCAATCTGCTGCAGATCATACAATAGAATCAACATATAAGCGCCAAAAGGAAGCTTTTTGCGGACTTTGATTGTATAAAGTGCAATAGAACCGCATTTTGCCTTTCGTTAAATGAATTCTGCTGCACAACATGCAGCAGATAAGCCCCAGCAACCCCAAAAAAAGCAATCTGCTGCAGATCATACAATAGACAGCCATGCCGCTCTTTCGCGGCACTTCAGACGATGAAATTTCATAGAAGGCCCTCAATTTGGCTTCGCCAAATTCGAGGCTTCCATAACAATGTCCTCTGTTCGGACATCGTTATTTCAGGATAGAATCAACGGATCATCGCGAAAAGGAAGCTTTTCGCGAACTTTGATTGTACAAAGTGCAATAGAACCGCATTTTGCCCTTTGTTGAATGACTTCTGCTGTACAAAATGCAGCAGATCCGCTATCACCCTGGAGCCGGACAGCTTCATTTACAGCCGCGTCCCGCTTACTAATAAATCTGCGTTGTCAGCCCTTCATTTGGTACAAGTTATTGTTAAGCCGGCGCCCATTCCCCGGGCTAGGTATCTTGCATTTCCAAGGAAAAGGATACGCCGTTTTAGAAGTCAGGTCAAACCGGGCGAATTTTTTTTGAAGTAGAAGAAAGCATGGATTTCACATATCCATTATCCTTCTATTGTTGGAGAAACGAATGCCGTTTCTTTCGGAGGACGGTAAAGTTGTTTAATTTTAAAGAAAGTGTTGACAATGAATATAGAATGGATTATATTTATCTTAACTTAAAGATAATTAACTTAAAGACAAATGAAAAAACGAATGGGAGGTGAGCAGGATGAGTGAATATAAAGAGGCAGCAAGCAAGGTGGCCGAAAGCCAGGCGGATGAGGATCAGGCGACATCGCTGAAATTGTTCGTGGTTCTGTCCAAGGCATACCGAAGCCTGATGGATCAGGCGGTGAAGGATATGAAGAGTCATGGACTCGCTTCGGCTGAATTTATGGTGCTGGAGGTGCTCTATCATAGGAACCGGATTCCACTGCAGCAGATCGGCGGGAAGATTCTTGTTACCAGCGGGAGCATCACCTACAACATCGACAAGCTGGAGAAGAGGGGACTGCTAAGACGGGTTCCATGCAATGAAGACCGCCGGGTAACTTATGCGGAGATCACGGAAGCGGGCCGCGAGCTGTTCGATGATATTTTCCCCCGTCATGCAAGCTCCATTCATAGTTTGATGGGCGGTTTAAATAAACAAGAGAAGAGTCAGGCGATTGAATTGCTGAAGAAGCTGGGCAAAGGCGTGTAGAATAAGGCTTTTCGCGAAGATCAGAAGCAAAGCGCGGAGAGCCGGGCTGAAGCCAAGTGGAGTTTTAGCGGGAGAGTTGGAGATGGAGGCAAGCAATCATGCCTATGCATTGAGAATTTGCAGGAGATCACAGGAAGTCCAAAATTTTTTTACCTAATATCTTAAGGTTAAGATAATTAAAATCAAGAGAATGGAGAGTGTTCAAAATGGTTAGTGTAGGATTGTTATTGATGAGATTGTTTATCGGGGTTGCGTTTATCGGGCATGGTTCACAGAAGCTGTTCGGCTGGTTCGGGGGATATGGTCCGAAGGGAACCGGCGGCTGGATGGAATCCATCGGCATTAAACCGGGCGTATTCATGGCGGTGCTGGCGGGACTGATGGAGCTTGTCGGAGGCATGCTGTTCGCAGCCGGGCTGCTGACGCCGGTGGCGGCTGTACTGATTGCCGGAGCCATGCTTGGCGCTATCGTCAAGGTGCATGCTCCCAACGGATTCTGGTCCACAGCTAACGGAGTTGAGTTCCCTCTGACGCTGCTGGTGGTTGCTGTAGGCGTGGCAATCGCGGGTCCGGGTTCGATATCGCTCGACGCACTCTTTTTCAACTGATAACTTAGCTTAAATATAAAAAAGGTTGTTCTGGTCTTATCTAGGGCGGCAAGCTACCGCACCACACTTAGGAGGTTATACTAATGACTATGCAAACCCAAGGGATTCACCATATTACCGCTTTTGTTGGAGATGTGCAGCGCAATGCCGATTTCTATGCCGGAATTCTCGGGCTGCGGCTTGTGAAAAAAACAGTGAACTTCGACGCTCCAGAGGTCTACCATCTCTATTTCGGGAATGAGCAGGGTGCGCCGGGAACGATTATTACCTTCTTCCCATTTGCGGCAGGACGCAAAGGCCGTATCGGCGGAGGCCAGGTTGGTGTAACCACCTATGCGGTGCCGGTTGGCTCTTTGGGCTTCTGGGAGCAGCGGCTTGCCGCTTACCAGATTCCGGTTACCCATGTAAGCCGGATTGGAGAAAACTATCTCTCATTCGCTGATTTCGACGGGCTGCGGATTGAGCTTGTGGAACGTGCAGATGGTCCGCTGAGCACATGGTCCTTCGGCGGAGTTCCAACTGAGCATGCCATCAAAGGCTTCGGCGGTGCCGTTCTCTACAGCACAGATCCGGACAAAACAGCAGATACCCTGTCACGCACGCTGGGCCTCGAACGTATTGCTGAAGGTGACGGTTATATCCGCTACAGATCCACTAGCGACATTGGCAATATCATTGACCTGAAGGCAACGCCGGTTCCGCATGGCGCCGGAGGCTCGGGTACCGTCCACCACATTGCTTGGCGGGCCAAAGACGATGCCGAGCAGCTGGATTGGGGCCGCCGCGTCCAGAGTCATGGCTATCAGCCGACTCCGGTTCAGGACCGCCAATACTTCAACGCTATTTACTTCCGGGAAGAAGGCGGAATTCTCTTCGAGATCGCAACCGATCCTCCAGGCTTTGCCCGTGATGAAGCTCCGGATGCCCTCGGTCAAAAGCTGATGCTTCCGGCCTGGTTCGAGCCGCACCGCGCGTTGATTGAAGAAAATCTGACTCCTTTTGAAATTCGTGAAATCGAGGTGAAGCAGGGATGATCCATATCTTCCGCAAGGGAACGGATGAAAGTCTGCCGACACTTGTCCTGTTCCACGGAACCGGCGGCAACGAGCGTGATCTGCTGCCGCTGGCCGAACTTCTCGCTCCCGGCGCTTCTGTGCTGGGCGTCCGGGGAAATGTGCTGGAGAACGGCATGCCGCGCTTCTTCCGGCGGCTGGCCGAAGGCATCTTCGATGAAGAGGATCTGGTCTTCCGCACCCATGAGCTTAAAGGGTTTTTGGATGAGGCTGCTGCCAAGTACGGCTTCGATCCCGATAACCTGGTGGCTGTAGGCTACTCCAACGGTGCGAATATCGCCGGCAGCCTGCTGTTCCATTACGGCGGAATTTTCCGCTCAGCGGTGCTGCTGCACCCGATGGTTCCGCTGCGTGGCCTGAAGCTGCCTTCGCTGAAGGGAGTCCCGGTCTTCATTGGGGCGGGGACCAATGACCCGATCATCCGGGTGGAGGAGACCCGGGAGCTGGAGTCGCTTCTGCAGGATGCTGGCGCTGAAGTGACCACCCACTGGGGCAATCAGGGCCACCGCCTGAGCGCGGCTGAAGCCGAAGCCGCCAGAGATTGGCTGCAGGGGCGGGGTACACCAGGCAAAGCTTAACATATAGCCGTCCGCAGGACCGCCGATAAGTGACTATATATGTCGCTTAGAAGCTCCTGCGGACGGTTTTTTGCAAAGATAAGAATTTATATGTTTCACGCTACAAATTATCCTTATCTTTCTGGAGAAACGGACGCCACCTCTTTCAGAGGACGGCAAAGCCGTTTCTTCTTGTGCAACCAGTAACCGTAGCTGTGACAAAAGCATTGAACAATCCGGCAGCCATCAGGTAGTATGAAGAATACAAAATACAAAAGGGCCTAAGGGTTGTTAACAGAAAGGTTGGCGTCATTTTTATCATGATCACAAAAACTGATAGTCGCATGTTGGAGGCGGAAGGGCCATCGCGGAAGCAGCGGCTGCAAATCGCCGTCATTCTGGGAGCCATTTCCGCGATTGGACCGTTGTCCATTGATATGTATTTGCCGGCGCTTCCCGAGCTTGGGGCGCATTTTGGGGCCGGGGCTGCGCTGGCGCAGCTTAGCCTGACCTTCTTTTTGCTGGGGCTGGCCTCGGGACAACTGGTGGCGGGGCCGCTAAGCGATGTGTATGGCCGTCGTACACCGCTGCTCATTGGCATGATCATCTATGCGGTGTCCTCAATACTGTGTGCGTTCAGCCCTTCAATCGGGCTTTTAGTTGTGTTGCGGTTTATCCAGGGGATTGCCGGTTCAGTGGGTGTAGTGATCTCGCGGGCGGCAGTGCGCGACCTCTACAGCGGCTCCGAATTAACCAAATTCTTTTCCTTACTGATGATTGTCAACGGGCTGGGGCCGATTCTGGCCCCGGTCATCGGAGGCCAGCTTCTGCGATTCACAACGTGGCAGGGAGTGTTCGTGGTGCTGTTTGCCGCCGGGCTGATCTTTTTTGCCACGATTCTGCTGCGGCTTCCCGAGACCTTGCCCAAAGAGCGGCGTTCCAAGAGCGGGCTGAAAGGAACCTTGCGTACCTTCGGCATCCTGCTTCGTAACGGGCGGTTCATGGGCTATGCGCTTACTCAAGGATTGGTTACGGCGGCTATGTTCGCTTATATTTCGGGCTCCTCGTTTGTGCTGCAGAATATTTTTGGCGTCTCCCCGCAAATGTACAGCCTGATCTTTGCTGTGAACGGGCTGGGGATTATTATCTCGGGACAAGTGGCCGGCAGATTGGCCGGAAGAGTCGGTGAGCGCAAGCTCCTGGTCAGCGGCCTGCTGCTGTGTACGGCGGGCGGCGCTCTGCTGCTGCTGACTGTGCTGACTGGCGGCGGTCTGCTGCCGATCCTGATCTGCCTGTTTGCCGTTGTTTCCAGTGTAGGTATGGTTGGCACAACCAGCTTCTCCCTGGCTATGCAGGATCAAGGGGATTCCGCAGGCAGCGCCTCAGCACTGCTGGGACTTCTGCCGCTGCTGCTCGGTAGCTGCGTGGCTCCGCTGGTCGGACTGGGCGGCGATAGAACCGCGCTTCCGATGGCGGTAGTCATCGCGTCAGCGGGCATCTGCTCTATACTGGCCTATCTGCTGCTCTGCAGCGGGAAAAAAGGCAAATAAGCCGTAAAGGACTGGTCCGGTTCTTTCAGCAAACTTTCAGCGCAAATTAACGTTCCGCTCCTTCGAAAGGGTTATATTGGATATTGAAAGGAGGGACGAGCATGAGTATATCATCCGTATCATCGGCCTCTTCCACTTCGTACACCTCCTCCAGCGCAACCGATACCGCCGCCCTGGAGAAGCAAAAAGCTAAGCTGGAAGCCGACCTGGAGAAAGTACAATCCAGCAAGGACGACGAGAAAACGAAGGAAACCAAAACCAAGCAGCTTCAGCAGCAGATCAAGCAGATCGAAGCGCAAATTGCGCAGAAATCGCAGAGCAGCAGCAGTTCCTCTGCGGCAGGCAGCAGTGCGCCGCCGCCTGAGAAGTCGGCTAACGGCAATGCGCTTGCTCCAGCCAGCGCGCAGGAGATCGCTACTGCCACCACGAACAGCGAAGGCAGATTTGACATCCGGGTGTAACCCCGGGCACAGCGTACATAGAAAAAGGACAGCCATTTGCCGTGGTGACTGTCCTTTTTTTATTGCTCCGGTTCAATAGTTCAGGGTCTTCTTTTTTTCGGGCTGCTGCAGGGAATTGCCCTTTGCCGGGTGTCTAACCTAAGTGATGATCATTATACGGGCCTTCTGTTCATAGTGTTGGTATAATGGAAGAATGAACACGGCTGGGTGGCTCCGGACAAGGGTGCAAGCCGGCAGTAAAGGCAGGAGAAAGAAGTCATGCATTCGATAAAACAATCGCTCGAACGCTTCAAAATTGTAAGGCTGATTATATCCATCTACCGGCTGCGGGCGGTCAGAGCGCTTTTTCCGCTGATTATTATAGTCTTTGTATATCTGGAGGGGCAGCATGAGCTGAAGAAGGTACACCTCCGTCTGATTATCCGCGAGCTGAAGCATGTGCCCGCAGCGGCCATTGCACAGATGATGGGGGCAGCCCTGCTCGCTGTGGCTGTGATGAGCGCTTATGACTATTTGATCCGCCAGCATTTTCGTTTGAAGATAAGCCACTGGAGCACGTTCCGCTATTCGTGGATTGCCAATACCTTCAATAATCTGATCGGCTTTGCCGGTCTGGCAGGGGTTGGGCTGCGGACGCTCCTTTACAAAAAAAGCGGTGTGCCTACTGCCGTCCTGACCCCGGCTATAGTGTTTCTCTCGCCGCTTATGATCACAGGGCTGTCACTGCTATCCTGGGGCAATATTTTCGGATTTTTTCCGGCCGCTGAGCTGCTCCGCGCGCACCGTTGGCTGGTGTTTGCGGTGTGGGGTATGGCGCTTTATTTGCCGCTTTTTATCATCATCCAGCGTTCGTCGCTGTTTGCCAAATGGATTAACCGGGGGCAGGGCCGAACACCTTGGACCACCGTGGCGGCTTCGGTCGGCGCATCGCTTCTGGAATGGCTGTTCGCCGGAATCACGTTCTGCATCATTGCGAGTCATCTGCTTGGCTGCGCCAGCTACATTACGGTCTTCAGCATCTATGTCATCGCTGCGATAGCAGGCATCCTAAGTATGGCCCCCGGGGGCATCGGCGCCTTCGACCTGATCGCCCTGCTCGGACTTTCGCAATTGGGCTATGGAAGCGATAAGGCTATGGCTGTTCTGGTTATTTACAGACTGTTCTATTATCTCATTCCGTGGCTGATCGGCCTTGTGATGGCTGCACTGGAAATTGGACTGCAGAGTAAAAAAAGCTCTGACCGGAGTAACGTGGGCATCGAGCCTTCGCTTAATCTATGGCAGAAAATCTGGGGCTGGCCGGGCCAATATACGTTCTTGAGCGATCTTGGCATATGGGCGCTCGGCAAGCTGGTGCTGGCCAGCGGTCTGATCCTGCTGCTGTCGGCGGCGACGCCTGAGCTGCTGTATCGGCTGCGGTTAACGGAGGAGCTGCTCTCTCTGCCGGTGATGCGAATTTCACATCATGTATCCGTATTGATCGGCTTCATGCTTATTCTTCTGTCGCGCGGGATTTCGCTGCGTGTCCACCGGGCGTATATCTTGACCTGTGCGCTGCTGTTTGGCGGGGCGGTGTTCACCTTTACGAAAGGCTTTGATTACGAGGAAGCGTTATTCCTGCTGCTTGTAGCGCTCATCCTCTGGATATCCAGGGCCCGCTTCAACCGGATCAGCGTACCGTTCAGCAAGCAAAGCACGATCTGGTGGCTGGTGCTGACTTCTGCCATTGCGTTTATTTACTTCCTGCTGGGCAGCTACGTGCATCATGGCTTCCCGAAGCATCTCCCCGTAGGTATTCCCCCGGAGTGGCTGCACCGGCACAGCAATGTAGCGGTTACGGCGGTCAGCGGGCTGGTGCTCTCCTGGCTGCTGATGACGATGCTGGTAGTCCTCCGGCCCCAGCACAAGATGGAGGAACTGCTGGCGGACAAGGATATGAAGCGGCTAAGCCAATTTCTTGAGGGAAATGAGGGGAATGCCTTAACCCATATGCTGTTTCTGGGCGACAAAAGCTTCTATTGGGCCCAGGGCGGCAAGGTGCTGATTGCTTTTGCCAGAGCGCGGGACAAGCTGGTGGTGCTGGGTGATCCGCTGGGACCCCGTGCCCTGGTAGGCGAAGCGATCAGCGAATTCCGGCAGGCTGCGGATTTATACGGTCTGTCTGTGGTGTTCTATCAGGCTACCCCGGACTTTCTGCCGGTCTATCATGAGCAGGGCTACCGCTTCTTCAAGCTCGGTGAGGAGGCGATGATCTCTCTTGCTGATTTTACACTTAGCGGCAAAAAAAATTCGGATCTGCGGAGTGTGAAAAACCGCTTCGAACGTGAGGATTACAGGTTCGAGATAGCGGAAGCGCCGCATTCCCCAGAGCTGCTTGAGGAGCTGCGCCGGGTTTCCGGGGAGTGGCTAAACGGACGCAGCGAAAAAGGTTTTTCGCTCGGCTGGTTCAAGCCGTCTTATCTGCAGCTAGCACAGGTAGCGCTGCTGCGGGATGCGGCAGGCAAGGTGCTGGCTTTTGCCTCCATTGCACCGGGGTATGACAAGGGAATTACGATTTCAGTTGACCTCATGCGCCACCGGAAAAAAACACCGAATGGAACCATGGACTATTTGTTTGTCCGTCTGCTGGAGTGGGCGAAGGAGCAGGGCTACCGCCGGTTCAACCTTGGCAATGCCCCGCTGTCCAGTGTCGGCCAGAATTCCGGGGCGCTGCGGGAGGAGAAGCTGGCCCATCTGGTATTTGTGCGCGGCGGACACTGGTACGGGTTCGCCGGCCTGCGGATGTACAAGGAGAAGTTCAGCCCGGAGTGGGAGCCGCGTTATCTTGCCTACCCCGCTTCGATGACACTGTCGATTCTGACGCTTGACCTGGTGAGACTCGTTTCCCGCCACCCGGAAGGGAAGGAGTAGCCGCAGACTACTATGTGGGGACTGCTATGGTGCTGGTGAGATACATACTAGACGGTTGGGCGGAAATCGGTAATACTATGTCCATCCACAACATAAAAGGTTACAGACATACAATCTGCCATTATCGAAACCGCAGAATTGGCAACCAGATTCACATCAACTTTGAGATGGCTCCTGTTCTGTGCAGGCGCCATTTTTTGATTGTTTAGGGGAATATGATTTTCTTTCTCTTTCTTTGAGGGCTAATGATCGGAAATAGCGGCAGAAATGCCGTTGTTAGAGAGTGAATGGATGGCGTAAAGTAAGTTGTGTACCAAGATTTGGAGCCTAGCCAGGCAACAAAAAAGTAGGGTATCCTCGGGATTGCGAAACCACCAAGGAGGAACCCTACTCGATGACTATTGTACCC